>CAVTME010000017.1:0-70095 GCA_963735755.1 uncultured Bacteroidota bacterium | reverse complement strand
GACTATCGTGGTATCCTCGCCCCCTTCACAAAGCAAACCGTTTTCAAAGGTCTTTACCGGAGAGAAAATATATTCTATTTTGTGTGCTACAGTATCCTTGTTATGTAGCTGGTCAGTAATAGGTGAGGTGGTAATGCTATCAACCGGTTCAGTATAACCGGAGATATTCCAGATGGCTCATTAATGTCCAAGTCGTAAACCCAATCTCCCCAGAAAAATGCATTGGGATTAAAGATCTCTATCATTGTTTCTGTATCGTTACATATAACCGTGTCTTTTGCTACAACCCTGATTGCAGGAGTTGGGTCCACAACGACCACAATTGAATCCATGATTCCATTTTCACAATCAGGTCCATCATCATCAGGATCAATACGAGGATAGAATCTGTAAATAACCTCCCGGAAAACCGTGTCATTATTTGTAAGGGTATCAATGATTTGAGTTTGTGAGGCAAGATAATCTCCACCAACATTAAGGCCCTGGACAATCCCGTAGTCAACTTCCAATCGGTATTTCCATTCACCTCTGATGGTATCATTTGGATTTCGAACATCTATGACCAGTTCATCTTCGTTGCATATGGCTGTTGGAGCATCAAGACGAATCTCCGGAGTGGGATTCACATAAATATATAGTGTGGTATCATACCCTGAACCACAATCCAACGTTCCGTTTTCCGGATCAATTAATGGCTTAAAAGTATAGGCAACCCTGTGGACAATGGTGTCAGTATTAACCAGATTATCAGCAAGAAGTGTCTCCGCTTCAGTCTTAGGGCCCCCAATATTATCACCAGACACTGATCCATAATCAACCTGAAGGTCATACTTCCATTCCCCGGCAACGATTCCATTGGGATGTGAAATATTGAACATTACTTCCCCTTCGTTGCATAATACAGAATCAGCAGTTACTACATCTATATCAGGAGTGGGGTTTACATAGATCCGGAATGTTGAATCCAGACCGGTACCATGATCACAATCAAATCCTGTCCCACTACTCACTATATATGGATGGATGCGGTACTCTACCCACTGAACCTGGTCGGTGGTGTTGTCAAGGGTCTGAACGAAACTGCCCAGGTCCTCTCCATAGCCTTCTGTCTGACCCGTTACATCTCCCGCCAGACCAGATACATCCTCAATGGTATAGTCAAACAGTACCAGGCCTTCCAACAGGGTGGTGGGACTCGATACAGTGATTGTACTGGTGCCCGTATCACAAATGGTGTCATCCTCGACCAATACATCAATCCGGGCAGTGGGTATCACATAAATTTTGAAGATACTGTCCTCAAGTACCCCATCTTCACAATTCACTCCTGCACCGGTTCCCGCGGTATACGGATGGATGCGGTACTCTACCCACTGAACCTGGTCTGTTGTGTTATTTAGGGACTGGGTGAAAGCTACCCGGGTTCTCCCCAAAGCCTTCTGTCTGACCCGTTACATCTCCGGACAAGCCCGATACAGACTCAACGGTATAGTCAAACAGCACCAGACCTTCCAACAGCGTGGTGGGACTCGATACGGTGATTGTACTGGTGCCTGTATCACAGATCGTATCGTTATCTATCGATACATCGATCCGCGCGGTGGGTATCACATAGATCCTGAATACACTGTCCTCAAGTACCCCATCTTCACAATTCACTCCTGTACCGGTTCCCACGGTATACGGATGGATGCGATACTCTACCCACTGAACCTGGTGTAGTGTTGTTATCAGGGTCTGGGTGAAGCTACCCAGGATCTCTCCAAAGCCTTCTGTCTGACCCGTTACATCTCCGGATAAGCCCGATTCAGACTCAATGGTATAGTCAAACAATACCTGGCCTGCCAACAAACTTGTGGGACTCGATACGGTGATTGTACTGATGCCCGTATCACAGATTGTATCATTATCTATCGGTACATCAATCCGGGGAGTTGGAATTACATAAATCTTAAAGACACTGTCCCTGGTATCTCCATAATCGCAATTTACACCAGGTCCGCTTCCCTCAGTATAAGGATGGATGCGGTACTCTACCCACTGAACCTGGTCTGTGTGGTTATCCAGGGTCTGGATGAAGCTTCCCAGGTCCTCTCCATAGCCTTCTGTCTGACCCGTTACATCCCCTGGCAGACCAGATACATCCTCAATGGTGTAGTCATATTTCACCAAACCGGATGTGAGGCTGGTCAGGCTGCTTACATCTATTGTAGAAGTACCCTCGTCACAGATCGTGTCGTTGGTAACCGTTACCTGTATGGTGGGTGAGGGATTCACATAGATCGTAAATACACTGTCCTCAAGTACCCCATCTTCACAATTCACTCCTGCACCAGTACCTGCGGTATACGGATGGATGCGGTACTCTACCCACTGAACCTGGTCTGTTGTGTTGTTTAGGGTCTGAATGAAGCTGCCCAGGCTCTCTCCAAAACCTTCTGTCTGACCCGTTACATCTCCGGACAAGCCCGATACGGACTCAATGGTATAGTCAAACAATACCAGGCCTTCCAACAAAGTGGTGGGACTCGATACGGTGATTGTACTGATGCCGGTATCACAAATCGTATCGTTATCTATCGATACATCAATCCGCGCGGTGGGTATCACATAGATCTTGAAGACACTGTCCTCCAGTACCCCATCTTCACAATTCACTCCTGTACCGGTACCTACGGTATACGGATGGATGCGGTACTCTACCCACTGAACCTGGTCGGTGTGGTTGTCCAGGGTCTGAATGAAGCTGCCCAGGTTCTCTCCAAAGCCTTCTGTCTGACCCGTTACATCTCCGGCCAAGCCCGATACAGACTCAATGGTATAGTCAAACAGTACCAGGCCTTCCAACAGGGTGGTGGGACTCGATACGGTGATTGTACTGATGCCGGTATCACAGATCGTATCGTTATCTATCGATACATCAATCCGGGGAGTTGGAATTACATAAATCTTAAAGACACTGTCCCTGGTATCTCCATAATCGCAATTTACTCCCGACCCGGTTCCTTCTGTAAAGGGATGGATGCGGTACTCGACCCACTGCACCTGGTCTGTGTGGTTATCCAGGGTCTGGATGAAGCTGCCCAGGTCCTCTCCATAGCCTTCTGTCTGACCCGTTACATCTCCTGGCAAGCCAGATACATCCTCAATGGTGTAGTCATATTTCACCAAACCGGATGTGAGGCTGGTCAGGCTGCTTACATCTATTGTAGAAGTACCCTCGTCACAAATCGTGTCGTTGGTAACCGTTACCTGTATGGTGGGTGAGGGATTCACATAGATCGTAAATACACTGTCCTCAAGTACCCCATCTTCACAATTCACTCCTGCACCGGTTCCCACGGTATACGGATGGATGCGGTATTCCACCCACTGAACCTGGTCTGTTGTGTTGTTTAGGGTCTGAACGAAACTGCCCAGGTCCTCTCCAAAGCCTTCTGTCTGACCCGTTATATCTCCTGACAGGCCCGATACGGACTCAATGGTATAGTCAAACAATACCAGGCCTTCCAACAGGGTGGTGGGACTCGATACGGTGATTGTACTGATGCCTGTATCACAGATCGTATCGTTATCGATCGATACATCGATCCGCGCAGTGGGTATCACATAGATCCTGAATACACTGTCCTCAAGTACCCCATCTTCACAATTCACTCCTGCACCGGTTCCCACGGTATACGGATGGATCCGGTACTCTACCCACTGAACCTGGTCGGTAGTGTTATCAAGGGTCTGAATGAAACTGCCCAGGTTCTCTCCATAGCCTTCTGTCTGGCCGGTTACATCTCCCGCCAGACCAGATACATCCTCAATGGTATAGTCAAACAGTACCAGGCCTTCCAACAGGGTGGTTGGACTCGATACGGTGATTGTACTGATGCCTGTATCACAGATCGTATCGTTATCTATCGATACATCGATCCGTGGGGTGGGATTACATAGATCTTGAAGACACTGTCCTCCGGTACCCCATCATCACAATTTACTCCTGCCCCGGTTCCTGCGGTATAGGGATGGATGCGGTACTCTACCCACTGAACCTGGTCTGTGTGGTTGTCCAGGGTCTGAATAAAGCTACCCAGGTTCTCTCCAAAACCTTCTGTCTGGCCCGTTATATCTCCTGCCAGACCAGATACATCCTCAATGGTATAGTCAAACAGCACCAGGCCTTCCAACAAAGTGGTGGGACTCGATACGGTGATTGTACTGATGCCGGTATCACAAATCGTATCGTTATCTATCGATACATCAATCCGTGCGGTGGGTATCACATAAATCCTAAATACACTGTCCTCCAGTACCCCATCTTCACAATTTACTCCTGCACCGGTACCTACGGTATACGGATGGATGCGGTACTCTACCCACTGAACCTGGTCGGTGTGGTTGTCAAGGGTCTGAATGAAGCTGCCCAGGTTCTCTCCATAACCTTCTGTCTGACCCGTTACATCTCCGGCCAAGCCCGATACGGACTCAATGGTATAGTCAAACAGTACCAGGCCTTCCAACAGGGTGGTTGGACTCGATACGGTGATTGTACTGATGCCTGTATCACAGATCGTATCATTATCTATCGATACATCAATCCGGGGATGGGTATTACATAGATCTTAAAGACACTGTCTCTGGTATCTCCATAATCGCAATTTACTCCCGATCCTGTTCCCTCTGTAAATGGATGGATGCGGTACTCGACCCACTGAACCTGGTCTGTGTGGTTATCCAGGGTCTGGTTAAAGCTTCCCAGGTCCTCTCCATATCCTTCTGTCTGACCCGTTACATCTCCTGGCAAGCCGGATACATCCTCAATGGTATAGTCATATTTCACCAATCCGGATGTGAGGCCGGTCAGGCTATTGACTTCAATGGTGGCTGTGCCTTCATCGCAAATTGTGTCGTTGGCAACCGTCACCTCAATGGTAGGGGATGGATTTACAAAAATTGTAACAGGAATATCCGGCATCGGGCATACACCAAAAATAATGGGCGTGAATGTATAGGTGACCGACTGAACACTGTTGGATAGAATTAACCAGATGGTCAGAAATGGTATGAGGCAGGGCAGATATACCGAAGACAGAATCAGGTGAAGTATAACCACTAATATCGAGAAGATCCTGTAACACTCCACCAGAACTTCATCAATTGGAATGAATTGTCCAGGATAATTTCAACAGGGGAGTCATTGCAGATAGTTGTCTCGTTGCAATGGCAGTAGGAGCTGGCGGATTAATATAACTAACTGTAACAATCGCCTGTGCGCTATCAATGTTACCACAATCATCCTCAGCAATCAGATAGATAGTATTGTTGCCAACATCTTACAGTTGAAGGTGTATTTGCTAAGTAAGAGACTGAGGTATGGCCGTACAATAGTCATTTGTGCCGTTATCCACCTGATCGGGCGTGATGGTAACCTCTCCCGTTGCCTCATCCAGATATACAGTAATATTTTTAGTGATAACACATCGGTGGCGTCTGATCATCTACGTTGATGGTCTGCTGAACGGTGGTCGTGTTGCTGCAGTCATCAGTGATACGCCAGGTACGGGTCACAACGATAGGACAGCTCCCAGCCTGTCCATCCTGGTAGGTGACACTCGCGATATTGCAGTTGTCACTAGCAGCTGCGCCGGTAAGGGCAAGGTACGCCGCAAGGGTGACGGTGGTCTCGGTCGTGGTATATGCAAAGTCCGTGATGGCACTTACATCACAGCCCTCCAGGGTGTAGGTGTCTGGTACGGTTACACGTCGGATCGTCTGATCATCTACGTTGATGGTCTGCTGAACGGTGGTCGTGTTGCTGCAGTCATCAGTGATACGCCAGGTACGGGTCACAACGATAGGACAGCTCCCAGCCTGTCCATCCTGGTAGGTGACACTCGCGATATTGCAGTTGTCACTAGCAGCTGCGCCGGTAAGGGCAAGGTACGCCGCAAGGGTGACGGTGGTCTCGGTAGTGGTATATGCAAAGTCCGTGATGGCACTTACATCACAGCCCTCCAGGGTGTAGGTGTCTGGTACGGTTACACTGGATGTCTGATCATCTACGTTGATGGTCTGCTGAACGGTGGTCGTGTTGCTGCAGTCATCAGTGATACGCCAGGTACTGGTCACAACGATCGGACAGCTCCCAGCCTGTCCATCCTGGTAGGTGACACTCGCGATATTGCAGTTGTCAGTAGCAGCTGCACCGGTAAGGGCAAGGTACGCCGCAAGGGTGACGGTGGTCTCGGTAGTGGTATATGCAAAGTCCGTGATGGCACTTACATCACAGCCCTCCAGGGTGTAGGTGTCTGGTACGGTTACCGGTGGACGGTCGTGATCATCTACGTTGATGGTCTGCTGAACGGTGGTCGTGTTGCTGCAGTCATCAGTGATACGCCAGGTACTGGTCACAACGATCGGACAGCTCCGCCTGGGCATCCTGGTAGGTAACATCGCGATATTGCAGTTGTCACTAGCGGCTGCGCCGGTAAGGGCAAGGTAAGCCGCAAGGGTGACGGTGGTCTCGGTAGTGGTATAGGCAAAGTCCGTGATGGCACTTACATCACAGCCCTCCAGGGTGTAGGCGTCTGGTGCGGTTACACATGGATGTCTGTATCATCTACGTTGATGGTCTGCTGAACGGTGGTCGTGTTGCTGCAGTCATCGGTGATACGCCAGGTCCTGGTCACAACGATAGGACAGCTCCCGCCTGTCCATCCTGGTAGGTAACACTCGCGATATTGCAGTTGTCATCGCAGCTGCACCGGTAAGGGCAAGGTACGCCGCAAGGGTGACGGTGGTCTCTGTAGTGGTATAGGCAAAGTCCGTGATGGCACTTACATCACAGCCCTCAAGGGTGTAGGCGTCTGGTACGGTTACACTCGGATCGGTCGTGATCATCTACGTTGATGGTCTGCTGAACGGTAGTCGTGTTGCTACAGTCATCGGTGATACGCCAGGTACTGGTCACAACTATCGGACAGCTCCCAGCCTGGCCATCCTGGTAGGTAACACTGGCGATATTGCAGTTGTCACTCGCTGCTGCACCGGTAAGGGCAAGGTACGCCGCAAGGGTGACGGTGGTCTCTGTGGTGGTATATGCAAAGTCAGTGATAGCACTTACATCACAGCCCTCCAGGGTGTAGGCATCTGGTACAGTTACACTCGGTGGAGTCGTGATCATCTATGTTGATGGTCTGCTGAACGGTGGTCGTATTGCTACAGTCATCGGTGATACGCCAGGTACTGGTCACAACTATCGGGCAGCTCCCAGCCTGTCTATCCTGGTAGGTAACACTGGCGATATTGCAGTTGTCACTCGCTGCGGCTCCGGTAAGGGCAAGGTACGCCGCAAGGGTGACGGTGGTCTCTGTGGTGGTGTATGCAAAGTCAGTGATAGCACTTACATCACAGCCCTCAAGGGTGTAGTCATCTGGTACAGTTACAGTCGGTGGGTCGTGATCATCTACGTTGATGGTCTGGTTAACGGTGGTCGTGTTGCTACAGTCATCGGTGATACGCCAGGTACTGGTCACAACTATCGGGCAGCTCCCAGCCTGGCCATCCTGGTAGGTAACACTGGCGATATTGCAGTTGTCACTAGCTGCTGCTCCGGTAAGGGCAAGGTACGCCGCAAGGGTGACGGTGGTCTCTGTGGTGGTGTATGCAAAGTCAACGATAGCACTTACATCACAGCCCTCCAGGGTATAGTCATCTGGTACAGTTACACTCGGTGGAGTCTGTATCATCTATGTTGATAGTCTGCTGTAACGGTCGTCGTATTGCTACAGTCATCGGTGATACGCCAGGTACTGGTCACAACGATCGGGCAGCTACCAGCCTGTCCATCCTGGTAAGTAACACTGGCGATATTGCAGTTGTCACTCGCTGCGGCTCCGGTAAGGGCAAGGTACGCCGCAAGGGTAACGGTGGTCTCTGTGGTGGTGTATGCAAAGTCAACGATAGCACTTACATCACAGCCCTCTAGGGTGTAGTCATCGGGTACAGTTACTGTCGGTGGAGTCGTGTCATCTATGTCGATAGTCTGATGTAACGGTCGTTGTATTGTTACAGTCATCGGTGATACGCCATGTCCTGGTCACTACTATTGGGCAGCTACCGCCTGGCCGTCCTGGTAAGTAACACTGGCGATATTGCAGTTGTCACTCGCTGCGGCTCCGGTAAGGGCAAGGTACGCCGCAAGGGTAACGGTGGTCTCTGTGGTGCTGTATGCAAAATCAACGATAGCACTTACATCACAGCCCTCTAGGATATAGTCATCGGGTACAGTTACTGTCGGTGGAGTTGTATCATCTATGTTGATAGTCTGATTAACGGTCGTTGTATTGCTACAGTCATCGGTGATACGCCAGGTCCTGGTCACTACTATTGGGCAGCTACCTGTCTGGCTGTCCTGGTAAGTAACACTGGCGATGTTGCAGTTGTCACTCGCTGCGGCTCCTGTAAGGGCAAGGTACTCGGCAAGGGTAACGGTGGTCGCTGTGGTGCTGTATGCAAAATCAACGATAGCGGTGACATCACATCCCTCTAGGATGTAGTCATCGGGTACAGTTACTGTCGGTGGAGTTGTATCATCTATGTCGATAGACTGATTAACGGTCGTTGTATTGTTACAGTCATCGGTGATACGCCATATCCTGGTCACTACTATTGGGCAGCTACTTGTCTGGCTGTCCTGGTAAGTAACACTGGCGATGTTGCAGTTGTCACTCGCTGCGGCTCCGGTAAGGGCAATGTACTCGGCAAGGGTAACGGTGGTCGCTGTGGTGCTGTATGCAAAGTCAACGATAGCGGTTACATCACATCCCTCTAGGATATAGTCATCGGGTACAGTTACTGTCGGTGGAGTTGTATCATCTATGTTGATAGACTGATTAACGGTCGTTGTATTGTTACAGTCATCGGTGATACGCCATATCCTGGTCACTTCGATTGGGCAGCTACCTGTCTGGCTGTCCTGGTAAGTAACACTGGCGATGTTGCAGTTGTCACTCGCTGCGGCTCCGGTCAAGGCATTGTACTCGGCAAGGGTAACGGTGGTCGCTGTGGTGCTGTATGCAAAGTCAACGATAGCGGTTACATCACATCCCTCTAACACATAGTCATCGGGTACAGTTACTGTCGGTGGAGTCTGATCATCTACAGTGATAATTTGATTTGCGGAGCAAGTATTCCCTGCCAGATCTTCAACTTGCCAGGTTCGGGTAATTATTTCCGGGCAGGTATTATTGTCACTAACATCAGAATAAGTGACTGTTAAATATTCATCTGCATCACAATCGTCATTAATATTTCCATCTCCAGGCTCCCCCGTATTGGAAACAATGGTATCTCCAATGCATTCGACATCAACATCGTCCGGAGCAGTAATTGTTGGATCTGTTTCATCTGTATACACCGTAATCCCAAAAGCTCCGGGCTCATCACTATCTTGATCCCAAACCCTGATGTAGTAATACTGGCCAACCGTTTTTCCTGATAGAACTGCCCGGGTCCCAAGCAAAGGAGGATCAAAAATAGTCTCGTCAACACAAATAAAATCAGTCAAAGCCGTACATGCCCCTTCATAAACAGCAAAAGCCGGTTGGCCAAGGTATCCTGCACCCACGTTTGAAACGACCCCAATCACCACTTTGTCATTGCTAGTAGAAGGATACTGAAATCTGAACCAGACATCCTCAGTAGATAGATTACCACAATCAGGAATATCTTCCGATGACAATGTTGCATCTTCATTTGTGTATGGCCCTTCGAGATTTGCGCACTCACTTACACTAATTTCAATGGCACCACAAGCATCATCATTTGGGGGCGCTGCGACAAAAAGGGTTGCAGAGGCGGAAAGGGTAAAAAGAACAAGGAGTAAAAAGAGGCGAATTTGGGGGGAGAAGAGAGGCCTCGGTTTTGGACATATCATCCCCGGGTCAGGTCTGGCTGACGTTTGCGTTAGGTTGGTATTTCGGACCTCTTTTCCGGTGTTGACCACCTTGCTATGGTAAAATTATATCCAGTTTCTTCGTGATACCTGGAATGAGTGTAAAATACGTTCAGCTTTAAGACTCACACCGTATGAGTTTCGTTGCTTATACGCATTATATAGGTGTATGTTACCCGAAACTAATCAAATTTCGCGGGATATGGAATCACAAATTGTGAAAAAGCTCACGCAGCACTTCGAGCGATTTGATTTCTCCCATGCCGGCCACGTGATTTTTATAGTATCTCACCAGTGAATCGAGGATGATCCTTCTCTGGGAACTGTTGAATCCCGGCTGCTTTGATTCCTGGAAATCACGCTCTATGTATTTGCTCCAGAGAGCACTTGTGGATTCATCGAGCTGGATATCGGGATCACTGTAAAACGATTTGAAGCGCCCGCTGACGAGGTCGAAATATTTGGCGCCCTGACCAAAATTATTTTGCGGGAAAAATCCGAGGTGCCGCGACAGTTGAAACATGAAGATAATATGAAAATCCGCCTGGGGATCCTCCATGGTGTCAAGGTACTGGATGGAATGTATTAAAAACTGGGCCAGTATGGGATTGGGTTCCTCTTCCCGGATCACCCGGTACAACACCTCAGCCATGAATAAAGCCTGGGAGTTTTTGATGATGTCATAAGGGATGGTGTTGATGGGGATAGACCGGGAGACCTCCTTCACCAGTTGCATCTCCCTGGTCTCTTTGTGATACACGTCAAAATCGAGGATAAAGAGGGGTTGAAAAAGGTTGGAACGGTTGTTCCGGCGTGACTTGCGAACCCCTTTCACCATGTAAGTCTGTCTCCCGTACTGTTCTGTGTAACAGTGCACAATGAGGCTCGACTCACCATACCGGATGGTATGCAGTATAATGCCCCTGGATTTCCGGATCATGCCTAGTGGATAAATAGCAATTTGGTCACATGGGTAAAGCTCCCATCCTCACTGGACAGAAAAATCAGGTAAACACCTGTGGCCACCCGCTCACCACGGAAGTTGGTACCGTCCCAGAGCGCCTGTCCTCCCATAGATTCGGTCTCATAAACCAGATTCCCACCCATGTCCTGGATTTTCACCGTGGTTCTTTCCATAAGTCCTTTGATAGCCACAGGTCCGTTATATGTCTCCCTGACAGGGTTGGGATATACTACCACATTGTCGAAGGCCGTACTGCCGGTAAGGGCATCCCCCTTGTATGAAATAATCCCTTTATCAGTGGCAAAATAAACCTCACCCGATATACCGTCCACACAGATATCGACAATGTTATCGGAAAGTAAGGGACTGTTCACCGAATTAAAATGATTGATCTCTTCCAGTCCGTCCTCCGAAACCAGATAAACACCACCGCCGGCTGTTCCCAGCCATTTCCGGTTGGCTCCGTCCACTTCAATGGACGTTACAACCTGCTCCACCAACAGAACATCTCCGGGAATGGTGCCATCCGGGTTGACCTCACCCTCTCGTGGAACTACAATTTCCTGTGCATAAACAGAACCATCTGTAAACAAGCGTTGCGGAGTATAAATAACAAGGATTCCTCTGTTGGTACCCAACCAGAGATTCCCGTTTTGATCTTCAGCAAAAGAGCGAACATCGTTTGTAATTACCTTGCCATATTTATCCACTACACTGACGCGCTGATAGTCATCATCCGAGGTATCATCAATGGTTCCGTTGTCGTCCATAGCGAAAAGTCCGTGGCCCCTTGGAATAATCACCCACTTATGTCCAGCCTGGGTAACCAGGATCCGGCCAAGTGCATCGAATCCGGAAATCTTGTTGTCTGCTCCAAAGCTCTTCCAGGTACCGTCGGATTTCCGGACAGATAGGGGTTCAGCAACATTCGAATTGGTGATCCACAAGTTGCCCATTGGATCAAAACTTAATCCTCCTATCCTGATAAAATCAGCCCCGGGGTAAATGCTTTGCATCGAACTGTTGGATTCTTTGTATTGTGCAATTTCTTCCCCAGCCCTGTATTCATGGAGTCCGTATCCCCATGATCCGGCAAATACATGCTCCGGGTCCAGGGGATCAACTGCCACTGCTATCAGGTCACGGCTGTCCAAATTTTGAAGGAAATCCCATGATTCATCACTGTAGGTCTCCATGGTGGCCACCGTGAACTGGTTGTTCCAGGATCCGTCGATGGCTCCCTGCACTGTGTACAGCATATTGCCTCCTGATGCCATTTCAAATACGATGGTTGACTGTGGGCCATCAGGAATCACAGACCACACTTCTCCATCCCTGTTGGTCATCATTCCACCTCCATAATCCGCTACCCAGATAAAGCCATCCATATCCAGAGATACCGACCTGGGATTGCCGGTCCACAGCTGCTGTACAACCAGAAAATCATACCTGACCTTGCTCACCATGTGATTGCCCACGATGGTAAGGAAATCACCCTGGTTCAGTATTTCCATGCACTTTGTATCATTGAAATAGGGATAATTGATCCAGGCACTTCCAAGATTATAATATACCTCATCTTTGGTCCCTGACGGATCCCTGTAAGCGGTGAAAAATGCATTGTTATAATAGGCTATTGCCGAGAAAGAACCTCCGGCATTGGGTACATCGCTCACGACTTCCCAGGCATTAAAATCTACCAGGAAGGGGTCTGATAACAATCCCTTCCTGATACCCTGTTCCGTTGCTGCGTAAATGTGGGTTCCGTCGATGGTCACCTGGTTCACTTTCAGGGCATTTCCATTGTCGCCAATGTAATAGGTGTCTTTGATCTCATCCTTTTCAAGATTCAAAACCACGATACCGAAACCTGTTGAGAGATAGGCATACTGACCATAGTAGTAGATGTCGTAAATGGATTTATCTCCCGGGATCTGCTTTTTCATAAGATCCGGCAGATTCAATATGACGCCGTCCCTGAGGATATCAATATTGGAGTTCTGGTATGCCAGGATCAGGGTCCGCAGATCACTGCTCCATCGCATGGTGGTCACCGCGATGTCTGAAAAACCATCGATTTTAGATAACTTCTCTACAGAGTTATCGATCAGGTTGTATGTAAACAGTCCTCCGGTGGTGGAAGAGAAAACGCGATCGTCGGTTACTTCAGCCAGAATACAATACTGGTAAGGCAGGTGAGTCCTCCACTGGCCAAGCTTAATTTGCCCGGCCAAATGTTCCGAAAAGAACAAACCCAGGCAGATCATCAATTGTATAAACCGGTGTCGCATATTTGAAGTGGTTTCTATAAATACGCAATTTCAAAAGACATATTACATTTCCTTCAGAAATAGTGCGAGCTTTTGAACTGCCCTGGCCCTGTGGCTGATTCGGTTTTTTTCTGCAAGGTCCATTTCCGCAAAAGTCAGATTGTAACCTTCGGGTATGAAAACCGGGTCATAGCCAAAACCCCTGGATCCTGCAGAGACCCTGGTAATCTCTCCTTTTATCACTCCCTCAAATTGGTATTCAGAACCCTCTATGATCAGGGAAATCACTGTTCTGAACTGCGCCCTTCTGTCTTCCACCCCATCCATTTTAATCAGGAGTTTCCTGATATTGCCCTCAGCTGCCTCCATCTCCGGAAAAACTGGGTGGCCAATCCGCGAATACCTGGCTGAGTAGACGCCGGGTGCACCACCAAGCGCCCAGACCTCAAGACCTGTATCATCAGCAAAACAGTTCTTCCCGGTGCGATCAAAAATATACCTGGCTTTCTGGGAGGCATTCTCTTCAAGGGTGTCATGGTCCTCAGGGATCTCCTCTGCAATGCCCACTTCTTTTAATCCAATAATGTGGAATTTCTCATCCAGAAGTGCCTTTATCTCCTGCAGCTTATGCTGATTATTTGTGGCGAAAACGATATTCATCAATAAAAAAGGGCCATTGCTTCAATGGCCCTGAAATTATGAAAAAAGAAAAGATTATCAACTTCCTGTAGCACTGAATCCACCAGAGAGTTTTGCTGGTTTGGGATTCATGCACATCACAGAAATTCCTTCAGGATTGGCAATGAGGTATTGTTCCGGAGCTCCCAGCAGGTAATCTACCCACCTGATATCCCTTGTAGCCATAACCAAAATCAGGTCTGCTTCACTCTTCTTGGCAAAATCGACAATCTCCTTTTTGAAGCTTTGCTTGCCTTCTGTAGTAACAATTTCATATGCAACATCATGCCCTTTCAGGAAAGATTCAATGTATTTAATATTCGATATGATCTTCTTACGGAATCCCTTGTCCTTGGCTTTGGACTTCAGAATGATGAATTTTGCTCCGAAATTCCGGGCAAGGTAGTAGATCCAGTTCGCCTTCTCCTTGTTCTCTCTCTTGAAATCAATGGGCAGCAGGATGGTCTCAATCTTATCCTTTGTCGGCTTATCCTGAACGATAACAAATGGGATCCTGGAGGACACCACAACCCTGAGGGCCTTGCTGCCAAATAGTTTCTGGGCACCCTTTATCCCGTGGGTTCCCATGATGATCATTTCTGCTTTCAGCTCCTTAGCGGTATCTCCAATGGCATTAAAGATGCTGCCATCCACCACTTCTGTATATGGCTTTTTCCCATATTCATTCCCGAGTTTTTCAGCAGCTGCCTCCATCTCTTCCTTCTTGGACCCGGCATTCTGTGCGTCCGGGACAACATGTAAAAGGAGGATATCCCTGTTCAGCGCTTTGGAAACGTTCACCGCATGCTGAAACGCATTTTCAGCAACCTGTGAAAAATCCCATGGTACGATAATCGGCCTTTCTAATTTTTCCATAGAAATCCTGTCGTTTGGTTATCAATGACGGGTAAATATATTTTTATAATTTTGGTTGTATCTATATTCTGCCGCAGTGACTCAGATTCACAAGTTATGAATTTATTTTTCAAGTCATATAGGGTTTGCTTGATTTTTTTTGCTTTCGTAACCTGTGAATCCAGCTTCAATTGCGGAATTGCGCAGCATTCGAGCTACTATCCAACACCCTGGATACAGGAGATAAAACTACCTGATCATTATGCGGACATCCCCAACAAATCCTTTTACAAGGACCATTTGGGCCAGCTTTTTCTTGGAAAAGAAAATGGGCTGACGATTCTCAATGAAAACAGGTCTGTCCATATTCATATGAACGGTCCCGTATTCGTGACTGGTAATGGTTCGGACTCCCTGTTCTTTGCTTGTGAGAATGACATGGGGTTGCTGGTGAAAGATACAGAAGGGAAATTCAGGACCCATTCATATAAAGACCGGATTTTAAGGGCATACCGTGACTTTCACCCCACCCAGTTGATCCACATGGATCATGCTGTTTTTCTAAATTCAGAGAAAGGAATATACCAGTTTAAAGACGGACGCATTAAGGTCTTTCCTTTCCAGAATTCGGAAACCAGGTTGCATGTGATCGAAGGCAAATTGTACTTGAGAATAAGCGGAAATGGCTTCCGCGTATGGAGTGGCAAAGGCTTCGAAGACATTTCAATGGATACTGATAAAAATGACCTAACCCAGCTACCTGATCTATTGCAAAGTCGTGATGACATAAGCTTCCTGGGCTTTCTCAGCTGGAATGAATTGCTTGTTGTTTCCCCAAGTGAAGGAATTCAGGTTTTGGATCAAAATGGCAGCGTAATCCGCGCCCTGGGGAACAGGAAAGGATTGCCTGACAGGGATATCTTACAGGCTTGCACCTGCGGGGGAGATGAGTTGTGGATTCTTGGTCCACATTCACTGCACAAAATCAATTATCCCTCCGCACTGAATATATTGGACATCGATCCGGGTACCATTGGCAGGGTATTCGCTTCTGCTGTTACTGAGAATGGAATTGTTCTGGGGACAAACCATGGATTGTTTGAGGCAACACACCTTGATGGCCTCGGTGGTCTCTGGCATATCCGTTGCGTATCCACTGAAAGTCCCGGGGTGTACCAACTGATTGACAAAGCCGATCACACTGTATATGGGGCAGGATCTGGGTATCTTTTATCTGTCCGGAACAACGCATCAGAAATATTGGCCGCAGGGAATTTCACAGGGCTGGCAGCCATCGGGGATGATCTTGTCATTGCGTCAGGGGAGAAAGGCATCATCCGCTATGACCTAACAGGGTTTCAATGGAAAGCTACTGTCATCGAACCTTCACTGACCAGTTCACACTCCTTTGCAAAGTACAGGGACGGGGTATTTTTCATTTGCAACAATCACGCGTACAAGTTTTCTGAAGATCTTGACAAAGTATTCCCGGTCTCTTTTCAGCGGGAAGAGCTTCTGTTCAGACTGATCCCCATGGACAGTGAACTCTACCTGATTACCAACAACCAGGTGTACCATTACGAGACAGGTGAGGAAACTTTTCTTCCCCTGGAGAAAGACAACAAGGCCCGAATTCTGTCCGTATCGGATATCATCATCCCAGACGAATCTGAAGGATACTGGATGGTCCGACACCAGGGAAAATACATGTCACAGGTGATACATACCCGGGCATCTTCAGCATTTGAATCGGACCACCGTAACTATCCCATTCTTCAAAATTTGGGAGAGGTCATCAATCTGAATATCAGGGACAGTGTCCTGTTTCTGACTGGAATGGATAAAATTTCTCTCTTCGATCTTTCAGTACTTGAAATAGGTGGTGCCGAATTGCCTGCCCGCATAGAACCCCTGGGGGATTTCAAAAAAGTCACATCGGCAGGATTTCATATTGCAGGGCTTGAGTTTCAGAGCACACCTGAACCGTTGTTCAGACACAAATTACTTCCCAACCAGGAATCGTGGTCGGATTGGAGCAGCAGCAGGGAGGTTATCTATGACAGATTAAAGCCCGGACAATATACCCTGGTGGCGCAGGCGCAGGACCTCTACGGAAGATTTTCATCTCCCGTTGAATTCCAGTTCTCCATCGATTCACCCTATTACAGAACCTGGTATGCATATGTGGTTTACGGACTGGTTTTCCTGATCCTCCTTTTCCTCCTCCAGAAATGGAGACTCCTTGGTTATCAGAGGGCAGAATCAAGGGTTTCACAGCGTATGCAGACAAAGCTGGATAATCTGACCGTTGAGAAGGAAAAATCAGACAAACTGGTGGCCGAGATTCTACCTGAGCGAACCGCTGCCCAGTTGAAGTCGGCCGGGAAAGCCAAATGGGAAAAATACGAAAGAGCCACCGTTCTTTTCTCTGACATACAGGGATTTACAAAAATTGCCGAAGAGATGAATCCTGAAGCCCTGATTGATGAGCTGGACAAATTCTTTTTCCACTTTGATTCGGTGGTAGAAAAATACAACATCGAAAAAATCAAAACCATCGGCGATGCTTACATGGCTGCCGGGGGCATCCCGGAGAAAAACTCCACCAACCCGGTTGAAGTGGTTCTGGCTGCCCTTGAGATGCAGACATACATGCAGCAATTGAAATCAGCCAAAGCTGACATTTGGGACCTGAGAATCGGGATCCATACGGGACCTGTAATTGCCGGTGTGGTTGGTCATAAAAAAATGTCCTATGATATCTGGGGAGATACTGTGAATACTGCATCCCGAATGGAATCTTCAGGAATACCAGGCAAAGTAAATATCTCAGCGATTACCTACGGAATGGTGAAAGAGTACTTCATATGCGAATACAGGGGGAAATTACCTGTTAAGTATAAAGGAAACATAGATATGTATTTTGTCAACGGCTTGCGCCCCGAGCTTTCTGTTGATCTGAAAGGGATTCCTAACAAGAGATTCTTCACAAAGCTTCAGTTACTCCGATTGGGTGACCTTGAGGAGAAGGTATTTGAAGGCATCCTGGCGGACCTGCCTGAAAATCTCCAGTTTCACAAAATCGAATATGCAAAGAAAATATACAACCAGTCTTTCCTTCTCTGCCGTGCTGAAGAGATTGAACAGGATGAGAGGCTGTTGGTCAGAACCGCTGCTCTCATGTTATACACCGGTCTGACACAGACCTATTTTAATTATGAAAACAGGTCTTCGGTGATTGCCAGGGAGATATTGCCAGACTTCAAATATTCAGAAACACAGATCGACCATATCTGCAACCTGATCCTTGCCACCAAACAACCCTTCCACCCAAACAACCAGCTGGAGAAAATCCTGATCGATGCTAAAATGGAATACCTGAGTCGTCCCGATTATTTAACCCAGATCAAGTTATTGTTTATGGAGATGAAAGAGGCCGGATCAAATATCAACGGACAGCAATTCAAGAAGCAACAGCTTGAACTTCTTTACGGATTTGACTATTTCACAACAGCCGCACAAAGACTGAGGGAGATTCCCGGTCATGAACAAAGAACCATCCTCGAGCAGGAAAGATGGATATAAAACATCTTTCTATAACATCATTCTGCTATTGTTGCTGAGGGATCGAATGTTTACTTTTGAATCCTTGTACAATCATAACCGACAATCATATGGAACTTGACTGGAAAAACCTTGGATTTAATATCATGCCAACCGATTTCAACATGAGGTGCGTATTCCGTGATGGAAAATGGGGTGAACTGGAAGCTTCCCGGGACCAAACCATTCCCATTCACATTGGTGCCACCTGTCTTCATTATGGACAGCAGTCCTTTGAAGGCTTGAAAGCCTATTACGGGGCGGATGGCTTGATCAGGTTATTCCGCCATGATGAAAATGCAAAAAGAATGCAGGTTTCAGCCCAGGGAATCCTGCTGGCGGAAGTTCCTGTTTCCCTCTTTATGGAGGCCGTAGAAAAGGTTGTTTTGTTGAACAAGAAGTTTGTGCCTCCTTATGGAACCGGCGCTTCCCTTTATATTCGCCCCTTGCTTATCGGTACCGGTCCCGAGGTGGGGGTAAGACCCGCAAAGGAGTATACTTTCCTGGTATTCGTGATGCCGGTTGGTCCGTATTTCAAGGCAGGATTTAAACCGGTGAATATGATGATCTGCAGGGATCACGACCGTGCTGCTCCCATGGGAACAGGACACCTGAAGGTTGGAGGCAACTATGCAGCCAGCATGAGCTCCATTCTGGATGCACACAACAGGGGATATGCCACAGCCATCTACCTTGACTCCAGGGAGAGGAAGTATATTGATGAGTGCGGTCCGGCCAACTTCTTCGGGATCAAAGGAGATACCTTTGTCACACCCAAGTCACAGTCCATATTGCCATCCATCACCAATATGAGTCTGCAAAAGCTGGCAGAAAGTATGGGGATGAAGGTTGAGAAGCGGCCGGTACTGCTGGAAGAACTGGCTGAGTTTGATGAAGCGGGGGCTTGTGGCACAGCTGCTGTGATCACCCCAATTCACAAGGTGTTTGACCCGGAAACTGACACCACCTATACCTTTGGGGATGCCAGCAATCCCGGACCTGTCACTACGAAGTTATATGAGACCCTGACAGGGATTCAAAAAGGTGATTTGGAAGATCCCTTCGGCTGGACCAAAATTCTTGATTAAATTCCTATCTTTGCCAGAGCCATTTTTCAGGCTATGTCAAAGAAGGAAAACAAGACATATTCCCGGAGGATCCGTAGTTCAGCGATTACTTCCATTATCAGTATTTCCCTGGTATTGTTGTTGATCGGCCTTGTAGGGCTTTTGCTCGTTAACGGCCGCAATATCAGGAAACAGGTAATGGAAAGCATTGGCTTTAACGTGATCCTGAAAGAGAACATCAAAGAAGCGGATATCTACCAGCTTCAAAAGATACTCGATGCAAGGGAATATATTCTTTCCACCGAATACATTACCAAGGAAGAGGCAGCCCTGGAAACTGAACAGATGCTCGGAGAAGATTTTATCCGATTCCTGGGTTACAACCCGCTCCCACCCTCTATACGCGTAAGGCTTCACCAACCCTGGACGGCTCCCGATTCGGTGATGATGATCGAACAGGATCTTTTGCAATATGATTCCATTGAGGAAGTCTATTATAAAAAATCCCTTCTATACGCCATCAATGAGAACATCCGCCAGATCTCGCTTGTAATCATGGGTTTCTCCATTTTACTGATGCTTATCTCCGTGACCCTGATCAACAATACCATCAGATTGTCCATATATTCCAAACGGTTTATCATCAACACCATGCAACTGGTAGGTGCCACCAGGGGATTTATCAGGAAACCTTTCCTTTTCAGGGGTGCGGCAAATGGTTTTACAGCGAGTCTGATCTCGCTGTCCCTGTTGTTCAGCCTTGTGTATCTGCTGCAGGAAGAATTTGAGGGGGTAATCTCTTTGAAAGATTATGATCTCCTGGCCATTCTGGCCCTGGGAGTAATTGGGGTTGGAGTGCTGATAAACTGGATTTCAACCTTTTTTGCAGTCAATAAGTATTTGAATATTAAGACCGACAAGCTTTATTAAATATTGCCCGATATGAGTAAAAAGAATACTGGAAAAGAAAATTTTGCGCTTGGCAAGGAAAATTATATCCTGCTTGTGATCGGATTTGCCATTATTGTCCTGGGATTTATCCTGATGATAGGCGGAAAATCGGATGACCCCAATGTATTTAATGAGGAGGAGATTTTCAGTTTCCGTCGTATCACGCTGGCTCCGCTGGTGGTTCTTGCAGGCTTCATTTTTGAAATCTGGGCCATTATGAAGAAACCCAAGTCCACTGGAGATAACAATTGATGACCTGGATTGAAGCATTGATCCTTGGCATCGTCCAGGGACTTACGGAATTTCTTCCTGTCAGCAGCAGCGGACACCTGGAAATCGGGAAGGTGCTGCTGAATGTAGAAGTAAAAGAGGATATTACATTCACTGTACTTGTTCACTTTGCCACAGTACTGAGTACCATCACCGTTTTCTTCAGGGAGATAAAGGAACTGGCCAGGGGCTTGTTTGCTTTCAGGTGGAATACGGAGACAAAATATGTAAGCAAAATCCTGGTTTCCATGATTCCTGTCCTTGTGGTTGGCGTTCTGTTCAAAGACGAGGTTGAATCTCTCTTCTCCGGGAACCTGATTCTTGTTGGTGGAGCACTGTTGGTTACAGCCGCATTGCTCATTTCTACACAGCTTGTAAAAGCCGGAACCAAAAACATACCTTTCCTGGATGCACTTCTTATGGGAATCGCACAGGCTGTGGCTGTCATTCCTGGAATTTCACGCTCCGGGGCGACCATTTCGACCGGACTGTTGCTTAAGAACGGCCGAAGTGATGTGGCAAAGTTTTCATTTCTGATGGTATTGCTTCCCATTATTGGAGCAGCCCTTCTGGATATCCTCTCCCTCTCCTCGGAGGCAGGAGAATCTTCTATCCAGGCTGGTTCGCTTGTAGTTGGATTCCTGGCGGCCTATGTGGCAGGAGTGCTTGCCTGCAGCTGGATGATACGACTGGTGAAAAAAGGAAATTTATACTGGTTTGCCCTTTACTGTGCAGTTGTCGGAATTATCTCAATAGTATTTGCCTGATTGAATGGAAGCCACCAATCCTGAAACCTACCTGGAAGGAGCTGTGTTGTATATGGACAAGCCACTTACATGGACTTCCTTTGACCTGGTCAATAAGGTGAGAATGTCATTGAAGCACCACCTTGGAATCAAAAAGATAAAGGTGGGGCATGCAGGGACACTTGATCCGCTGGCCACCGGACTGGTGATCATTTGTACAGGTAAGGCCACCAAACAGATCAGCCAGTACCAGGACCTGGAAAAGGCCTATGAAGCGAGGATACGCCTGGGGGCCACAACGCCCTCTTTTGACCTGGAAACAGAAATTGACCACACCTTTCCCTGGGAGCACATTAGCAGGGAAATGGTTGATCAGGCCCTTGATAAATTCACCGGTGAACAGGACCAGATGCCTCCCATTTACTCAGCCAAAAGCGTTGATGGGAAACGAGCATACGATATGGCCCGAAAGGGAAAAGAGATCGCCCTGCGCTTACAGCAGGTCACCATTCACAAGATGGAGCTGATCTCATTTGATCCTCCTGACCTTTCCATTCATGTAGAGTGCAGCAAAGGAACATACATACGGTCTCTTGCCCGGGATCTGGGTAAAGAGCTGGGTTCAGGGGGACATCTGACCGGCTTGAGACGCACCCGGATCGGTCCCCACCCGGTCTCAAAAGCTATTTCCCTGGAGAACTTTTTAGAAAATTTAGAACTTTTGTAACAAATCTGCGTTTCCTACGTATAACGAGGCTCGCAATAATACTATATTCCTGAATATGAAATTATCCCAATACAAATTCGAATTACCCACTGAGTTAGTTGCCAAATTTCCCGCAAAAAACCGCGATGAATCGCGTATGATGGTGCTGCACCGCGACACGCAAAAAATTGAACATAAAACCTTTAAGGATATTATAGACTATTTTGATGACCAGGATGTAATGGTCTTCAATGATACAAAAGTGTTTCCTGCCAGACTTTATGGGAATAAAGAGAAAACCGGGGCTGAGATTGAAGTCTTTCTTCTCAGAGAATTAAACCGGGAGCAAAGGCTTTGGGATGTATTGGTAGACCCGGCCAGAAAAATCAGGATTGGAAACAAGCTCTATTTTGGGGAAGATGATGTGCTGGTAGCCGAAGTGATTGACAACACCACTTCCCGGGGCCGAACACTCAGGTTCCTCTATGATGGGGATTATGACGATTTCAAAAAGACGCTTTTCGAGCTGGGTGAAACACCACTTCCCAAGTTCATTGAGCGCAAGGTTGAACCCGAGGATAAAGATCGTTATCAGACAGTTTATGCCAAACATGAGGGAGCTGTTGCTGCTCCAACTGCCGGCATGCACTTCAGCCGGGAATTACTGAAGCGCCTTGAGATCAAAGGAATTGATTTTGCCTATATCACCCTTCATGTGGGATTGGGTAATTTCCGCACAGTTGATGTGGAAGACCTCACAAAACACAAAATGGACTCTGAGCGAATCAGGATTTCCGAAGAGGCTGTTAAACTTGTCAACGCAGCCAAAGATAAAAGGCAAAACGTATGCGCTGTAGGGACCACCGTCATGCGGACCCTCGAAAGTTCCGTATCAACAGATGGTTACCTGAATGACTTTGATGGGTGGACCAATAAATTCATCTTCCCGCCATATGAGTTCAGTGTTCCAAACAGGATGGTCTCTAATTTTCATCTTCCCTACTCTACCCTTTTAATGATGGTTTCCGCTTTTGCCGGTTACAACTTCCTGATGGATGCATACCAGGTGGCCATAAAGGAAGGATATAAATTCGGAACCTACGGAGATGCCATGATGATCCTGTAACCGAGCATGTATGCCGCTCCTTAACTCCATTATTTCCTGGGTCAATACCAAGAGGCTTCACCAGATTGAACTGTTCAGGAAATATCCTTTTGATGTTCAGCAGGAGGTATTCACCAAACTTGTTGACCAGGCATCAAAAACAACCTGGGGGGTTCAATATGGCTATGAATCCATTTACTCCATTGAGGATTTCCAGGAGCGGGTACCCATCAGCACTTATGATGACATCAAACCTTACATCAACCGGCTCATGGACGGCGAGCAGAACCTTCTGTGGCCCTCTGAGATCAAATGGTTTGCAAAATCATCAGGGACCACTTCCGATAAGAGTAAATTCATTCCTGTAAGTAATGAGTCGCTGGAGGATTGTCATTTCAGGGGCGGGAAAGACATCATCGCTTTCTACACCAAGGGAAATCCTGACAATGCCATCCTGAAAGGGAAAGGATTGACACTGGGTGGAAGTGTGGAAGTTAATAAGTTCAGTAACGAATCATACTTTGGGGATCTGTCGGCAGTCATCATAGAGAACCTTCCATTCTGGGCACAGTTTATCAGGACCCCTGCAGCTGAAATTGCACTGATTCCTGATTTCGAAGAGAAAATAGCCAGGATTATTGAGCATACCTTAAATGAAAATGTAACCAGCATAGCAGGGGTTCCCTCCTGGAACCTGGTTCTGCTCAGGGCGATCCTCGATTATACCGGGAAGAATAACATCCTGGAGGTATGGCCCAACCTGGAACTTTTCACCCACGGAGGAATCAGCTTCACCCCTTACAGGGAGCAATACCAGAAACTGATACCGTCGGATAAAATGACTTACCTGGAGACTTACAATGCTTCTGAAGGCTTCTTCGGGATCCAGGATGACCAGGAAAGCGATGACATGCTCCTGATGCTCGACCTGGGGATATTTTACGAATTTGTTCCCCTCGATAAGCTGCATGAACCCAAACCAAACACCTACACTGTAAAAGAGGTTGAGAAAGGCGTAAATTATGCCATGATCATCTCCACCAACGGCGGACTGTGGCGCTATATGATCGGCGATACAGTGATATTTACTTCACTCTACCCGCATAAAATCAAGATCTCCGGCAGGACAAAATATTACATCAATGCATTCGGGGAAGAGATCATCGAGGACAATGCGGAAAAAGCGCTGATGCATGCGTGCAAGGAAACCGGAGCCGTCATCAAAGAGTATACAGCTGGCCCTATGTTTATGAGCACCGAAACCAAAGGAGCACACCAATGGATGATAGAATTTGAATCCCAACCCGACAGTTTGGAGCGTTTTACCCGGTACCTGGATGAGGCGCTGTGTAATCTAAACTCTGATTATGAAGCGAAACGGCAAAAGAGTATTACCCTGGAGGTACCCCGGGTGATCTCCCTGGAGTCCGGAACATTCTACAGGTGGATGCAAAAACGGGGGAAATTGGGTGGTCAGAATAAAATTCCAAGGCTCGCCAATGACCGGAAATATTTAGATGAGCTTCAGGATATTTTAACCCAATAAAAGTTATTATATTGGGGTCTGATTGACCACCAAAATCAATGAACATGCATGTAGCTGTTGCCGGAAACATTGGTTCTGGTAAGACCACTCTTACCAGTCTGCTTGCCAAGAATTACAACTGGGAAGCCCAATACGAAGATGTAGATGACAATCCTTATCTCAATGATTTCTATCAGGACATGCAGCGATGGTCGTTCAATCTTCAGATCTATTTCCTGAACAGCCGCTTCAGCCAGATCGTAAAGATCCGTCAATCGGGGAAGAAGATCATCCAGGACCGTACCATTTATGAAGATGCATTTATTTTCGCTCCCAACCTCCACAGCATGGGATTGATGAGTACCAGGGATTTTGAGAACTACTTTGCCCTGTTCAGCCTGATGAGCTCTCTCATCGAACCCCCCGACCTTCTGATTTACCTGAGGGCCAATATTCCCACACTTGTGGACCAGATTCAGCAAAGGGGACGTAAGTATGAAAACAACATCAGGCTCGACTACCTGAAACATCTCAATGAACGCTACGAAGCGTGGGTGGAAACTTACAGCCTGGGTAAAATGCTGATTGTGGATGTGGACAACATCAACTTCAGGGATAAGCCCGAAGATCTGAGTACCATCATCGATAAGATCAACGCGGAAATTCACGGGTTGTTTTAAGAGTAGTTACTTCGGTATGTATAACTCGTCGCTGTTTTTTGCTTCGCAAAAAGAAGGCTTCCTCGTCATACATACCTTCGTAAAATATAAACAACCTGATTTCCGGCTTCACAGGAAGAAGGCGGCTATTCTTCTTCGAGTGGCATAAATACCACGTCGACTACGTTTGCTTTTTTATAGAATTTCTTCATTACCTTCTTCACATCTTTGATTGTCAGGCTATTCACAATATCCTCAAAGTTGGCCGGATCGTCATAATTGATTCCCAGGACATACCAGTTATTGAGGTTGCCTAAATAGTATGCATTGTGTTCCTTGCTTTCTTCACGATCCTTCAGGATGTTCTCAAGGGTTTTGCTCAGGTCTTTCTGTGACGGTCCCTCTTTAACCAGTTTATCAAGTTCCTCATAGATTTTCGCTTTCAGGTCTGAAGCTTTTTCAGGATCACAGTCAAACCTGATTTGCACATAAGCTTTTTCTTTTGGCCATTTTTCCATTCCGGTTCTGGCACTCACCCCATATGTACCCCCTTCCTCTTCGCGGATCGATTCTGTATACCTCAGGTCCAGGATATTTTCAATCACCCTCATGACCATGCTGTTGTATGGTGTATACGCCATCTCATTCTTGAGAACAATATTCACATTGGCTTTTGGCGTTTCAAGGGCCAGACGAATGTTTTTCTCCACCTTGCCTTCAGGTTCATTTAATTTCCGATCGATCCAGGTTTCCTCTCTGTCCAGGTCCTCGATGGCTCCAATATATTTCCGGGCCAGCAACTTCGCCTCTTCCTGTTCCACATTCCCCACTATAAAAAACACGAAATCACTTGCATCGGCATACCTGTCTTCATAGACCTCCTGGATCCAGTCGAACTTGATGTCTTCCATAAATTCTGTATTCATAACCCGTGTGCGGGGATGGTAATCGGTGACGATCAGACTCAGGGAGTCGGACATGATCTTCTGTGGATTGTTGCTCATGTTCTGCAGATATGCAACGTTCCTGGCGACTATGGCATCATGTGCTTCCCGATCAAACCGGGGATGATTAAACGACAGGTAAACCAGCTGCATTAGTTCCTCCATATCTTTAAGACTGGCCGTACCTGATAATCCTTCTGAAAGCCTTCCGAGGCTCAACTGTAGAGAAATATTCTTTCCACTTAACATCTTTTGAAGTCCAGTGGCATCAAACTCTCCCACACCATAAAAATCCACCAGGTAGGTCAGCATCTGGGTTGTGGGGACATATTCATCCTCATACAGCGAACTACCACCCACGCTGTATGCGAGGATCTGTACCTGGTCCTTCTCATAATCTGCGTGCCTGTATACTACCCTTGCACCATTTTCCAGGGTCCACTCGACAGCGTCCAGCACATCAAGTTCTTTTTCAGCCACCACACTCACCGGACTAAGTTCTTCATCCAAAAGTGATTCTGCAAGCACCTCATCCACATAGGGTTCTACTTCCATTAAGCTGACCAGATCAAGGATAGCGAAGGTTTCGGATTCAGAAAGGTGGGTATATGCATTCCCCTCGGGTCCATCAATAATGATGGACCGGTTCTGATCCACAATCCACTGATCCAGGCGAACATCAAAATCTTCCAGACTGATGGTGGGCAACAGGGCCTGTACCATGGCATATTCATCTTCAATCCCCAGGAATGCTTCCTGTTCCAGGTAATGTGCCTGGAACTGCTGGATGTGTTCCTCGTTGGTTATTTTATCTCGCTCCTTGTAGAGTTTCTCCCACCAGGAGAGTTGATCGGCCCTTGCCCGGTCAAGTTCACCCTGGGTAAAGCCATGCCTTTTTACTCTTTCTAGTTCTGTCATGATCGCGGTAAGCGCCAGGGCTTCCTCGTTGTTTTTAGGCGTAACCGATACGATGAAGGCTTCATAACCACGAACAAGGTCACTGTAATAGAGGCCACCTGCCACAAACGGAGGATCACCTTTCTGAAGTAATTCTCTGATTCGCATACCCATCATGGTTCCAAACAATGACTCAATGTAACTTTCCCTGAGATCTAGCAGGGTGGTTGGCCCTGTCTCCTGTTTACGATGTCTGATGTAAAGCGTGATACTTGATTGGGTAGCTTCCTTATCTGTCACTACATGAAATACAGGATCGGCGTTATCCGGCACTTCAAAAAATGGCCTTTCAAGTGCATTCTCCACAGCCGGGATTTCTGAAAACAGATCGATCACTTTCTGTTCCATTTCCTCTGCGTCAAAATCACCCGCTATGGCAATGGCCTGCAAATCGGTCCGATACCAGTCATGGTAAAAATCCCTGAGGGCCTCGTATTCAAAATTCTTGATCACTTCCAGGTCTCCAATAATATCCCGTACACCATACCTTGAATCAGGAAGGATGTAGGGAAGGGCCTTTGTAAACATCCTGAAACCAGCATCCCTTCTGGTTCTCCACTCCTCTGTAATCACGCCCCGTTCTGAATCAATCTCCTCCTCGGTCAGTAACAGGTAGTTGGACCAGTCGTGAAGAATCAACAAACTGGTATCAACAATCCCGGGTTTATTAACCGGCACATCAGAAAGGTTGTATACCGTCTCATTAAAACTTGTATAGGCATTGATGTTCTCTCCAAAAGCCACTCCATGCCTCTCCAGAAAATCAATGATCCCCTTCTCCGGAAAATGTTTTGTCCCGTTGAATGCCATGTGTTCCAGGAAATGGGCCAGCCCATCCTGGTGATCTTCTTCCAGCAGCGCACCCACATTCTGGATGATATAGAAGGAGGCCCTTTCTTTCGGCTCCTGGTTGGATTTGATATAGTAGGTCATTCCATTCTCCAATACACCATGACGGACACTTTCATCCAGGGGCAGAGGAGCTAATGGGTCCATCTGGGCAAATGAGAACTGACTGATGGCTGTCAGCAAGGCTATGGAAATAATACGCTGTATGCTTTTCATCGTTAGGTTGTCTTTTATAATTGGGTAACTGAAATTACTCATTATTAACAACCAAACAGCCATTTTGATCATGAAAATGAGATAAATTAGAGTGCCCTGAAGCAGATTCTTTCTTTCTTTATATATCTTCATCTCAAATTCACAAAACAAAGGACAGTATGCATTTTTCAAGAAGAAACTTTTTAAGGCTTTCAGGCGCTGGTTTATTGGCCAGTCAGGCACCCTCCATGATGGCCATGGGAGCCAAAAGCACCAAGGGAGCAGCCAGAGCATCCATCCCATTTGAACTGGGTGTTGCTTCATACACATTCAGGGAGTTCAGCCTGGAGGAGACCATTGCCATGACAAAAAGGCTGGAAATCAATAAGCTCTGTCTGAAGAGTATGCACCTACCTCTGGAATTGGCACCCGGGAAGATAAAGGAAGAGGCAGCCAAAGTGAAAAATGCCGGAATTGACCTCTATGGAGGAGGCGTGATATATATGGGTTCAAAAAAGGAAGTGGATCAGGCCTTTGCTTATGCAGGAGCGGCAGGAATGAAGATAATTGTAGGTGTTCCCGAACATGAATTACTGGACTACTGCAGCAAAAAGGTGAAAGAGACAGGTATCCAGGTGGCTATCCACAACCATGGCCCCGGTGATGACAAGTATCCCAGCCCCGAAAGCGCCTATACATTGATCAAAGACCTGGATCCGGGAATGGGCCTCTGTATAGATATTGGTCATACCGTCCGCATCGGTCTGGATCCCACAATAGAAACTGCCAGGTTCATGGACCGTGTACTGGACATCCACATCAAAGATGAAGACAAAGCTGATGCTTCAGGTCAAACCTGCGAAATCGGCCGGGGAGTGATTGACATCCCGGGATTCCTAGACATGCTATTGA
Organism: uncultured Bacteroidota bacterium; assembly: GCA_963735755.1. Lineage (GTDB taxonomy): Bacteria > Bacteroidota > Bacteroidia > Bacteroidales. The sequence continues at coordinate 40,893 of CAVTME010000017.1, read as the reverse complement.
AAAAAGGGTATGACAAGGTAGTCAGCTTTGAATTCGAAAAAGACGGGAAAGATCCTCTGGCTGGGCTGGCCGAATCAGTAGGTTATGTAAGAGGTGTCCTCAGGATGCTTTCAGTATAAATTCGTTCATGTTCACGCCTGCATGCCTTGCAATAACCGGGCATTTGGCCCTCAGGAGGAAGAAAACCTGGCGATCGACACCTGACAGGCCCTCATAATTTCCCTGTCCCTTGCTGATCACCAGATCGGCCTGCGCGAATCTATGAAGGAAATCTTCATTGCAAAGTTTCAGTATTGTTCCAGGGGCCCTGGATCCTGAAGAAATGATCTCAGCCACTTCACCAAGACCCGATTGAAGAGCATCTTCAAGGGTGGCATCATTGATCACTGGCTCTTCTCTGACCACATAGGTCACAGGTTTACCCATGGTTTTAATCAGGATTTTGTCAAATACAGTTTCACCTGCATTGTCACCGATAAACAGTACAGAGGAGGCTTTGTCCAGCTGTTCTATGAATGTCTCGTAGTGGAAGATTCCATACTCCATCTCTTCAATCTTAGCAATCTCCTCACTAAGATCGTATTTCCTGCTTATCCCAAAATCGAGCACATTCCCAATGGTCGCAAGTTTGATGGCCGCTAAAAGTGGATCAGTAGCATTCGCCACCATCTTTTCCAGGTTGGAATAAATGGATAATACCTGTTGGATGCTTTCATTTTTAATTGCCAGATAAGGATCATGCTCTCCTGTGATCTCTCTGACAGTCCCGTAGATAAATGCTCCCATTTCCGGAGGTGTATAGGTCAGGGGAATCTCCCTGAAATGTTCACCCACACGGTCCACGATCTCTTTGACGATCTTCTCATCATCGGTAACCATCTGGGTGGCCCGTATGGCTTGCTCTATAAAACAGGGAAAACATTCGAAATTTGTCTTCATTGGGGCAAAGTTATCACAACATTTGTACTTTCTCCTTTCCCCTTTTTCCTTTAAACTAGAAAAAGGGATCAACACAAAAGTTGAACCCTTTTTCTGCTCCTCAGGTAGGACTTGAACCTACGACCTACGGATTAACAGTCCGCCGCTCTAACCAACTGAGCTACTGAGGAATTTTCTCCGGCTTCAAACCGGTGCTTTAGAAGCGGTGCAAAAATAAACGCTTTTCGTCAATAAAACAATACATTTCACAAAAAACCTTTTTCCCAGTACTTCGTATGAAGGGGAAACTATTTGAATAATTCTATATTTGAGCAAAATATGAAGCAAATGGCGAAAGTACTGGGAATGGGCAATGCTCTTGTGGACATCATCACGCAGCTGGAAAACGATGAGATGCTGAAAGATTTCGGTCTGCCCAAAGGAAGCATGACCCTTGTTGATCTGGATACCTCCAATTACATTCATGCTGAAACCGCTGGATTACCCAAATCAAAGGCATCCGGAGGATCTGCTGCGAATACGATTCATGGGCTTGCCCACCTGGAGGTTGAAACAGGTTTTGTGGGAACTGTTGGCAACGATGACATGGGTAAATTCTTCAGAAAGGACATGCAGGTCAATAGTATTAACCCCATCCTGTTCAGAACCATGCATGAAACCGGGCGGGCCATGGCACTCATCTCCAAAGATTCGGAGCGGACTTTTGCCACCTATCTGGGTGCCGCTGTGGACCTGTCGGTAGATGATATCACACACGACATCTTTGAAGGTTACGATTACTTCTATATAGAGGGTTACCTGGTTCAGGATCATGAAATGATCGAAAAGGCCCTTCGGCTCGCTTCCAATGCCAAGCTGAAAATTTGCCTCGATCTGGCCAGTTTTAATGTGGTGGAGGCCAACAGGGATTTTTTCAAAGCTATGATTCCCAAATATGTGGACATCCTTTTTGCCAATGAGGAGGAGATCAGGGCACTGGGTGGGAAATCACCTGAAGAGAGTGCTACGGACCTCCGCAATCAGGTAGAGCTGGTAGTCGTGAAGATGGGGGCTGAAGGCTCTTTTTGCGTAAAGGGCGACGATATGGTAAGAATCGGGGTCAGGCCCTCCAACCCCATAGACACCACTGGCGCGGGTGATCTCTATGCAGCCGGTTTCATCTATGGCCACATGAAGGGATTATCTCCTGAGACCTGTGGACAGATGGGTGCTGTTCTCGCTGGCCGGATCATTGAACTGATCGGCGCCAAGATGGACGAGGCAAGCTGGGAGGTACTTCGCAGGGAGATTAAGTCCCTGGAAGACTAATCTGACTGGAAGCTGATCAGGTAGCCTCCGAATTTCCTCATATTGATTACCCTGTTCTGGTCAAAGATCAGATACTGACCTTTGATCCCTTTAAGCGTTCCACTAATACGAGCCTCTTTGTCAAAATTGAGGCTTTTTATTTTCTCAGGATATTGCTCCACAGGATATTCCAACTCCAGAATGTCTGCATCCGGTGTCAGATACTGGCTTAACTCGCCTGGAACAAGTTGACCGATCCGTCTCTTCTCATCCTGCAGGTTGATCCCGTCCGGTCCCCTACCACTTAACATTTTCCTCCAATTGGTTTTGTCAGCCATATGCGCCTTCAGGGCTACCTCCATTAATCCGGCTGTATACCGGTTGGGGGTTCTGGCCAGCTCCACTGCCTGCACGGCACCCTGGTCGATCCACCGCGTGGGTACCTGGCTATGGCGTGTGACTCCAATCTTCAATCCGCTGGTAAGGGAAAGATAGACCACATGTTCACCCAGGCAATGCTTGCGGGCATACTCCATATCCCTCGCCACTCCCTCATGGGCCCTGCATAATTCGGGTCTCAATACACACTCTTCAGTTTCAGGAGCCGTAGTAAAACAGGGATAACAATAACCCTGGGCGAATGATTTTGTTGTTTTTCTTCCACAGCGGATACAAGAGATGACGCCCTGGTATTCCATATGAATATGTCGTCCCAAGAGCTGATTCATCTCTATATTCACCTCTCCCAGTGGTAGTTGATATTGAACTATCTCCCCACAGGAGGCGTGCATCTTCCTTATATTTCCGGTATGATTCATGGAATCTAAGTTAAGACTTTCAAACTTTTTTCAACTTTTTTACTACTATGTATTGCATGGTATTGTTTTTATTTCATATCTTTGCATTAACATATTGCTTGTATAAGCATATAGCATGAGATACATAGTATTATATATATTAACCTTTCTCTGGATTACAACTTCAGAATCAGCGGCCCAAAAGCCGACCATCGATTTGCTGCCTTCCACCCACAGGCAACTCCATCCTGAAGCTGTGATTGACACCATTTCAAGCAATGATTCCCTGGTGATTGTTGTGGCACAGCATCCGGCAAAAAAAGCAGAAAACCGCTTAGCGCAGCCCATTGCCCCGATGCGTGATTCTCTTTTCCCAAAAAGAATGTCGCGAAAAACCATTGTGCACAGCAAACCGGGGATGGTCCCTCTGATTATTAAAGGTTTATTTCCAATGAGAATTCTATTTACAACACCGCTATAAATATATAGACCATGAATATTGAGAACGCAAAAGCACAGATGCGGAAGGGTATACTGGAGTATTGCATTCTGTCCATACTGAAGAAGCGGGATCTGTATACCTCTGACATTATCAAAGCACTGAAAGAAAACGATTTGATTGTAGTTGAAGGAACGCTTTATCCTCTGCTAACCAGGCAAAAAAATGCCGGTCTGCTTCAATACCGCTGGGAAGAGAGCACCCAGGGTCCGCCCCGGAAGTACTACGCCCTTACCGAAATTGGTAAAGCCTATCTGAAAGAGCTGGATGCCTCATGGTCAACCCTGATCTCTTCAGTACAATCCATCAAGAACTACAAATAAAGCCATATACCATGAAGAAAGCGATTAAAATAAATCTACACGGTATCATCTTCCATATTGACGATGATGCCTATGAAAAACTCAAAACCTACCTGGATACCATTGGCAGGTATTTCTCCAACAAACAGGAGAGTGATGAGATTATCAAGGACATCGAATCGCGTATTGCCGAGCTTTTCCAGGAACGAATAAGCGCTGAAACCCAGGTGATCACCCTGAAAATTGTGAATGAGGTGATCGACATCATGGGGAATCCTGAGGATATTGCGGACACGGGCGAAGGCGGAGAAGAATCCAGATCCTTCCACGAATCCTATTCTACCAGCAAACGCTTGTATCGGGATTCTGAAAATTCCGTCATTGGCGGAGTTTGTGGCGGATTGGCAGCTTACTTTGCTGTGGACCCGGTGATTTTCAGGATCCTGTTCGTCATTTTCTTCTTTGCGGGGGGAGCCTCCATCCTGGTTTATGTAATCCTGTGGATCGTTCTGCCCAAGGCCGAAACTGCGGCCCAGAAGCTGGAAATGCGGGGTGAGAAGGTGAATGTGTCGAACCTGGAAAAAAAAATTCGTGAAGAATACGACAACGTAAAGGAAAACGTCAAGGAAAATGTTTCCCGGGCAACAAGCTCTGAAACTTACAAGAAAGCACAGAGCGGGGCCTCAGATTTTTTCGAGGTTCTGGGAAAAATTCTTCTGGTGTTCATTAAGGTAATCTTAATCATCATAGGTACCAGCCTGGTTATTGCCGGTATCGGGATTCTGATCGGACTAATCACCCTTCCTTTTGTTGGAATACACATGTTTCCGTTCGACTCTTACAATTTTTCCCTGGGTGATATTCTCATTCCATTTACTGATCCGGTTTCAGTCACTCTTCTCACCATCGCTGTTACACTTCTGATCCTGATTCCCATTTCAGCCATGATTTATGGGCTGGTAAGGATCATATTCAATATCAAGACCCGGAACAAGGGACTGGGCATTGGAGCCCTTGTCCTTTGGCTTGTCTGCCTCTTTTCAATCATTGGTATTGTGGCCTTCGAGAGCAGCAATTATTCCGATTCGGGACGAACGAAACTCTCACAGGATCTTGATATACTGTCAGATACCTTATTCATCACCATGGATGAAGACCAGGAGGAGCTTCTTGAAGATGAATCCATCCTGGATCTGGACGACCGGTGGTTCCTCCTGGAGGATGCAGAGGCCTTCTATGGCAGAATTGAAGTGGATATCGAGAGAACCGATGGAGATATGTTTACCTTGGATATTGAAAAAGAATCCAAGGGAAGGAACTGGGACCAGGCTGAGAAAAATGCTGCAAACATTTCACTACAGTTTCGGCACCAGTGGCAACATTCTGATCCTTGATCCCTATTACTCTGTTAATCTGGAAAACAAATGGAGATTTCCCCGTGTGGAGGCCGTTGTGGGAATTCCAGATGGAAAAGTGGTTGTGCTCGATCGTAAAACCAGGGACTATCTGGATGGGATTCGCAACGTGGATCACCTTTCAGATTGGAATATGGCTGGAAAAACCTGGAAAATGACTGAGGAAGGACTGGAATTAGTTGCAAAATAATTTGATTATTTTGTATATTTGCACCCGGTTTTCGTAACCGAGATTGACCCGTGGTGTAATTGGCAACACGTCTGATTTTGGTTCAGAAGAGTCCAGGTTCGAGCCCTGGCGGGTCAACAGATTGAAAATAAACGCCTTATCATGAAAATGGTAGGGCGTTTTTATTTACTGTTCCGGCTTTTTAATATCCTTCTGCGTCTTGACCAGATTTTGATGACCAAATAATTGACAACACTCAGGAAAAAGGCTGCAACAAAAAGATAGTCAAAGTCTCGTCCATGTACCACGAGCTCACCAAGCACATTGAATACTAAAAAAATCAGGAAAACAGCGGCCAGACTGTTCTTCTCCTTTCTAAAAACCCTCCCCCATTCAAATGGTATTTCGGGCTTCTTAAATCCCCTGAAACGGGGAACAAACGCCGGTGCGAGACGGGTCCACTCCAGATAAGGATCTCCAAACTTTTTACGTAGAAACTGCTCTTCGGCAAACATGATTCTTTCATAATAGAGCCAGAAAGCCAGTACGAAAACGACAATAAACCAGATATGTCCGGTTAAAAGGGCAGGCCCCAGCCACATGATGAAATTTCCCACGTAAAGCGGATGTCGGACCAGGGAGTAACTGCCTGTTGTATTCACCACGCTGGCGATCTGCTCTTTCACGTTCGCACCTGAAGTATGCGGGGCAGAATAACCAATGGTATAAACGCGAATAAACAGGCCAAAAAGGCTGACCAACAAACAGGCATACGCATAGTAGGAACTGTTGAGCACCTCTTCCGGGACAAAGGTATCCGGATGGATTTTTCTCCAGATAAACAGGGCGAGTCCTGCAACAAGTATGATCAATGGGAGGGTACTTCTATACCGGAAAAGCCAATTCCCGCGTTTTTCGAATTCTTCCTGAAGAGCCATGGTGTATTCTTTTGGTAATTGCTACCCCTGATCTGCAAATTCAAAGGAGGGAGCGAATTTACTGAACTATATCCAATAATCTAGAGATATGCATTTGATAAATTCCTGAAGAATCAATGAAATATTGTATTAGCTTTGTGTAAATGGCTTTGTTATGGGGTTAAAAAGAGTGCTTTTTTTCATTGGGTTTCTGCTACTGGCCTCCACTGCCGGTGCTCAGATCAACATCTACGTTGGAGGAAATTTGCAAGGAAACTACTCGTGGCTCAGAGCGGATGAGAATTCCTTTAAGCCCGGTTTCGGAGGAGGTTTCAGCTTTGTTTACTGGGAATATGAATACTGGTTCCTTAAAGCCGGATTGGATTATGTATATAAATCATCCTCAGCCCTGGTCTATCCCGACGAATATGATGTGGAGATCACGGGACCCGAAGACAAGGTCAAAATTGAATATTTTGAGCAGGCGGTGGGCGTGCCACTGACCATATATTTCAGGCCGTTTGAATCGGGAGAAAATGCAATGCTGATTACAGGGACGCTGCAATTGATGTTCACAACTCATCTGAGGGAAGATTCTGAAGAATTCGGAGAGATTGTCCGCAAGGGAACGGAAATCAATTCGAGGGCGAAAACCAACCTGGGATTAGGGGCAGGATACCAGCGGCAGTTAGACCGTCATATGTACTTAAATATCTATCCTTCATTCAATTTTGATTTACGGGCCTACAGGCCCTTCTCTTCCATTACCCTCACGGCCGAGCTTCTCTTTGGTGTGTATTAGCATTATTTGTTCCCCCCTTAACTCTTTTCTTAAGCCCTTGGAGTCTCCTGCTGTAAGCTTGTCAAGCGTTTCCCAGAATCCAGGTCCGTGATTGCGGTGTATGGTGTGCACCAGTTCATGAAGAATGACGTAATCCGAAAGTCGATCAGGCAACATGATCAACCAGCTGTTCAGATTGATTGAATTCTTCGATGTACAGCTCCCCCACCTGCTCTTCATCCTTCGTATTTTCACCCCTGAGAACCTGAATCCATGCAATTTCGCGAGGGCCTCCACCCTTCCCGGGAGATAATCCCGGGCCTCTGTCTGCAGTATCCTCCAGATGGATTCCTCCACGGTATCGTTCTCATTTTTCAAAATAGCAGGGATAGATTTTCCGCGTACCGTAATATAATCCCCCGGCGCCAGAGTTACACCAGATCCTGATCTCTCCCTGATTTCATGGAGCTTATGGCTTATCCATTGTTTTTTTGACCAAAGAAATGTTTCTGCCTTTTTAAAGCCCACATAGCGGGGAATGGTTACCCTGACTTCCCCCTTTTGATTGATTCTGATGGAAAGGTTTTTTGCCCGCTTGTTATGAACATAGCGAACAAATCCGATCTCAGGATACTGTATAATATTTTCGGTATTATTCATTCAGTTTTAAATGCTTATCTCTAACTTTAGCGTTTACATAAAAAAAACGAATATAATGCGAAAATCCAATCTTCTGGTTTTCCTGATGTTCGGCATGGCATTGCAGACCTTCGGTCAGCGTGAATGGTCGCTTGAAGACTGCGTAAATTATGCAATGGAGAATAATATCCAGATCAAGCAGACGATGCTGAATACCGAGTATAACGAAAACCTGCTCAAGCAATCCCAGTTGGGGCAAATCCCAAGCCTGAATGGTAATGCCAATTATACCTATTCCTGGGGACGTGCCCTCGACCAGACCACCTACCAGTATACAGACGACCAGCAGATCCATTCCATCAGCATGGGATTGAGTTCCTACGCCAACTTGTTCAACGGACTTCGGGTCAGAAACACCATTGAGCAAAATAAGCTTAATCTGATGGCAAGTTATGAGGATGTGGAAAAAGTCAAAAATGATATTTCACTCAATATTGCCGCCGCATACCTGACCATCCTTTTTAATAAGGAACTCCACGCTGTGGCTGAAAGACAGCTGGAAATCACAGGTCAGCAGGTAAATAGAACAAGGAAAATGGTAGACGCAGGGAAACTGGCCGAAGGGGCCTTCCTGGAAATACAGGCACAATATGCCTCTGAAGAGCTGAATCTGGTCAATACCGAAAATCAGCTTGCCATTTCACTTCTGAATCTTCAACAGACCCTGGACCTACCCATAGATACTACCTTTGATGTATTCATCCCTGAGCTGGCCAATCCGGATGAGAATCCCATTGTGATGAGTGCCACAGAAGTTTTCAGGATCGCAGAGCAAGAGATGCCCGAGATCAAAAGCGCTGAACTTACACTGGAGAGTTCCGAGAAAGGATTAAGCATTGCCAAAGGTGGACGGTCTCCGAATTTATATGTCCAGGCCAATTACAATACAGGGTATTCCAATATTCGTGAACAGGTGGTCTCGCTCAGTGAACCATCACAAATACCCATTGGTGTGACCGCCATTGGCGGTGAACCCGTGCTGACCATCAATGAGCAGCAAATCCCCACGTATGGAGCTTACCCCTATTTCAATCAGATGCGTGACAATACTTCAACGGGAGTCGGTCTGGGGCTGTCTATTCCTATCTTCAATGGATGGCAGGTGAATACAAGTATTGCCAACGCGCGAATCATGCTGGAAAATTCACAACTTGAATTACAGAGCAGAAGGCTTGCACTTTATGCATCCATCCAGCAAGCTTATGCAGACGCCCTGGCTGCCCTGAAAAAATTCAAGGCCACGGAGCATGCCCTGGTTTCAATGGAAGAGTCTTTTAAATACACCGAGAAAAAATTTGAGGTGGGGCTTGTCAATACAGTGGAGTTTAATACCTCCAAAAACCAGCTTACTTCAACACAGTCGGACCTGCTTCAGGCCAAATATGATTTTATTTTCAGAATTAAAATACTCAACTTTTACAGGGGAGAACCCATTTCACTTTAATATCCCATCATGAAATCAAAAAAATTATTGCTCATCATAGGCATCGTAGCTGTAGTCCTGGTCATCGTCCTTGCAGTTGGTAAAAAACAGGGGTGGTTCGGCAATGAAGGCTATCTGAAAGTTGCTGTGGACAAAGGAATTTCCAGGGAGATCGTGGAAATCATCACTGCCAATGGAAAGATCCAGCCTGAAACCGAGGTAGCCATTTCTCCTGATGTTTCGGGTGAAATTGTGGAACTCGTCGTTAAGGAGGGTGATGAAATCGAGAAGGGGCAATATCTGCTCAAAATCAAACCCGAGGCCTACCAGATGGCGCGTAACCGCGCTGAGGCTTCCATGAATAATTCCAAAGCACGTCTGAAACAGGCTGAAGCACAACTTGAAATGGCCTCGCTTGACTATGACAGGAACAGCCGCTTATACAGTGAAAAAGCAATCTCAGAGGCTGAGTTTCAACAGGCCCAGACCAATTATACCACGGCCCTGGCCGAAAAAGAGGCTGCCGAATTTATGGTTCTAAGCTCCGAAGCAACCCTTGATGAAGCTGATGAAAGCCTTACCAAAACCTCGATCTATGCCCCCATGTCAGGTACCATATCCAGTCTCTCGGTGGAACTGGGGGAAAGGGTTGTGGGAACATCCATGATGTCGGGAACCGAGATGATGCGCATTGCCGACCTGAGCCGGATGGAGGTGGAAGTGGAGGTCAATGAGAATGATATTGTACGGGTGGCCAACAGGGACACGGCCCTGATCGAGGTTGATGCCTATCCTGATACCCGTTTCAAGGGTGTGGTTTCAGAAATTCCTGTATCAGCCAATACAACCGGTGTGACCACCGACCAGGTTACCAATTTCAAAGTGAAGATCCTGCTCTTGCATGATTCTTATGCCGACAAAATATCCGAATCAAATCCCTATCCGCTCAGGCCCGGGATGTCAGCCACTGCTGATATACAAACAGAACGTAAAACAGGGATCTACTCCATTCCCATTCAGGCTGTAACCACAAGGCTCGATACTGCTGGAGTAGCCAAAGGGGCTGAATCCAAAGAGCAACGAACGGACCAGATCAGCTCAGACGGAACAGTATCTTCAAGCACCGAAACAATTGCTGCAGACCCAACCAGCGACGAACCCATCGTAGTGGTATTTGTTGTCAGGGAAGGAAAAGCCTGGTTGAAGGAGGTAAAAACAGGAATTCAGGATAATACGTATATCGAGATTACCGAAGGGCTGGATCCGGGTGATGAAATCGTGATCGCTCCCTATTCTGCCATATCCCGTCAGTTGAAAAATGACATGAATGTGGAGGTGGTTTCCGAGGAGGACCTCTTCAGCGGGGATAAAAAGAAAAATGATTAATTGAGAATGGCAGAGGCCCTGATCCTACATATTGAAACGGCAACTGACGTCTGTTCCGTCGCACTTTCAGCAGGGGATCGGCTGCTTGCTCTGGTAGAAAGCGGTGCTGAAAGATCCCATGCCACCCTTTTGAACCGGTATATCAGAGAGGCCATGGAACAGGCCGGCAGGGGACTTGAATCACTGGATGGAATTGCGGTAAGCAAAGGGCCGGGTTCATACACAGGGCTTCGCATTGGTGTTTCCACCGCCAAAGGAATGGCCTACGCCCTGAAAAAACCACTGCTTTCCTGCGGCACCCTTGAAAACATGGCATACGCTGCCAGAAATAACCCCGAAATTCAGGAATTGACAGAAAAATTAGGGAACAGGCTCCTGCTTTGTTCTATGCTGGATGCCAGGAGAATGGAGGTTTATGCAGCATTCTACACTCCGCACATGGTTGTGGTAAAAGATGTGGCGGCTGATATCATAGACGAGAACAGCTATAAGGAACTACTGAAAGATCATCACATATGCTTTTTCGGAAATGGTTCTGCAAAATGCAAAGAAGTTTTAGTAGATCCAAAGGCACATTTTATTGAAGGCTTAAATCCATCGGCGGGCTCCATGATTCTTCCGGTCATCAATCATTACCGGGAGGATCAATTTGAAGACGTGGCCTACTTCGAACCCTTCTACCTAAAGGATTTTGTAGCCACTATTCCCAGGAAAAAGGTACTCTAGCCGGAGGGCATTTGAACAAATTGATATCTTTACATCAAAATCAATATATGGCATCAACATCAGATTTCAGGAACGGATTGTGTCTTGAGTACAACAATGATCTCTATACCATTGTCCAGTTCCAACATGTAAAACCGGGTAAAGGGCCCGCTTTTGTAAGAACCAAAATGAAGAGTCTCACCACTGGAAAAGTAATTGAAAACACTTTTTCGGCGGGAGTGAAAGTGACCACAGCAAGGGTAGAAAGAAGGCCTTACCAGTATCTCTATACGGATGATATGGGTTTCAATTTCATGCACCTCGAAACCTTCGAACAAATTACCATTCAATCCAATATGCTTGAAAATGCTGACCTGATGAAGGAAGGCCAATCTGTGGAGATCGTGGTACATGCCGATACCGAAACCCCTTTAACAGTAGATCTTCCACCCTTTGTGGAGCTGGCCGTTACTTACACCGAACCGGGAGAGAAAGGGAATACTGCTTCCACCTCGGCCCAAAAACCTGCTGAACTTGAGACCGGGGCTACGATCATGGTCCCGCTTTTCATTGATACTGGCGAAATCATTAAAGTTGATACCCGGGACCGCTCATATGCGGAACGGGTAAAGAAGTAATATATATTCAAAATTAATCAGGCATGGGCAAGTTTTCTGAGAACAGGCTTAAGCTATCAACTTTCAAATTGAATGCCCTGCTGGACATTACCCTGGCCATAAACGACAACGTTTCTACCAGTGAATTGATCCGCAGGTATGAAAAAATGTTGACCGATGACCTGGATATTGGGAAGGTGATCGTGCTGAAATTTTCAGACAAGTGGGAGTGCCTTCTGAATTCGGGATTTAGTAACAGCTTTTTCAAAAAGGTAGATATGGAACGGGATCTCCACGTGTATGATGAGATTTCTTTCATTACATCTGAACCCCAGCATTTTCCTGAACTGGTCGACATCGTGATCCCGGTCTCGCACAAGGACAAAGCCATCGCCTATGTGCTGATCGGTGATATTGAGGAGGAGGGCGAAGGCGTCAGTCCCATCATCAAGCATCTCAGGTTTATCCAGACCCTCTCCAACATCATCACTGTGGCTATTGAGAACAAAAGGTTGTTCCAGGAGTCCCTCCGGCAGGAAGCCCTCAAAAGAGAAATGGAACTGGCCAGCAGGATGCAGAACATGTTGATCCCAACCAAAGAAAGGCTTCCAGATCATGAATTTATCCGGATGAAAGCCTTCTACCATCCCCACTTTGAGGTAGGCGGCGATTACTATGATGTGATCCAGCTGAGTAAAGAGGAAGTCGGTTTTTGTATTGCTGATGTGTCAGGCAAAGGAATCTCGGCAGCCATCCTGATGTCCAATTTCCAGGCCAATCTTCGTGCACTCTATACAGTAGATCAAAGCCTGACTGACACCCTGACCAGGCTCAACAATAGTGTCATGAACAGTGCCAAGGGAGAGAAATTCATTACCCTTTTCATTGCAAGATATAACTACAATACCAGGGCATTAACCTATGTGAATGCCGGTCATAATCCCCCCTTCCTCTATGAACCCGGAACAAAGAATCTGACCCAGCTGGCTAGTGGATGCGTGGGCATGGGAATGCTTGATGAGCTTCCTTTTGTGAATGAAGCTGTGATTCAAATTGATACTCCGGCCAAGCTGTTCTGTTATACGGACGGACTGGTGGAAGTAATCCAGGATTCAGGTGTTGAATTTGGCACTGAGGATCTGGAAAAAGAACTCTCCAATCCACAATCGCTTGAAGAAAACATCAATACCATCATAAAGAACCAGAAGATCATGGAAGGATCAGCTGCTATCTTTGATGATATCTCCATTATCGGCGCAGAATTCCCGGGCAAGAACGGGTTTACTTAAACCACAGTACCCTAAGCCGATATCTCGTCTTCAGGGGTCTCCCTGTGATAGACATCCATGGCAACCAGCATGGCGGTATAGCCCCAAAAAAGTGCCGAGATTTTGTCTGTATCCAGAAAGTTGTTCAGCAATCCGTGAAAATAGTACGAGAAAAGCCCAATGAGAATACCCAGAGAAAACAGTTTGATACTTTTTCTCCTGGATGTAAAATATACCCTGATCCCTGTATAGATGGTGGTTCCGATCACCATCAGCATACTTAACAATCCGAACACACCCCCTTCAGAAAGGGGTCCGAGGTATTCACTGTGGGCATTACCCCTGGTGCCGAAGTCTGTACTGATGGGTGTCTTTTCATAGGAGCGCTGGTAACGCCCGTATTCAAACTGGTAGGTTCCGGGGCCAAATCCGAAAAATGGTTTGTCTTTCCACATGCGAATGGCGCAGCTCCACCTGTTGATTCGCTCCAGGTTGGACTGGTCGGTGGAGACATTGGTGATGGACTGCACATGCTCGGTCAGTTCGCCCGAAGATTCCACACGGTTCTGTTCCAGCTGTATCATGACCTGGGTACGAACAGAAAAGAAGACCCCGATGAGTATGGCTGCACCCACAAGCACAATTTCAAACCTGATTTTCAATTTGATGATCGCCCAGATTCCCGCGGAAGCAATAATACTCACCCAGGTGGCCCGGGTGTAGGAAACAACCGTGGCAAACAGGACCAGGATCATCAGCAATATCATCAGGAACCTGGTATTGATATCCCCCCTTTTGATAAACATAAACAGGGGAACCAGAACCGGCAAAACCAACCCAAGGGTAGCGCCATACGAGGTATGATCCTTGTAAAAGGGCCTGCAAACATTATGAGCCATAACCTGATTGTTGAGTCCGTACTGGGCATGATTGATCAGGGTATAGAGGATCACGCCCACAAAAGCAACAATAAAAACCCAGACATAGGCATGCATGTTTTTCTCCTTTTTGAACAACTGGGTTGCCACAAGGTAAAAACCTGCAATAAACCAGGCCCTGGTCGCAAAGGCTTTGAATGAAACCAGAATGTCTGAACTGGTGAAACAGGTAATAAGCATCCAGGCCAGCTGAAAATAAATGGCCATGGTTACCGGATGCCTAAGGATTCGTATATCGATCCTGTCCCCCATCAGGTATTTGATCATATAGAGAAGCAGCAATCCTGCCAGCAGAGGTTCTGTAGGCAGGTACATGTCAATGGCGAGTCCATCTGTGAGCAAGCTCAAGGGGATGGAAAGAGGTACGAAAAAAACGATGGTCAGCAGGTACTTGTCCACAGCCACAATAGCCAGGACAGCAAATAACATGACCGCAGGAATCAGGGGAACATAATAGATTTCCATCGCCAGCATTACCGTATTCAATGCTACGAAAACAATCAGGATCCCCCAGAGGAGGAACTTGGGATAACGTTCCTGCAAACCTGTCATTACTGTTCCTTAATGGCAGCTACGCGCGCTTTGATGTTATCCATCACGATCAGTACGATCAGAGCAAACAGCAGTGATGCAAAAGTGGAGACAATGACAATGAGGGATTTGTTAGGATAGGCCTTCTTCTCGGGCGGAATGGCCTTCTCTACCACGAATGTATAAGGAAGGTTCTGTACGGCTTCCAGGCGGGCCTCTTTATACCTGTACCTCATGTTGACAACCATTCCCACCTCGTTTCTCATCTGGTGCATCATGGACATATAGGAAACCCCATATTCAGCGAATGCTTTGATCAGGTCGTTTGTTTCATTCCCTGAAGAGCCCATGTTTGAAGATATCTGGTTGCTGATCTGCGTCAGGGAATCCTGCACAAAAAGCAGACTTGATTCGGATTTCGAGTACTCCGATTCAACCAGATCCAGAGCAGTAAGCGCCCTCTTTTTCTTCATGCTGTTGTACACTGTATCCACCAGGTTGGAGATATCGTTGGCAATGGCCGCTGAGATCTCCGGATCCTTGTCCATGACGGAGATTTCCACCGACATATATTCGGTCAGCCTGAAGTTGATATTGGAAGAAAACTGCTTCAGAAGTTCTGTGATGGGATACTTTCCATCAGGATCAATCTCATAATGCTCCATGAGGTTGTAGTCTTCAATAATCCTGGTCCGGATGGGCTCTGAATGAAGGACCTGGAGCAGCTGTTCGGCTTGCTCCTCTTCTCCAAATCCATACACGCTCTGTCTTCCACTGTAATTCTGACCCAGCAGATCCCTGGCCACAGAGGCCCCCGAGGCCGGGAACATGACCACCGACGATTGAAACATGGGTGTAATTAACAGTGAGACCACAATAGAAGCGACCGCTGCTATGAATGCGACAGACAGCAGAACGATGCGTTTGTTCCAGATGTAGATCAGGAGATCTACCGAATTGAAGTTGTAACCAGTTTGTTTCTTGTTTTCCATAATTGTATCACGTTATGAGCCTTTTACCCTGATCAGATAATAGTTCTTTTTTCCTTTTTGAACCAGTAAATATTTTTCATTGATGAAATCCCCAGCAGTAATTTTCTGTTCCGCACCGGTGACTTTCTGTTTATTGATGCTTACACCCCCACCGCTTACCAGCCTCCTGGCTTCTCCTTTTGAAGAAAAAACAGCCGTTTCAATTGCCAGGAGATCCAGTACATCCATATCAATATCTGAAGATGGAACTTCAAACTGAGGAACTCCTTCGAATACTTGCAGGAAAAGATCTTCCGGGATGGCTTTCAGGGATTCTGTTGTCCCCTTTCCAAAAAGTATTCCAGAAGCCTCAACAGCCATATCATACTCCTCCCTTGAATGGACCATGACAGTAAGCTCTTCAGCCAGTTTCTTCTGCATGACTCTAATATGGGGGGCTTCCCCGTGCTCTTTCACAAGGGCTTCAATCTCCTGCTTGCTCAACATGGTGAAAATTTTCAGATACTTTTCCGCATCCTCATCTGAAACATTAAGCCAGAACTGGTAAAACTTATAGGGAGAGGTCCGTCGGGGATCCAGCCATACATTTCCCTCCTCGGTCTTCCCAAACTTTCCCCCGTCAGCTTTGGTAATCAGAGGACAAGTCAGGGCAAAAGCTTCACCCCCGTCAATGCGTCTGATGAGTTCTGTCCCCGTGACAATATTTCCCCATTGGTCAGATCCTCCCATCTGCAGTTTGCAGTTATAATTCCGGTATAGCTCAAGGAAATCGTATCCCTGCACCAGCTGGTAGGTAAATTCAGTAAACGACATGCCTGATTTGCTTTCAGCTCCCAATCTTTTCTTCACCGAATCCTTGGCCATCATGTAATTGACCGTGATATGTTTCCCTACGTCCCTGATGAAATCCAGAAATGAGTAATCCTTCATCCAGTCATAGTTGTTCACCATGACCGCCCTGTTGGGGGCATCGGTATCAAAATCGAGAAAGTTGGAGATCTGCTTTTTTAATGCTTCCTGGTTCTTTCTCAGCGTCTTTTCATCCAGAAGGTTGCGCTCCTGGGACTTGCCGCTGGGATCGCCTATCATTCCGGTGGCGCCTCCAATCAGGGGAAGGGGCCGGTGACCGGCATGTTGAAAATGCTTCAGCATCATCACCCCCACCAGGTGCCCAATGTGCAAGGAATCTGCCGTAGGGTCGATCCCCACGTAGGCTGACACCATTTCTTTCCCAAGCATCTCTTCGGTTCCGGGCATGATGTCGTGGATCATCCCCCTCCATTTCAGTTCTTCTACAAAATTCATATCAATGGTGCACTAGTCAATTCTTTATTACGCTGTAACCGGCGGATTAGCTCTATTTTTTTTAGGAACATACTCTTTCCAATCCTGCTTTTTAAGGTAGGGAAACACAGCCGGTGCAAATGCAGAAAGCGGTGTATACAGAAGCGATCCTTTGATGCGCTCAGGCTTAATAATCTCTCTTTCCTGGTTCACCTGGTTAATGGGCCAGAGGATCATGCTAATTACAAAAGCGGTAACCAGCAGTCCAAATCCCATCCCCAGCAAGCGGTTCACAAAACTCAGTGCTACCGCTTTGATCAACTTGTCCACCAAAAATGCAGCCAGATGAACTACCAGCACAATCACTACAAAGGCCACAGCAAAAGCGATTACATTGATATGTTCCGGCTTAATGGTAAATAAGCCATCTAAAAGCGATGCAACCAACCGGTCTAAGCTTCATGGCCCCCACTATACCCAGGATCAGGGCCAGTAAGGAGGCGATCATATGGATCAACCCTTTCTTAAAGCCCCTGTATAAAGCAAAAAGTAAAGGCACAAGAAATATGATATCAAGGATATTCATTCAGTCGTTGTAAAAACGCCACAAATTAACAGAATTCTTTGGTAATTCGACAATGTTTTTCTTTGGGTTAGCGCAAAAAAACCTGATCTTTAGTTATTAACGGAGTACCCGGCACTCTATTGTAACAATTTGAACATGGAGATCAGAAAATTTAGAAATGCCTACGACCTGGAGCTGATTCCTGCCTCCCATGAGGGAATCACCCTGGGTGACCTGGTTTGGGATCCCCTCTTCGGACCTCCCGTTTTTTCCAAAAAGGGAATGCCCAACACCATATTCACCGCTTTTCTGGATGCGGGAATGGTCACTGAGGATGAATGGGCTGCCATGCAGGAGGAGAGCCGATTAACGCCGTTCCTGGAGGCTCAGTTTGCTTCCAGAACTGTTAGCGTGGATGTAGAATCTGTGAATGAGCTACAGCACCCGAAAATTGGAAAGATCAAGGGTGAGTTTCTTAGCGAAAAACTGAGAAAATTCACATTCGGCAACCTGCAGGTCCGCGAAATGGATGACCTGGTCCGGGTCCGGATCGACCACCACCTGGAGGAGATGAAAGCCCGGAATTGGAAAGCGTATGATGGCAGCATCCGGAGGGTATTTTTGATTACCGAACTCTATTACGGTACCATGAAGCTGGTTCTGGAAAAGGATTTTAGTGCCGAACTGGAAGCCATCCTTCAGCATACGGACCTGGTGGTAAGTTCAAAATCGGAAGGATTGCATGCTGTGGAGTATGAATTCACCCATGACAATGTACCTTTTGCCATGCGCATTGAACGCATTCGCTCCTTCAACGGTTAATCGCTCATGCAAAAATCTTTCCTGCTTTCACTCCTGGTTCCGGCCATGGCCACCCTGTCTCTTCTCGGACAGACAAAAGAACATTCCCATGAACATAACCACCACCATAGGCACAATGAAGTGGCCCTGGGTACAGGAGCTGTTTTTATGCCTGAAGAATCCACCTGGGGATACGGGCTGCATCTTCATTCAATCATCGGTATTACAGAGTGGATGGGTGCAGGTTTGGGTTATGAATTCATCCAGGGAGAACATACCCATCATACATTCACGGGTCTGGTCCATTTTCATCCCTTTCACCCCCTCGATATCAATATCGGTCCGGGACTGGTGCTGCCGGATGAAGAGAATCCCAACATCCGGTTCAAGTTCCACGCTGAAATAGCTGCAGTTTTTGAACTGGGTGAACACCTTCACCTGGGTCCGTCCATCGACTCCGGGATAGGGAAACATGACCTTCATTTTACCCTGGGGATCCATGCCGGATGGGTCTTTGCTTTCAGGGAATAAGGTATGCAAGGACAGCCGAAAGGCGATCCACCCTGAGAAATCCTCCCGAAACCGGATCCTCACTGACCTCCTCGTGGGCCCATGTGGTATGAAAAGGCACATGAATCGCTTTTGCACCAAGATTCAACGGGGGAATGATGTCCGATTTCATTGAATTACCGATCATCAGGAACTGATATGGCTCGATATCAAGGTGTTGAAGTAACTGTTTATAGTTCTGTTCTCTTTTGTCGCTCATTACTTCAATGTGATGGAAATAGGACGAGACACTGGAACGTTTCATTTTTCCTTCCTGGTCGAGCAGATCGCCTTTTGTGGCTACAATCAAGCGATAGCGGGGAGCCAACTGCCCAAGCACTTCCTTTACGTCTTCCAGCAGCTCAATGGGTCTCTGCAGCATTTCCTTCCCTATCCCTATGATCCTGGAAATGGTTTCTGAGTCAACTGCCCCACCTGTTAAATCTATGGCACATTCCACCAGCGAAAGCATAAACGCTTTGATCCCATAACCATACAATTGCAGGTTGGATATCTCTGTCCTGAACAATGCTCCCGCAATATCACCTTTCACTTCATGGGCAGACATCAGTTCCATAAACCGTTCCTCTGCCTCCCTGTAATAAGGTTCGTTGACCCACAGGGTATCATCCGCATCAAATCCAATTATCTTGATCTTATCCATCAATTTCAGCTCTTTTTGGGTTCACGGTTCAATCCGGATTTGGGCCATTCACCAGTCCCAGGTCCCGGGGAAAAATCTCCTCTCCCGAAACAGTCAGGCTTCTCATCCTGACAGCAGGTATTTCCTGGTCCTCTGTCTCAAGGAAAAAGCCCAGACCGCTAAGCCTGCCACTAATGACCGATCCTGAATCAATATCTATGGAAACAATCTTTCCAGAAGCTCCATCTTTTCGGATACACAAATCATTATCCACGAACAGAAAATCCTTCCGGCCATTGGATGAAATGAAACGCTTCAACTTTAACACCGGAGTATGTCCATGCACAACCAGGAAGCCATCACACAGGCGGGGATCCCCATCGAAAAAGGAGTCCCTGACCCAAAGAAATGAGTCCTCGGGCGCAATGTGCTTTTCCAACAAATACCGGTTCAGCGCGCCAAAATTTTTTATGTTTATATGATCAGCGACCGGTATGGCAGGTGAGATTCCTGCATGGGTGACCAGAATCTTCAGTTCCTCTGTCAGTTCAATGGTAAGACTCATTTTCAGATTTCGGAAAAAATCCATGTACCGGCGATCCATCTCCGACTGAAAACTAAAGAAAGAGGTGAATCCGAAAGAGTGCAACGTGGCTTCACCTCCATTGTTATACCATAATTCGATGGGGCTGTAACCGTAGCCCATATCTGCCATGGCATTGAGCATCATCATTTCATGGTTTCCCATCAGGCAAACTGTTTCAGACCCAAGGCTCATGATCCGTTCAATCACCTCCCTGGAATGAGGTCCCCTGTCGATATAATCCCCCACAAAAACGATCAGCTCCGGGGAGAAACGCAGGAATTGATCCAGCAGCTGGTCCAGCAACCTGATCTCCCCGTGAATATCCCCAATGATCCAGTAGTTTCTCATGATTTATATCCCAGTCACAATGGCCTATGAAAAGAAAGCTTAAAATACGGAAAAATTCTATTTTTGCTCCATGGCAATTTCTAAAAACCAGCGCTTTGGACTGATCACATTTATTGTATTGATCATCCTGGCCATCCTTGTGACCACAGAACCCTGGAAAAAATCCACATCGCAGCTCGAAACTGCTCTGGTTGATGCTCCTCCGGCACTTATTTCTCTTCGTTGGGAGGGACTGGTCACCGGCTACCCCACCTCACATCTTCCCGATACTGTACACTCCTATACAGGTTTTGACCTGGCCTACAATGAGATCCATGAACAGGCTTCCTGGGTAGCCTATGTGCTTACCAGGGCAGAAGTGGAGAACGGATTCCAGGAACGAACCGACAATTTCCGCGAAGACACCTCCATTCTTAGCGGATCAGCAGTGCTTTGCCGACTACCGCGGATCTGGTTTTGACCGCGGACACCTGGCCCCTGCCGGTGATATGAAATGGAGCGCGAAGGCCATGAGCGAATCATTTCTTCTTTCCAACATGAGTCCACAGAATCCATCTTTTAACCGGGGGATATGGAGAAAGCTGGAACAGCAGGTCAGGGACTGGGCTGTGGAAAAAGACAGTATCTATGTGGTCACCGGTCCGGTACTTTCGACCGTTAAGAACTCCATCGGTGAAAGTCCGGTGGGAGTTCCCGGATATTATTTCAAGGTAGTGGCCGATCTCTCACCACCCGAACATTCATTTATTGCCTTTCTGCTGCCCAATGAGGGATCCTCAGAAGCAGTTGAACCATTTTGCCATTTCGGTGGATTCTCTTGAGCAATTTACGGGATATGACTTTTTTGCCTCTGCTCCTGACCAGGAAGTCATCGAATGGCTCGAAGCGGCAGCTTGATCTGGACAGCTGGAATTAATATTGTATCTTATCCTCCCATGATTCAGCGCCGCTTTTATACCGTCCTTTCAGTCCCTGTATTCATCTATCTTTATGCATATACAGCGGTGATCGTATTCCTGATTCTGATCCAGGCCTACCTGAGATGGAGAAGAGGAATCAGGCTTGTGGCTGGATTCTGGGCAAAAACGGTCTTTCCCCTCATGGGAAAAAGACTGCACATCGAAGGTAAAAAGCACATCGTGAAGGGTGAAAAGTATATCCTCCTGGCCAATCATGCCAGCATGTTTGATATCATCGCCATTATGGCCTTTTATCCCAGTGCTCTCCTGGTTTGGACACGAGCGGTTGCTTGCGCATTCCGCTCTTTAAACAGATGCTCCTTATGACCGATTATATTCCAATGAGAATTAGCAATGTAACCAATACCAGGAAGATGATTCATACCCTGGAGGAAAAGGCCAGGACCAATACCGTTGCCATCTTTCCCGAAGGCACCCGGACCCTGGATGGAAAACTGAACTCCTTCTACCGGGGATTCATCCATTTGCTCAGGGTTTCGCGGAAATCAGATACTTACCGGTCACCCTGAACGGATTTTATAAACTGAAACCAAAAAACAGGTTCTATATTAATTTCGGATCCAAACTGGGCGTGGTCATCCATCCTCCCATCAAGGAGAAAAACTGGTTCCCTCCTCAGACAGGGAGATCATGGACCGGATCACCGAAGTGATCGAATCTGCAAACACAGACATTGAATAAGATGATCAAGCAGGAAAAATGGGTGTTTATTGTCAATCCCACCGCCGGGGGGGGATTTGGGAAAAGCGTTGGTTCGGTGAACTGGAGCGACAGCTGTCAGCATCGTTCCCTGGATGCCAGCATGGTCCTTACCGAATCACACGGCCATGCCACCCGGATTGCTGCAGAATACCTTGAAAAGGGATACTACCCATTTCATTGCAGTGGGCGGGGATGGAACCATGAACGAGGTTGCTGAACCGCTTATCGGCAGGACGGATGCTGACCCTTGGGCTCATAGCTGCCGGAACAGGCAATGATTTCATCCAGATCCTTGGTTTTCCTGACCGGTTCTCAGAAGAACACTGGGAATATCCTGTTTCAGCAGCAAACCATTCATATGGATGCGGGACTGGTCAACGGAAGACATTTTCTGAACGGGATGGGGCTGGGTTTTGATGCCCAGGTTGCTGCAGAAAATTATGTGGCACCGGACGAAGTAGCAAAAGGCTCCGGAAAAGGCAAATACATCTGGCATATTCTGAAAACACTGCTTTTTTATCAGGGAATGCCGGGTAAGCATCACTTCCAGGGGAGAAAGCCGGGAGACGGACTGCTTTATCAATACCATCGCCAATGGCCGGCGTTTTGCAGGAAGTTTTTTTCTCACTCCCGAAGCCATTGCCAATGACGGTCTGCTGGATGTGTGCATGATTAAAAAGCTGAACCTGCTGCAACGCCTGAAAATTCTCACCATGGTTCCCAAAGGAACCCATGTGAATGACAAGAAAGTGGATTATTACCAGTCAGAAAAACTATCCGTGGATTTTGGGGAAAAAGTACCCTACCATGTGGACGGGGAACTCTATTTTGATTCTAAATTTGAGGTCTCGGTGATTCCTTCGGCAGTTAAAATCATCTATAATCCCGAAGGAGATCATTTCTTCAAAAACAGTGATTGAACAAATGACAGCAGTGACCGGATTCAAATACCTCGCATTTTATGACCTGGACCACACCATCCTGGTGGACAACAGCGCCACACACCTGATCAACGAAGCAAGGAAAAGGGGGGTAATGACTGAAAAGCATTTCCGTCATGCGGTTTGGCTCTCCATCCTGTATAAACTGGGCATCGGAAACTCCACCAAAATGATCATCCGGATGCTCTCCTGGCTGAAAGGCCTGAATGAAGAGACTTGTCACCCAGCTTTGCATGGAGGTATTCAACGAACAGATCATTCACAAAATACGCCCTGAGATCCTGAAGACCCTGGAAGAACACAGGTCCCAAAATGGTGCGCTGTCCTGCTCTCATCAGCTTCCGAGCCCATCTGTTTTCCGGTCTCAAACCACCTGAAATTTGACGACACCATCTGTTCCCGCCTGGAATCCAATGATGGTATTCCTTACGGGAAATACATGTGGGAAACCTGGTGTACGGGAAAGAAAAAACAATCAGGATGCTCGCCTATTGCAAGCAACATGGCCACGATCCAGACGAAGCCTATTACTATGGAGATTCCTTCACCGATGAGCATGTAATGGCCTCTGTGGGAATCCCATCGCTGTGGATCCCGATAAAAAGTTCTGCAAAATTGCCCTTGAGAAGAACTGGCCCATTCTCCTGCGCAACCGGGCCTGATATTCCCTAACCAGATGAGGCTTGTTCCCGGTACTTCACCTGCATTTTCATGACGCTTTCGTGGAACTGTGGAAACCGTGTCCACAGGTCTTTGTCACAGCCCTCCAGTTCATCACACTGGATACAGGCCTGGTATCCTTTTTCCATGGCACAACTTCTCACCGTGCAATTGGTCAACACCGGCCCCTCAGGCTTATCACCCGGCTTGCATTTGAAGCAGAAGATCTTCTCCGAATCAAATCATAAGCTTTTCAGCCTATGACTGTAAAACCAAGGTGAACGGCAATAGTTGCATTTCCACTTTCATTTCATTATTTTTACTTATTCTAAATTAACAAACCATGAGCAAGGCACCCGATTCAAAATCAAACGATTCTTTTTTTCATCCGGACAAAGCAATCGTAAAACAGGCACGCATCAAGGATTACGATAAGATCTATGCCCAGTCGATCGCGACAGGGAAGGATTCTGGTCCAAAGAGGCTGAATCACTTTCCTGGTATAAAAAATGGGATAAAGTGCTGGACGATTCCAACAAACCCTTTTATAAATGGTTTACGGGGGGCAAGACCAACATTGTGGCCAATGCCATTGACCGGCACCTGGATTCAGAGACAAAAAACAAATTGGCCCTGATCTGGGAGGGAGAACCGGGTGATGTAAGAACTTACTCCTATTTCGCACTGAACAGGGAGGTTTCGAAATTTGCCAATGTACTGAAGGCCATGGGGGCCAAAAAGGGTGATATTGTAACCATCTATATGCCCCAGATCCCGGAGATCATTATTGCCATGCTCGCCTGTGCCAAAATCGGTGCAGCACACAGTGTGGTCTATGGAGGATTCAGCGTTGAAGCACTGGCTGAAAGAATCGCCGATGCCCACAGTCGCATCCTGATCACAGCCGATGGAGGATTCCGCAGGGGTAAACCCACAGCAGTTGAAAGCCATTGCCGATGAGGCCATGCGCCGCTCACCCACCATCGATGTTTGTATCGCTGTAAAGCGAACAGGCGAGGAGTGTTATATGGAAAGTGACAGGGATTTCTGGTGGCATGACCTGATGGGAATGCCCATTGCATCTGCCAAATGTGAAACTGAAAAAACCGATGCAGAAGATCCCCTGTTTGTACTCTATACCAGTGGAACAACAGGCAAACCCAAAGGTCTGATCCACACCCATGGAGGTTATTCAGTTTATGCTTCAAGTACCTTTAAATATGTTTTTGATATTCAGCCTGTTGACAGGTGGTGGTGTGCGGCCGATCCCGGCTGGATTACAGGCCATTCCTACATCGTATATGGCCCATTGATCAACGGAGCCACCACCCTGCTTTATGAGGGTGCTCCCAACCATCCTTACCCCAACCGCTGGTGGCAGATGATTGAGAAATACGGCGTCAGTATTTTCTATACCTCTCCGACCGCCATTCGTGGACTGATGCGATACGGCGCTTCCTGGGCCGATAAGCACGACCTGAGTTCACTGCGCTTGCTTGGATCGGTTGGGGAACCCATTAATCCGGAAGCCTGGAAATGGTACCACGAGGTCATTGGAAAGAGCAAATGTCCCATCATGGATACCTGGTGGCAGACAGAAACCGGGGGATTTATGATCACACCCCTTCCCATCACACCTTTGAAACCCGGATCGGCCACAAAACCGTTTTTTGGCAATGAGATTGCTGTGGTGGATGAAAAAGGGAAAGAGGTGGAAGCAAATACCGAAGGCACCCTGGTGATTAAAAATCCCTGGCCCGGAATGGCCCGAACCATCCTTGGTGATCCCGACAGGTTCATTGAAAAATACTGGAAACAGTATGAAAAACAGGGATGGTACCTCACCGGTGATTCTGCCAAAATGGATGAGGATGGATATGTCTGGATTATTGGGCGGAATGACGATGTGTTGAAAGTAAGTGGGTACAGGCTGGGGTCTGCAGAAATTGAAAGTGCCCTGGTCAGTCACCCGGCTGTTACCGAAGCTGCCGCCATCGGATTACCCGATAAGCTGAAAGGCAATATCATCCATGCCACTGTGATCCTGACAGATGGTTTCACTGCATCCGATGCACTTGCCGATGAACTGAAAAACCATGTGGGAAATGAAATCGGACCCATAGCCAGACCTGCCTTTGTGGTATTTTCAGATGCCCTTCCCAAAACACGGAGCGGGAAGATCATGAGGCGGGTGATCAAAGCCAGGGCCCTGGGCCAGGAGGAGGGAGACCTGACCACCCTGGAGGAGTAGAAGCTGATCATTAGAAACCTGTCGATAGGCTCTTCGTTTATTTGCATTGAATTGTATAACTTGGAGCTCCTCACAAGTTATGCTTATGATGAACATTATCGAATTATCCGGTGTAACCAAAACATTCGGATCGGTAAAAGCTGTAGATGATCTTTCCCTTGTCGGTACCCAAAGGGAGTATTTATGGTTTCATCGGTCCCAATGGTTCCGGGAAAACCACCACCATCCGCATGATCATGAAGATCATGTATCCGGAAAAAGGTAGCCTCAGGATTAACGGCCAGGGAAAGTGACGTGCAACGGCTCCGAGAATGTGGGCTACCTGCCCGAAGACAGGGGTTTGTATAAAAAAATGAAACTGGGCGACCTGCTTGCTGTTCCATGGAGAGCTCAACCAGGGAAAGGATCTGAAAAACAGGATCAGCTACTGGCTCGACCGGCTTGATCTTGCGGCCTACAGGGAGAAAAAGGTAGAGACCCTGAGCAAGGGCATGAGGCAAAAGCTGCAATTCATTGCCACCATCCTTCACCAGCCCGAACTTGTCATCCTGGATGAACCTTTCAGCGGTCTTGACCCGGTCAATGCCGACATCATGAAGGATGTAATCCTGGACCTTCAGCAAAAAGGAGCCACCATCATATTCAGCACCCACGACATGGCCATGGCCGAAAAGATGTGTGATTACATCTTCATGATCTACAAGGGCAAGAAGGTACTGGACGGAACCCTGTGCTGAGATCCAGGATCAATATGGCAATGATACCCTCCGATCCAGTCCGATTTGGGAGCAGCCGCCCTTGCAGGATATGGAAGGGATAGAAAATGTGAATAATTTCGGAAAACTCCAGGAGGTAAGGGCTGCCCCCGGAACTGATCCCCAGCAGTCCTCACCGAGCTGCTGCCAAAAACCCGCATCAGCAAATTTGAGATCACCAAACCTTCCCTGAACGATATTTTTATCCGGATTGCATCCCCGGAAAGAAAGGAGGCCAACCATGAATAAAATTGCAACGCTCTTCAAACGCGAATATCGTGCTGCCGTGCGCACCAAAGGTTTCATCATCAGTCTGTCTATTGCTTCCCATCATGATGGGTGGCGGATTCCTGGCCATGATGATCATGGAAAACAACAAGGACACCGACGATAAAAAATTCGCAGTGATTGACCATTCGGGACTGATGCAGGACACATCTGGAAAAGGCTCTTGAAGATAGAAACCAGAATGAAATTTTCCATTCTTATACCGGGGATAAGATTGAGCCGGCCTACCTGGTTGAGTTTGTTAACACCTGATGAAGCCAATCCCAAGGATCAGCAACTGGCCCTCTCCAACCGGGTTAAATCAACCGAACTGCATGCTTTTATCGAAATTGGACCGGGATATCCTGCACCCCACTGAGGAATCCCCGGCCTATCTCAGGTATTATCACAGAACACTCTTTCAATGACGATCTGAGGTACTGGTTCAGGGATGCTGTCAACAACAAGCTCAGAAAACTCCGGGCCCAGGAACTGAACCTGACCCAGGAACAGACTGACGATATGCTGCGCTGGATCAATGTGGAAGGAATGGGACTGGTATCGGTGGATAAAAAGACCGGCGAGCAACAGGCGGCAGAAAAAACCAACGAATTGCAATCCTTTCTGGTCCCTTATATCATGCTGATTCTCATGTTTATGCTGACCATGATGAGTGCCATTCCCCTGCTAAGCACCGTGATGGAAGAGAAAAATGAGAAGATCGCCGAGGTACTGCTGGGCACCATCACCCCCTTCCAGTTTATGATGGGCAAAGTCCTGCGGGGGCATTGGTGTAGCCCTCACCACAGCCAGGTATTTACATCCTGGCCGGTGTTTTTACCATGACCTACCTGGGTTTGATTCCCTGATCCCCTACAATGTGTTGCCGTGGTTCTTTATTTACCTCATTCTGTTTATCATGATGGTGGGATCAGGAATGGCCGCACTGGGAGCTACCTGCAATGACAACAAGGATGTGCAATCCCTGACTTTTCCGGCAATGATCCCGATCATTATCCCCATGTTCCTGATTGCCCCGGTGATCTCCAATCCCATTGGACCATTTGCCACAACTCCTTGTCGCTAATCCCTCCATTCACACCCACCATGATGGTGATCAGACTGCTCTACGTCGGTGACCATCCCTGTCTGGCAACCCATTGTTGGACTTCGTGGGGGTACTGTTGTTCACCCTCTTTTCAGCGTATGGGTGGGGGCCAGAATTTTCAGAACCGCCATACTGATCCAGGGACAGAAGCCTACGATTGCAAACCTGTTCAAATACGCATTTAAAAGTAGTGAGTAGTACTCAGTGCATAGTACTCAGTGCTCAGTAAATGCGATTTATACCAGGCACCGGGCACTAAGTACTGGGCACTAGGCACTACCATAGTTTGGGAAACAACATGCCTGTCTTTCTCCTGTAGGCTATATAATCTTCTCCAAAGGCCTGCTCCAGGATACGCTCTTCATAACGTGCAATCAATATATAAAAAGCAAGGATCACCAACCAGAAAACGGCTGAAGCAATGGAGAGGGTAATGAGAGATCGCTCCCAGGTAGAACAAAAGGGCCCCGGTATAGATGGGGTGCCTGACAATCCTGAACACTCCGGTTCTGATCACTTCCGGTTTTTCCCGTTCCGTTCCAAACACGGCTTTCATCCCACCCCGTGCAAGATACCAGGCACAAAACAGGACCAGGCCGGCAGCAGGGATTCTTATATAGTCCGGAACTGTATCCCTCAGAAAAGTTGAATACTTAAAAACAAATGAATCGGTAATCCAGATCCCGAGGAAAAGGACCAAAAGAACCAACTGCCCGGTATCTCCCCAACGGTACTCCCCGGTCAGATGGGGGTGTTCGCTATGTTTCTTTGTGCTCATTTTTTCTTTACAAGGTACTAAAACAGTGGGAATATTTAACACCCTATTTAACAGGTCCCACCTTGACAACTCGCTCTTAATGTCCTAACTTTCAGTGTTATTCAAAAATACCACTTTACCAATATTAATCAAATTTCAAAAGAATCATGAAACACAAAAGTGTATTTTCCCTATTGCTCATGTTGACAATAGGCTTTTGTTCTCTTGTGTCCTTTGCCCAGGAGGAAGCAAATAAATACCAGGGTTACCTGGTCTGGGAAGATCATGTGAATCCCGCAGAAAAAGTAGCATACGAAGCTGCTGTCAAAATGCAGATGAAGGTATACACTGATTTGAATTTTGAACATGGTGTAAGTTTGTTCGAAACCGACGATTACCGGTATTACTGGGTGGTAGAGGTCACCAGATTCGCCGACATTGACACCCTTTACAGTGCTTTCAACAAAGCCTATAAAGGAGCCGGCGAAGAGACCAACGACAAGCTTGACGCAGCTTTTGATGGTACCTATTCTCATTCCAGCACGTGGACCTGTGTCTGGCACAGGGATCTTTCCTACAATCCTGAGGGCGAGTCAGCCGGCGACGAATCAAGAAATTTCAGGTTCTGGGGACAAGCTTCCATCAAAATGGGAAAAGGGACGGAGATGAGAGAGCTCTTCAAACAATGGGCCGAACTATATAAAAGCAAAGGCATTGCTTCCGGCTTTAATACCTATGTGGGTGATGTGGGAACAGACATGCCTTATTTGTTCTACTCCATAAGTGCAAAAAATGAAGTGGATTTCTGGACCCAGCACTATGAAACCATGAAAACGCTGGGTGCAGAAGCAGGGGAACTATGGGGGAAGACAGAGGCTTTGTTAAGGGGTTTTGATCAGGTAACCGGATATTACAGAGAGGATCTCTCCTACTATCCATCAGAAGATTAAGAATTCTTTTATCTTCGGCCAATTTTCAGATAATCCTTCAGGTGCTTAAACCCTTCCGCATAGCTTACCCTGGGATTGTAACCAAGGATCTCCTTGGCACTGGAGATATCGAACCAATGGTTGGTGCACATCTCTTTGATGGCATTTCGGGTCATAAAGGGTTCTGATTTTATCTTAAAGATTTTATGAAACATTTCGGAAGTGGCAGCGGCAAACATGGCCATTTTTTCAGGGATCCTCTTTTGAACAGGCTGATGCCCTGCTATCTGAATAATGGAGTTGATGAAATCCCATATCCGTGCCGGCTCCCCGTTGGTAATGAAAAGAATTCTACCTGCAGCTTCAGCATTTGATTCCAGTGCATCGGCTGCAAGGATCAGGGCATCCACCATGTTATCGATATAGGTGGTATCAATGAAGTGCTCCTTGATCACCAATCCGCCTCAGCTTTCCCGAATTGGCTCTCTTCAGGATACCGGGCAAAAGGTGTGCGTCGTAGGGTCCCCACACCAGGTGAGGACGGAGTGAAATGGTTTTCAGTTTCTCTGAGTTTGCCTGGATGACCAACTGCTCGGCCATGGCTTTTGTAGCGGCATAATGGGAGCCATGGTTCAAAGGGTAGGGATGGGATTCATCAACACCCTCAAGGTCAGAGCCATCAAATACAACACTTGAAGAACTGGTAAATATGATACGGCCTACCCCCTGCTTTCTGCAAGCCTTAACCACATTTTCGGTGCCGGTGACATTGATGGATTCATACTCATCATAGTCTCCCCAAATACCCACCTTGGCTGCCAGGTGAAAAACAATGTCCTTGCCCTTACAAGCCTTTTCCAATGCTTTCAGGTCCCTGATATCAGCCTGAATACTGGAGATCCCCAGCGCCCAGTGCAAAGGATATTCCCTTCGCGAATAGCTGGTTACCTTATGACCCTCAGCCTTCAATCGCTTGATCAGGGCCATGCCCATAAAACCTCCTCCACCAGTAACCAGAACTTTCATACGTTCTCAATAAGCTTACAAAAATAGCGAATAATTTAATAGGCGAGCTTGATTTCCACGAGCATAAAAATATCCTTCAGGGAATCCCAATCCGTTACCGGTATTCTGATTCCCCTTCCCTCTGCATAAATCCTTGCCGCAGAAAGCTCATTGCTCTCTTTTTATCTTTCATCCTGAAGCTCCAGCCATATTTCTTTCCATACTTTAAATCTAATAAACATATGGAACAAAGCCAATCCCAAGGAAACACCAATGTGCAGTTCAGGTAAATAAAACAGGGTTCAGATCATTCAGTCAGAAAGCAATCCAAAAGCTTAGGTACTGGACGGGGGAAGTTCTTCTGCACCATCGGTATACCGGGCAAACCGTCCCTGTTCGGGGCCTCCATGAACCTGGTCGTGCCGTGCCCAGGGCCAGCCACCAAACCGGGTTTCCTGGTAGTCTGCATACGTCTGACGAATCTCAGCTTCAGTATTCATCACAAAAGGCCCGTAGTTAACAACAGGTTCTGCAATGGGCCTGCCCTGGAGCAGAAGGAACTTCGCTTCAGAAGGACCGTTTTCCAGGGAGGTCTCCATATGGGCTGCCAATTCCAAGGCACAGTGCGAGTCAAATAAAGTGCTGTTGATCTGCATGGAATCACCCTTAAAAAAATAAAGTGTCCGATTGATTCCTTCTGAGGCCACGGGCAAGTCCCAGACTGCGCCTGGCTCCATCTCAAAATACCAGATGGCCACCTCGTTATCCGGTGCGAAAGCCCATGAATCAGGGGCAGGGGAGAGGGCTTTGCTTTCCTTCAGGGTACCCCCGACAATTTCTATTTTAGTCTTCCTGCCTGCATGGTCCGTTTCGGTGCGAATTGGAATCTGCTCACCCCAGAGCATGGTATAATGAGGATCCACCATTTTTTTGGCCCGTGGCAGGTTCAGCCAAATCTGGAACAGTTCAAGCGGATTTTCACCCTCCTTTTGCAACAAAGGAAACATTTCTGAATGCTGTATACCCTTCCCTGCTGTCATCCACTGAACGTCCCCATGTCCATACCGACCGGCTCCACCCAGGGAATCGGAATGGTCCACAATCCCCTTTCTTACCACGGTAACCGTTTCAAAACCCCTGTGCGGATGAACCGGGAATCCGGGGACGGTTGTTCCATGATACATTCTCCATCCATCTTTCACCACAAAATCATTGCCCATGTTCCTTCCCTTCAGGGAAGCTTTTGGACCGAATGCATCATTCCCCTGAGGATACGCATCCGAATGATATACACAGAAAAGAAAGGGGTCCTGCGTCTCCCAGGGAAAACCCAGCGCTTTGGCTGCTTTTACCACAATAGAATCATTGCTCATATCATCTTCTTTAGAGATACTAACAACGATATGCACTCTTTGTTACCTGCAGAGAGGAACAATCTGCAACTAATTAGGCAAATAAGGCAAGGGCTTATCCGGGACTTTCAACTGGGTATAGCGGTAGGAATGCACTCCGGTGACCATGACCCCATCATCGGAAATTTTATAGGTACTGTTCTCGTCAGCGATCCTTGAGAAATATACTTCGTGCTCCCTTCCCAGCCGATCGACCATAATCACATGCACCAGGTTTTCATCAATGGCC
Organism: uncultured Bacteroidota bacterium; assembly: GCA_963735755.1. Taxonomy (GTDB): domain Bacteria; phylum Bacteroidota; class Bacteroidia; order Bacteroidales. The sequence goes on along the minus strand of CAVTME010000017.1, from coordinate 8,456 downwards.
GCATCCAGGTGACTCAAGCAGAGAGGACAGAAAAAATCGACCCGCTCGCCCTCCTCAAATTTAAATTGTGGATGTTTTATACTGTTATAATTCCCTGCCTCGGGATGCATGAGAAGTAATCCTTTTTCCCTTAGAGTATTACGAATCTTGAATACAATGTATTCCCCTACCCTCAGATGCCCCCTGCAATGTGGACACAAATAATAATTTTCCATAATCTTGTCGATTTGGATTGAGCGTTTACAAGTTACGAAATGGACACCTCGATGTCAATAAATACACTATATTTATTGATCTAAAACTGCATTTCAATGAACAGAAAAAAAATCCTTCCCGGTTTCGGGATCGTTCTTGCTGTTGGCTCTGTATGGGGTCTGGTAGAATTTGGTGCAGGGCTGGGGCTCCAGAAATGCGCTACCTTGATGACAGGCGCAATCCTCACCGGCCTCTCTTTCTTCTGGCTTTCTCTCACCTGGAGCATATCCAAACGCCTGTTGCCGGTCCTTCTCATTGTGGCCATTGCCATGGCATTTAAATGGCTGGATGCCCTGCTTCTTCATGTGGCCTGGAACCACGGTTCTGTAATGAATCCCATGTTTGCATTTTTCACGGCCATGACCGGTTTTATTATCCTGATCATCCTGTTTAAAAAAGGATTTTCAAAAAACCTTCGCAATCGAATTCTCATTGGTGGAGGTGCAGCCCTTATCGCTACTGCCCTTTTTCCCCTGGTTAAATTTGCTACAGGCTCTCCGGCATGCACTTACGCAGCCACCAATATTCCACTGGCAGTGTATACAGCTCCCATTGCCATCCTGATTGCCATGATCACAGTTCCGCTGGGTCACCGCGCGGCTAGTTGGATCACCCGTGAAGAGCTTCCGGCCAAGCCCGCTTGGCCCGCCACGCTTTTTTCCGGCGTATGGTCCCCGGCTCTGTTCCTGGCTTGTGTTATCATTATCATTGCTGTCAGGATGATATGAAAAACATCCACCGTCAGCTGCTCGAGTCTGTTAAGTCCGGGGAGAAGATTGTACTCGCTACAGTGATCCGATCCTCCGGATCAACTCCGCAAAAACCGGGGAGCTCAGCCCTCATCAGTGAAAAGGGAGTTGTTGCAGGCACGGTGGGGGGTGGAAAGCTTGAAGGTGAAGTGCAGGAAATTGCACAACACGTTCTGATCTCCGGTATCTCCAATCAGTACTATTTCAACCTGGACAGCGAACAGGGAGCGGAGGGGGCCATTTGTGGCGGTGAGGCTGAAGTACTGGTAGATGCAAATCCGGGAGCATCAGGGCAGGCACTTCAGAAATTGGGGGTCTCCCTTTCCCAAAGAAAGGGAGGGTATATGACCACTGTCATTTCAAAAAATCCAAACAATGGCCGATCCATTGAACGCTACTGGATTTCGTCCGAAATACCATATTCAAAACCTGCGGGGCTGGACCTGGAAATCTGGAGCTCCATTTCTGAATACCTCTCTGGTAATCCCGGACCTGGTTTTGTAGAGATCCTTGTTTCATCCGAAGCAGAAGAGCGAAAGTGGAGCGTTTTCCTCGAACCATTAAAACCAATGCCTCACCTGGTTATTGCCGGAGCCGGACATGTGGGTAAGGCGGTGGCTCATCTGGGTGCTTTGCTGGATTTTGAAATTACTGTCATCGACGACCGGGTTGAATTTGCCAACAGGGGAAATATACCAGATGCCGATCAATTTATCGTGGACAACATCGGTTTTTCCATGCAGCAGTTGAAGACCGGACCGGATACCTACATCGTTATTGTAACCAGGGGACATGATCATGATGGCGAGGCTCTGAAACCATGTATCGGTTCACCTGCAGCTTATATCGGGATGATAGGCAGTAAACACAAGGTGGCCATCATGAAGACTCAGTTTATCGAAAATGCCTGGGCTACGGTCGAGCAGTGGTCCAGGATCCATACACCCATAGGCATTCCCATCGGATCAAAATCGGTCCAGGAGATCGCCATAAGCATCGCTGCAGAGCTGGTGAAGGTCAGAAGTCAAAACCTTTCTGAACATGTTGCATAACCGGGCAATCATACTGGCAGCCGGATCATCACAGGCGCATGGGAACCCAGAAAATGCTTCTTCCTTTCGGGGAAAGTACCATCATCGAAACGGTTATTGATCATGTACTGAATTCAAATGTTGAAAGTGTCCTGGTTGTTGTGGGTGCCAATCATGAAAATATCCGGGAGGTGGTCGATGTATTGCCCGTTGATGTTTGTTATAATGAGAACCATGAATCGGGGATGCTCTCATCGGTCTTGTGCGGATTCAACGCCCTCCCCGAGGATACAGGTACCGCACTTATATTCCTGGGGGACCAACCCGGAATTCCACCCCTGGTAACCAATACGGTAATCGATGCATATAATAACTCCCTTCACGGGATTGTCATTCCGGTATACAATCACCGACGCGGTCATCCCTTACTGGTGGATTTCAAATACAAACGGGAGATCGAAAAGCTCGATTTTGAGTCCGGTTTACGCTCCCTGATGCATCATTTCCCGAACGATGTGCTTGAAGTAGACGTGAATGAACCCGGAATTCTGATGGATATAGATAACAAAGATGACTATTATAAAGCCCAATAAACAATGAAGGAAGAACTGATCCGGTTTACCCTGAATGGTAAAAAAACCGAAATTACCCTTGATCCAACCCTCACCCTGCTCTGGGTGTTGAGGGACCAATTTGGTCTCACCGGAACCAAATACGGATGCGGGGAAGGCTATTGCGGAGCATGTACCGTAATCATAAACAATGAAGCGGTCCGGTCGTGCATGCTACCGGTTGCAGGTGCTGCAAACAGCCAGATTCTAACCATCGAAGGATTGTCCTCCAATGGTCAGCTTCATCCACTACAAAATGCCTTTATGGAGAAAGATGCCCTGCAGTGCGGATTTTGCACACCGGGAATGATCATGAACGCCTACGGCCTGCTGATCAACAATCCCGAACCAAGCCGGAAAGAGGTCATCGAGGCCATGGAGGAGAACCTGTGCAGGTGCGGTGCCCATATCAGAATTATTGAAGCCATACAGGCGGCAGGAAAAGAGATGAAAGTAGGAACCCCGTCATGAAAAAAACAAGAAAAAAGCAGGGGCTGGCCACCACAAAAGACAGGCTGGATCTTAAACGAAGAGATTTTCTAACGCTTCTGGGTGGTGGCGTCGTGGTTTACTTTGGAACAGGGAACCCGAAAGAGCTGACTGCCATGCCCATGGTCCAGCGCCGTGAACTACCTGAAGACTATAACGCTTTTCTGAGGATCGACCAGGACGGAACGGTCCACTGTTTTACCGGGAAGATCGAAATGGGACAGGGGCCGATTACATCTTTGCCCCAACAGATCGCCGATGAACTGGATGTGACCATCGAATCGGTGAAAATGGTCATGGGAGATACCTTGCTCTGTCCCTACGACGCAGGTACATGGGGATCCCTGACCACCCGGGAGTTCAGCCACTATATGCGTGCTGCAGGGGCTGAGGCCAGGGCTGTGCTGCTTCAGCTTGGTTCCGAATACCTGGGAATTCCAGTGAAAGACCTGAAGGTAAACAAGGGCATGATCTGCGCTTCATCCAACCCTAAAAAACAAGTGAGTTATGGGGAACTGGCCCGTGGAGAACGGATTGAGCGATTTTTGGATGAAAAACCGGATGTGAAAGACCACACCCAGTTTAATTATGTGGGACAATCACTCCTGCACTCAGATGGTTTCCAGAAAGTGACCGGTAAAGCCATATATACCGGGGACATGAAATTACCCGGCATGGTCTATGCAAAAATCCTCCGCCCTCCATCCCATCTTTCGAAGCTGGTCTCGGTGGACTATTCTGAGGCTCAAAAAATGGAGGGAATTGAGGTCGTAAGGGACGGAGATTTGGTTGCGGTGCTTCATGAAATCCGTGAAAAAGCGGAAATGGCACTAGCCACCATCAAGGCCGAATTTACAGTGGATGATCTGGATGTGGACCATCATTCGGTATTCCAATACCTCCTGGATTCACCATCCAGAAGCAGCGAAGTTTCCAGCTCGGGTACTCCTGAAGAGGGGGAAACACTCTCGGATGAGATCATCGAAAGTGAATTCCACGATGGATATGTGGCCCATTCACCCATTGAACCACATGCAGCCGTTGCCAAATGGGAGGGAGACCAGGTGACCGTATGGGCATCGGCCCAATCTCCTTTTGGAGCCCAGGGTGAAATAGCCAGAACCCTGGAGATGGATCTTGAAAAGGTAAGGGTGATCTCACCATTTGTGGGAGGAGGATTTGGCGGAAAAATCTACCACCCCCAGGCCATTGAGGCGGCAAGGGTAGCCAAACTTGCACAGAAACCGGTTTTGCTCCTGTACACCCGCGAAGAGGAGTTCTTCATGGATTATTTCAGGCCAGCCGCAGTGGTAAAGATCAAGTCGGGGATCACCGGTGAAGGCAGGATCGCCCTCTGGGATTATAAGCAGTATTTTGCCGGGAACAGGGGATCAGATACCATTTACGATGTTCCCCACGCCTTTCGTACAGGATATAGTGAAGAGCGAGGTACACAGGTTCACCCCTTTCCTACAGGCGCATGGCGTGCACCGGCAAACAATACCAACACCTTTGCAAGGGAATCCCAGGTTGACATTCTGGCAGCCCGGGCCGGTGTGGATCCGGTCCGATTCAGGCTTGACAACCTGGCAGATGAAAAAATGATCGCGGTGATTGAGGCTCTCACAGAAAAATTTGAGTATACTCCTGCCGCCGGGCCAAGTGGCCGGGGGATCGGAATGGCTTGTGGAACCGATGCGGGCACCTGGGTGGCTGTGATGATTGAAGTAAAAGTTGATGATAAAACGGGTAAAGTCCAGCCAATAAGAGCAGTATGCTCTCAGGATATGGGGATGTGTGTGAACCCCCAGGGAAGCATAATACAGGCCGAAGGCTGTGTAACCATGGGCATGGGATATGCCCTTTCGGAAGATGTGGAGTTCAAAGGCGGGGATGTGATCACCTCCAATTTTGACACCTATCAGCTTCCCCTTTTCTCGTGGATTCCTGAAAAGATCGACACCGTGATCCTGGACCGGATGGATCAGCCGCCCCAGGGTGGTGGAGAACCGGCCATCATCTGTATGGGCGGCGCACTGGCCAATGCCATATTCGATGCCTGTGGCGCACGGGTATACCAGATGCCCATCACAGCGGAAAGAATCCTGGAAGCCATAAAGGGTAAAAAAGCATAAGGCTTATAGAGAATCGATCAGTTCCAGGATATCCTCTTCTGTGTTAAACACATTGACACTGATCCGGATGTTTGCTTCCCCTCAGGGAAACAAAGACACTCCTCGACTGAAGCTCACTAACCAGCTCCTCTCCGTTGGTGCCCGGAGGAAGCGGAAGGCCCATCAGGTGATGAGCCCTGTGTGCATCATCCTCCACCTTTGATCCCCTATCGCGGAAAAACCGGATGAGCGGCTCAGACAATACCCGGGCATACTCCTGAATATCACCTGCGCCCCACTCAAGCAACTGCCTGAGCGCCTCGTCCAACATGGGTACCAGGATAAAGTTGCTGCTCTGTCCCACATCATACCGCACTGCCCCGGGTTTGTATCCTTCCACATAGTTGGTGAGCCTGTCGAAACGTTCCGAATCGGGCCGGGTCATCCACGACTCCTCCAGCGGGACTCCGTCATTGAAATCTTCATGGATGTATGCCAGAGCTGTTGAATAGGGACCCATCAACCACTTGTATGCTGCGCAAATCAATGCATCGATATTGAATATCTTCACATCCATGGGTAAAGCACCTACCGACTGGGACCCATCCACGATCAACCTGGCCCCCACTTCCCTGCATCTGTTCCCGATCTGTTCCAGGTCGAATTTTGTACCGTTCATCCAGTGTACAGAAGCCATCACCACGAATGCTGTATCGGGCCCGATGGCCTCCAGTATCCTGTCATTCCAGTCCCTGGCCTTCTCCGGTATATCCTCATTCCTGATCACCACCCTCAGTTCAGCCCCATTTTCATCGCACCATCTTTTGGCTGTATAGTAGCAACTGGGAAACTCTTCTGAAATGGTCAGGGCATGTTGCCCGCTATGGTAAGGAATGTTCCTGATGACGCTGTTCATGCCATAGGAAACAGAAGGCATCACGGCAACCTGCAGGGGGGCGCAATGTACCATTTGGCCAAACTTTTCCCGTACTCCCACCACCCCGGTGAAAAAATCCACAGGCTTGATGGAGGTGGGATTCCGCTTTTTCAGCATCCCTTCAATGCCTTTCTCCTCCACCGATTTGAGCAGGGGCGACATATAGGCACAGTTCAGGTAATGGATCCCCTCAGGGATATTGAACAGATGTTTCTGACATTTCATAAAAACGGTTCTTTATTTGATTGATTCATAACCCTTGATAAGGATGGCATTACTGGTGGACGCCTTGAGCCTGTATTGCAAAATCTCCTGGTACGCTTCCGAATGGTACCATGCATCAAAATCTTCTTTAGAATCAAAGCTGATCAGAACAGCCCTTCCCTCTTCCCACTTGCCCTCAACAAGTTTGGGATGCTCATCCACCGCCAGGTAGGTTCCCTTGTACCTGGAAAACACCTCATCTGTCCCGTCAAGATATTTTCGATATAATGCTTCATCCCTGATATGGATGGTGGCCATGAAGTAATAGCTCATGATTTTTTAGATTTGGAGATTCCAGACTAAATTTATTAAGATTCTCAGAAGCACCCTAAAAAAACCTGCTTCAATAACAGCCAGAACTTTAATTGGAGCCTATATTTGGCAGTAACTCAGAATTAAACTAAATTTGTCCCCGCAAAAATCTGGCTCCATAGTTCAAGGGATAGAATAGCGGTTTCCTAAACCGTAGATACAGGTTCGAGTCCTGTTGGAGCTACAAGATCAAACCTCGATGCCGAAGGCACCGGGGTTTTTTTATGACAATGAGCCATGCCTGCATGAGTGAATGGGAATGAAAAAAACCGGATTCCGCCAAAGGCGGGATTGAGGTTTGTTTTGGGCTGCGGAATATTCAGGTCCGTGAGGCACCAGCAGGTGCCGAACAATCCTGACAGTATCTGATTCATGCAAATCATCCAGTTATTGATATGTGAGCTGTTTTTCCTTATCTTATGTCAGCAACTTCAATCTAATAACCTGAGATTGATGAAACTGAGCTCTATAAAGATACTTCTGAAGAGGAAAACACTCCTGATCTTCTTCATTGCTCTGGTTCTCCCTTTGACCATTGTTGCTTATCTCGGATTTGATACTTTATCGAAGAGACACAATTCTACGAAAAACATACTTGAATCCAATTTATGGATCACAAGCGAATCAGCTTTAAATCAATTGGAGCAAAAATTACAGGATCTTGAAGCGAATATCCTCAGCGTCGAACACCTTCAGCAAGTTTATTCAGAATCCAATGCAGCCCTGAAAGCTGGTGTGGAAATATTCTTACTCGATGAAGATTTAAGCATTGCATACCCCCAGACAGGAATTGTCGTGAATGATGAATTCCCGCTTGGCAACAACTCAAATTCAGCATTTGCAAACGAATTCAGACAAGCCGAGTTGTATGAATTTCAGGAGCGCGATTATTCAAAGGCTACAGAAGCATACAGCAGGTGCTATGAAATAGCAGAGTCAGAAAGAGACCAGGCTTTTGCCCTTGAAGGCATGGCAAGGACCAGCATATCTCAAAAGAAGTATTCGGCAGCCGTTAGATACTATCAGATGCTTCATACCAAACACTCCCTGCTTATAAATAATGCAGGACATCCTTTCGGAATTATCGGGCTCTTGCAGCTCCATGAGATTAACAAGCGATTGTCACAGGATGGTAATCTATTACCGGATTTCATCGACACATATGAAAAACTGAAGAATGGCTATTGGAAATTAAGCGCTTCAAGTTATGGGTTCTTTTGTTCGGAAATTGAATCTGTTCTGGAATCAGAATTATTAAGCGATAACAATACCCTTCTCCGCCAGGAATATGATTCTATAAAAAGCAAGCCCTCGCGCTACCTGGTGGATTTAGAATTCGCCGAGTATTTGCGTACAGATATAGTCAGTAAGATTAATGAAGCTCAAATTCTGAATGCTTCGGAAAATGATTCTCAGATAAAAAGAATCGTTAGCAATAATAATGGGAAATGGGCCCTGGTGTCCTACCGGGTTTTCAAGGATTTCAAAGATGGAAATAACTATACAGGGGGCATTAAATGGGATACAGATACACTTCAGGAAGTTATTATCCCAGCTATCCTGGAAAACATATCCCTTGATATCGGTCTTGATCTTTTCTTGTTCAATAAGCTTACACCAACTCCCCCATCAGGTCAGATACTGGAAAATTCCCTGTCTCTCTCATTCAGGAGCTTTCCCTTTCCCTGGAAATT
>CAVTME010000016.1:0-248369 GCA_963735755.1 uncultured Bacteroidota bacterium | reverse complement strand
GCATCTTTTCAGAAGGTACGTTCGAGACCCTAGGGCCAGATGGGACGGTCGGTAAATGCTTCCACTTCTTACTTCTCCGATCTCCCCGTTCATGATCCACTCGGTGGTCAGGTTCACTCCCTCACCGGACGATCCCTGGTTCCCCATGGAGGTAGCCAGCTGGTGCTTTTCTGCCAGCCTGGTGAGCAGCCTGGATTCATAAACAGAATGGGTAAGAGGCTTTTGTACATACATATGCATGCCCATGGTCATCCCGTGAGAAGCCACAAGGGCGTGCGTATGGTCAGCAGTGGCAACCACCACTGCATCGATATCTTTCTCCATCTCATCATACATCTTTCTCCAGTCCCAGTATTTTTTCGCTTTTGGGTAATCATCAAAAGTTTTCTGGGCATATTTCCAGTCTACGTCGCAGAGTGCCACAATATTCTGATCCTTGATGTTTCTCAGGTTTGAACGGCCCATGCCGCCAACACCGACTCCGGCAATATTCAGTTTATCACTGGGGGCAATGTGTCCCAGGCCGCTTACCACATGGCTTGGAAGAATGGTTATTCCAGCTGTAGCAGCTGCAGTGGTTCCCAGAAATGCTCTTCGTGAGACCCCACCTTTTTTCTCTTTACTCATATCAGAAATCTTTAAGTTGGTTATTATGTGATTTGCAGAAATTTCGCCATCCAATTTAGCAATAATATTCCACAGATAAAATTTGATTTCACTCGCTTATCTCCAGTATGGCAATACAAAAGGAGCTCTCTATCTCTTCTGGTTTCTGCAGCCCCAGCCAGGCACCCAGTTTTACCGGATTTGAAGCGGGTTCAAAATAGCTTCCCTTGATGGGATCGAACCATTTGATCCGGGCGGTCTTCCCCTCCATATCTCTACTGATCCCGTGACGGAGATCATTCCATCGATCAGGTAAAAGAGGTACCTGGTCTTGTGGTCTGTAAGGCAAAAGGGATGAGCGGATGTATGAAAAAGGCGAGAGTGTATTAAAATCGTAGTCCCCTGATAAGTGGCTATGTTTTTATAGTAGAAAAAATGGGGCTGATTTTCTTTCGGGAGGTCCCTAGGATTATAGACCACATCATACCATGAGCTGTTTTGCCAATAGTAAGTCGAATAGGCCCCGGCAAAGACAATATGATAGTTGCGTTTCAGGTAAAACCAGGGCATCGGTATAGGCCCCGTTAAAAATGGAATGCATGGTTTTTTCTGTAGCCCCCGTGCTCGATGTTGAATACGGGCTTGTCCGGATGCCTCTTTACAACTCGGCTGGTTGCATCATAAATGTTTGCCTTCCAGTCCTGGATGGAGATGATATCCACTTTGTCGGGGTGCTTTGCGCAATAGCCATAATCATGAACTGTCACCAATCTGCCATGGCCATCAAGTTTCCTCAGGCGGTCGATCCTTTCAGTAATATAACCCAGGTCGTCCCGGCCATAGGCGAGGGCTTCCTTTGAAATATCCCACACCAGGTTGGGATAGGCCTGGTATCGCTTTACCACATAGTCGAAGTACATGTTGTCTTCCTTCGATCCCGGCTCAGGCCAGTTCACTTTTCGTTCCAGACATAGATCATCAGGTGTGCAACGATCTCTTCCTGATCCAGGTGGGCGATGACCCTGTCCAGGTGCTTGAAAAAATCGATGTTCAAATTGGAATGGTCCGGAGAGCGGTTGTTCCCGCCAAATGGAAATACATCGGGTTCGGCAAAGTTATGTTCCGGGGCAATGCTTTCACGGTCCCCCCACATGGCATCGTAGGCATAAACATTCATCACCACATGGTTGAAGCTGTTCGCGGAGAGATGTGAGACGATTTCCCTGGTCCTTGGAATGTCATCCGGATTTTCGGCGTCCAGAGCGAAGAGCCAGTCCAGTTCAAAAGCCATCAGGAAGTAAGGGGTGCCATCCTGGTAAACCAGTTTGGTTTTGTCTTTATCCCAAATGACGATCGGGCCATGTTCATCTTTTTTGGTTTTGGGCAGGACCGTGATGGTCCCGCTCTGTCCTGAAAGTTCACTGAGGGAGGCATAGGTAGTAAAACTCCAGGTGCCTTCTTCGGGAGGGCAAAACCGGATCACCCAGGTTTGCTTATCGTTGTAGAAACCCGGTATGTCCATGGCTTGACCATTCTCGTGTCTGATCACTGCTCCGAATTTCACCTGGAACGGCTCGGCGGGAGTTTTTTTGGATGTAAACTGAAGATCGATTACCTGCCATTTTTCAGCGGATTTCCGATCGACTGCCTGAATGGACAAATTCATTGACAGTGCAACAATGAAGAGGAAAAGTTTTGGAATTCTCATATAATCTCTATTTGGTTTTAATGAAGTTGATGCTCAGTGATTGGCCAATCAAGTGAAGAAAGGTTCCGTATACTTGATCAGCTTCCGCCGGATGACCATCCTCACCCATGCGGACAATAACCATATTCCACTGCGGGATCACGATGCATTTGTTGTTGTTTAAACCAGATGCAAAATAGCATCCTTCCGGAGCTCCCGGAAGTTTCATGGATCCGTCTGCTTTTTTTCCGTTCACCCACCAGTTGAATCCATAGCATCCAGGCCCCACAGTACTCTTCCGGTCGGTATCAGCCACAGGAAGAGTAGAGGGAACCTGAACAGTTGTGGCCATTTGTACCCAATTCTGGCTGATAAGCTGCTCCCCATTCCATGTACCGTTATGTAAAAACAACCACCCCCACCTGGCCAGCTGCTTTGCATTTACAAATACATTGGTGCAGCCGTTGTTGATGGGTATTCCGTTCAAATCTTTTTCGGGATACCATGCCCAGTCACCCATCCCGATTGGATCAGTGATCCGCCTTTTGAGGAAATCAACCATGGGTTCCTGCAGGACCTGTGTCAGTGTTCGCCCGAACATCATCTGGGCCTCATCCCAGTAGGCATATGCAGTTCCCGGAAGAAAGAGAGGCTCCTCAGGTTCATAGACCGTCCACGACCAGTCGGCATAATCCGCATCAGCCCAGCGGCTGTCGCCCCTGGCGCTGTAGCCTGATGTCATGGTGGTGAAGTGCCTGAAATTGACATCGGGATAAAGCTCCATGAGCAAGGGTTCGTACAGGGCAACCCGGTCCTCCAGGGAGATTTTACCATCATCTACCAGCAAGCCAAGAACGGTGCTGGTGAATGTCTTTGAGCATGACCAGATGTTGTGGATGCTGTCAATTTGGGGCCCTCCGTAAATCATTCGGCCGTTTCTAATGATCAAAAGCTCCCTGTTTCCATTGTGGAGAGATTGAGATTCCAGGTAAGTCAGGGCATCTTGAAAAAGCACAGGATCCATACCCTCTTTCTCCGGGGAACTGAGCGCCCATGCCTCGCCCGGAAATACTTTTGATGGATGGGTCTTGCATCCACTGGTGATGAGTCCCAATAGCGCAAATACAGAAAAGGTGAAAAAATAATACTTCATCAGATCGTCTGGGTCGTGGAGCGAATATACATATTCTCATATATCCAGAAAACAAAAATGAAAATAGAGAACCTATTTGATAGATGAAGATTGATGGCCGGATCAGGGATTTGTTTAAATTTAAGGACTAAACCAACTGAACTATGAAACCGAAAAACAAAATTACCCGCAGAGAATTTGTGGGAACAACAGCTGCAGCTGCAGCTTTCACCATTGTACCCAGTCATGTATTGGGAGGCAGCCGGCATGTGGCCCCCAGCGATAAACTGAACATTGCTTACATTGGATGTGGTACACAGGGGATCAGGGAAATGGCAAGTCTGATCCAGCATGATGATGTGGTTATCACCTCGGTTTGCGATCCCAATAAGTACAGTACCAACTATGTGGACTGGTCTCTAAACGGCATCAGGAATACAGTTCGCCAAGTTCTGGACGAACCGGATTGGGGATCCGGGATCAAAGGCATTCCAGGGGGCAGGGATCTGGGCCAGGAGTTGGTAGAAAAATATTATGCAAAGAACAGGAAGAAGGACAAATACAAGGGCTGTGCTTCTTACAATGACTACAGGGAGTTGCTGGAGAAGGAGAGTGGCATCGATGCAGTAAAGATCATGACACCCGATCATCTTCATGCGGCTGTTTCCATCGCTTCCATGAAGAAGGGCAAGCACATTGTAATCCATAAGCCCATTGCCAACAGGATGCATGAAGCCCTGAAGACCATTGACACTGCGAGGGAAACCGGGATGAGCACCCACCTGCTGGCATGGAGCGACAGGTCGGGACTTCAGGTTGCGCTGGATTGGATCACCCAGGGTGCCATTGGAGAGTTAAAAGAGATCCACAACTGGTCCAACCGTCCGGTGTGGCCACAGTGGACTGCCAATCCCAAAGACACCCCGGAAGTTCCGGATGGATTGGACTGGTCGCTCTGGCTGGGACCCGTTCCTGACCGTGCCTACCACCCCAACTATACCAATGCAGTGTTCCGTGGATGGTACGATTTTGGCGGAGGCAGTATTGCCGATATGGGACATTACAGTCTCTGGCCCATGTTCATGAAGTTTGGGATCAATACCGCTCCATTGAGCGCCAGGGCGTATGGAACCACCACCTGCATTGTAGAAGATCATGTGAGCAAGGGTGAATATAACAATGTAGCCTTCCCGAAATCGTGCATTGTAGAGTTTGATTTTCCCAAGCAGGAAATCCTTCCCGCCTTTAAACTGATCTGGTATGACGGGGGTATGAAGCCCCGCACACCTGTGGAACTAGACATGGATAATAAGGAGCTCCCCAGGGAAGGAATGATGTTCGTGGGAGATAAGGGTAAAATCCTGGCCTCTTTTCACGGTGGAAGTCCCATATTACTTCCCGAAAAACGGATGATAGAATACACGGGTGCAGCCGAACCGCCGGAAGAAAAGACAACCCGCAATGAGCGTGCCTGGATTGATGCTTTCAAGGAAGGGAAGGAGTCACCCGGAACATTCCTCAAAGCCAGGCCGGTGACAGAAACCATATTACTGGGTGCTGTGGCGCTGAGGGCCGGACAGAAAGTGGTTTATAATTCCCAGAAGGTGAAAATTACCAATTTGGAGGAAGCCAACCAGTATCTCACAAGGGAGTACAGGGAAGGTTGGGAGATGTAGGTAATGGTAAATGGTAAATGGTAAATGGTAAAAGGTAAATGGTAAATGGTAAATCGTAAATCGTAAATGGTAAAAGGTAAATGGGCGAGGCAGAGGTGTTGAAGGCCAGGGAAAAAGCGGCTGTTCTTTTAGGAATGGCAGGCATCCCGCTGGGGGATGGGGAGCTTGAAAAAATTCAAGTAGTCGATTTTGGATTGGGCCGCATTGCTGTGGAGGGATTGCAGATCATGACCATGTTTGAGACCGACAGGATGGCTGGCAGGATTCTGATCATGACCCCGCACCAGACTGAACCGGAACACTGGCATCCACCTTTTGGAGACAATCCTGGGAAACAGGAGATCATTCGTGCATTCTGGGGTGAGGTTCGATTTTATCTTCCCGGTGAAGGGAGTCTCTCAAGCGGATTCCTGGTTGAGGGAAAGGAACATCTCTATACCATGCGCAGGGAAGTGATTCTGAAGCCCGGAGATACCCTTGTGCTGGAGCCGGGATCCAAACATTGGTTCCAGGCTGGAGAGACGGGTGCTGTTTTCTATTCCTTTTCTACCATGGTTCGAGATGGAGCAGATGGCTTTACCGATCCGGAAGTAGTCAGATAAACAGTAATCAGTGCCCAGTACTGAGTACTGAGTGGAGTTATTCAATAGAATTAGTGGTATATTAAACTTTTAGATATGAAGAAAATTGTATGGACTGCCCTGGTGGCAGCAATTTGTGTCCATGGACTTGCACAAACGGCCCAGGTCTCCGAAATGGAGCATGGTATTAATTTTATTGAATCTACCTGGTACTCAGAAGCAGAGGACCTGGAGATACTGAAACTCTACGATGGATTGCGGGTAGCCGATGTGTCCGATGGTATGGACATGGCCGGGTTTCCTGACCAGGGCCTGGTGGATCCTGCCATCCACCCATCCTGGGTAAATTACCAGTCACTATCGCACCTGATCCGTGGGATTGCCCTTACGGCCAGGTATGTGCCAACGCGGAAGAGTGACCGGCCTGAGCCTGGAGCAGACTTCAGTGAATGGGAGGGTCATTTCTATAACACCTATTCATCAGAGGCTTTTGTTCCCCTGATCCACAAAGGAGTGATTATTGTTATTGATGATGTGGAGGAGAAAGATATAGGTTCCATCGGGTCCAACAATGTACTGATCTGGAAAGACCATGGAGCGGTGGGTGTAGTCACGGATGCATCTTCCAGGGATACGGACGAGGTGGCCCTGGAGGAGTTCCCCCTCTACCTGCGGGAAAAGGGCAGGGGAATCAGGCCGGGCCGGAATGAACTTGAATCGGTAAACCGACCCATCACCATCGGAGGCGTCCTGGTGTGTCCCGGGGATGTGGTGGTGGCTGACGGTGATGGGGTTGTTGTGGTTCCCAGGGAACTGGCAGTTGAAGTGGCCGGGCATGCCCAGGCTGTGCTGGCCAAAGATAAGGCCGGCAGAAAAAGTTTATATGAGAAGCTGGGAATGCCCATGGACAAAACGGTAGAGTAAAGCGGATTATTAATCAGAACATAGAATAATGATGAAGAGAGCTATATTGTTATTAAGTATCCTGGGCTTTGGATCCATGCTGTGGGCCGATGAGCCTGAGATTCTCCCCATCGGAGCGGAAGCACCCGGGTTTCGATTGCTGGGTATTGACGGTGAATTCCATACCCTGGAGAATTATGCAGGGGCAGAGGTCCTCACCATTCTTTTTACGGCCAATCATTGCCCTACTGCCCAGGCCTATGAAGGGCGGGTCATGGAGCTTGTTGATGCCTATACCCCCGAACAGATGCAGATTGTGGCCATCTCTTCCAACCATCCGGAAGCGGTTTGCCTGGAGGAACTGGGGTATTCCGACATGGGTGATACCTACGAGGAAATGAAAATCCGGGCTGCCGACAAGTCCTACAACTACCCCTACCTCTATGACGGGGATACCCAGGAAGTGGCCCTGGCCTATGGAGCAAAGGCAACCCCCCACGTATTCATATTTGACGCTGAAAGAAAACTTCGCTATACCGGCCGTATTGATGACAAGGAGGATCCCTACCAGACACCCACTCAGCTGGATGCAAAGAATGCCATCGATGCCATTCTTTCCGGGAAACCGGTGCCGGTTGAAACCACGAAAGCCTTCGGCTGCTCCATGAAATGGAAATCCAAGTTGGAGTGGAGAAAGAAACTGGATGGAGATTGGGCTGCCAGGCCTGTGAAGTTGGGAGAGGTCGATGAGGCAGGAATGAAAGCGCTTGTGGAGAACAAAGGGGAAAAACTCGTGCTCATCAATGTATGGGCCACCTGGTGCGGACCCTGCATCATTGAGTTTCCTGAGTTTGTGGATATGCAAAGAATGTATGGGAACAGGGACTTTGAGGTAATCTCCGTCCTCCATGGATCAGCCCGCCAAAAAAGACAAGGTGATGGCCTTTCTTGAAGAGAAGGAGGCTGCCTTTACCAATTATATCAGTATTTCGGAAGACAGAGACAGTTTTGTTGAAATCATTGATCCCAAATGGCAGGGGAATTTGCCCTACACCCTGATTGTGAAACCCGGGGGAGAGGTGGTTTATGCCCATGATGGGATCATCGATCCCCTTTTGGTAAGGAAAACCATTGTGAAAGAGCTGGGCCGTTATTTTGCTGATGACTAAAAAGACGCATGATGAAACACTTTCAAATTTTTATAGTCCTCCTGGTCATGGTATATATGACAGCTTGCAGCTCCAATGGAAAAACAGGTAGCGATGATCTGTTTGCCAAAGAAAACCTGGTGGCCTGGTGCATTGTCCCCTTTGATGCCAGCGCAAGGACCCCGGAGCAAAGGGCAGTGATGTTGAATGAACTTGGAATTTCCAGGTTTGCTTACGACTACAGGGATGAACACATTCCCCATTTTGAAGAGGAGATCGGGGTACTGAAGGAGCACAGGATCGACCTGAGTGCGGTCTGGCTATGGCTCGATCCCCATGGTGAGGAGATCTTCAATGAAGCCAACCGCCAGATCCTGGATATCCTCGCGAGACCGGGACAAAGACTGAGATATGGGTCAGTTTTCCCGTCGAAGCATTTGAGGGTTTACCGGATTCTGAGCAGCTGGACAGTGCAGTTCAAATCCTGAAGGTGGTACTTGACAGGATCGAAGAGATGGGTTGTACCATGGCCCTTTATAACCATGGGGGCTGGTTCGGGGAGCCAGAGAACCTGGTGAAGATTATTGAGGCCATCGGTTCTGAGAAAGTCAGGATCGTCTATAACTTTCACCACGGACACGAGCAGCTGGACCGCTTCGGTGCATTGCTGGAGCTGATGCTTCCCTACCTGTCGACCATCAACATCAACGGGATGAAGGTTGAGGGTCCCAAGATCATTACCCTGGGTCAGGGCGACCGGGAACTGGAGATGCTGAGAGCGATCGTTTCCTCTGGATATGACGGACCCATTGGGATTCTTGGCCATACCGAAGGTCAGGACATCCAGGTGGTTCTGGAGGGCAACCTGGAGGGTTTGGAGGCCCTCAGATCACAGCTGTAGGGATTACCTTTCGGTCATCACTTTTTTGAAGAAGGCACCCTGGCGTGTGGGGGTGTAATCCCAGTCGGTGAACATATAAGGAGACCAGTCAGGATCGAAACACCAGACCACCCATGAGATTCCCCGTTCGGCTGTGAAAACATCCAGGGCTTTTCCATATACCTCATCACCATGTACCGGTACGTGCACACCTTCTTCCTCGGGAAGGGCAAAGCCTATTTCCGTGAGAATGACCGGGTATTTCTTTGCCA
Organism: uncultured Bacteroidota bacterium; assembly: GCA_963735755.1. Classification (GTDB taxonomy): domain Bacteria; phylum Bacteroidota; class Bacteroidia; order Bacteroidales. Next base: position 239,484 of record CAVTME010000016.1, on the reverse strand, counting down.
CATATCCCCAATCCTTTTCCCATTGGGGTTCCCAGGGTGCTTCTCGTTTCTCTGGATAGGGATGACTCACATATGCAATCCCTTCGGCTTCAATGGGGTTATCTTTGATGGGAGTCAGGTCGTATGCCCAGTTGAAACCGGCTACAAGAATCACAGATTCGGGGTGGTTTGTCCGGACCAATTCAATCAATTCTTCATTGATGGCTTTCCACTCCTCCCAGGAACAATCTCCAAATCGTTCTCCAGAAACGGTTGGCTCATTGTACAGTTCGTACATGGCCACGGCCGGCTCGTTTGCATACCTTGACGAGACTGTATTCCAGAATGATTTTGTCTCCTCCATGGTGGTGATATACATGTCATGCTGGTATTTCTCCTCTTTCAGGTTGCCGATGGAGTGCCAGTCCAGGATCAGGTAGATTTCCAGTTCATTGGCCCAAACCACAGCCGTGTCCAGCAACGCCAGATAAGCTTCTTCGCCACGCGCTCTCCATGCATAGGGGTGGACAGGAAGCCTGATGATATTGGCACCCCAATCCTTTGCTTCCTGGAAGTGGGCTTTGGTCCAGTGTCCTTCTTCTTCGAGATTGTGGGGATCCCTGATGTTCACGCCCTGGAAGACAAGGGTTTCGCCCGATTCGTTTACGAACTTGTTCCCGGAAATGGAGATCCATTCCATGGAAGGTTCTGCCTGTGTGCAGGATTGTAGCTGAGCGATCATTACAGGAAATGTGATTACCAGGATCAGCAGGGTTGCTTTTTTCATTATGGGACTTGACTTTTTTTATTAAAAAATTGAAAGCACAAAATTAGAAGGTTTTTTTGAATTTCAAGCGGCCTGTCTAATTCAGCCTGGAAAGGTGTGATACCATATTCAGAATAATGCATTCCCCTATTTGACTGGCACTGTTATGCTTCTGCAGGGATCCCTGCAGATCAAGGGTGCTGAAAAGAATAGTCCCGTGTCCGTATTTGATTTCTCCCATGGCTGTTCCAAACCGGTGTTGGTCGTTGTCCAATGCACCAACAATGGCTTCTTCTCCCTCCATTAATAGTGAATGCCTGCCCTGGACATCACAGGTCAGGCCCTGGTATTCCCATCCCATTACTCCCTGGGATGGAAGATTTTTAAAAACAGGGTGGACGAATGGAGGGCCCTGGCAGCAGCAGGGCATGAACTGGGGAACCATACCCTTTTCCATCCCTGTTTTGGTGACAAGTTTGATTGGGTGAAACCCGAGTATGACCTGAACAGCTATACCTTTGAGCAATTACTTGCCGAGTTGAGAACCGCCAATACCCTTCTGAAGGCCATTGATGGTAAGGAAGATCGCACCTTTGCATATACATGTACCAACACAAGCATCAACGGAGTTTCATTTGTCGATTCCATCCGCCCCTTATTCCCTGCTGCCAGGGGAGGAGGGGATATTCCTGAAACCATGAAAGGCCTTGATGTATATGATGTGCCAAGCTGGGGCGTTATTGATCCCACAGGGGATGAACTGATCGCGTATGTGAAAGATGCAGTGGAGAAAGGAACGATGGCTGTTTTTATGTTTCACAGCGTGGGAGGCGGTTATCTCAATGTATCGGCAGAAGCACATGAGGAGCTTCTGAAATATTTGGCCCAGAATCGTCAGAGCATCTGGTCGGATACCTTCATGAATGTAATGAATTATGTGAAAAAGGTACAGGGGGGAAAAGGAGGTTCTTAAAGAAGGACCAGGCTCATGGCCCAGATCATCAGAACAGCTGAAACACCCAGGACAAGCGTACCCAATGTATGAATTTTAAAACCGGTTTTCACCTTCATGTTGGTCATCTGGGTGAATATCCAGAACATGCTGTCGTTGGCGTGGGAAACCACCAGGGAACCAGCCCCAATGGCGAGCACGATCAGTGCCCTTGCCATATCGGTTTCGAAACCCAGGGAGCCCATCATGGGGGCAATCAGTGAAGCGGTGGTGATCAGGGCTACGGTGGAGGAACCCTGGGCACTCTTGATGGCTGCCGCGATGAGGAAGGGAAGAAAGATCCCGATTTTCATTCCTGCCAGGGAATCACCGAGCACATCAGCAATTCCCGAATTGCGCAGCACCATTCCAAATGCCCCCCCGGCTCCGGTGATCAGGATAATAATGGCAGCATTCTGAAGTGCTTTGCCTACCCATCCGGCGGAGGAAAGCATGTCCCTTTCGAGTTTCCTGGGCAGGGTAAAGGCCATCAATATTCCGATCATCAGGGCTATCACCGGTTCACCAATAAATCCGATCACCTCACTCAAGGCGCCTGAACCAAAAGGTGCAGTGGGAAAATCTGAAACAGATTTGAGGACAATCAGAACAATGGGAAGCAGGATGGGGATGAAAGATTTGAAAGCGGAAGGAGCTGTTTTCAGGGTCTCCTGGATCTCTTCCGGTGTGATGTCCGGATTGGGATCGATATAGACCCGGGCTGCGATTTTTGAGGCAAAGAGCCATCCTGCCATCAGTACGGGAATACTTGCCATCACCCCAAGCATGATCACCAGTCCCAGGTTGGCCTCCAGAATTCCGGCTGCCGCGATGGGCCCCGGTGTGGGCGGCACCAGGTTGTGGGTGACCGCCAGGCCAAGCGCCAGGGCTGAGGCAGACCCGGCCAGTGATATTTTTGCTTCTTTGGAGAGGGCCTTGGTCAGGGGTAGCAGGATGACAAAGCCCGAATCGGCAAATACGGGTATGGATACAAAGTAGCCAATGATGGACATGGTCAGGGGTACCTGTTTCTTTCCGGTAAGCTTCAGGACCCGGTTGGCCATGGCATAGGCCCCGCCCGATTGTTCCAGAAAGGTGCCGATAATCACCCCGGCAATGATGACAATTCCGATGGCACCGATGGTTTTTCCGAATCCTTCATTGATGGATTGTACGATGGAATCCAGGGGCATGCCGGATAACAATCCAAAAAAGACTGCCACAAAAAGCAGGGCAAGGAAGGGATGAAACCTGTACCTGCTGGTGGAGACCACGATAACAGTACACTGACAAGGAGAAGGATGATGAGCCACATAGGGGGATTACATAAGGATGATCCCCGATTTACGGCAATGGTCGTGCATCTGGCCCGGCCAGAGGCTGGCCTGGACCTCACCAATGTGTGCTTTTCTCAGGAAATACATGCAAAGCCTTGACTGGCCTATGCCTCCACCCACCGATTCGGGGTATTCACCGTTGAGAAGCCGCTTATGGAACAACAGCTCCTTTCGTTCGGACTCTTTCCCTGGATTTCGAGCTGCCTGAGCAAGGCGGTTTGATCCACGCGGATCCCCATGGAGGATAGTTCGAATGCACTTTCCAGAATTGGATTCCAGATTACAATATCTCCGTTGAGTCCTTTGAACCCGTTTCCAGTATCGGTAGACCAGTCATCGTAATCAGGTGCCCTTCCGTCATGCGGTTTTCCGTCCTGAAGTTCGGCTCCAATGCCAATGATAAATACGGCCCCGTATCTCCTGGCATATCTTCATGTTCCCTCTCCTTGGGATTCAGGTCCGGATAACGCGCACAGAGCTCCTCTGCATGGATGAAATGGATTTCTTCAGGAAAGAGGGGACAATCTCCGGATGGTTCTCATAGACAATAAATTCGGTACGCTTGATGACAGCGTAAATCCGCTTCACTATGTCTTTCAGATAGTCCAGTGTCCTCTCTTCAGGAGCGAGGATCTTCTCCCAGTCCCACTGGTCAACATAAATGGAGTGAATGTTGTCCAGTTCCTCGTCAGGCCGGAGGGCATTCATATCCGTGTAGATTCCATATCCGTTGGCAATTTCATAATCAGCCAGCATCATCCGTTTCCATTTGGCAAGGGAGTGCACGATCTCAGCTACTGTTCCATCCATGTCTTTCACTTCAAAAGAAACCGGACGCTCGATTCCGTTCAGGTCATCATTGATCCCCGTGCCACGCTGAACAAAAAGAGGGGCTGTAACCCTTCTCAGCTTTAATTCTGCCGCCAGGTTCGATTCGAAAAAATCCTTGACCATTTTGATGGCCCTTTCAGTTTCTTTCAAGGACAGGACTGCCCTGTATTTCGGAGGGATTACAAGTTTCATAACGAATTGGAATTAATATTAAAACAAGGTGAAGTACTAATGAAGGAATGTGATGTCCCCTGCAAGTATTTCTTCGTATCCATCCACATAGGTGACCCAGGCTTTCCACAAATAAACTCCTTCAGTGGCCAATATCCCTGATTTAAGGTAACCATCCCAGCCTATGTAGACGTCGTTGGATTCAAATATCTGTTCACCCCAGCGGGTATAAATGACCATTCGGAATTCTTTTACGTTAACCACAGCCGGGTGGAATACGCTGTTATCGATGGTGCTTTCATCCCAGTGTCCCCCTGAGGGGCCTGAGCCATTCCAAACAAAGGCAGTAGGGAAATCGATGCTTCCTTCACCGGCTCTCACCTGGATGAAGTTTTCCATAACAAGGGTGTCAGGACAATCATTTTCACTCCAGACGATCAGTGTTACTGTATAGCTACCTGAATCTTCATAGATATGAGTCGGTTCTGTTTTGGCAGAAGTGGTTCCGTCTCCAAAGTCCCACAGATTATAAATGGCTCTCTGTGAATTGTTGGTGAATTTGAACAGTTGCTTCAGGTTGGCAGATTGGGTGGGATAGGCTGTGAATTCAGCCTGGGGTCTGTCGTATACTGAGACAATATGCGATGCTGTATCTGTTCCGGACGGTCCAATGGCAGTCATGGTTACATGATGATCCTTATTGGCCAGGAACAGGTGGGCCGGATTGGCTTCTGCGGAGAACTGGTTGTCATCAAAGTCCCATATGTAAGTATCCGCATACAGGCTGGTATTGGTGAAATGTACAAGCAAGGGTGGACATCCGATGGTATCCGGGAAGAAACTGGCGATGGCCCCCGGGGGTTTGATGGTCACGGTCTTTATGGTGCTGTCCCTGCAGAAATCATTGAATACGTCCAGTTCAATATCGTAGGTGCCAAAGTCGTTGTAACTGTGTGTTCCCGGCTCTTTCACATTCTCACTGGAACTATCTCCAAAATTCCAGCCATAGGACCAATTTCCTATGGAGGACATATTGGTGAGGTTTACTGTTGAGTCCGGATAGTTTGCCGTGTCCGGGAAAACATGGAAGTTCGCCTCAGGCATGGGGTAAATGGTAATGTTTTCGGAGGTTGAATCCACGCATCCCTCAGAGGTCTCAACTTTGAGGGTTACCAGAAAAGTGGAATCATCTTTGGTGAAAAGCGTGTCATTGCCTACAATCTCCAGGTGGTCGGCATATTCAAATGTATAGATCTGATTGGCCTGACTGGATGAACTTTCTATAATTCCTGAGCCAAAGTTCCATGAATATTTTGAGAAACCGGGTGGGGCTTCATAATGCACCTGCACGGGGCTGCACAGGTCATCGTACTCAGCAGTAAGAACTGCTTCAGGTAATGTATTTACCTGCAAGACCATTGTATCGGCAAGTGTGGCTTCACATGTTGTGGGACCATTGATCTCTCTCACGCTCAACAGGGCATATTCGTTGATTCCGGGTTCATTGAATACCAGTAGCGCAACGGTATCAGCAGGCTGGTTGAGCAGTGATACCTCAACACCGGATTCTTTGTAATCCAGTTCAAAGGTACTGCTCATATCCCCTGAAAAGCTGATGATCAGGGGAGAAGTGTTTGATCCATCGTCGCACCAGGAGGAATCGGGGGAGAGGATTTCCGCAAAGGGAAGATCCCTCACTTCAATGGTAGCAGTATCGGTCCCAAAACAACCGGTCGGGTCAGGATCTGTGACAAAGACTATTTCATGAAGACCTACTCCTGCAAGTCCGGGGTCAAACATACCTGTGATAGTATCTGTAATCCCGTCTCCGGACCAGGTGCCGTCTGAACTGGAGGCTTCCAGATCATAAGGGAGGTCATTAAAACAGAATGGATCAACAGCGGTAATAAAACCGGAAGGCCCGCTGGTGACCACAATTTTGACAGTGTCTTCAGCAGAACACATGTTGCCATCAGTAACCTGGTATTTGATCTCATGTGTGCCGGCACCGGCCACATAAGGAGCAAATTCACCTGTGGAAGCATTGATAATCCCGCTACCGCTCCAGGTTCCTCCTCCTGTGGCAGCTGTCAGGTTGATGCTGTTGCTGTATTCGCACATTGTATCTACCGGTGTGATGGTGGGATCAGGAAAATCCACAATCTGGATGACGGACCGGCTGGAGACCGGATCCTCTCCATCGGTCCATTTGTTGCAATAATTCCAGTAACGGAGCTCTACCTGAAATTTCTCATCCAGCAGGTTGTCATCTGCCACGGTGATGGGCAGACTCTGCTCGCCTGATGGTCCCCAGCTGGGCCCTGGGAGTTCTTTAGGTACAGGAGGGTATACATAAGGCCATGGGCCCGAATATCCATTCACACTCACATCCGATGACATGAAATCACCTGCAGTGTGGTTGGTACCATATACCCACTGGATCCACCGGGTCGTTTCATTGGGATTATCTTCCTCCTGGGGGGGTACACAATTGTACCTTGAGCCGTCGTCAAAGTTCATGGTTGCCCCGTTTCCTAAACAAATAGGATATACATCGGGTTTGGCATATACATAGGCCCCGTTTTCAGTATCCACATCCCAGACGGTCACACCCACTCTCACAGGAGAAGAGGTACAAGTGACACCGTCAACAAACAGGTTAGCAACTGGATTGTAATTGCACCTTTCATCAATGGAGACGTATTGATGAGTCGCGATGGTTTTATAAGTTCCGACAGGGTTTTGGATAGTAGGCCAGGTTTCGATTACTCCATCATCCCAGTCAATACGGATGGAGATTACAGTTCCGGTGTTAACCTCAGTATAACCTACCTCCCAACTAACTACCTGAACAGGTGAGCAAGACCGGTCCTTTTGAAAGATGCTGATCTCATCTAAAGAATAGCATGCCTGCCCCATCCCGCTGAGAGGAATCAGGAACAAAAAAAGTGTTAGTGTGAGCAACCGGGCTCCAGCTTTCATAATTGAAATTTATGAAAAATATATTAAAAGTCAGTAAAGTTCCATTTTCCCCTGAACGGTCTGGTCAACATGCTGTTGGCATCATCATCATCGATAAACTGCTCATGTGCAGGGGCCCATTTCAGGGGTCTCTCCAAGGTGTATGCGATATTCGCAATATTGCAAACCGAAGCAGTCCTGTGTCCTGTTTCCACATCCGAAACCGGTCTGGTCCTTTTCTTTATGGCATCCACCCAGTCCTGGTAGTGGTTGTCGCTGTGATAGAGTGCTTTGTCGCTATTCTTTAACTTCATTTCTGTAAGACCCTCAATGTCAGATCGGTAAAACTCTCTGCTTATCTCAATCTTTCCTTCAGTACCTAAAAACTGTACGGCATTGGATTCCCCCCAAAATACATGATTCATGACCACCCCGTTGGCATATTTCATTTGCAAACCCAGATCGGCCTTTTCTTCAGGAGGAATGAACTCCACGGGTCCGGACTTGTCCATACCCAGTGCCCATTGTCCAATATCAAACATATGTGCTCCCCAATCTGTAACTCCTCCTCCTCCAAAATCTCTGTAACTTCTCCACATGGCCCAGCCGTTGTCTTCAATGGGCGGGGAAAGAACAGGGCTGTACTTCCTGTACATGGAAGGCCCGACCCAAAGATCCCAGTTCAGATAATCAGGTGTTGGTTCTCCCGGTAACTCACATGCTTTGACAGGATCCCCCACATTTACATTGACCACTTCTACATCTCCGATATACCCGTTTGAAACCATCTCACATGCATGTCTGAAATTTCTCCAGGAACGTTGCATGTTGCCCGTCTGAAAAACGCGATCATATTTTCTGGTGGCTGAAACCATGGCCCTTCCCTCTGCAACAGTCAGCGACATGGGCTTTTCACAATAGATGTCTTTTCCGGCTTTGGCGGCATCAACGACCATCATGCTGTGCCAATGGTCTGGCGAGGCAATGACCACAGCATCTATATCCTTTTGCTCCAGCAGTTCGCGATAGTTTTCATAGGTATCCACTTCCTGAACTCCACCGTCCAGTTTTTCAGCATTGGCCTTCTCAGCTTCTGTTTTGAACCTGGCCAGTTTTTTCTGGTCCACATCACAGCAGGCCAGTACAATGGTTTCAGGACATCCGTTGATATATTCGAGCAGTCCGAGGCTTTGCTTACCCACCCCAATGTATCCGAGGTTTATCCTGTCCGAAGGTGCTATTCTTCCTGATCCTCCCATCACATGTGCGGGAAGAATGGTAATGGCCCCTGCTCCGGCGGTGGCCCTGCCTATAAAATCACGTCTGTTCATTGGGTATTGCTTATGGTGAAGAAAATATAAAATTAGCAGATGATCTTTGAAATGCAATAGTAGGATTGATATTAGTAGAGAATCTTGCCCTCCATCCGGTCCCATTCATCCAACAATTGATCCATCTCTACCATCCTGATACGTGTGGAATGAATCTCCCTGGACTCCGGGGGGAGGGAGACCTCCCTGTAGAGGTGTTTATCCATAAAACCGGCATTTTCAGCATCACTTTTCCCGGCGCTGTAATAGAGAGCCCGTATATCGGCCCAGTATATGGCTGAGAGACACATGGGGCATGGTTCGAAGTTGGTATAGATCACAGCTCCTGTCAGGTGGTGTTGCCCGATGGAAGCGCAGGCATTTCGTATGGCATTCACCTCAGCATGTGCTGTTGGGTCATGGCTGTGAATTACCGTATTATGTCCCCTGCCAATGATCTGGCCGTCCCGGACGATGATGGCTCCGAATGGACCGCCCTCTCCGGACCTCATACCCTCAGCAGCCTCCCTGATTGCCATGGATAGATATTTCTGGTGCGCTGTCATGTTTTTGATTTCATATGCAAGTTAATTCTCAAACCTTAAATATTGTATATTTATGCCTGCTAAATTTATACCCTCAAAAAATACTTCGGCATGAAGTCAAGATTCATCCTGCCTGTTTTGTTCTATATACTGCTGATCGCGGGTTGTTCGCATGGTCCGGATGAGAATCGAGCAGTAAGGGCCACATACAATTTCAATAAGGCATGGAAGTTCTCATTGTCCGGGGAAATCGAGGCGCAGGATCCGGACTTTGATGATTCGGAATGGCGGCAACTGGACCTGCCCCATGACTGGAGCATAGAAGGGGTGTTCAGTGCTGATCATCCATCTACTCCCGGCGGTGGAGCGCTGCCGGGCGGAACCGGGTGGTACCGGAAGGTTTTTCACCTGCCCGATGGCTGGGAAGGGAAAAGGGTTTTCATCGACTTTGATGGTGTCTATCAGGATAGTGAAGTCTGGCTCAACGGTCAATCCCTTGGTATGAGACCCAATGGCTACATCTCCTTTCGCTATGAGCTGACCCCCTACCTTCACCAGGATGGATCAGATAACACCATCGCTGTGAAGGTTGACAATTCGCTCCAGCCCAACTCCCGTTGGTATTCCGGATCAGGAATCTACAGGGATGTGCATCTGGTAATGACGGGCGACGTGCATGTGGACCACTGGGGAACCTTTGTGATCACCCCGAAAGTATCGGCCAGTGAGGCCACAGTACAAGTTACATCCGGGATCATGAACAGCATGGATGAGCCTGTGTCTGCCCATATCACATATAAGATATACAACCAGTCCGGAAAAAGCGTGGCCTCAGTATCCCGGGAAGTGGAACTGGCAGCTGGAAAGGCTACTACAATTGAAAAGCAGTTGGAGGTGAAAAATCCCCAGTTGTGGTCACCCGACCATCCCTCTCTTTACTCGCTGGTAACCGAGATCCGCAGCGGAGGATTGCTCCTGGACCTGGAGAAAACCACATTCGGGATCCGAACCTTTACTTTTAACGCAGAGAAAGGTTTTTCCCTCAATGGAATTCCCTTGAAAATCCAGGGAGTCTGCATGCATCACGACCTGGGGGCCCTTGGAGCTGCTGCTTTCCCCAGGGCCATGGAGCGGCAGCTGGAATTGCTGAAGGAAATGGGCTGCAATGCCATCCGGACATCCCACAATCCCCCGGCACCAGCATTGCTTCGTCTTTGCGACAGGATGGGATTTATGGTTATGGATGAAACATTCGACATGTGGAAGATGAACAAGACCGAATTTGACTATCACCTTCATTGGGAAGACTGGCACGAAAGGGATCTGACAGATCACATCAAGCGTGACAGAAACCACCCCAGTGTGATCATGTGGAGTATCGGAAATGAGATCCTGGAGCAGTGGGATCCAAGGGGTGAAGCCCTGGCCATTGAGCTGGCAGGAATGGTCAGGGCACTGGATCCCACCCGACCGATTACCTCGGGATGCAATGAGCCTGCACCCACCAACAGTATCATAAAATCCGGAGCGCTTGACATCATTGGCTTCAACTACCAGAATGATTATATAGACAGCGTACCCGTTTTCTATAAGGGGATTCCTTTCATTGCATCGGAGACCACTTCTGCACTGGCCACCAGGGGATCCTATGACATGCCTTCAGACCAGGTCCGCGTCTGGCCTTTGCGTTGGGACCGTGATTTTGTGGGGGGAAATGCAGATCACACCTGCTCTTCCTATGACAATTGCCATGTTCCCTGGGGTTCGACCCACGAAAGGGCTTTGATGGAGATGAAAAACAATGATTTTATATCCGGGATGTTTGTATGGACCGGTTTTGATTACCTGGGTGAACCAACGCCTTACGGGTGGCCATCCAGGAGCAGCTATTTCGGGATACTGGACCTGGCGGGTTTTCCCAAAGATGCTTACTACCTGTATCAAAGTGAGTGGACCGAGAAACCTGTTCTTCACCTCTTTCCACACTGGAACTGGACCGATGGCGATACAGTGGATGTATGGACCTATACCTCCTGCAGCGAGGTGGAACTGTTTCTCAACGGGGTATCCCTGGGGAGCAGATCAAAATCAGCAGATGCCATGCATATGAAGTGGAGGGTTCCGTTTGCGCCAGGCAGGCTGGAGGCAAGAGGGATTTTTCGAGGGCAGACCCTGACCGCGGCAGTGGAAACAGCAGGTAAACCTGCGGGTATCAGGCTCAGGCTGACAGGCCGGTCCTCTCATGCCGATCCCATGGACCTTTCCTTTGTGACAGTCGAGATCATGGACGATCGAGGAGTGGTGGTTCCCGATGCCTGCAACGAGGTCGAGTTTCCAGGTGGAAGGTGAGGGGAAGATGGAAGCTGTTGATAATGGGCTGCAGACCAGTATGGAGCCTTTTAAGGCATCCCAACGCAGCGCGTTTAACGGGCTTTGCCTGGCTGTAATCAGAAGTTCCGGGAAAGAAGGTGAAATCCGGCTTACTGCTGAATCGAAGGGATTAAAATCCGATTCCCTGGAGATAGAAGTAAAAGTAATGAACCAATAAATCAACACATCAAATGAAATTCGGACATTTTGACGATCAGAAAAGAGAGTATGTGATTACCAATCCGAGAACCCCCTATCCATGGATCAATTACCTGGGATGCGAGGATTTTTTCTCCATCATTACCAATACAGCAGGCGGATACAGTTTTTACAAGGATGCAAGGCTCAGGCGGATCACCCGGTACAGGTATAACAATGTGCCTGTGGATGACGGGGGAAAATATTTCTACATCAATGAAGGCGGGAAAGTCTGGTCGCCAGGCTGGAAACCGGTGAAGACCGAACTGGACAACTATGAGTGCCGCCATGGCATGGGCTATACCAGGATCACCGGTGAGCTGGATCAGCTGGAAGCAGAGATTCTGTACATGGTCCCAGTGGGTTATAACGGCGAGGTGCAACGGGTGAAACTGACCAACAAGAGTGACAGGAAACGTTCCTTTTCACTCTTTTCATTTGTGGAGTGGTGTCTCTGGGATGCCCTGGAGGACAATACCAATTTCCAGCGAAATTTCTCCACCGGCCAGGTGGAGATTGTGGATTCGACCATCTACCACAAAACCGAATACAGGGAACGGCGTGATCACTATGCTTTCTATACGGTGAACGAAAGGTTGACCGGACTGGATACGGACCGGGAGGCTTTTGTGGGCCTGTACAACGGATTTGATGCCCCCGATGCCGTTATGGAGTGCCAGTCGACGCAACTCGCATGCCCACGGCTGGTCCCCCATTGCATCCCATCATCTGCAGATCGAACTGGATCCGGGAGAGGAGAAGCAGCTTGTTTTTGTCCTGGGTTATGTTGAGGTTCCCGTGGCGGATAAATTTGTGGAGTAACCAGGTGATCAACAAGGCCCCTGCGGAGAAGATGATCGCTAAGTTTCAGACCGCCGCAGATGTGGATCGGGCCTTTGAAGAACTTGGTAAATTCTGGGACGACCTGCTTTCGGTGTATCAGCTGGAACATCCCGAAAAGGAACTCAACCGTACGGTAAATATCTGGAACCAGTACCAGTGCATGGTTACCTTTAATTTCAGCCGCAGTGCCTCTTTCTTCGAATCGGGCATCGGACGAGGAATGGGATTCCGCGACTCCAACCAGGACCTGATCGGCTTTGTTCACCAGGTGCCGGAAAGGGCCAGGGAACGCATCATCGATATTGCCTCCACCCAGTTTGAAGATGGTGGCGCCTATCACCAGTACCAGCCGCTTACAAAAAAGGGAAATGATGCCGTGGGGAGCAATTTCAACGATGATCCGCTCTGGCTGATTCTCTCCACTGATGAATATATCAAGGAAACGGGCGACTGGTCCATCCTGGATGAAATGGTACCCTTTGATAACGATGAATCCAACAAAGCCACCCTGTTCGAACACCTGAAACGTTCCTTCTATCACGTGGTAAATAACCTGGGTCCGCATGAGCTTCCCTTGATTGGACGGGCTGACTGGAACGACTGTCTGAATCTGAACTGCTTTTCAACAACCCCGGATGAGTCCTTCCAGACCACCGAAAACAAGGAAGGTGGCGTGGCAGAATCGGTCTTTATCGCAGGTATGTTTGTGCTCTACGGAGAAGCATTTGTGAAGCTGTGCCGGAAGCTGGGTAAGGATGGCGAAGCAGATGAGGCAGCAGCTCACATTGCAGGACATGAAAAAAGTAGTCGATGAACATGGCTGGGATGGCGATGGTTCATCCGGGCCTACGATCATTTTGGAGAGAAAGATTGGAAGCGAAGAATATGAGGAGGGCAAGATCTTTATTGAATCCCAGGGCATGTGCATCATGGCCGGAATCGGACTGGAGGACGGACGGGCCAGGATGGCCCTTGATTCGGTGAAGGAGCGTCTGGATTGTGAACATGGCATTGTTTTGAATAATCCACCCTTTTCAAAATACTATGTTGAATACGGTGAGATCAGTACCTATCCTGAAGGTTACAAGGAGAATGCAGGAATTTTCTGTCACAACAATCCCTGGATCATGATCTCAGAGACCCTGGCAGGAAACGGGAATGCTGCCTGGGACTACTTCAGAAAGATTTGTCCACCCTACCTGGAAGAGATCAGTGATCTGCACAAGACCGAACCCTATGTCTATTCACAGATGATCGCAGGCAAGGATGCCTTCAAACCCGGTGAGGCCAAAAACAGCTGGCTTACGGGAACCGCATCGTGGAATTTTTATGCCATTTCCCAGTTTATCCTGGGGATCCGGACCGACTTCGATGGCCTTCGGATTCATCCGGTCATCCCCGAGGTTTGGGATGGATATAAGGTTACACGGAAATTCAGAGGGGCCACCTATCGAATAGAGGTTTCCAATCCAAAGCATATTTCCTGCGGAGTTAAAGACCTGCTGCTTAATGGAGAGAGGATCGAGGGCAACCTGGTTCCCCTTTGTAAAGCAGGAAGCATCAACCAGGTGAAGGTGGTTCTTGGTTAAGCAGAAGGCTTTCGGGTGGTCCCAGGTAAGAGGGATCACCCGTCCCTTTTTTACGGATCACAATTTTTTGCAGTACCACGCCTGCGTCAACCCGCCACCAACTGAGGGTATGTAAACCGGGTTCGCTGATTTGATGTGTGGTGGTTTGTTTATTGACGTTATCACTGACCCAACGGTCCCAGGTACCGGGCTGCTCGTTTTCATGCATGTGGACCAGGTTTGGTTTCTCCTCATCCAGTGAAACCGCAAAGCTGAGACCACGGTTGTTGTGATAATTCAGGGTAGGAGAGAGGTAGGATGTGATTTCATAGCTCCCCGTATCACTGACGCAGAAATTATACTCCAGTCTGGGAGCATCTCCACCCGGAGTGCTGGAAGGGGCTGTTACAGGCAAGGTGATCATGGCGGAGAGGGTCCTTCCCAGGTTGGGTAACTCTTCCCAGAAAACCGGTTCCTCTTCGACCTTGCGCTGGAAATGACCCGCTTCCATGGAAACAATGCCGTTGTTTTCAATAAAATATTCACTTTCCGTGAGATTGGTACAGCTTTTCCTGTTGTCCACCTGCAGAAAAACAGGAACGGATACCTGATCCGGTCCGCTTATTTCAACTGTAGCTTTGTGAATTCCATCCGGAACCTGGTCCCAGTTAACTTTCAAAAGGACACTTTCCTGCAGGTTAATATCCAGACTGGTGGAAGAGGGGATGATCCAGGGAACAGAGGGAGTCACTGTGCAGTTAAACGCCGTGCTGCCGCGGTTGAAGATCTCAATGTAATATTCCTGCCTGTTCTGAACATCAAATAGGGGAAGGATGGGCTTTTCCTCACTTCCGGGCCAGGAATGCTTCGAATGTTCGATGGCTACGCCCAAAAGTGCTTTTTCGGGAATGGTGATCTCCAGCACTTCAGGCATGTTGTTTTGTTCGGGTTGCTGCCAGTAGGTATAACCGATGTGGGTTTGGGACATCATGTGGTTCCACTTGCCACCTGAGAGTTCACTGTGGAATTGTTCGGTAAGCAGACTGTCCTTCTCGAAGAGATCCCTGGTGGTTTGAGCCGCTGCATTGGTGGCCGATCTTCCCTGTGCTGCATAGAGCTTATTCAGGCCAGCCATCAGGTAAAGTTCATTCAGATTGGCGCATGCTCTTACAGGGAAAAGGACCAGTTGATAATAGGCATCCCGGAGTTCCTCAGGAATGTCTTCAAATATGAACTCGGCTAGATTTTCCAATGCTTTGTATTCCAGCAAGACCCTTTCAGCTTCCCTGAAGTGGGTCAGACTGTAGGTTTCAGGGGAGAGCAATTCGGGTTTGCGCCTGGCATTGAATTTGGTATAACCGGCCAGGATTTCAGCCACTGGTTCGGCGAAGGTGTCTCCAAATTGTTGCCGCGCCCACTGGATGTAGTAATCATTCAGGTTATCAGCCTGCCACCTGTCGGGATCCCAGGCATAGTCCAGGAAAAACTGGATGGGGAATTCCATGGGTTTGATATCGCCCACATTGACGATCCATATCTGATTGGCCCCAAAGGCATGGGCCAGGTGCATCTGTTCCCACACCCTTTCGATCTGGTTAGTATTCAGCCATTTATAATTTCTGGGTCCGCCCACATAATCGAAGTGATAATAGATCCCATAACCCCCTGCTCTTTCAGGGCTGCCGGCCTCGGGCAATTTCCTGATGTTTCCCCAATTGTCATCACAAAGTAAGAGTGTCACATCGTCGGGTACCCGCATGCCCTTGTCATAATAGGCCTGTACCTCTTTATAGAGCGCCCACAACTGGGGGGTCTCTTCCGGAGCCTTTCCGGTCACCCGGTTGATGATTGAACGTTGGTCGGCCACAATTTCCTCAAGGAGCGATATGGCCGTACCTTCGGTCATGGGTTCATCTCCATCCCCCCTCATGCCCAGGGAGACAATGCTTTCATGGTAGCCCATGCGGCTGATCCCTTCCTCCCAGAAGGCCCGGATGGTATCCCGGTTTTTCCTGTAGTCCCAGGGACCGCTTCCATACCGTGCCCATTCCACATGGGCCCGCATGAGGGGTTCATGGTGGGTGGTTCCAATGACAACACCACAGGCATGGGCAAGGGGTGCATTCAGGGGATCATCGTCGTAAAGGGCCCTGCCCCACATGGCCGGCCACAGGTAGTTGCCTTTCATACGCAGGATCAGTTCATACACATGGCCATAAAACTCATGGTTGAACGCTCCAAAATTCTCGTGCACCCATCCGGCCAGGGCGGGAGCTTCATCATTGATGAAGATTCCCCTGTATTTCACTGCTGGTTCATCCAGCAGATATTCACCCGGAAGCACATGGATTTCCTTGCGGTGGACGGGAGTCACGTCAGCCCAGAAATACCAGGGTGACACACCCATTTGTTCACTGCACTCGTAAATGCCGAAAATGCATCCCCGCTTGTCGCTTCCTGCGATGACCAGTGCCTTTGAGATTCCCGGGAAGGGATCTTTGAGGACCGTGGTCACAGAAGCCTCCCATTTTCCCTCGACCCTGGATACATCCAGCAGTCCCCTTTCCACCAGCTTGTCGATAAGCGGGTTGGACCCGATGGTGCCGGCGATGATGACTTCACGCTTCTCTCCGCTTTTCTCGCCAGGGGGCTCCTCGTAGAACTCGGTATCAGGCATCACTCCTGTTACCCTGTGTATATCCTGCTGAAGGTTTTCCAGGGCAATGATGACGCCTTCATCCTCCCCCCTGGCCAGCCAGATGGGGCTTGCCTTCCCTTCTGCAACCAGGACCATCTTTCTTTTAGAGCCTGTAAATGAAATATATCCCTGATCCGTATGGGAGTCCTCCGTTTGGGACTGGCAGCCCCACAGAATCGTACAGGCCAACACCAGGTAAAGGTATCTCATGGGTTCTATTTTAATCAGAACTGGCCACGGCAATCACCGCGTCAAATGCCGGTTTCGGTTTCCCTTCACGGTCGAAAAGCAGGGGATGGTTTGTCCGTCCGGGAACCGGCCAGTTATTTTTCCAGGAAACACCGTCATGGACACCCCAGAATGTAACCCTGTCTATTTGCTCGCTGTGTTCAACAAAGAGCGTAAAAAGATCCTTGTAGCGATTGGTCAGCAAATTCTGAACAGAATCAGGTAGCCCGTCAACATATGGATTCAGCCATTCCTCCATTTCAAATCTTGTAGTGATCTCAGCTCCTGTATAGTCTTCTGGCACCGGGAGTACTGTAATTTCCACCTCTGTAAAACTGACCTTTAGTCCGAGTGCTGCATAAGCCTCTATACTGGCTTCGACCTCTTCCAACAGGGGATCATCGAGGTGGTAATGGCCTTGCATTCCGATACCATCGATACGGATTCCTTTGGCCTGCAGATTCTTTACCATCTTTACAACTCCATCCCTTTTGGCCGGGTCGGCCAGGGAGTAATCGTTGTAGATCAGCTCAGCATCCGGATCGGCTTCATGGGCGTACTCAAAGGCCTTTTCAATAAAGTCTTCACCGATGATCCGGTACCACAAGGATTTTCGCATGCTGCCATCATCTTCAATGGCTTCATTGACCACATCCCAGCTATCCACCTTGCCTTTGTACCGCCCAACGACAGTAAAAATGTGATCCTTCATACGCATCAACAAGGTATCCCTGGAGGCAAGGTTTCCCTCTGCATCCTGGAATACCCAGCGCGGGGTCTGGCTGTGCCAGACCAGCACATGCCCCTGCAGATGCATCTCATTTTCCCCGGCATAAGATGCAAGTCTGTCTGCCAGGTCAAACCAGTATTCTCCAGGCCTGGGATGAATCCGTTCCCATTTCATGCAATTTTCTCCGGTGAGTGAAGAAAACTGCGTCTCAATAATGGGCGCGGACAATGAATCTTTCCCCAAAATCTGGGATCTGTTGAGGGCTGCGCCTACCAGGAAATCCTCCTGGAAAGCCTGTTTGAGCGTAACTTGTTCAGTACCCTGATCACTGCAGGATATGGCCGTCAAGACGAGTAAGACCATCATCGATGAGAAAATGGGCCACCTGCTGCTGCTTCGTAATTTTTTCATGTTGAGCCTGTGAATGGTTTTAAAGTGCCTTGTTTTTCGAAATCAATTCGTTAATGGTCTGAACTGAAGCGGCCGACCGAAGCTTGTCTTCGGGTGTATTTACGCAGTAATCCACAAGCTGGTCGATGCTTGAGGTAGCCACATGCATGCGGGTATCCGAAGAGGCGTAGTAAATAAATACTTTTCCATCCTCATCTGCAATCCATCCGTTGGTGAACAATACATTGGATACATCACCCACCCGCTCTTCCTTCAGGGGTCCCATGAACATGCCCGCAGGTTTGTGGATCACCCGGGAGGGATCATCCAGCGCGGTCATGAACATATAGAGTGTATACCGCAAGCCTGCGGCACAGTTTCGCACACCATGGGCCAGGTTGAGCCAGCCTTTTTCTGTTTTGATGGGAGCAGGTCCCTGCCCGTTCTTCAATTCATAGATGGTATGGTAGGTTTTGGCGTCCATAATCTCCTCCTTTTTTACCTCGGCGTTGACCATGGAATCGGAAAGACCGAATGCAATCCCGCCTCCTTTTCCTGTATCGATGAAGCCATCCTGGGGCCTGGTGTAGAAAGCGTACTTCCCATCTATGAACTCCGGATGCAACACCACGTTGCGTTGCTGTCCTCCATAGGTAATCAGGTCGGGCAGACGCTCCCATTCCAGGAGGTCGCTGGTCCGGACAATGCCTGCAGCTGCCACTGCACTGCTGGTGTCTCCATCCGGGGCAGAGGGATCTTTGCGTTCTGTACAGAAAACACCGTAAATGAAACCGTCTTCATGCTGGGTGAGCCTCAGGTCGTAAACATTGGTGTCGGGTTCGTCGGTTTCGGGCAGGGTAATGGGCCGCTCCCAGAACCTGAAGTTGTCCACCCCGTTGGGGCTTTCAGCGATGGCAAAAAAGGATTTCCGGTCATTTCCCTCACCCCTTACGGCCAACAGGTACCTGCCCTTCCATTTGATGGCTCCTGAGTTGAAAGCGGCATTGAAACTGATCCGTTCCATGAAAAAGGGATTGGTCTCCGGGTTAAAATCATAGCGCCACTCCATGGGGAAGTGGTCACGGGTCAATATCGGATGCTTATACCTGCTGAAAATCCCGTTGGTACTGAATATCTCTTCATTTTTCCTTGTGAGCAGCGCCTCGTGTTCCATGCGGATGGCTTCCATTCTTTCTGTGAATAACTCCTTTTTCATGGTGTGTTTTATTTACAATTGATCTTAATTGATTTCAAATGATGCTTGCAATCCCTCTTCTGCGTTGGGACCGATCCAGACCTGGATGGTTCCCGCTTCGATTCCCCATTGCCTGTCGGCTCCGAAATAGACCAGGTCTTCCTTGCTAAGGCTGAAGACCACCTCTTGGGAAGCACCTGCTTCCAGTCCGATTTTCTGAAAGCCTTTCAGCTCCTTCATCGGTCGGGTCACTGTGCCCACAACATCCCTGGTATAGAGCTGTACTACCTCTTCCCCAAAAAGATCTCCCTCATTGGTGACAGTTGCTTGTATCTGGATGCTTTCTCCTTCCCCCAACTGGGTATCACTGATAGAGAATTCAGAGTAACTAAAGGATGTATAACTCATGCCAAAACCAAAGGGAAAGAGGGGATCATTGGGAAGGTCGGTATAGCGTGAAGTGTTTATATCGTTCCCTTCACCGACAGGGCGCCCTGTATTTTTATGGTTGTAATAGAGGGGGAGTTGTCCTACTGCCCGGGGCCACGAAAGAGGCAGGCGACCGGAGGGATTGTAATCCCCAAAAAGCACATCAGCGATGGCATTCCCCGATTCCGATCCGGCTTGCCAGGCCACAAGGATCGCCGGAACGCGGTCGGCGAATGCAGAAATATCCAGGGGACGCCCATTCATCAGGACCAAAACCACATTCTCATTCACTTCCAGCACCTTTTCAAGTAGCTCCTGCTGGTATCCTTTCATGGTGATATCAGTAACGCTGCGGGCTTCACCACTCTGATAACCGTTCTCACCTAAAACCAACACAGCGATATCAGATTTCCTGGCAGCACTCACTGCTTCCGCCATACCAGAAGGATCCGTCGTATTTAGCTCAAAGGCTGTCAGGAATTGGGTTTCGGAGGTTTCATAGGAAGGGCCGGATTTAAAAACAATGGAGCTTCCTTCAGCTTTGCTGTTCATTCCTTCCAGGACAGAAACGGCACTGTTGGCGATGGCCTGTGCCCTCCAGTTGCCCAGGGGCGAATCTTTGTCAGCTGCAAGTTCACCTATCAATGCGATTTTCTGCCCGCTCTTTTTAAGTGGGAGGATCGCGTGGTCGTTTTTGAGGAGCACCAGGCTCCTTTTTGCCACTTCCCGGGCGTGTTCTATATGATCCGGGTGTAACAACAGGGCTTCCTCCCGTGCTTCATTACAGTAACGGTATGGATCGTCAAATAATCCCAATCGTTCCTTGATGCGAAGGACGCGCCTGACACCTTCATCAATGGCTTCTTCCTTCACCAGGCCCTCTTCCACCAGCTCCTTCAGGTGCATCTCATAACTGTGCCCCTCCATATCCATATCACAACCAGCAAGGATGGCGAGCCTTGCAGCCTCCTTGTGGTCGGCAGCCACGCCATGCTCAATCATTTCACCCACCGAATTCCAATCCGATACCACGAAACCGTCAAATCCCCATCTCTCCTTAAGGATGCCCTGGACCAAGGCTACATTTCCCGTGGATGGAACGCCACCAATCTCGTTAAAGGAGTTCATAAAGGTGGCCACTCCTGCGTCCACACATGCTTTGAATGGAGGATAGATGATGTTTTCCAGGGTATGTTCAGACACATCCACGGTATTGTAATCCCGGCCTCCTTCTATAAAACCGTAAGCTGCAAAGTGTTTGGCACATGCTGCGATGGTGTTTTCAGCTGCCAGGTTTTCGCCCTGGAAGCCCTGTACCCTGCTGTATGCAAACTTTGAACCGAGGAAGGGATCTTCCCCGGAACCTTCCATCCCGCGTCCCCACCTGGCATCCCTTGAAATATCCACCATGGGAGCAAAGGTCCAGTGCAAACCCGCTGCACTGGCTTCAGTGGCTGCGATTCGGGATGACTTCCGTGCCAGTTCAGGTTCCCAGGTTGCCGTTTCTCCAAGCGGTATTGGGAAGATGGTCCGGTAGCCATGGATCACATCATATCCGAAGATCATGGGGATTCCCAGCCTGGAATTGTCCATCACCAATTTCTGCGCATTCCGTGTAGCTTCCGCACCTACCACATTTAACATGGATCCCAGTTCACCAGCTTCGATCCTCTGCAGCCCGGCCTGGGCCCAATCGTTTTTGGGAGCGGGGCCTGTCATCTCCCACCTCCCGGTATACTGGTTCAGCTGACCAATCTTTTCCTCAAGGGTCATTTGAGAAATGAGATCTTCAATCCTTTGTGAATCACGATCAGCAGCACATGCAGTGATAAGGATTAAGGTTGTCAGTAAAATCGCTGGTTTTTTCATTTGTCTTTGCTTAGTTGTTGACTTCCCCGATTCGCCGGATGATTTCCATACAGGCCCGGCTGTTGTGATAGGGACACTTCCAGAAACCTGCCTTTTCAATTTCCGTTTGAGGATTTCCCTCTTTGTCCACTCCCCAGTACCACTCCCCGGATTTTTTATCCACCATTCGCTTCTCAATAAACTCCCAGCTGTTGAGTGCCCTGCTTAGAAATTCTTTTTCACCGGAGAGCTGGAATGCATTGAAGTACCCTACCATGGCTTCTGCCTGTGGCCACCAGTGTTTGGTGGTGTCAAGCCTGTCTTCCAGGGGAAAAAACTCATAATACAGGCCTCCGTCTGAATCCAGCCCTGTAAAGTTTTTCCGGGCCATTTCTACCGCCAATTTTGTAGCCTTTTTAAGCCTTATGGCATCACCCAGGATCTCGGCTGCTTCATGAAGCAGCCAGGCACATTCGATGTCATGACCATAGGAGATCAGGCTCGATCGCAGGACCCAGTCATCATCGAAAAAGAGGTTCAGGCGAAAACTCTCCTGGTCAACGAAATGGTTCAGAAAGAGATCAATCACAGAACCCAGTGCTTTTTCCAACGCCGGGTCTTTCCATATCCTGAACAGGTTGGCATATGCTTCCATTACGTGGAGGTGGGTATTCATTGTTTTGCTCTCATTCTGGTCCTTTTCACTGAGGCGAAGATCCTCAACGGGTTCCCATTCCCTTGAGAGCGCATCAATGTAGCCGTTCTTCTCATGATCCAGGGCATGTGCTTCTATATCCCTGAACAGCGATATGGCCAATGCAAGTGCATCATCATCCCCGATGGCTGCGTGGTACTCGGCCAGCGCATAAATGGCAAAGGCAATGGCATAGGTCTGTTTTTTAGAGGAAATCACATTCCCCAGGTAATCAAGTTCCCAGTAGATACCTCCGAAGTCCTTATCCAGGAAATATTCCCGGATATACCTGTATGCCCTGTGGGCCATATCCAGGTAGACCTGGTCCCCATACATCCGGTAGGCAGCTGCAAAGGTCCACAGGATACGCGTATTCAGAACAGCACCCTTTCCGGCTTTTTCAACAACCTGGTTCTCATGGCTGATATGTCCGTAAAAACCTCCAAATTCATCATCAGGCGTATGCTTCATCCACCAGGAAAGAATGTTGCCTTTTAACTCCTGTTCAAGTGCCGTGCCAAGGTGGTTCAACCTGTCTCTCATCATTTCGAAGCAAGTTTATCATCAGGAAGCCTGTCCCACCAGGTTTTCTTCATAATCAGACCACAAATGACGATAATCACCAGGGAGATGCCCAGGGGCAACATCTTCTTGAGTACTATATAGATTGGGAAAATCACAAGTGCGGTCTGGGCGATGATTCCCACAACAACATTGAACATGTCAATTTTGAAATCCTTGTTGCGTTTGAAAGTCGGATCTTCGGCCACCACTTTATCATGAATGGGTTTCCAGAAGCCCCAGGGTTTTACGTTTTTATAGAAATTCTTCAGGGTCTCTTCATCGGTCGGGGGCGTCCTGAATGTAGCTATCAGGGCAGCTGCCAGGGAGATCACCACGATCAGGGGGAAGTAATATAGATCCAGGAAAGTGAAGATCCGGCTGAAGATAAGGGCGGCAATAATACCTACGAACATACCCCAAAAGAACCCGGTACCGTTAAATCGCCACCAGTACCATTTCAGTATATTGGATACCACATAGCTGCCCCAAAGGGCCGAAACGATCCATTGAAGTACACTGTTCACATCCAGTGCAAAAAATCCAAAGAACACCGAAATGGCGACCACCACAATACCGGTCAGGTAATTGGTACGGCTCATCTGTCTCCTGGAAGCTTCCGGCCTGATGTATTTCAGGTAGATATCGTTGACAATATAGGCCTGTGCCGCATTGAGTGTTCCGGCAAAGGTGGACATAAATGCTGCCAGGAGTCCTGCCAGCAGAAGGCCCATGAATCCCACAGGCACAAACTCGCTGATGGCCGAGGGGAGAATCTGTTCGAAATCGATCCGGTTGCCTACAATCAGGTCCAGCTTGTCATAGAAAAGAAGGCCCAACACTCCAAAACCTGCAATCATGAAGTACCTGGCGGGCATCAAAACTACAGATACAAAACCAGACATTTTAGCGGCATCTTTGGGTGACTTGGTGGAGAGGATCTTTTGCATATCATAGTTGGGAGCAGGCCCTGCCATACTCACCAGGATCCCTTTGAACAACATCATGCTGAAGAAAATCCCAAACAGGGAGTATCCGTCGCTGGCAATTTTGTCATTCACCTCGTCAATGATTCCGGTCCAGTCCATATCAAGCCTGGCCCTGAAAAAGGGATTCATCCAACCATCCGGAACCACAAGTGGATTGTCGGTAAGGGCATTCATGGCGATTACCCCAATCACAACGGCCGAGACGGTCATAATGGTATACTGAATCACATCCGCCCAGACAATACTGGACATCCCTCCCAGGATGGCATAAAACATGGCAAACAGGGTAAATACAATTCCATACACATGGGCCACATATTCGGGGGCCACATGGAATGGAACATAGGGAGATACTACCTCCCAGGGTATGAAAATTTCCACGAATTTCCCCAGTCCGATAAAACCGTATGTGAGGAATCCCAGGCAGGAGATCAGTGCGAAGGCCACCACAATCCAGTGGGCCTGAACACCACCCCGTCCCGATCCAAACCTGGTACCTATCCATTCTGCACCTGTTGTGGCATTGGACCTGCGCAGCCAGATGGAGAGGAATACCATCAGGAAGATCTGGTTGAAGACCGGCCACAGCCATGGAATCCATATTGATTTTAGTCCGTACACAAAGGCCAGGGTTACCAGCCACATGGTTCCGGAGATATCAAACATCCCTGAAGCATTGCTCAGCCCAAGCATATACCATGGCAATTTATTTCCGCCCAACATGTAGGATGATTTATCCTTCTGGGCACGTTTTTTCATGACCAGTCCGATGACGATGGTTGAGGCCAGGTAGGCAAGGATGATCAGGATGTCGAATAGAGTGAGTTTCATAGGTAGTAGTTAGTGGATAATGGATAGTAGTTATTGGGTTGTTTTCAGAAGGTAAAAATATCAAAATAAAAACCCCCGGCAAATAGTTACCGGGGGCTTGAATGCCTAGATTCTTTATGAATTATGCAGCTTCCTTATCCTCGCCGCCATATAGATGGGGAAGGTATATGCTGAGCTCATCCTCATGACTGTTGAAACTGGCACGGTTTTCTTCGAATTGACATATTTTAGCACAGGCCATTATCCTTCCTTCAGGAGGCCATACTGTTTTGATATTCTCCATGTTTCTTCTAAATTGCGTCTTCCTTTGATTCAAGCATTACCGATCACTTTTATGTCATGCCGGTTCTGAAGAGTATCAATCCATATGACCCATCCCGGGTGGTGAACCATCCGCAACTGTCAGATATAAACCTGACTGTATTGCTGGGACGGGCCCGTACCGCATTTGAGGCCTACAGGCAAACCACCTTTGCGGAGCGTGAAGCTCTTTTGAATAAAGCGGCATCGATTCTCAGGGAAAGAAGCAGGGAATTTGCTGAAGAGATTACCCGGGAGATGGGTAAACCGGTGAAGGAAGCTGAAGCCGAAGTCCGCAAATGTGCGTGGGTGTGTGAGTATTTTGCAGCCCATGCAGAAGATTTTCTTCATGAGCGCCTGGTTATAACTGAGGCGGATGAAAGCAGGGTTCTCTTCGAGCCGCTGGGGCCAGTACTGGCCATTATGCCCTGGAATTTTCCATTCTGGCAGGTATTCAGAGGCGCCGCTCCGGCTTTAATGGCGGGAAATACAATGCTCCTGAAACATGCTTCTAACGTACAGGGGTGCGCAAGAGCCATAGAAGATGTTTTTACGGAAGCAGGATATATGGAGGGTGTTTTTCAAAACCTGGCCATCTCTTCCGAACGGGTTGCCGGAGTGATCGCCCACGAGTATGTCCGGGCGGTAACGCTGACCGGCAGTGAAGCAGCCGGAAGGGCGGTTGCAGCCCAGGCAGGTCTTCATCTGAAAAAGTGTGTTCTTGAACTGGGTGGGAACAATGCTTTTGTTGTACTCAATGACGCAAACCAGGAGCTGGCGCTGAATATTGCCCTGCCGGCCAGGCTACAGAATGGAGGACAGAGTTGCATAGCGGCCAAACGCTTTATCCTGGAATCGTGGATTGCTGAAGATTTTGTCCCGGCACTCGCCGACCGGATCGGTACATTGGTGATGGGCAATCCCATGGAGGAGGGTACAGATATAGGTCCGCTCTCATCAACCAAACAGGCTGAAGAGGTGGAAAAGCAGGTCCGTGAATCCTTAGAGATGGGTGCAAAACTAATCACCGGAGGGCACCGGGACAAAGCTTTCTTCGAGCCCACGCTGATTACCAATGTGAAACCCGGGATGCCCTTATTTGATGAGGAGGTATTCGGACCCGTTTTTGCTGTCACCGAGGCCAGCTCACCCGAAGAGGCCCTTAAACTCTCCAACCAGTCATCCTTCGGCCTGGGTATGCAGGTGTTTACCCAATCGGAGGAAATGAGCAGGATCTTTATTAAAGATGCCGAAGAGGGGGCCGTATTTATTAATGCCATGGTCAAATCAGATCCCCGGCTCCCGTTCGGGGGTGTAAAGAATTCTGGTTTTGGCCGGGAGCTCTCCATAGAAGGAATCAAAGAGTTTGTCAATATAAAAACAGTCTGGATCGACTAACATGAACCATTATCTATTTACCATTTACCATTTACCATTTACCATTTACCATTTACCATTTACCATTTACTATTTAATTTTACAATAACCCAATAACTTAAACCCATAAACCCTTTACCCCCATGCATAAAATCCTTTCCATTGCGCTATTGCTGTGTTCCTTTGTCGGAACCTTCGCCCAGAGCGAAACCATAAGCAAACCATCCGATTATTTCGGATTTGAGCCGGGGTCTGACCGGAATCTTTTCACCTACGAACAGCTCGTGAGTTACCTGCAGGAGCTGGACGAGCAATCTCCCAGGATCAAAATGGAGGAGATTGGATCTTCACCCGAAGGACGGACCATGTATATTGCATTTATCTCCAGTGCGGAGAACATCAGTAAGCTGGAAGAGTATAAAGCAATGAACAGGGAACTTGCTCTGAATGCAGAACTTGAGAAGAGCGAGCTTGACAGAATGACCCGGGATGGGAAGGTATTTGTACTGGCAACACTCTCCATGCACTCCACCGAAGTGGCTCCTTCACAGTCGGCTCCGCTGATCGCCTATGATTTTGCCACTACCGAGGATGAAAAAAAGCTGGAGTGGATGGATAACGTGGTGTACATGCTGGTTCCCAATCATAATCCGGATGGGATGGACCTGGTGGTGAATAACTATAAGAAGCATGTGGGGACCAAATATGAAGGGGCATCTCTCCCCCAGGTCTATCACAAATATGTAGGCCATGACAACAATCGGGACTTTGTGATCCTCACCCAGGACGACAACCGTGCTATTGCCCGCATCTACAACCAGACCTGGTTTCCCCAGGTGATGGTTGAGAAGCACCAGATGGGATCTACGGGTCCGCGCTATTTTGTGCCACCCAACCATGATCCCATCGCAGAAAACATCCCGGCCGGGATCTTCCACTGGGGAGGTATCTTTGGTCAGCACATGGCCACGGATATGACTGCGGACGGACTTGCCGGTGTTTCTCAGCACACCATGTTTGATGATTACTGGCCAGGCTCCACTGAAACCTGTATCTGGAAAAATGTGATTGGATTTCTTACCGAGGCAGCCAGTGCCCAGACGGCTACACCCATCTTTATCGAGCCTTCCGAGCTTTCTGTAAGAGGAAAGGGCTTATCCGAATACAAGAAAAGTATCAATATGCTTCAACCCTGGGAAGGGGGTTGGTGGCGCCTGGGTGATATTGTGGATTACGAGATTTCATCCACCATGTCCATCATCAAGACAGCCTCTCTTTACCGCGAAGATATTCTTGCTTTCAGGAACAGGATGTGCATCGAGCAGGTAGAAAAGGGCAGGAGCGAGGCCCCTTATTACTATATCATGCCGGAAAACCAGCATGACAAAGGAGAGCTGGTGAACCTGGTGAACCTGATGAAAGAGCACGGCGTGAAAGTCTATACCCTGGATGGTGACCAGGTTCTTGACGGACGGCTTTATGCTGCGGGAGATGTGGTCATTCCGCTTGCCCAGCCATTCAGAGCTTTTATCAAAGAAGTAATGGAAACCCAGGAGTTCCCCGAGCGCCACTACACCCCCGGGGGAGAGCTCATCCAACCCTACGATATTACCAGCTGGTCCCTGCCGCTTCACAGGTCTGTGACATCCCACGAGATCGATATACGCAGTAAAGGACTTGAATCAAAATTGAGCCTGGTTGAGGGCAAGTATGATCTATCCTCCGGCGAAGAGACCATGGCCCACAGTATGGTGCTGCCTGTGAACTCCAATGAGTCATTCAGGGCTGCCTTTCTGGCCCTGGAGAAAGGCCTGAAAGTACAGCGCCTGAAAGCCGATCTGGATCTCAGGGGAGAAAACTATGGAAGTGGCAGTTTTATTATCCACATGGATCCCAAGAAAAAAGAGGCCGTTGATGCGGTACTCGCCTCCATGCCATTCACCCCGGGATTGATCTCAGACAAACGTGCTGTACACGGAGATCCATTGGAAATGCCAAGGATCGCGCTGGTTGAAACCTATTTTTCTGACATGGATGCCGGATGGACCAGGTACCTGTTTGACACCTACCACATTCCCTTTACAGTGCTTCATCCCGACCAGTTCTCTGAAACAGACCTGGCGTCTGAATTTGATGTGGTGCTGTTTCCCGATACGGACAAGTCGATCCTGATGACTGGAAAGAGAAAATCCGAAACATCCTATTACAGTGGCAGTTACCATCCTGATTATGTGAAGGGAATGGAAAAGGAAGGGATGGAAAAGCTGATGACTTTCAGTGACCAGGGTGGAATCATCATTGCCTGGGGAAGGTCGGCCAATCTGTTTGAAGGACCTTTGAAAATCAAGGGGAAAGATGATGAAGAGGAGTTTCAGCTGCCTTTCCGCGATCTATCACCCCAGCTGCTGAAGGATGGATTGTATGTGCCGGGCAGCCTGGTGAAGGTGAAGCTGATAGAAGATCATCCGCTGACCCTGGGGATGCCGGAGCAGATTGGAGTATTCTCCAGGGGGCGTCCTGTATTCCGGACCGGTATTCCCAAGTTTGATATGGACCGAAGGGTGATTGGTTCTTATCCGGAGAAGGATGTGATCATGAGTGGTTATGGCTCCAAAAGTGAGAAGATGGGGGGCCAGTCAGCCATGATCTGGATGAAGAAGGGCAAAGGGCAGTTTGTGTTCTATGGCTTCGGTCCCCAGTTCAGGGCATCCACCCAGGCTTCCTACAAGTTGCTTTTTAACGCCATGCTGCTGGAGAAATTGGATTAGATTATTTGCCCTTTTCTTTGTCTATTTCTGCGTAGATCTCACGGATCTCTTCCCGGAGTGAATCCACATCCCAGGAATTGTCTGCATGGTGAGAAACATCCTCCTGTTCGGCCCGTAAGATCTCTTCCAGTTCACTGGCGTATTTTTTGGTTTCAGACAGGTACTTTTTTTCATCTTCCCCATAGTGCTGGCAGAGTTCTTCGACTACCATTTTGTTGTGTTTTCTGAAGGTGCGGGCGAGCCTGTGGGCCTGGTATTTTTGAAAACCCAGCTGGTTCAGCACCTTGATACCCAGTTGAAGTGAAGATTCAAAAGTGTCCCTGTCAAAATCATCCACCTTTCGCCTTAAGAGTTCATAGGTGTGTTCATTGTCTGTGGCCTGGGCCAGGATCTTCAGGTTGGGATAGTGACGTTGAACCAGGTCGATGATCCGTAGAGATTTCTGTTTGTCATCAATCGCTACCACAATCACCTTGGCTTTGTGGCTCCCGGCAGCTTTAAGCAGGTCTGCCCTGGAGGCATCGCCATAGTATACTTTGAATCCGAATTTCCTGAGAACCTCGATATTCTCCGGATTATCGTCCAGGATGGTGGCTTTGATCCCATTGGCAATCAGGAACCTGCCGATAACTACGCCAAATCGGCCAAATCCTGCAATGATCACAGGATTGTCCGTCTCCTCGATCTCATCGTGCTCGGGTTGGTTCTGATTTTTTACCACAAGCGGGTGAACCACCCTGTCGTTGAGCAGCAGAAGAATGGGTGTCAGGGCCATGGACAGCGCTACGACCAGAAAAAGAATGCCGCCTGTCTGACCGGTGACAACCCCTTTCTCCAATCCAAAAGAGACCAGGACAAAGGCAAACTCTCCTCCCTGGGCGAGGGCAAAAGAGAACAGCGTATTCTGGCCGCCTCTCAGACCGAATCCCCTGCCCAGAATAAACAAAACAACAAACTTAATCCCGATGAGTAAAAACAGGAGCCCTGCGATGGTCCCGGGCATTTGCATCAATAGGTTAAAATCGATACTGGCACCCAC
Source organism: uncultured Bacteroidota bacterium (assembly GCA_963735755.1). GTDB lineage: Bacteria > Bacteroidota > Bacteroidia > Bacteroidales. Next base: position 209,537 of record CAVTME010000016.1, on the reverse strand, counting down.
GGAGATGAAGAACAATCCCAACAGGAGCCCTTTGAATGGTTCAATATCGGCTTCGAGCTCATGCCTGTATTCGTTGTTGGCCAGTACCACTCCGGCAAGGAAGGCACCCAGAGCAGGCGACAGACCTACCAGATTCATCAGCATGGCCGTGGCGATAACCATAAGCAGGGCCATGGCTGTAAAGATTTCCCGAAGTCCGGTCCTGGCAATGGCTCTGAATATAAATTGAGCCAGGTACCTTCCTGCGATGACAATTCCGGTGATCACCACCAGGATCAACCCAACCTGGAACCAGCCAGTGATATCATGGCCCATGAATTGCCTGAGCTCCTCGGCATGGACTGTTTTCCCACCCGGATGAAAACCTGCGAGCAAGGGGAGCAGAGCCAGTATGGGAATAACCGCAATATCCTGGAACAGGAGGACCGAAAAAGAGGCCTTTCCTGATGTCTGCTTCATCAGGCCTTTTTCAGCAAGGGTCTGGAGAACAATGGCAGTGGACGAGAGTGCGAGCATCAGCCCAATGGCCACTCCTTCTTTTGTAGTCTGACCAAGCAACATAACCACAAATGCGATAATCAGCGTGGTAAGGAGAAGTTGCAAGCCACCAAGCCCGAAGATAGAACGGCGCATCTGCCACAGCAGGTTGGGTTTCAATTCCAGGCCAATAAGGAACAACATCATCACCACGCCAAATTCGGCAAAGTGCATGACGTCATCTCCTTCGTTGCCAATAAATTTCAGAACGAAGGGACCGATGATGATCCCGGCAAGCAGATAGCCCAGCACGGAGCCGAAACCGAGCCGTTTGGCTATGGGAACCGAAACAACTGCAGCCAGCAAGTATACAAAGGCCTGGTAGAAAAAGTCCTGTTGATGCATATCCTGGTTTTATTGAAGAATGTCGTTGGTATATTCGTGATTCTGCAGTTCCTCCAAGTCGAATAAACCATCCCGCAGAGATGCGATTACTCGTCGGTAGTTACTTGCTGCAACAGAGATCCCTTTTTCATCCAGCAGGTGGGTGCCGTGCACCACAAAGGGGGGGAGGTAGTCCATGTTGCACAATTTCACCGTTTGCTCGAAAGGAGCCAGCAGTTGCGGGATAGAGTATTTCCTGGCTCCGCCTTCCCTGTATATTTCCCGCTTTCCACCTGAGGTGATGGCCGTCATTACACGTTTCCCCTGTAGGGCTTTTCCTTCCCTTCCGTAGGCAAAGCCATGCTGGAGTGCTATGTCGATCCACTCCTTCAGCAGGGAGGGTGAACTGTACCAGTAAAAGGGATGCTGCCAGACCACCACGTCATGCGCCAGCAGCATCTTTTTCTCAACCTCCACGTCGATGTGAAATTCGGGATAGAGGTCGTACATGACCCGGATGCTGACTCCCTCCAGGTCTTCCACAGCCCTGATCAATGCCCGGTTTACCCTTGATTTATGCAGGAGGGGATGGAATAGAAGAATGGCGATTTTGTTTTTGTGCGTCATTGTCTACAAAATGAGATTCATTAAAAATAAACAACAAACTTCAAAAAATGATCGATAAAGGGCACAATAAAAAACCGAGAGGGCATCAAGATTCTGATGCCCTCTGGTAATCATTATGGTTGAACAAGTGGTAGCGTAAACTACTCCTCTTCAGGAAAAGCGAAATCAACCAGTTCCCACAGCTCGATACTGGCCTGTTTTCTATGGGTACCTACCTTTTCTGTCCATTCCGGCCAGGTCAGATCGGGAAACACTTTCGGAAGCAGGTCTTCCCCGCCACCGGTCATCTGTTCAACGCTTTTGTATCCATCTACAGTGGAATACCTGATTTGTCCTTCACTGTAGGGCCATGCCTGCCAGACACCCCAGTGGGTCATCTGGCCTGCTTCGATCTTGGCTTCCTGGAGAGGCTTGGAATATTTCTCTTCAGATTCCAGGTAACTGCCGTCGTCATCCCATTTTCACCTTCATGCGGTTCACCAGGATGTAGTTGACAGGCTCTTCGCTGGTGGCAGCAAAAACCCGGTGCAACACCTCTTTGTCCACCAGCGTGCGGGACTTCATGGTCATTTCCCAGTATTTAGTCATCTCCTCATCTGTAAATAAGGGGCCTACTTTTTCTTCCCAGAAACCTTCGGGATCACCTTTCAGGGAGTGACCAAGGTCATTGTACCAGTCGATGGTGATGTACTGGTAAGGGTCATCTGCGCCGGCAAAGACATTACGCCACAATTGCCAGCCGGTCATAATACCTGCTTCAATTCTTTTTTCATGGATTTTTTTCCAGGCCTGTTCAGATTCCAGGTACTGCCCATCCATTCCCTGGGGCACTTTCATGTAGTTCAGAACAATGGTGGCATCCTGGGCCAAGAGAGAGGAGGAAAGCGCTGCCAGAAGCAGGATTGCAAAAGTCTTCTTCATAAATTTCATTGCTTGTAAATTAGGTTAACATATGTGATTAATAATCATCAAATTACGGCGAAATATTGGATTAGATCCGTAGATTCATATGTTTAACAATCATTTATGATTTGAACAAAGCAAGCCTTGATTAAAGGGGAGAGTCCCCTTTTTCCACAGGTCTGTCGTAAAACCGCTGGGTTGGGTAAGCAAATTCAATGTCGGCATTGGAAGCAAAGGCAGTCAGCACATCCTCCCAGATTTCGTGCTCGGTGGTTCTGCGCCGGCGTGGATCACAAACATAGCGCATGGTGAGCAAAATTCCGCTGTCCCTCACTGATGTGTATACTATGGGAGTGAGGTACTGGTAAAAAATCATATACTTTTTACTGGCCTCGATGATCTTCTTTTCAGCGTCGGCAGAGAGATCCTTGGCATGATCACTAACGATCTTTTGCAAGAGGTCACGGGCTTTGGCCCAATCACTTTCGAAGGTAACCAGTACAGGAATCTCGTTCCACACAAATTTGAATCCGGAACTATAGTTGGACTGGGGCTGGGTAAAAATAGCTCCATTGGGAATGTGAATGATCCTGCCGGTACTCTGATCAGCATCCACCCAGTTGCCGATTTCCAGCAAGGTAAACTGGAAAAGCCGCAGATCGATCACATCACCAGCATGTTCCCCGATCTGTATCCTGTCTCCCAGGGCAAATGGTTTCCGGGCCAGGATGAAAATCCATCCGGCAATATTGGTCAGAAGGTCCTTCAGGGCAATGGCCAGACCTGCTGTCAAAAGTCCCAGGAATGCTCCGATCTGGCCAATGGCTTTGAGCCAGACACTGGCAATGAGGATGATGGTCAGGAATCCAACGGTAAAGGATACGGATCGTTTCCAGGTGTATCTCGATTTCGGATCTTCCGTGAATCTCCATACAATCTTAAGAATGGAAAAGCGAAGGACCCCGAGCACCACAAGAATGATGATAGAATAGAATATTTTGATCTGGTTATCAGGACTGATGCCGATGTTATTCTGCAGAAAATTTGTGATAGAATTCATGGAACCCAGGCTAAGTACTTAGCTAAAAATAGTGAATTATTCTCAATTATTTAAAGCTTAACCTGCAGATAATGAAAAAGTTTATCAACGTCAGATCCGGGCCAGTGCCATCGTGGCTGCGTGCAGGGTAATGGTGATTACCAGGTAGAGCTTCCTTGATGCAGCAGGTGAAAGTCTCAGGAAGTGGTATTGAATGGATCCGGCAAAACATGAAGAGACGCAATCTCCACAGAGGGTGCAGGTAAGACCGGGTTTCCTTGCCTCAATGTCTGTTTTATTCAGTGCATCATACTTGCAGAATCGGGTACAGGCCATGCAGTTGGTGCAGGTGTTGTTATCGATACGCATGCGGAAAGGATTCACAAATCGGGTGAGATTCACCACTGTTCCGATGGGGCAAAAAGCGGTACAATGTACCATCCGGCCCTCCTTTCTGGATATAACCAGGATCAGTCCCAGCCCGACCACTCCGAATCCACCGGCAAGCAGAGTGGCAGTCAGCACAGGCACATGCGATCACCCTGAGGATGATGGCTGAAAAAATGACCAGTAGGGCCACGGTGGACTTCAGCGCCCACTTGTTCCGGATGGGTGAACGTTTGGTTTTCCCGGATGCTGCCAGGTTATCAATGGCTCCAAAATAACAGAGGTGGCTGCACCATGCCGGTCCGGACAGGACCACCGTGCTCAGAAACAGGATGGTCATTACCGAAATATGACCCCTGTAGATGGGCCCGGCCATGATCATCATGGGAACAGGCAGGTGCAATTTTCCGGTCATCAGAAACCGGTCCGAAACCAGCAAACCGAGGACCATCTGGGAGAAAAAGACCACAGAAAATGCAAACCAGCTGTATTTCCGCCACCGTTGTACCTTTCCCGGATCCTGCATATGATAAGTTACCAGGGCTCCATAGAGACCAATGGCGAAAATTTCAATCCAGCCTCCTCCAGGAAAAAAACGTTCCAGCAGCAGCATTGGATTCTCCACCTTCCATTGAACAAAGGAGAGAAAAAAAACCGTGAGCAGGAAAACCAGGAGGGGCAGTTTTATGGAATTGGCCTGTTCCGTTGGTTTTCAGATACATCGGGTTGTCAGATCTGATACTAAATCCACTCCTCCTTCAAAATCTCTCCTTCTACCCCAACGATCACAGCTTTTACCGGAATCTTTCTTTCCGCCTGGCTGGAGGCCATCTTCGCTATCTGCAGAAGACCTCCACAGCAGGGGACCTGCATCATCATGACTGTTAAGGTATTGATTTTTGCATCATCGATCAATGATTTGATCTTTGAAACATAAGATTCCTGACCGTCATCCAGCTTGGGACATGCGATACCAAGGGTTTTGCCTTTCAGCCACTTGGAATGAAAATTTCCCAGGGAGAATGCCACGCAATCGGCTGCCAGAACCATATCGGTATTCTGGAAGTAGGAGGCACCGGGATTCAGAAGGTGCATCTGGACCGGCCATTGTCTCAGTTCGGAAGGCTGATCGGGGCCATTGTGTCCCAGGGTCAGGTGCTCCTGCTACAACTGCTGCCGTTTGTCCGGCCGATGCCTGGGGAGTAAAACTTCTTGCTTCTGATCCGGCGCAGCCGCAGGCAAGCTGCTCTTCTTCTACCTGTGAATTGTGTACTTTGCTCATCACTTCTTTGACAGAAAAATCAAGTTCGTTTTCGTGGTCTTTTAAATACTGAACCCCCTCTTTCAGGAAGACCATCTCATTGTGGTCCTTCAGGTGGGACAGGTGGGCCACCACGGTGTTCTCTCCTTTGCCCACCATGATCTCCATGACCTTGGTCTCATTATATGCTTCGGCTTCTCTCTCTTCAATGGTAATGGCCCCCTGGGGACAGTGACCCAGGCAGGCACCCAGTCCGTCGCACATCAGGTCGCTGATCAGTCTGGCTTTCCCATCGATCATCTGCAGGGCTCCTTCATGGCAATTCGGGATGCACTGTCCGCATCCGTCGCATAAATCCTCGTCTATTTTTACTACTTCTCGTAACATGGCTGTAAGGTTAAAGGTTAAAGGCTAAAGGTAAATGTGTTACTCTAGTGGCATAATGTTTGGACAAAGCTAGGGGAAGTGTGGATTAAAAACGGTAACAATTGTTACAGGCTGAAAAATTGGCATGGGATTTTTGCTATTTTTACCGCGCAGATTTAAAACACGATTCATGTTTAAATTAAAACCATGGGTGAACCTGAAGTCAGGTGTCCCCGTTACTGATATTTCATTGCATTCATTGCATTGATCCAGGTCTCCTGTGAAAACACCGAAGGAATAGGAGGTACCGGATCCATTTCCGGAACCATCACGGAGCACTTCTACAACGAAGATTATTCCAGCCTTATTTACCAGCAAGCTGCTGTGGATGAGGAGGTGTTCATCATGTTTGGCGATGACGGAATTCCTGGTGACCGAGTTAACACAGGACCCGATGGACAATTCAGTGCCAAATACCTTTATCCTGGATCGTATGGAATTTATTACCGTTCAGATGATTCTACGGAGGTGCCGGATGATGGTTGGAGTGAGGTCATTTGGGTGGATCTGGAGAAGGGTGAGGAAATGGAGCTGGGTGACCTGGTGTTGCTGAATACCCTGGATTATGATGAAGGAGCAGCCGTGATCAAAGGGGTGGTAAAGAAAATCAAATACAACAAGGATTCATGGTGGCCGAACCTGGTCGTGGAGTATGTGGATTTTGCACACGAACACGAGGTTTACATCTCCCATGGGACCAACGATTTCATCGATGACAGGGTGAGAACCCAATATGATGGATATTTTGAGTTCAGAAATCTGATTCCGGGTTCATATGAGGTCTTTCTCTACTCGGAGGATGTAACCCGGGCCACCGAGCATGTGGTATTGAAATATGAAGTGACCATCACCGAACTGGACCAGGTGGTTGACCTGGGCGAAATAACCATTGAACAAATCTAAAATCTACCCCAGATGAAAATGAACTGGTATAAAATACTCGGCATGGGCCTGTTCATGGGCCTGCTTATTCCTACTTATGGTCAGGGCAGAAAGGAGATCCGGGATAAAGGCATAAAGTCCAAAACTGTCCAGGAATATTTCATTGAGGAAGGCATTGACGAACCTGTGATTGAATCCATTGAAAAATATAACGAGGATGGAGAATTGGTGGAGTACCAGGTATTCAATCGCCGGGGAGAAGTGAAGACCTGGGAAAAGTATGTCTATGATGATGAAGGGAGACTTGGTTGAGGAGATTTTCCTGGATGAGAAGGGCAAGATCGAAAGCAGGGAAAAGAGCATCTTTGAGAATGGGCTGAAGGTGGAAAAACAGTACTATAACAACCGCGATAAGTTGTATAAGAAGAAGAGAGTACGAGTATGAGTACCGCTGATCACATCCTGAAAACGCTACCAGGGTTTTGCCGGCATCTCGCTGGCAGAAGTTGAGAAGGCGAGCCTTATGCGGAGAAAGGACAGCAAGTACCTGTTCTCTGTGGATCACCTGCCGTATTTACTGGAAGAAGCTTCGAAGCATTACAGCATCCTCGAGATAGAGCATTTACGCACCCACAATTACCAGACCATTTACTATGATACCCCGGGAAAGGATATGTACCTTACCCATCATCGGGGCATTGTAAACCGGCATAAAATCAGGTTCAGACGCTATGGCACTTCCAACGCAGTTTTCCTGGAAGTGAAGAAGAAAGATTCCAAAGGGGTTACCGTAAAGAACAGGATGAAGACCGGAAATGGTGAAGCAGCCATTTTAAGTGGCGAGGAGGAGTTCCTTTCCATCTATACCCCCTATGATAACAAAGAGGTTTTCCCGGTATTGGAGAACAGCTTCAACAGGATTACCCTGGTCAGTTCCGACCAGACGGAGAGAATTACGCTTGACTACAATCTCTGGTTCTCCAACCTTGTTTCTGATCTCAGCATTGAGATTCCCGGGATTTCCATTGCGGAAATCAAATATGGGACCCACCTGACCGGATCTCCATTTCATGCTGCTCTGAGGAGTCAGCATGTTATTCCCAGGCGTTTTAGCAAATATTGTATCGGCATGGCCATTTGAATCCCGAGCTGAAACAGAACCTGTTCAAAGAGAAAGTGCGTTACGTTAAAAAGATAAACAACAACTACTTACAATCCATATAAACACAATACTATGCCCGAATTTCTGAATATCGAACTCATGAACTGGGAAGACTTCCTGGACCTGGTGATCCGGACTTCCCTGAACCTGACTGTGGTTATTTTTCTGGTCAGGTATCTTTATTACAGGGTAACGCCAAGGAAGGATTATCTGTTTACCTATATCCTGATCAGCGTGGTGGTTTTCTTCATGGTCTTTCTCCTGGAGAACATCAAGATTGAGCTGGGATTTGCACTGGGACTCTTTGCCATCTTCGGGATCATCCGATACCGGACCCAGCAGATTCCCATCCGGGAAATGACCTACCTGTTCCTGGTCATTGGGATTTCGGTAATCAACGCTTTGTCCAATAAAAAGGTGAGTTATGCCGAACTACTCTTTACAAACCTGGCCCTGCTCGGAATTACCTGCTGGAGAAGGTCTTCCTTCTGAGACATGAATCCAAGAAAGGTGATCAACTATGAAAATATCGAACTGATCAAACCCAAGAACAGGGAGGCGCTGATCGCAGACCTGGAGGAACGTACCGGCCTTGTCATCAACCGCGTGGAAGTTGGCAGGATCGACTACCTGAGGGATTCGGCAAGGGTATTTATTTATTATTTCGAAAGCGACAACTGGCCCTCTGAAGGAGACAATGACCAGCCCATGTTGGATGACGGGGATGATGACTAGGCACACAAGATATTTCATAATAATTTTTATTGTAATTCAGGCCTTTGGCTGCGGACTATACGGGCAGCGCAAAGACTTCCAGTCCTGGTATGAAGCGTCTCTGACCAAGGGCTTGAAAAACGGACTGGACCTTTCTGGTGAACTGGAACTCCGGATGGACGGAAACAGTACCCAGTACGACCGGTCTATGGTCACGCTGGTTGCTGGCTACGATCTGAAGGACTACCTGAGTATAGCAGGTGGTCTGAGGGTGCTGTCCGTTGCCGACCGGGAAACGAATCTCCATCCCCGTTACCGGATCCACGCCGATGCCATGGGTAAAACAAGCCTGAGCGAGGTGGATCTTTCATTTCGTGTGAGGTTGCAGTATGGATTTGAAGACATCCTCTTTTTCAATGATTATACCTTTAACAGCATGGTGAACAGACTCCGGTTTAAAGCAAATCACCACATTTTTGGGACCCGGATGGAGGTATTTGCCACGTTGGAGTCCTGGGGATTGTTCAATGACGTGTATGGCCGTTTTTTTAAGAGAATGCGATATTCAGCGGGCCTTAATTATTCATTGGGATTTCAGTCCGAATTCTCCCTGAGGTATATTATTGAAGATGAGTTTAATCAGCCCAATCCCCTGCAAAGCCATGTGGTGGTGCTAGGATATTCCTATAAACTATAGAAATCATAACTTGATGATCTTCGACGTCAGCCTGGTTTTCCCATCGTCCACCTCCAGGGTATATATTCCTGCATTCAGGTAGCTCAGATCGGGAAGTGGATAAGCATAATCCGAGAAAGAAATCTGAATGTCAGATTCAAAAACCAACCTTCCCTGCATATCGGTGAGTCGAAGAGTGGCCGCGAAAGATTCGGAGAATGGAATGGATACGAAGGTATGTGACAGGTCGGAAGGATTGGGGTACACTTTCAGGATGCCTGGTTCTTGTATCAAAGGCTCGTCTCCATTTGATACTGAAATACATACACCGCTCCATTTGCTGTCCATCCAGGCAAGGCGGTCGTCAATCCATACGCGAAGAAACTCCTCTTCCTCCTGGTAAGTATCACCCACAAAGGAGTTTGGCCATATATCGATCCCAAGTGCGGGCCATTGCTGATAATTTCTCTGGATTGCATCATCCAGATCAAACAGGATATCGTCAATCATGGCGGATACAGTGTCCGGATTAAGAATGGAAGCGTAGAGTTCATCCCAGCGACAATACAGCTGGTTCTGAAGCCAGGGATCGCTCAGGAGCCAGGCCCACCAGTAAGTGCTTATGCCTCTGGTATAAATCCAGTTGGTGGGACTGTTGATATCCCCGGCAAAATCATTATTTCCGAAGGTCAGATTATAGTCCCATGGAGGCCCCTGGACAATCTTTCCACCCTGGTCGTCGCGCTGCTTATAAAAGTAGTGGCTCAACCTGAAGGCGTCCACATCCTTGGTAAACTCGTTGAGGATCATCATATCGATAAAGGAAGGGATGTCCATCACCGACCTGGTAACCTTTCACTGGATCTTTATAATCGGGAGAGGTCAGCACTTGGTCGAAGTATTTCATATAGTTCCTGATATAGCTTCGTTGGTCGGCTGTCAGCTCGTCATATTTCGGATCAAAGTACTGGTATTCCTTGCGATGAAATCCAGCAATGGGTGGCTGAATATTTGATTCCCAGTATTCAGATTGATCCAGTTTTGAGAGTTTGTCTATCCTAAGAATGTAGCCTCCGGTGATATCCGGAGGAAGCGTATCCACAGGGGTGATGTATGCAATATCTACCCGGTACTGATCACGTTTGATCTTCTCGACAAGCACGTATAAACCCTTGTATTCATTATCGAGGAGCAGTTCAAAAAATCTGGTCCGTGGTGCATAGTGGCCCATTTCTTCGAAAAGCCGGTAGGAGATTACATTTCTGATCTGACTCTTGTCTCCATAAGGAGCGTAAAGCACATAGTCATTTTCAGGGGGAAGACCCAGAAGGGAGACATTGTTGTTGGTCCCGCTGTCGGTTTGTGTTTCAATACTGTAGGACTTTTTAGGGTACTGGGAAGAGGATTCACCCCTGGTTTCGATGGAAATATACCCGTCGTACACATTGAAGGGGTCTTCGGTAGTTTGAACCTTTCCCTCCCCATTGTAAACGAGGCCCATGTGAGCCCTAATACGCACTTCATCCTGGATATACTCTCCCCCGGTAGAGATCACCATCAGGGGAAGGTTGGAACTTTGCAACTCAAAAGGAGCCTGAAACCAATTAGGTGGGTCATTAAAATAGTGTTCCGCTGTAGAGATCCCTGCATGAAGAAATATATTAGAGGAAAGATCGGAGGAGGTGATCGATTGATTGTGCACTTCCACCGCCAGGATGTTTTCACCGCTTACAAGCAGATTGACAGAATTTTGGTCAAGCGAGAAGCGCATCGGAGGATTACCCTGGTAGAGTTGGGCATTGTGATGCCCGTCGGAAAGCTGGTCCCAGGTAGTAGGACTGCCTTTAGGCCCCATGTTATACCTGGCCAGTTCAGTTCCATTCAGATAGGCCACGAAGCCATCATCGAAATCCATTTCCAGGATCAATTTCGATACCTGGGAAAGATCAGGCAGGTTAAATCGATACCTGCAAAATACAGAGATGACAGAATCATTGGTAGTAGTACCATCATCATCATCGCCATAGCCGACTCCACCCGGCCCGCTTTCCCAGGTTGAATCATCAAATCCCAGCCCTGTCCACCCCGGATCGACAGCGGCAGAAGGAAGAAGGTAATGGCAAATGGAGCCAGTGCCGACAGGAGTTTCCCAGTGGTCCGTTACGCACAGAAGATTCACGGGGACCAGAAACAAAACAATGGCTAGACGGATTTTCATTTGGATCACTTATATTTAGCAGCTGCCAGGAAAAGGAAGCATGTAAAGATAATGCACGAAAGCGTAAATCTCTTAAAAAACTGTCCCCTCTTTGTGGGTTTGGAGGAGAAGGAACTGGAAAATCTCCTTCATGATTCTTCCAGCCGGATCAGAACTTTCCAGAAAGGAGAAATGGTTGCCCAGGCCGGTGATGAGGTTCATTTTCAACACATCATGATTTCGGGCAGTGTTACCGGAGAGATGATCGATTTTGCAGGGAAGGTGATCAAGATTGAGGATATTTATCCCCCCAGGCCCCTGGCCGCTGCATTTCTTTTTGGAGACCAGAACAAGTACCCGGTGAATATCACCGCCAATGAACCTTCCAGAATCCTGGCCATTCCAAGAGACGACTTCCTGAAAATGATGCAGCATAATCAAAAGATTCTGGAGAACTTTTTACATGCCGTATCAAGCAGGGGCCAGTTCCTGTCCAATAAGATCCGCTTCCTTTCCTTTACCACCATCCGGGGAAAACTGGCCCAGTACCTGCTGGATCAATCGGTCAAGCAGGGAAAGGAAAAAATCAGGCTGACTCATTCCCAGACCCAGTTATCAGAACTCTTCGGTGTGGCGCGCCCTTCCATTGGAAGGACCATCAGCGAAATGAACCGGGAAGGCCTGATTGAAACCGACGGAAAACATGTGACCCTCATCAACAGGGAAGCCCTCTCCAGAATAGTGCAAAGTACTTAGTGCATAGTGCTCAGTCAAAAAATACTAAGCACTGGGCACTGGGCACTGGGTCACCACGTGAATTCAAGTCCGTATGCCGCAGGGTCTATGCTCCATTTGTCGAGGAGTCCTTTCGTCGCCCTGACATCGTACTGGTTGTTCAGCACGTCATAATTCTTAAGCAGATCCAGGCAGGGTTCAAGAAACAGATCGGGATTTCCATTGAGGCATTCGATGCTGTTCAGGGCATGAACCCGGGCCATGGGTGCGTCACAATTCAATACCCTTCGGAATGCCTTTACTGCAGTTTTCTCATGTCCAAGTTGAAAGAGCAATTCGGCCGATGCTACACTGACATTCCAGGAGGGATCAAAGGCGGCTTTGGAGATGCTTTCAATCTCGGATCCTGCATTTTCACCCAGGATTAGCAGTCCCTGGGCAGCCCAGTAGCGGATAGCGCTGTCATCGTGACCAAGCAGTTCAACGAGCTTCTCCAGATGGGCAGGATCAGCTTCCGAAGCCAGAAAGGCAGCCTCCTGGATCTCCCGGAAGGGTACCTGACCCTTCCTCATATAATCATATGCAGCCAAAGCTCCTGTTCGGATGTTCCGGTCGGCCTCCGGAATAAATCCGGCATCCAAAATCGATATTCCTTTCTGCATCAACGCTTCTCTCATACTTGCCAGCCGATGGGCATAGGCCGGATCTTCAGCCAGGTTATTCACTTCCCAGGGGTCGTTTTCAGTATCGTACAGCTCTTCCACAGGCTTGGTGTTAAACCAGCGGGCCTGTACCTCATTGCACGCACCCTTCCTGCAGGCATCTTCCCAGGATTGCATGGAAGGGGCTCTCCAGAGGTAATTCAGGTGCTGCATGTACATCCGGTTCGAATTGAAGTTCCGGGTATACCTGAAAGTCCGGTCCACGATGGAACGTGACATGTCATATCGCTCATCCATCCTGTCCCTGAACATGTATACATGTGCTGGTTCTTCCCGGGTGTACTTGCCAAGGAAGGCATTTCCCTGCATGTATTCCGGTGCCTCTGTCCCCACAATGCTAAGCAGGGTAGGGGCCAGATCCAGGAAACTCACAAGCCTGTGTACCTCCGATCCTGTTTTCTTCTCCGGGAACAGGTGTTTGTATCTTTTGGGAATTCTGATGATCATGGGCACATGGGTGCCTGTTTCATACAGATAGCGTTTGCTTCGACCCAGGACACCTCCATGATCACTGTAATAGAACACAATTGTATTTTCAGCAAGACCGGCCTCCTCGAGTTCTTTTAATACCTCCCCCACCTTGCTGTCCATGTCTTCCACCTTGTCGTAATACTGTGCCCAGTCGTGACGCATTTCCGGGGTGTTGGGATGGTAGGGCGGAATAAATACTTCATCGGGACTGTGTCTCAACAGGGAGTCGGGGATCCATGTATGTATGGAGCTCTCATGGCTTGTGGTAAAGTTGAAAATGGCGAAGAAGGGCTGACCTTCAGTCCGGTTCTTGTAATGTGCTTCCCTGCTGCAATCGTCCCATATGTCCTCTAATTTGACATCTGCATAGTTGTAATCTGTTTTTACGTTGTTGGTGCAGTAATACCCTTTTTCCAAAAGAAATTCGGTATAAGGCCTCACCAGGTCAGACTTGGCATAGTTGCTCCGCATTTGCTCATTGCCATTTGAACAGGCATGTACACCGGTGAGGATGGTATTGCGCATGGGCGCGCAAACGGGAGCATTGGCATAGGCATTGGTGTAAAGGAATCCCTCGGAAGCCAGCTGGTCCAGGTGGGGGGTGGTGGCGAATGCATCACCGTAACATCCCAGCAAGGGACTGTTATCTTCACTGGTGATCCAGAGGATGTTGGGATAGGAAAGCTTATCCGGATTGCATGCGGACAGCGTCAAAAAAATCAGGAGGGCAGAAAGGATGCTGGAGTGTTTCATGGTTTGAATGTAGGTTTTTTTTTTCGGCGATCATACAACCCGGACCTGAATTCATTGTCTTTGAAGTAGTAGATTTCATACTGGGCTCCCGGTCTTCCCCAAGCTGTACTTGTCGTCAAAGAGGTGCATGACCTTTTGGGGAAGCCGGGAGCTTTTAAAGTGTCATTTCCGGTTTTGTTCTATATTTATAACATGATGCGCAAGAAGATCGATCTGCAGAATTGGAACAGGAAGAAGATTTATGAGTTTTTCAAGGACTATGAAGAGCCCTATTACGGGATCACCATGGACCTGGATTGCACCCACGCATATGCGTATGCAAAGAAAAGGGAGATTTCATTCTTTCTATACTACCTCTACCTCACCCTGAAAGCGGTGAACCAGACAGAGGCATTTAAATACCGCATTGAAGGGGACGGGCTCTACCTCTATGATGTGATCAATGGTTCAGCAACCATCGATCGTGATGACGGGACCTTCGGATTTTCTCATATTCCCTATTTTGAGGACCTGGACCTGTTCCTGGAAAAGGCAACAGAAGAGGTGATTGAAGTACGCACTTCCAATCAGCTCATCAGAAGCGGGATTGGTGAGAATGTAATCCATTTTTCAGCTGTTCCGTGGATCCGGTTCACCCATGTGAGTCACCCCAGACGGTACAGCCGTCGCGACTCCATCCCCAAGATCACCTATGGACAGCTTTATACAAAAGAGGAAAGAAGAATGGTCCCCGTGTCGGTCCATGTGAACCATGCCGTGGCAGACGGATTGCACATGGGTGAATATTTCGAAACGCTTCAGAAGTTGTTCTCAGGGGCTTGAGAAGCGGCTGAGCAACTCTTCTTTGTAATCAGGACTCACAGGGATGGATTCCTCGATTATTCTGACCCGGTTTCCTTCGATGAAGTCGATCCGTTTCAGGTTCACCACATATGATTTATGGATCCGCATAAAATCCTCTTCGGGAAGGATTTCAATGAATCCCTTGATGGTATCATGCACCATCAGCTTCATCTGGTCCAGGTGGAGCCTGATGTAGTCTCCCTGACCCTCGATGAACAGAATGTTGTCCGTTTCAACAGCATACAGTTTTTTATCCGCTTTCACCATGACCCTGCAGGATGTAACCTCTTTTTTGGATTCAGCTGAAAGGCTCTCCAATGCACGGTTGACAGATTTCAGGAAACGCTCGAAGGAGTAAGGCTTCACCAGGTAATCAAGGGCATCCAGTTCGAAACCTTCCACGGCATACTGGGGGTAGGCTGTTGTAAAGATAATCAGGGGGGCATGGGCAAGGGACCGGGCAAGGGAGATCCCTGTCAGACCGGGCATGTTGATATCCAGGAATAGAATATCCACCTGTTGCAGACCCAGAAGGTGTGTAGCTTCGAAAGCATCTGCACATTCGGCCACCAGCTCCAGGTTCCTGACATCCCCTATATATTTGCGAAGGATGTCCCTGGACAGGGGTTCGTCATCAACTATCATGCAGTTAGCCATGCTCAATGATTTAGTTCTAGTTTCAGGTGCACATTGAATACTTTGTCCTCCTCATGGATTCTCAGCGCGTATTTGCCCGGGTACAGCAGTTCCAGCCGCTGGCGGGTATTCTCAATACCAATTCCTTTTCTGTTCTCCAGATCCAGTAAATCGCTGTTTCCCCTGTTGTTCCTGGTTGAGAATTCCAGGGTCTCATGGCCGGCGCTGATCTTGATATGTACAAAAGCGCCTCCGGGCCCTGACTGGAGACCATGCTTAAAACTGTTTTCAATAAAGGGTATCAGCAGCAAGGGTGCTATCTTCATCGCACCCGGATCCCCCTCCAGATCAAGCTGGATATCGGCTCGGGCCGGGTCCACCCTGTAGCGGTACATCGCAACGTAATCGCTTATCAGTCTGATCTCCTGCTCCAGACTGATCCACGGGTGTTCTGTTTCATAGAGGGTGTATTTAAGGATATCTGAGAGCCGGAGTATTACATCAGGAGTTCGTTCCGATTTCTCAAGAGACAGGGCATAGATGGTTTGAAGGCTGTTCAGAAGAAAGTGCGGGTTGATCTGGTTCTGAAGTGAGCTCAACTGGTGACTGGCAGTCATCCGGTCCACCCTCAGCAACATGAACCAGCTTCGCGAAAGTTTCAGCAGGGTTGTAAGCATCAGTACACTGCCTGTATAGATGATGAGTTGGCCGATGCTGTAGTAGGAGATGAAGTAATAGTTGGGCAGGAGCACGTCGATCCAGCGGTTAAACAGAAAGAAGAGGAAAACCGCACCTCCACCCATCAGAAAAGCAAAACCAAGCAGATAGAGCAGGTACTTTTCCTTTCGCAGGTATCTGGGAATGAAGGAGTAAAGGTTCAGGTACGTGATGCCCAGCAATGGTGACAGAAAAATGAGTGTATAGATCAGGTCAATCTTCTCGAAGGAAGTGGAGGTCTTAAATATATTGATGAGGACCAGGAAAATCCCGATCCAGAACAACAGGTGCTGCCACCACCTCCTGCGGAATATCATCAGGTCTGTGAAGCTGGGTCTTTCGGTGAAGCTCTGTTTTTTACTGGCCATGATCAATCCGAAATTTATGAATTCCTGACCATGAAGCAACTTTTTTCGATCAATCCTGCAGTTTGTTCGATGAAGAAGGGCATTAGAGGCAGAGAATTCATAGATTTATAGGTCGTATCCTTAAACCAAAAAAACTATAAACCGATATGGGAACAAAGTCATTTCTGATAGCCGTTTTAATGCTGCTGGGAAATAAGGCTGTCCAGGCCGAACTGATATTCAGTGAAATAAGAACAGCATCGGACCAGGTAATCGTTGCATTTTTTACCAGTGATACCGTAGACCTGGAAGAGATTGATATCAGTAATCTTTCGGATTGGGAAATCAATGGGCATCCTCCCAGGGAAATTTATAAGTATGTCATGCAGGCTGATGCATGTGATCATCACATCTATATGAAAACCGGTACATTGACAGAAGGGGAGGTTTACCAAATAGAGACCCCATACGGGGTCAGGGAATTTACATTCCATGAAAGGGATGTGTTCTGTGAATCCATCAAGACCAACCAGGCCGGGTATAGTGCCTATGCTGAATCCAGGTATGCAAATTTTGCCATCTGGCTTGGAACCGGTGGCGCTAAAAGGATCGAGGGAAAGATCCCCGGTTATGAAGTATTCAATATGGCCACCGGGGAAACCGTTCATAGCGGGAAGTTAAGTGAGCTTGGCGCTGATAGCTCATCCGGTGATTTTGTGTACCGCATCGATCTGGCCGGGGTGCCGGAAGGGGGGCCGTATAAGATAGCAGTGCGTGGATACGGCTCCTCCCATCCATTTGGAGTGGGTGGTGAATTTTCAAAACGGCTTGCCCATACCATCTTTCGTGCCCAGTATCTTCAGCGCTGTGGCTGTCCCATCCACGATCCGGACATACGGAAGAATCCCTGCCATACACTGATCTATGATGTGGATGGCCCCATTGGTGAGGCCAATATTGATGTGACCGGTGGTGAAAGGACATTTCAATGTTTCGGAGGTTACCATGATGCCGGGGATGCCGACAGGCGGGCCTATCACATGGCCAATCCTGTCATCAACCTGATGATTTACGAAGCTTTTACCAAATACTTCAGTGACGGCCAGTATCATATTCCAGGTGATTTTAATGACTATTACCAGATCATCAACTACGAAAACGGAATCCCTGATATTATCGATGAAGCCGAATGGGGGACCCTGGCCTGGGAGTATCTTCAGAATGAAGATGGAAGCATTCACTTCGGGACCGAAACAAGGGGGTATCCCGATCCCTTCGCCGCACCCATGGATCTGGATGATAAAAAATATGGAACCGTACGAACGGATCCCAGGGCCACCTGCACCGGTGCAGGGTTGTTTCTTCACCTGGCCCGGATCCTTCAGCCCTACAAGCCGGAAAGGTCTGAAATGCTTCAAAAAAGAGGTGATCTTGCCATGGAGATAAGCCGGGATACAATGGCTGATCCTGAAAAACTCTATTACCACATTCAAAGGTACCTGCTTCTGGGTGAAGAAGCCGATCACCAGAAAATCAGTGAACTCTATGCCATTGCCGGTGGTATGAAGGACAATCTTTATATCACACCGGGTTATTCGCTGAACGATGCGAAGTTTGACAATCCCGCCTATATCATGTCCTATGTACTGGCAGAGGAAAAGGATACAGATCCTGAAATCGTGGCTTTTTTCAAACAGGCCATCAAGGAGGCAGCTGATGCCAATATTGCAGAACTCAGGCTCCATGCCTACCCGGTGGGCAATCACTCCGGGCAGGGTGGATGGGGCCACAATGTAAGGCAGCCCCAATATGCCTGTGCTCCTTTGCTTCAATGGAGCATCACAGGTGAACAGCAGTATTTTGATGCGGCTTCGGAATTGATGGACTGGAAACTGGGTCTCAATCCGTTGGGAATAAGTTATGTGACCGGGGTGGGATTTCACCAGGTGCACAATATACATGACCGTGAAAGTGCCTTTACAGATGCCCAGGGATGGGGCCTGAAACCGGGGATTACAGCTTTTGGTCCGGGTGTGACGGGTAGGCGGTCCAGGGCAAAAGTGATACCGGCCATCAAGGAGCTGCCTAAAGAGAAGCAGTTTACAGATGACCGGGGTATCATTTCCTTTACCGAGTTTACAATCTTTGAGACCATGCACTATGATGCGCTGTATACCATCCTGGCTGGGGGAGGTGCATGGAATGGCAGCGATCCGTTTATAAAAAAATAGAATAACGATAACAAGCAATCATTACTTTTCAAACACCAAATTATGAATAGAATTCGCTTACTGACAATCATTCTGGTGGCTCTCGTCACCTTGCCTGCCTTGCGGGCCGAAGATTATAAAAACTTTAAAGTTGCCGTGTACTGCCGTGCCTACGAGGTAGAAAAAATGGGTGACCTGGAGTGGCTCGAACCACTCTGGGACGATCTCACCAAACAGGTCCATGTGGACAGGATCTACCTGGAGACCCACCGTGACCTGTTGATCGTGGACCGGGAGACCATGGAGACGGCTATTGAATTTTTTAAAAGCAGGGGAGTGGAAGTTGGCGGTGGGATCACCTATACCATCGATGAGAGCAACAATTTCGAGACATTTTGTTATAGCAATCCAGAGCACAGGCAAAAAGTGAAGGAGATCGCTGAATATACTGCTGGTTTTTTCGATGAGTTTATCCTGGATGATTTCTTTTTTACCAGTTGTAAATGTGATCTCTGTATTGAGGCAAAAGGAGATAAGAGCTGGACTGAATTCAGGCTGGAGTTGATGACTCAGGCAGCTATTGAGCTGGTTATCAAGCCTTCGAAAGCAGTCAACCCGGATACTGAGGTTGTTATTAAGTATCCCAACTGGTATGAGCATTTCCAGGGACTGGGATTCAACCTGGAAACACAGCCCGCCCTGTTTGAGGGATTGTATACCGGGACCGAGACCCGCAACCGGAGTGGGAACCAGCATCTGCAGCAGTATCATGGGTATACGGTTTTCAGATATTTTGAGAACCTGAAACCGGGTCAGAACCGCGGCGGCTGGGTAGATACAGGTGGCGGGAATCCGCTGGACCGGTATGCCGAACAGTTGTGGGTGACCATGCTGGCTAAAGCACCGGAGATCACCTTGTTCGATTTCAGGCAGATGATCAGGCCCATCGATGAAAGAGGCAGGGGATCCTGGCAGGGGACGGGTACAAGTTTCGATTTTGACCAGATGATGGAGCCCCTGGTTCAGGAAGACGGATCCACATTTACCCCAAAAAATATGTCCAGGGCTGCAGGCTATTCCCTGGAAGTAGTGGATAAAGTCCTTGGGGCCCTGGGTAATCCTGTGGGGATTAAGAGTTATAAACCTTACCACTCACTGGGTGAGGATTATCTCCAGAGTTACCTTGGAATGATTGGGATACCCATGGACATTGTTCCGGAATTTCCGGAAGATGAAGAGATGGTGTTGTTAACTGAATCGGCGAAGTATGATCTTCAGATTGTGGAAAAGATAAAAAGCCAGCTGCAAAGAGGGAAGGAGGTCACCATCACATCGGGCCTCTATAAGGCGCTCCAGGGAAAAGGCATCGAGGACATTGTGGAGCTGACCGTGACCGACCGCAAGGCGAGTGTAAAACAGTTTCGTGCGGGTTGGGGAAGGCCCATGGAGACCGACCAAAAGATCATCATCCCCCAGATTTCTTACCTGACCAACGATTCCTGGGAAGTGATCTCAGCACTTGAAAACACCAACGGATGGCCACTCTTGCACCGGGCCGATTATTCAGAGGGACGCCTGTATGTACTGACAGTACCAGACAATTTCATAGACTTCTATCTCTTGCCCCAAGGGGTTTTGAACCAGTTGAGGCAGTATGTGGCAGGCAGTCTGGGCACCCTTCTGGAAGGGCCCGGAGAGGTTAGCCTCTTTATGTATGACAACAACGCCTTTGTGCTTGAGTCCTTCCTGGACGAAACGGTTACCATAAAAGTGACCCTGGATCCCGGGGTCACTGTAGTAACAGATGTGATGACCGGTGAAAAGATCACCGGCTCTGAGCGGGTGGCACCCGAATTCAGGGGACGGAAATTTGGCAAGGATGTGAATGTTTTTGAAATGGAGATCAAACCCCACTCCTTCAGGACCTTAACCTATTAGCCTGCTGTTTCTGCGATCCTACTGTTGATCGTACACCCAGGTCTCAGGAGGTCCGTCCATGGGGCCTCCTTCAACCTTGCTATCCACCACCAGGCTTTTCCCATCCAGCTTATAGGTGGCGTATATTTTCAGTTCTCCACCATCCATCATTTCTACAGTGGTGACAATGGTCAGGCTTTTCCCTTTATCTCCCCAGGTGGCGATGGAGACTGTCTCAGAATCCTGCCAGCCGGCGTTGATGCTTTCCTTTCCATCGAGGGTATAGCTATCCGACATGGTCATCGCATTTCCCTGGAATTCATATTCCCTTTCTAAATTCATTGCATTTTTTTCCTGGGTGATGGTAATGACCAGAGGAGCAAAAGAAAATTCAGCGTTCATTTTGCTTTCAGTTTCATTCAGTGTCCATGTACCGGAGAAATCTGATTTTTTGGCAAAACTTGAAAGCGAGACCGACGCAGCAATGAACAGGAAGATTCCCTTCAGGACAATGGATTTGGTTTTCATTTTCATGGTTGTTGGTTGATTGGTTAAAACAGTATTTCAAAGCAGGATGCTGGCAATCCGGCCCTATTAAACAGATTGGGATTGGAATCGTTGCGGTAGGCATGCCTGATCCCAAGTGCTTGGTCCACAGGTGATTTCACAACAACTGTGCTGCCTTTGATTACTGCCTCTGCATCCAGCCAGGTGCCATCCTTAGCCTGAACCTGGAATTCTCTCAGCACCTCATCCCCGGAGGAAAGACCTCCTTCCGCATAAGCAAAGTGTACGGTGATTTTTTCCTCTTCCCTTTCCCAGGATTTGGGAAGTGGGCCTGAGAAAGGCAGCCCGGTAATTCCGTAGTTATGAGACAGGGCCCAGGAAGCCAGCCTTTTACCTACGTCGATTTTGTTTTTTGGATGGATATCCTGGAGGTTCCCGATATCCGAAATCACGACCATTCCGCAATTGTCTATCTGCTTCATGGCCATTCGCTGTTGATCCATGAGCATGGCGCCCCGCACGTTGTCCGGGCCATAACCTGCAAAAGGAGCAATCTGTACATAATAGAACGGGAAATCGTAGCCCCATGAAGACCTCCATGATTCAACCAGGCTTTTCAGCGCATGAGCATATTGTTCCGGGTGGCCCACATTGGCCTCGCCCTGGTACCAGAGGGCTCCTTTGATCCTGTAGGGAACCAGGGGGTGGATCATGGCATTATAGGCAACTCCCGGCACCACCGGTCCCCAGGGTACCGGTTTCAGCATTTTCGCATACCGGTCCAGCGCTCTGTCTCCGGACACCCTGGATTCGGGCATCCAGATCTCTATGGGCGTTCCTCCCCATGAGGCGTTGATCAATCCCACGGGCACACCTAATTTTTGGTGAAGTTCACGGCCAAAGAAATACATCACAGCACTGGAGTGTTTCATGGTCTCCGGAGTGCAGACCACCCATTCCCCGTTCAGGAGCTGCTGGGGAGTGGAAGCCGTGCTGGTGGGAACAGTGAAGAAACGGATTTCGGGGTAGGTGGCCTGGGAAATCTCCTCCTCGCCATGGTCAATGCCTCCGGCGGGAGTCCATTCCATGTTGGACTGTCCACTGCCCAGCCATACTTCCCCGAACAGAATGTCGTCAATGACAATGGTATTGTATCCTGCGATGGTCAGATGGTAAGGTCCACCGGCTCCGGGTGTTTTTATATCCATGCTCCAGAAAGAGTGGCGGTCTACCTTGTGCGTATACTCAGTTCCGGGATCCCAGCTTCCGGTGATTTTAACTAATTCATTGGGCTTCGCCCATCCCCAAATGGTTACCACAGTATCTTGCTGGAGCACCATGTGGTTGCCGAATATGCCGGGTAGGGAAACGGTGGCAGTGACCGGGAGATTGAAGAGAAGGATGACAATTGTAATAATGAGTATTCTGGTTTTCATGGTCATATGCTTAAAGGTGATATATGGGTATTTCTCTTTCTATTGGATAAACTCCGGATGATTTTCTCCCCGTTCAAAGTCCAGTGATTCGGCGTTGGACATTTTTATGATGGAGCGATACAAGAGCTCGGCCAGCCTGGTCATGATCTCTTTGTCAATATTGCCAATGTTGTCATAGGGTGTGTGATACCGGTAGTTGGCGAAAGCCTCCGGGCTGCCATCGGTATAGATGGATAAAACAGGGATCCCATACCAATCCACAAAGGCAGCATCCAGCCTGGGCCTGCTGATATTGGAATTGTAGGAGCCTGTCATTGAAAGATTGAGCTCCTGGTTGGCTTCTTCAAGGTAGGCGTAAAACGAAGGGTAATTTTTAGCGAATCCTACCCTGACCTTATCCCCGATCCCCACACCATCCATGTTGATGTACCCGGCAATTTGTTCGAGGGAGGAGATGGTTGGATTTTTTAAAAAGTACTGGACCCCTTTCAGTGCCGCCTCTTCGGCTCCGAAAAGCACAAAAACAACGGATCTTTTTAATTGAATCCCCGATTTTGACAGGGCCTCAGCCAGTCCCAGTGTCACAGAAACAGCGGAAGCATTGTCGTTGGCACCCGGCATGGTGGTGTAACATTTCCCCAGGTGGTCCAGGTGTCCCCCCACCATGATGTATTCATTCTTCAAAACAGGATCCGTTCCTTCAATGTACCCCAGCACATTGCTTCCCACTCCGTCGGAATGATGGGTAGTTACGTTTTTAATGGTCACGGTTTTTCCTGTTTCAAAGGATCTCGGCCTGACTTTCTTCCTGATTTTTTGAAGCGTTTTATCCGGTTTGTTCCCCGTTTTACTGAAGAGATCCTCCATTACTGTATTTCCCACATGCGAATAGATAAAACCCTCCACATGGTTGTTGTTCGGATTGGCAATGTGGTAGTTGTAGAGCATGCCTGCAGCACCATGTTCAACCGCATTATGCAGCTTGTACTGGTGAAAGGAGTAGGGCCTCCAACTGAGAAAATCCTCATGACGCGGACCAACAGGTGCTTCTCTCTCCAACAGTACGATTTTCCCCTTCACGTCCACACCTTCATAGTCATCGTAGCCCAGTTCGGGGGCAGAGATCCCGTAGCCTACATAAACCACTTCTGCAGTGACAGTGCCATTTCCGGATGTGGAACCCGGTATAAACTCTTCCACGTATTCATAGGATTTGTCTTCTCCTTTGGAATCTGTGTGCAGGATCACCTCACAACCCGGGAAAACATCACTGTAGGGATGTGGAAAGTACTGGAGGAATTCACCTTTTTCCCCCAGAGGTTTCACTCCCCATGCAGTAAACTTCTCCGTGACCCATTGCGCTGACCTGTCATAGCCTTCATGGCCTGTAAGGCGTCCTTCATATGTTTCGGAACTTAAGATCTCCACATGTTCGTAGAGGGTTTCCGGAGTGACCAGTGTCCGGAAATCGCTTTGACCCGGTAGACTGAACCCGGTAAGGAGGCAGGCCAGGGATAAGAATACCCAGCGCATGCTGCTTTGATGCTTCATCATGGGGTGAAAGTTTTGACTTTCCATAAATGTAGTAACATTTCCAAAAATAAGGGTGATATTAAAAAATGTCATATCTTGAAGTTCAGAAGTAACACTTTCAAATACAGAACTGCAATGGTCAAGAAGAAATCAAAGAAGGATGATGACAAAAAGAGTAAGAAGCTGAAGAAAAAGGTACAGGATAAGAAAGTAGCCAGGAAGAAAGAGGCCAAGAAAAAGGAGGCCAAGAAGAAGGCAGCCAAGAAGAAGGAGGCCAAGAAAAAGGAGGCCAAGAAGAAGGCAGCCAAAAAGAAAGAGACCAAAAAGAAGAAACACTCTGCTGTGCCAACTCCGGAGCCGGTGGTCCCGGTTAAAAAAGTTGTACCCGAAACAAAGGAAATCAAAGAAGAAGACCACAGCTCAAATTACAATGTAAAAGAAGCTGTGGTCAGGCTCAGGGCACTGAAGAGTAAAGCGGCTGTGCTCTCCTTTTCAAAAGGCGAAAAAAGAGTCACAGTAACAAAGGCTATTCCGTCTGCATTGAACCGCTTTGCATAAGAAAAACCTTTGAGTTGCCTAAGGGCTTGATTCTGATGACTCCAGGGACTTCACATTGTCAGGGAGTTCCCCGCGAAAGGGCTTCAGTTTCAGGAAGATTCCATAATTATCCTGGCCATCCATGTCCCCCCTGGCAAAAATCGCTTCGATATCCTCCACTGTTTTTGGATCATTGGCGTATTTTTTAATGAACTTCTGGAGCTCATCCGTACCTGCAGTAAGCAGATGCCTGTCATAGTCCACCGAAGTCACTTTTTCGTGCTTGATGCGGATGCGGTTCTGTTCAAACAGGTCATTGAGCCAGTCATCCCCGTACCAGTAGATCAGGATGCTGTCTTTGCAATACTGCACCCTGGCCAGGGTATGTACCGGTACATGATGGAAGGCAGTCATATCGGAGGTGCAGTGGTCTTCATTGGAATCAGGGACAAAATCCACATAATTCACTTCGTTCAATTGAAATAGTGTACCGGTGAGAATGGAATAGTTGGTATCATCTTCGTAGTATGTGATCACATAGGAGCTGTCATGCTTTGCAGGACTCATGGGATTCTTGTTGACCATGTTGGGGAAGATGGTCCAGATGCAGGAATCTCCATCCATCCAGTAGCCCACCATGGTGGTATCAAAAAATTTGTCCTCTTTTTTGAAAAAAGGATGCAGTGAACTTACCAGGCAACTGGTCATGGAGGCCATGGCCAGGATTATGATAATGATTTTGGAACGTTTCATGACGCTTAAGTTTTGGTTACAGGTCAAAATTGAAAGGAATACAGATCCCAATCAACTTTTTTCGATCAAAGCGGTCCGTTAATCGGTGAATGGGAGATCCCCCAACCTTACCTTCAAAATAAATGGATCGAAAACCTGGCAGATATAGAGGTACCCTTCATGGAGAATGGCAGTGGAGCCCGCACTGATCTCAGAACCATCGGTCAGGTAAAGGGATTGTACTTCCCCGGTTTGGGGATCTGCCAGATACACTTCTACAGGGGAGTGTTTCTCCGGATCTTTGACATGCTTTATGAATTTGAAAGGTTTGATATGACCCGGTACCAGGAGCTGGCCCTTGTAGATCCGGATGTTGTCATTTCCTTTCAGACCTTTGATCTCTGACCTGCGGACCACGCCGCCAGAAGTAATGCTGAACACATGGATCCTGTGCAAAATGACATCCCCAACATAGATCTGGTTCCCGATGCGGTTGATGCCTGCGGGGTACCCAAGATTCGAGGCGATCATTTGAAATGTCCATTGTTCCTCCGTGTCCCTGAACAGACGCACCAGGCTGGCCCGTCTGAGCCTGAAAATTTTCTCAGCCAGGCTGCCCCTCTTTCCCGAATCGTTTACAAAGTAGATATCCCCAAGGGGACCTGCAACCAGGGCATTGGGCGAGTGTTGCGAGGGAGTTTCTATAATATCCACGAATTCCAGGCTCTCACCTTTCACACGGTAAATGAGGATGGGATGATCATCCGGTTCCTCTTCATGACTGATCACATAGAGCAGGTCTTTATCCAGGTAAATTCCATGGGGTCTGAATTTCAAACCGGCCGGTTCAAGCTTCCTGACCAGGATGTTGCGCTCACCTGTGGCCAGGTCAAGGGATTCGATCTCTCCGTAGGGTTGATGCATATCACGTCTGCCTGTGCAGGAGATCAGCAGCCGGGGTGATTCCTGAAGGGTATCCAGTACCATGTCTTCGGGTCCGGGTCCAACCTCAATTCTCTGGGTGATGGATCCGTTTCCTTCCGAGATACCCATGCAGCTTTGGATACCCAGTGCAGTCATCAGAAGGAGCATAGGGAAAAAAATGCCTTTCATTTTCATAAATATAAGCAACCCAACGATCAAATCATTCATCTTATGAAAAAAGTATAGCGTCCAGCCTATGAAACGAATTGGATTATTGATCATTCTGGCCCTCCTGGTCTCCTGCGAGAAGGATCATATGGAGCCGGAAAACCTGGGAGCAAATGCGGGCATTGTGGGTACCTGGGTGGAAGATGTAGCTGTTGGGCTCCCTGAAATTGAAGACGGGATCACCAGGTTGAACCGTTCAGAAAAGCTGGATCAGGACAGATATGGATTTACCATCATGGAAGATGGGACCTTCCTGGAGCGGAAGAATGCCGGCTGGTGCGGAACCCCTCCCATATACTATGATAATTTCGACGGGACCTGGTCAGCACTTTCCGACAGTCTGATAGAGATCACAGTAGGTTACTGGGGAGGATCAATGAGTTACCAGATTAGGATTGTTTCACTGGATGACGAATCTCTGCGTATCCGTTACCTCTATGCAGAGAGTCTGGCGGATTCAAAGTAAGCCTTTTAGTCCAATAATTGTTCTATATTCGCTTTCCTGAAATGATGCAATGGAACGCGATACTTTCTTTCACTTCATCTGGGGATGGGCTGCGCTGGGATTTCTGATCTTCATCCTCCTCCTTTTTATAACAGCACCTTATGGCCGTCACAGCCGCAAGGACTGGGGACCCAGTATACCCAACCGGGTGGGATGGATCATCATGGAGTTGCCTTCCCTGCTGGTATTTATGCTTGCTTTTCTTCTGGGTCCCAATGGAATCCAGCCTGTCACCTGGATCTTTTTTATCGTTTACGTATTCCATTATGGAAACCGTTCCATCCTCTGGCCACTCAGAACACGAACCACCGGGAAAATGATGCCTCTAGTGATCGCTTTAATGGCAGTAATTTTCAACCTGGTGAATGGGTTTATCAACGGGTACTATTTCTCCTATTTCTCAAGGGTGTATACCTGGGAATGGCTGGTGGATATCCGGTTCATCCTTGGGGCCATCCTGTGGGGACTGGGTATGTTTATCAATTGGTGGTCGGATCAGACGCTTCTGAATTTGAGAAGGGGGGGGAAGAAAGGTTATTTTATACCCCAGGGTGGCTTGTTCAGGTGGATCTCTTGTCCCAACTTTTTTGGTGAGATCCTGGAGTGGACCGGGTTTGCCATTATGACCTGGAGTCCGGCAGCTTTGGCTTTTGCCCTCTGGACTTTCTTCAACCTGGTCCCCAGGGCATTGGACCATCACAAATGGTACAGGTCAACCTTTCCTGATTACCCTGCCGGGCGGAAGGCGATTGTGCCCTGGATACTTTAATTCCTCTCTTTTAATCCAGTTCAATGCATTAACAAAAGCCTCCAGCCAGGGGCTTGCATCATCCCGCCTGTGTTCTTCCGGGTAATATCCGCACTGCCATGGCATATAAGCGCGTTCCATGTGCGGCATCATGGCCAGGTGGCGGCCGTTGGCCGAACAGAGCGCAGCCACATCCATGTCCGATCCGTTGGGATTGGCAGGGTAGGTGGAGTGGCTGTATTTTGCAGCAATCCCGTACTCCTTCTCCTCCAGGGGAAGACTGAATTTACCTTCCCCGTGGGCCACCCAGACGCCCAGGGTCATTCCCTCCAGTGTATGCAGCATCACCGAATTGTTGACTGGAATATCCAGAGAAAGGAAGGCAGACTCGAATTTCCCGGAGGCGTTGTGCAGCATGCGTGGTGACTCCTTGTGTTCAGGGACCACCAGGTCCAGCTCGATCATCAGCTGACAGCCGTTGCAGATCCCCAGGCTGAGGGTATCTTCCCTTTTATAGAAATTCTCCAGCGCAATTCTTGCTTTTTCATTGTATCTGAAGGCACCGGCCCATCCTTTGGCAGATCCCAGTACATCCGAGTTGGAAAATCCTCCCACAAAAACGATCATCTGTACTTCCTCCAGGGTCTCACGGCCGGCAATCAGGTCGGTCATATGTACATCCTTTACATCAAAGCCGGCCAGGTAGAGTGCGTGGGCCATCTCACGATCTCCGTTCACCCCCTTCTCGCGGATAATGGCTGCCCTGTATCCGCTGTCCGTGCGCCTGCCGGGATCCACTCCCAGGCTTGCAAAGCTTCCCTTGAATTTTTCCAGGTTCATGTTCAGTGCATGATCCTTAAAATGGTCGTAACGTTCCCTGGCCAGTGATTCTAAGGTCTGTTTCCGGTCCAGCAGGTAGGAGGTGCGGAACCAGAGGTCGCGGTAATGATCCACAGGGAGGATTTGCACAGAATCGATGGTTCTCAACTGGATCTCTCTTTCTTCAATGGGCCTGCCGATCACATGGTGATGGATGCCCTGGCGCTCAAAAACAGCGGTAATTTCATGTGCATGCTGTACCTGGATTACCACACCCGGTTTCTCACTGAAAAGCACAGGAAGGGTTTCACCGTGTATGCCCGAAATGTCCACTTCCAGTCCACCCGATGTGTTGGCATAGCACATCTCCATCAATGCGGTGATGAGTCCGCCGGCAGATATATCATGTCCCGCCAGAATCCGTCCTTCTTCAATGAGCGATTGCAGCAGGTTGAATACTTTTACGAAGTAGGAAGCATCTTTAACAGTGGGGGCCTCAGAACCCAGCCTGCTTAAGTGCTGGGCAAATGAGCTTCCTCCCAGCCTGAATTCATCGGAAGAGAAGTCGACATAGATAACCCGGGATTCAGGATCATTTACCAGGACTGGTTCCACGATCTTTCTGATATCAGTCACCTCGGCAGCTGCTGAGATGATTACGGTTCCCGGTGCATAAACCACCTGGTCGTTATATTTCTGGGTCATGGAGAGGGAGTCTTTCCCTGTGGGGATATTGATTCCCAGTTCCACTGCAAAATCGCTGGCAGCACTGGCTGCTTTGAACAGTCTGGCATCTTCTCCTTCGTTCTTACAGGGCCACATCCAGTTGGCGGAGAGGGAGATGCTCCTGATCCGGTCGGGCATGGGAGCCCATACCAGGTTGGTGAGGGCTTCAGCTATGGCCAGAATACTTCCTGCCCCGGGATCCACTATGCCTGCAACCGGGGCATGACCGATGGAGGTTGCGTAGCCTTTGACACCGCGGTAATCAAGGGCCACGGCTCCCAGGTTATTCAGTGGTAGCTGCAGGGGACCTGCACACTGCTGCTTGGCAATCTTTCCCGTGACGGACCTGTCCACCTTGTTGGTGAGCCAGTCTTTGCATGCAACGGCTTCCAGCTGCATCACACCTTCCAGGTATTGTTGAAGGTTTTTTGCATCGGCTTTAATCGCCTTGTATGGTGTATCCAGGGAATGATCTTCCATGATGGTCCTGGGAGGTTTTCCAAACATATCGGCAAGTTCCAGGTCCATGGGCCTCTCGCCCGATTTTTCACTGTGGAATACAAAGCGGTGGTCGTCGGTGATCTCACCGATGATGTAGATGGGCGCGCGTTCCCGGTTGGCGATACGCACCAGCTCATCCACGTCTTCGGGTTTTACGATCAATCCCATTCTCTCCTGCGATTCATTCCCTATGAGTTCTTTGGCCGACAGGGTCGGATCACCCACCGGAAGTTTATCCAGGGATATGATACCACCTGTAGCCTCCACCAATTCGGAGAGACAGTTCAGGTGTCCGCCTGCCCCATGGTCATGGATACTAACCACAGGATTTTTTCCCGATTCGGCCAGGGCCCGTATGGCATTGTAGACCCGCTTCTGCATTTCCGGATTGGCACGTTGCACCGCATTCAGTTCAATGGCATTTTCAAATTCGCCGGTATCCACAGAGGAGACTGCACCTCCGCCCATTCCAATCCGGTAATTATCACCTCCCAGCAGGACCACCACATCACCCTTTTCAGGGATGTCTTTTTCTGCATCGGCTCTGTTTCCAAATCCAATTCCTCCGGCCAGCATGATCACCTTATCATACCCGTATTTTTTGCCATGTTCACTGTGTTCAAATGTAAGAAGGCTCCCGCAGATGAGCGGTTGGCCGAATTTGTTCCCGAAATCACTGGCACCATTGGAAGCTTTGATCAGGATCTCTTCCGGGGTCTGGTAGAGCCAGGGTCTCTCGGGCATGGCATCCTGCCATTTCCTGGAGGCATCCATTCTGGGATAGGAGGTCATATAAACCGCCGTTCCAGCCATGGGTATGGCACCTTTTCCACCGGCAATCCTGTCACGTATCTCTCCCCCTGTTCCTGTGGCAGCACCATTGAAAGGTTCCACGGTGGTTGGGAAATTGTGCGTCTCGGCCTTCAGAGAGAGCACAGTCTTTATCTCGTTCACACAGAAATAATCAGAACTGTCCTGGTTCACCGGTGCGAATTGCTCAATAACCGGTCCTTCTACAAAAGAGCAATTGTCTTTATAGGCCGATACCACGTAATTGGGATTCTGCCGGGTGGTTCGTTTGATCAGCTGGAACAGGGAGGACTCTTTTTCTTCACCGTCGATGATAAAAGTGCCGTTGAATATCTTATGCCTGCAGTGTTCGGAGTTTACCTGTGAAAAGCCGAAAACTTCGCTGTCTGTAAGTAACCTTCCGATTCTTTCACTGACCCCCTCCAGGTATTCAATCTCATCTGAATTCAGGGCCAGGCCTTCCCTGGAATTGTAAGCGGCGATGTCGGACACCTCCATCACAGGTTCCGGTTCCTTCTCAATGGTGAAGAGGGACTGGTCAAGTCCTTCGTAGCGTGCCTGCAACATGGAGTCAAAAGTGGCATCTTTCCCCGAGACTGTAAAGAACTCTTCAATCCTCCGAATCCCGGTAACACCCATATTTTGTGCGATTTCCACAGCATTGGTGCTCCAGGGGGTGATCATTTCCCTGCGGGGCCCCACAAAAATGCCATCCACTTGATCGCCCGAAATCCAGGTGGCCTGGTCAAACAACCATTCCAATTTGCCCCTTGTTATTGCATCAAGTTCTTTGGAGCTTTCCAATGCAATGATCCGCTCTGCCCGGACCCTGAAAAAATAGATCATTTTTGCCTGTTTATATGATACCCTGCGAAGACGAAACAAAGATAGTTGATCTGTTGAATGATGGAAGAGTTTTTTATCATTGAGAAGGATTGTCTATATTTAAAAAAACTAAATCCAAGCTACCCATGAGCCAGCCGAATTTCATTAAGCTTTACGAAAAGAGTTTTTCTGAGAACTGGGACCTTCCTGCCCTTTCCGACTATAATGGCGTGGGCTATACCTATGGAGAGGTGGCCAAACAGGTGGCCAGACTGCATCTTCTGTATGAAGGACTGGGTATTAAAAAAGGAGATAAGATCGCCGTCTTCGGGAAAAACTCGTCCCACTGGTGTATAGCGTCCATGAGTGTGTTTGCTTACGGGGCAGTTGTTGTTCCTATCCTGGCAGACTTTAAGCCGGCAGATGCCCACACCATCATTACCCATTCCGATTCGGTGATGCTTATTGCCGACAAGCAGATCAAGGACGGCCTGTCGGAGGGTGAAATGAAGAATGTAAAGGCATTTCTATCCCTGGATGATTTTGAGATTCTTTCGGAAAAACCCTCAGAGAAATTTAAAAAGGCTTTTGAGCAGGTGGATGAACTTTTCCAGAAGAAATTTGACGGAGAGATCAAACGGGAGCACATCAAGTACGCGGAGGTTGACAATGACGAAATAGCCCAGATCAATTATACATCGGGTACCACCGGATTCAGCAAGGGAGTGGTTCTTACTGCCAGGAGCCTGGCGGGCAATGTGGACTTTGCCATGCGCTCCATTGAACTGAATGCCGGAGAAAAAATGCTCTCCATTATCCCCCTGGCCCACTGTTATGGTTGTGCTTTTGATTTTCTGTTTCCCATGGCTGTGGGTGTCCATGTGACCATCCTCGGTAAAATTCCTGCTACACCGGTGATCCTGAAGGCATTTTCAGAGATCCAGCCTCACCTGATCCTTTTTGTCCCCATCTTCTTTGAGAAGCTGTATAAGAAAAAGGTACTGCCCACTTTGCAAAAGGGATCCATGAAGGTGCTTACAAAAATTCCTGGTATCAATGGGCTTATATACGGAGCAATTAAAAAGAAACTGGTCCAGTCCTTCGGAGGAAGATTCAGGGAAGCTGTGCTGGGAGGAGCTGCGCTGGGACAGGAGGTAGAGGACTTTATGACAAAGATCAAATTTCCCTTTACCATCGGGTATGGAATGACCGAGTGCGGTCCTTTGATTTCCTATGAAGGTTTTGCCACCACGCGGAAAGGATCCAGCGGAAAGATCCTTGACTTCATGGAGCTGAAGATCGATTCTGCAGAGCCATTTAAAGTTCCTGGTGAGATCCTGGTGAAAGGGGATAACCTGATGGAGGGGTATTATAAGAATGAAGAAGCCACCAAGGCCACCATTGATGAAGATGGATGGTTGCATACGGGAGATCTGGGTGTGACCGATAAGGATGGTTTTATCTATATCAAGGGGAGGAGCAAAAGCATGCTGCTGGGCTCGTCAGGTCAGAATATCTATCCCGAAGAGATTGAATCCAAGTTGATCAACCTGCCCTACATCAGCGAAGCAGTGGTTCTGATGAACAAAGATCACCGTTTGGAAGCACTGGTTTTCCCGGACGCAGAACAGGTGAAAGCCGAAGGGGTGGAAGGGGTTCTGGAAGCCAAAATGGAGGAGAACAGGAAGGCTGTTAATCAGCAGCTGGCTGCTTATGAAACCCTTCTGAAGATCCATATCCACGATACCGAATTCGAGAAAACTCCCAAAAGGAGCATCAAGCGCTTCCTCTACAAGCTGGAAGCGTAGGGGAGGTGCTGCAGGCGAAGCAAGGGATCAATACCTGGACGTCCCCTTGTACACCTTTGACTCCTCAATAGGTACCAGGTATCCGGTGTAATTGACCCGTCCCGGCCAGTTTGAACTCACTGTGGCATCGGCCCTGCCATCCCTGAATACATTCATGCGAACATCGTAATATCCAAGCGAACTCCGAATGTTATAACTGATGCTGTATGTGTTGCTCTTTTCGTTCAGCGTATACTCATAATTGGAAATGGGTCCCTCCACGGTAATCCCCCCGACTCCGTTCAGACCTGCATACTGGTTGCTTCCGATCTGGATCACGCCGGTGATCGAATCGGTGGCAAGAAAGTTGATCATGGAGGAGACATTCGCCATATTGCCCTGCTTGTCCCTGAGCCTGTCGGCTTCCAGAACAAAACGCTGATACTCTACCATGGCACCTACCAGAACCGCTTTTTGAGCAGCTTCCTCGGCCTGCTGCTCCTTCTTCATCTCTTTTTGCAGCTTTTTTTGCTCCTTTTTGCTCAGCTCCTGGTCTTGAGAAAAGGCATGAATCCCAATGAATATTGCGAGAGCTGTGAAAATGATCCGTTTCATCTTTCTATTTTTTTAAATATATTGTATGTGTTTTGATCCGCAACCCGGACATTTTTTTGATAAATGAAAAAGAACCTTGTCATTTCATTCATTCTCTGCTTCTTTGCCGGAAGCGTCCTGTCCCAGGATACCAAAGATAGTACATACTTGGATACCGCGAAAACGGAATTTAAGAATGCCGTCAAAGTGAATGTGGCTGCAGCCGCATTTAAGAATTTCTCTCTTTACTACGGTCGTCAGATCAATAAACACTGGGATGTGCTTCTGGGTGCCGGATATAAATTTAAAGGGAAGATTCCTGAAATTTTCAGTATCAGCAATGTTGTGATTACAAGCAGTACCCAAGGGGTGAAAGGTTTCTCCATTACACCGGAAGTCCGCTATAACTTCTGGAGTAAAAAGTGGGGAGAAGCAAGCGGACTCTACCTGGGAGCATATGGCCGGATAACCAAGTACTATGGGGATATTGCGTTTAATTACTGGAACGGAACGGACTACATTGATGTGGGGGGAGCAGGATCCATGCGGGAATTTGGTCTTGGACTTCAATTGGGCTACCAGTTCAAGCTTGGGGAGAGATTTTTAGTTGATATGATGTTTATGGGACCCCGGACTTCCTTTCACCGTCTGAAAGTGGAGCTGGACTCCCAGTTTGCATCCGATGTGCTGCCCCTGATTGAAGAGGAGATCAATAAGAAGCTGGCATGGTGGGGAATGGATCCCATTTCGATACCTACCGATGCTTCAGCTGTGGTTGATTTTCGTTTTAACAACTTCAGGTACGCTGTCGGCATCGGGTACCTGTTCTGAACAGGTATTCAATCCCTTACCAGCTACTACCAGCTCCAGCCCAGGCCAAGCTGGAACACATAATCGGTCTCACTTGCTCCCTCAGCCGGCTGGTTGTCAAAGTTCACGGTCCAGTCCAGATTCACATAAAAATCCAGAGGGAGGTCATATGTGATATTGAAATTAAAGTCAATCCTCCAGCGGCCACTTTCGGTAAAACTCGGATAAGCAGTGGTCTTTGTGAAGAGTTCCAGGTCTTTCACATCAAACAGCCTGACCTCAGTTTCAAAATAGCCCTCCCAACTGTTCCGGTCCGGGGTGTCATTTGAAAATTGTTCCATGTTCCTGTTCCCTCCTGCACCCACTCCCCAGTAACCGTGGCGTTTGCGAAGGATGTATTTGTTAATTCCCAGTTTTAAAATGGATCTGAGTTCCAGGTTCTGCTCGGTATTGGAAAGAAAATTGATGGAAGGATCCAGGGCCCATCCTTTGTAAAAAATATAACGGAAATCGGTATGTCCTTCGATTCGCCTGATGGGTTCCGTATTGTCCTGGGATGAGCTGAGGGCACTTGCATAGGCCTGGCCAATCCATTTTTCCGCCCTGTACCCCACTTTTGCATTAGCCGTCAACTTCTTCATGTTGTTGGCTTTGGCCAGGCCCATTCCCATATCAAATCCTGCACTGAACCGATTCGCGAAACCCTTGTTTATCTCCCTTAACCTGAAAATGTCAACCTGGTCGCATGAATCGATCATCCCGGACGTGTTCAGGATACCAATGGTTGAGTCTGAAATTGAACTCAACCATCCAAATTGGGAGGTGCCATTGCTCATGGAAACATAGAAATAGGTGGTGGAATATACCCTCTTGATCTGGTCCCATTTAATGATAAAATCCTTGTCTCCGTATTCCGTGTCAATGGTGAGGAGATTGTTTTGCATCCCTTTGATTTCGCCCTCAATGGTATTCCCGTTGGGCAGGTAAAGGGTGTCCTGGCCCATGTGATCTGCCAGAAAAGCAAACAGTAGGCAAGCGATAAGGTAAGATTTCACGAGTGGTTCATTTATGGAATAAAATACAAACAATTTACACATCCAGCCCTATGAAGAAGGCTATGAATTTCTCTTTCCGGTTCTGGAACTGGTTGCTCAGGGCACGGCCGTTATAATAGTTCACGCCTAAACGCATCCTGCGCTTTCCCCTTTCCTGGGGAACGATGTAGCCGGCAGTCCACGAAATATTGGGTGCAAATGCATTTTGCTGGTATGCGCTCACATTGATGGCTGTGAAAACACCTCCGAAATACCTTTTCCTGAAGTAGTACTCCATCTCCATCCCACCCTGGTAATTCATGTAGGCATCCTTGTTGGGCTTGTTCTGCCTTCCACCCATAAAATCACCTCCGGGCAGGTAGAAACCCAGATCGGCATACACGTTCAGAATGTCCAACCGGGTATTTCCAAGGAACCAGAGGGGCCTGACCGCAGCCGACAGGATCATGTCATCCCTCACCGGGAGCTGCGTGGTATTGGGATCGTAATCGGTCACGGAAGCCACACTGCCCGAGGTAAATTCATCTCCAATATGGGTACAGATGTGGTGTTTTGAGAAACGCAGGCTGAGCCATTCGGTGGGTTTACCCCCAATGGCGAAGTAGTAGATGCCATCCATCCCGATCAGATCGTGGTTTCCGCCCCTCATGAAGGTGGGGATATTCAAGCCCAGGTCCACCTCCACACCCAGGTTCGGATTGCTTGCCGGGCTGAACTTCAGGAGTGATATCCGAACGCCTGGAAAGATCACCAGCTTATTGATATAAGACCCTTCCTCATTGATGGGATCGGCATGTTCAAAATCACCATAAAGGATGGTCTGGGCCGATACCTCAAACCTGATCCCCAGGGGATCGGCCAGGTAGGTGGGATAGAAGTTGTCCAGTCCCACCACCTTCATCTCCCAGTTCCTGATGGGAAATACAAAACCTTCAGTGCTGTCTTCCTGTGCCCGAACCGATATGGCCAGGACAAGAATTGCGAAAAGTGTAGTTGCTCTTTTCATCATCTTCTATTTTATTTCTCCTGCCCACACATCATTATCCGGACCATGGTCGCCGGTCTCGCCTCCCATCACCCAGACCTTTCCATCATGTTCCACGATGGAGTAGGCGTAGCGGGAGTTAAAATCACTTCCTTCCGAATCCACCGACCAGAGGTTCCCGGGATCGTTTCTCCAAAAGGTATAGTTCGAGGATTCACCAAAGACCAGGTGTACATTGGATGTGGTCTTGCCAGGGAAGCCGAATAATTGCTCGTCCATGAAAACCATGTGATGTTCCGACCTGGTCAGGTAGCCCTGGTAAAATTCGGCGGTATCATTTTCCGCTGTCCAGTTGATCCCGTCGTCCGAACTCCACAACCAGTAGAAATCAGGAACGGGGTGGGAACTGTTGTTCTCTCCCTCCACAATCTTTCCATGGCGTCCACCCTGGATGTAAATTCTATGGGTGAAGGGATGTACGGTAGCTGCATGCTCGGATCGATACCCGAAATCATTGTTGGGAAGCTGTTCCCAGGTGATTCCATCCTCCGATCTCCAGACATCGTTGAAGTACTTCATGGAGTAGGTCGAATTGAATCCCTCCAGCTGGGTCGCACCGCCGATCAGGTAGATATAATCTATGCCGCCGTGGTTGGCAGTTACGCAGGTATGATTGAACCTGGGGAACCAGTCGTAGAGCGAGTCCAGCTCGGGTTCGCTTCGCTCTTTGATCTGTTCCCATTCCTGTCCGTCGGTGGTTTTCCATACATCATTCCGGAACTCCCTGTAGCCTGTTGACTCATCCACCACAAATCCGCCCATCAGATAGATGGCCTCGCCGGTGCCGTCATCGAAGACCACCGTGGCATGACCTCTTCTTCCAAGCCATGGAGCCGATGCTGTTTCCAGGTCCCAGTGTTCCCCGTCTTCTGAACTCCAAACATCTTCCAGGTAGGTATCACCTGTTACCTTGCCCGGATTGTATCCACCCATCACCCACAGTCTGCCGTCAAACCATACCGAAGCATGGTCGAGCCGGTTGGACCACGCTGCCTTTTTGGTGATCAGGGTCCAGGAAAACAGACCTTCATATGCAGGAGTGCGGTACTCCTTATAGGATTCAAATTCACATCCCCATAAAAGGGGAAAAGCAACTGCCAAAAGCAGAATGTATTTTTTCATGATATGTGTTTCGTTTAACTGAGGGCCTTATTGTAGATCAAGAAGTTATCCTCGTCAAATACAACAAATGTGACCTTTTCAATGGAACCCGGGGCTCGCAGGAAGCCCTGAACTGTTCCTATGGCGATCTCAGCAGCAAGCTGTTTGGGAAATCCATATACTCCGGTGGAGATGTTGGGGAAAGCGATGGTCTTCAGCTGGTGGAGGCTGGCCAGATCAAGGCTTTTCCGGTAACACAGCTCCAGCAGTTCGGCTTCATTTTTTTGCCCGCCTTTCCAGACCGGTCCGACGGTATGAATCACGAACCTGGCGGGAAGCCTGAAACCTTCTGTGATTTTAGCATGTCCGGTCCTGCACCCTTTCAGATCCCTGCAGGCTTTAAGGAGAGCAGGACCAGCTGCACGATGGATGGCACCGTCCACCCCACCTCCTCCCAGCAGGGAGGTGTTGGCGGCGTTCACAATGGCATCCACCTCCAGTTGCGTGATATCACCCTGTATGAGCCTGATTCGATGGGACATGCTTAATTCATCCCCCGCACCTGGGCTCCGAATTCCTTCTCAAAAGCCCTGGCCAGGTTTGTCATTGTTTTATCAATCTGTTTGTCAGTCAGGGTTTTGTCTTCATCAAGCAGGGTAAAGGTCAGGGCATAAGATTTCTTGCCCTTCTGAATTTTCTCTCCCTCATATACATCAAAAAGGGCAACCTGTCTCAGCAGCTTCTTCTCGGTTTTATATGCCAGTTTCCTGAGTGACTCATAGGTCACATCCCGGTCCAGCAGGAGAGAGAAATCACGGGTAACCACCTGGAACCTGGGCAGGGGCCTGAAGAGAATCCGGTGACTTGCCAGGGTATTCAGAACCTCATCCCATTGGAATTCTGCAGCATACACATCCTGCTTGATGTCGAACTGTTTGAGCAATGATGCAGCTACCTTTCCGAATTCAACGAGGGATTTTTGTCCCGACTGGTAGACCTGGCTTTCGGAGAAATGGTCATTCCCACTACTCATGGTGTCCAGGGAGAGCGGATCGATGCCGATCTTCAGCAGGGTACTTTCCACATAGCGTTTCAAAGTTGAAAAAGTAGCTTCGGAGGAGGACTGACTCCAGTTCCCGGGGGTGGATTTGCCCGAAATGAAGATCCCCATATGCAGCTCTTCGTTGAACCGGTCCAGGAGCTTTTTCCTTCCTGCTTCGGGAACATAATAGTAGCAATTTCCAAATTCATAGAGTTTCAGATCGGGATTCTTCCGGTTGATGTTGTAGGCAATGGCTTCCAGTCCACCGAACAACAGGTTCTTGCGCATGTGTGACAGGTCCTGACTGAGGGGATTGAAAATGCGAACAGCACCAGGATCCTCCTCCTCCTCCGTGTCATGATAAGCAGCTTTGGTGAGGGAGTTGGATTTCATCTCGTAAAAACCATTGGCAGTAAGCAGGTCTGATACCATATGGACCACCTTCTCTTTGTCAGGTTTGTCCGAGTAGGAGAGGGTGGACTTGCAGTCCTGAACCAATCTCCACCCGGTTGAATCCATAGATCCTCAGGATCTCCTCAATCACATCTGCTTCCCTCTGGACATCAACACGGTAGGGGGGGATTCGTAACAACATTCCCGCTTCATTCCTGACTTCCACTACGATATCCAGTGATTCAAGGATGGACTGAATGTGTTCCGGCTCTATGTGCATGCCAATGAGCCTGTCCACATTGGAAAACAGAATCTCCACCTGGAAGTCCTTCACCGGTTCGGGATAAACATCCACTATCTCAGAGGAGATGGTGCCTCCGGCAATTTCCCTTATGAGCTGTGCAGCCCGTTTTAATGCCCAGACCGTATTGTTTGGATCTGATCCTCGTTCAAACCTGAAAGATGCATCGGTATTCAGCACATGATGTTTGGAGGACTTCCGGATATATACCGGATCGAAACAGGCCGACTCAAGGAAAATGTTTTTGGTAGTTTCGTTTACTCCCGATTTGATCCCTCCAAATACACCTGCGATGCACATGGCCTCTTTCTCATTGCATATCACCAGGTCAGAGGCCAGGAGCGTACGTTCCTGTTCATCCAGGGTGGTGAATTTTGTACCTTCAGGCATGGTCTTCACAATCACTTTGTTCCCCGTCACGCTGGCATCAAATGCATGGAGCGGTTGTCCCGACTCATGAAGTACAAAATTGGTGATGTCCACCACGTTGTTAATGGGAGTCTGTCCGATAGAGCGGAGCCGGTTCTGCAGCCAATCAGGACTCTGCTTTACTGTGACCCCGCTGAGGGTTATCCCTGAATAGCGTTTACATCCTGCTTCTTCTTCAATCTCAATATCCACTTCAAGATCGTGGTTGTCGACACTAAATTTGTCCAGAGCGGGTTTTGTGAAAGTGACGGTCTCTTTTTGACTGAAATAGGCTGCCAGGTCCCTGGCCACGCCCAGGTGGGAGGCTGCATCAATGCGGTTGGGCGTGAGCCCGATCTCGAAGATCGTGTCTGTTTCAATGCGGAAGTAATCTGCAGCCGGAGTCCCGGTTTTTGCGTCCTTCTCAAGGACCATGATCCCGTCGTGGGTGGTACCCAGACCCAGTTCATCTTCGGCGCAGATCATCCCTTCGGAAAGTTCTCCCCTGATCTTGGCCTTTTTGATGGTGAAGCCTTCCTCATTGGGATAGAGGGTGGATCCCACCAGGGCTACCGGTACCTTTTGCCCGGCCTTCACATTGGGTGCGCCGCATACAATACTGAACAGGTTCTTCCTACCCACATCCACTGTGGTTACTGAAAGCTTATCTGCATTGGGATGCTTGCTGCAGGTCAGCACCTCTCCAATTACAACCCCTTCCAATCCGCCTTTTACCGACTGAAAGGTTTCGCTACCCTCCACCTCCAGACCGATGTTGGTCAGTATGTCACTGAGCTCTTCAACGGGGACATCGATGGGAATATATGTTTTCAGCCAGTTATAGGAAATCTTCATGAATGAAACCTTTTGTTTTAAAGGTGCAAAAATAGTGCTTTTAGGTCACGAACGCAACTGCTGTTTAACCTGCTCAAAGAGCAGGGTCTGGACTTCCGGATAGGTGAGTTGATCAGGCAGATCCTGACCATGTTTGAATCTCTCCAATTTCATGTTCCAGGTGCTCCTCACGTTCAAGAACCTCAGCCCTGTACAAGCGGCCATACTCGGTTTTCCTGCCCACAGTCACTTCATAATCGCAAAGATATTCCAGGGAGGACCGTATGGTACCGGTCTCCTCATACAGTTCCCTTACTGCCGCCTGCTGGGCTGTCTCACCCGCTTCAATATGCCCGGCTGGCATTTCCCAGCTGAGGCGCTGCCTGTGGCGCACAAAGATCCACAAGCCCTTCTCCCTGGCGCCGATCACAACGTAGGTCAGTTTCTCCTCAGCGATGCTTTCGCGCGGCAGAATCCGGGTCCTCACTGAAGCCATCCGGTTCAGAATCCGGAGCTGATCCAGTTAAATTCCATAATCTCACCGGCCCTGAGCACTTTAATTTTGTGCGTGGTAGTAGATTCGACAGCGTCCAGGTGGTCACCCAACCTGGCCACACTCTCATCGTTAAGGAGAACGATATCATCGATTTGAAGGATGATGTCGCCTCCCAGCATTACTTCCTCCTCATCGATGACCACATTCCTGAAACCGCCTTTTAATCCGAGCTTGCCGGCCGGACTGTTCTTCACTACATGTTGGACCAGCCAGCCCGATTCCTGGGGAACATTGAGGATCCTCGCGAATTCATAGGGGAGGATGAGCGCTTCAATTCCAAAATATTTGCTGCTCCTGGCATTCAGAAGGGATTTGGCCACTTCGGTGGTGGCAGCAAAACCGATTCCTTCAAATCCGCCCGAGCGGGTCAGGATGGAACTGACGATGCCAATCACCTCACCCTTGTAATTGAACATGGGTCCGCCCGAATTTCCAGTATTGATGGCAGCATCGGTCTGGAAGAATTCCAGCATTTTTCCATCGCTGGTGAGTTTATTCTCCGAATGGCGTCCGCTGATCACACCCCTGGATAGGGAGTACGGAAGGCCCATGGGTGCTCCCACGACAAAAACCTCATCACCGATGCGGGTTTCATCCGAGTTGCCGATGACAGCCACTTTTGCGTGGGTTGGAGCTTTTTCCAGTTTGATCACGGCCACATCTGCAATCCTGGATATTCTGTAGGTTTCTGCAGGAATGGTCTCGCCGTTAAAGAACTGAACCATAATCGCTTCGGCGTTGGCTACCACATGAGAGGCTGTAACTACCATATTGTCCCTGATCAGTACCCCGGAACCCAATCCCGAGCTGGAGGCAAAGGTGCGGGGATCACCGGTTCCTGTACTCACTTCTTCGGCAACATATATGGTCACCACAGAGTGTTTGTTGCTCTCAAAAAGATCCGCCAGGTCCTGGGCCGGAAGGATTTGCGCCATCATGATGACAGCTGATACCAGAAGGAGTTTTTTCATCTTTTATAATTCTTGTATAATGTTGATGCTTGATTCACTTGAACAGTAAATTTAGCAGAATT
This sequence comes from uncultured Bacteroidota bacterium, assembly GCA_963735755.1. Lineage (GTDB taxonomy): Bacteria > Bacteroidota > Bacteroidia > Bacteroidales. Next base: position 167,261 of record CAVTME010000016.1, on the reverse strand, counting down.
GTTCGAAGAAAGATTGTGATTGTTTTTACATATTTTTGTAGACTTAAAGAAAACCCATGGAAAAGAAACCATTGATACTGGTTACCAACGATGACGGAATTGATGCAAAGGGCCTGAGGTCTCTGATTACAGTGGCCATGGAGTTCGGAAATGTGGTGGCCATCTCATCCCAGGTCCCCATGTCGGGGATGTCACACTCCATCACCATCAAGGTGCCATTGCGGGTCAGTCTGGTGGAGGAGGCGCCAGGATTAAAAAAATATCTGACCAATGGGACCCCGGTTGACGGAGTGAAGCTGGCCTTTAATACGCTCCTGGAAAAAAAGCCCGACCTGTTGCTTTCGGGGATCAACCACGGCTCCAACTCCTCATCAAGCATCCTCTATTCAGGCACCATGGGTGCAGCCATGGAGGGTGCCATCAACCATATACCCTCTGTGGGTTTCTCCTTGCTGAGTTATGATCCTGAAGCTGATTTTAGCACTTCGGAACATGTGGCCAGGAATTTGATAGGCCAGGTCCTCCAGAAGGGACTCCCCGAGGGAATCTGCCTCAATGTGAATGTGCCTAACGTGACCGAGAGGGAATTGAAAGGAATACGCATCTGCAGTCAGGCCAACGGCTACTGGAAGGAAGAGTTTCAAAAGCGGGAGGATCCCATCGGCAGGGAGTACTACTGGCTCACCGGCTTTTTCCATAACCGGGAGCCCGAAGGGGGAGGATTGGGAACCGATGAATGGGCTCTTGAACAACATTTTGCATCCGTAGTGCCGGTCAATACAGATCTGACTGCTCATTCGGTGCTTGAAGCAATGAAATCATGGGAAAAATCATAGTCAGATGATGGCATCAAAAAAAAGATTTGACACGGTACCTATAGGGCTTATCCTGGGTCTGGTACTTCCCCTGGTCACCATGCTGATTATCTGGGCAATCCGGTATGAAGGCGGACTGAAAGATTTTGTATCGGATTTTCAGCAGATTCATATGCTCAGTAAAGTAATCAGCCTTTCCGCCATTCCCAACCTGCTGCTTTTCTTCCTGTTCATCTGGACCAACCGGATATTTTCGGCCAGAGGTGTCATCTTTGCCACCCTGGTGGTGGCCATGGTCATGCTGGTAATTAAATTTGCCTGAATCCCCGGGCGCAATTCCGTTCAGCTTACTCTTTAATGATCCTTTCAATTGTTAAGATGGTACCATCAGTGTCAGTTATTCGAAGAAAATATGCTCCATCCTGCAGCTGTGATACATTCATTTCATTCTGATTTGTTGACAACATTTTTCTTCCCATCACATCGAAAATCTCTGTCTGAAATTCTTGTGGTGCTGAAATATAAAGAATCTCACTTACCGGATTGGGGTATATTTTGATTTCATTGGAGTAAAAGAAATCAGGGGCGGCGCCTATGTGAATAGAAAAATATAAGAAAGTTTTAGCAATAAAAACATAATCACTGCTATCTGAATTCCATCTGTAAAATGTACTAAATGTCTCTTTCCCATCAGCATCATAAAAGAATTCATATTTATTAGTGGCCAGCCAATCGTCTAGATTGACATCCCAGGTATACCCTGCCCGTACTGTCAGATTCCCCGCAGCATTATATACAGATTCAGACTTATAAGAAATCACCCAATCATTTAGGTTTGAGTCCCACTCATATTGCGCTTGAAATGTCAGATTCCCATCGGCATTATAAGTATATTCTAATTTATTAATGGCAAGCCAATCGTTCAGGTTTGAGTCCCAATTGTATTTTTCTTGCGCTGTCCTATTCCCATCAGCATCATAATAAGATTCCCACTTAGCAAAAATCACCCAATCGTTCAGGTTTGAGTCCCACGAATAGGATTCTGATGTTGTCCGATTCCCATCAGCATCAAAATAAGATTCAGACTTATAAGAAAGAACCCAATCTTTCAGGTTTGAGTCCCACGAATAGGATTCTTGCTCTGTCTGCTTCCCCTCAGCATCATAAAAAAGTTCACTTTTACTAGTGGCAAGCCAATCTTTCGTGTTTGAGTCCCAATTATAGCTTGCTTCCAGAATCCTTTTTCCCTCAGTATCATAAGCAGATTCACGCCTGGTACTGCCAATCCAATCGTTTAGGGTTGAGTCCCAAGAATATGCTGTTTGTAATGTTGGCTTCCCCTCTGCGTTATAAGCGTATGCTGTTTTGTAAGTTAATGTAGAATCTGTTAATGAAGTGAATTCATATGAAATAACCGAATCCAATGTGGGCTGTATGTCCTGCGACCAGGCAGAAATTCCCATTGCTAATAAAATAAAGATCAGGACATACTTTTTCATAACGCTTTGGGTTTAGGTAGGATAACAATCGTCTTGAATAAATGTTAAGTATAAAAACTGTTCAGCTTACTTTTTGATGATCCTTTCAATTTTTAAGATGGTACCATCAGGTTCAGTAATTCGAAGAAAATATGCTCCATCCTGCAGCTGTGATACATTCATTTCATGCTGATTGGTGGACAATATTTTTCTTCCCATCATATCGAAAATCTCCGTCTGAAATTCTTGTGGTGATGAAATATAAAGAATCTCACTTACAGGGTTCGGGTAAATTTTGACTTCAGTATTGTAGAAAATATCATGCGTACTGGTTGTGTGACCATTATAATAATAGAAAGTTTTACTAATAACTTCCCAATCATAAAGATCTGAATTCCCCTGATAGTATATATCCAATATCAAATTTCCATCAGCATTAAAAGAATATTCGAATTTTTCATTGCTAACCCAATCATTTAGGTTTGAGTCCCAAAGATATCTTGCTCGTAATGTCAGATGCCCATCGGCATCATAAAAATTTTCATATTTGAAACCGCCAACCCAATCATTTGTATTTGAATCCCATCCATAATATATACCTGATGTAAAATTTCCATTAGCGTCATAGGAGAATTCACTTTTAGAACTGCCAACCCAATCATTTAGGCCTGAGTCCCATTCATAAGAGTTAACTAATGTCTGATTTCCATCAGCATCATAAGAAGATTCACTTTTAGAACTGCCAATCCATTCATTTAGGTTTGCGTCCCAATAATATGATGCACCTAATGTCTGATTTCCATCAGCATCATAAGAAGATTCATATTTATAACTGCCAACCCAATCATTTAGGCCTGAGTCCCATACATAAGAGTTAAATAATGTCTGATTTCCATCAGCATCATATAAAAATTCATATTTATAAAGGCTAACCCAATCATTGGTAATTGAGTCCCATACATAATCTATACCTAAGGTCTTATGTTCATTAGCATCATAGGAATATTCACTCTTACTACTGCCAACCCAATCGTTTAGGTTTGAGTCCCAGGTATTGTATATATCTAATGTCTGATTTCCATTAGCATCATAAGAAGATTCATTTTTATAACTGCCAACCCAATTATTTGGTATTGAGTCCCATACATAATCTATACCTAATGTCTTATGTCCATCAGCATCATAGGAATATTCACTCTTACTACTGCCAACCCAATCGTTTAGGTTTGGATCCCAGAAATATGTTGCTTCTAATGTCCGATGTCCATCAGCATCATAGGAATATTCACTCTTACTACTGCCAACCCAATCGTTTAGGTTTGAGTCCCAGGTATTGTATATATCTAATGTCTGATTTCCATTAGCATCATAAGAAGATTCATATTTATAACTGCCAACCCAATCGTTTAGGTTTGTGTCCCAATAATATGATGCATCTAATATCAGATTTCCATCAGTATCATAAGAAGATTCATATTTATAACTGCCAACCCAAACGTTTAGGTTTGTGTCCCATAAATATGATGCCTGTAGTGTCTGATTTCCATCGGCATCATACGAGTATTCTGTTTTGTCAAATTCTGTTGAATCAGTGATTGAAGAGAATGAATATTTAATAATCGAATCCAGGGTGGGAGCTATGTCCTGCGACCAGGCAGAGAGACCCACTGTCAGAAATATCAGGATCAGGACAAATTTTTTCATAACACCGTGGGTTGATGGGTTACATTTCAAGTAAAGAGGAACTGCATTGGTAGGATAACAATCGTCCTGAATAAATGTTAAGTTAAAAAACTGTTAAGTGAAAGACTGATTCACATCAGAGAAATATATCTTTGCTCACGGAGTTAAAAATATTCCATGAAGTATTTCCTGATAGCCGGTGAAGCATCCGGCGACCTGCACGCCTCAAACCTCATGAAGCACCTCATCGTCCACGATCCGGAGGCCGAGTTTCGCTTTATGGGGGGCGACCTGATGGAGGATGTGTATCCGGGTCTGGTGATGCATTTCCGGGAAACCAACTACATGTTCGCCGATGTCTTCCTTCACCTTGGTAAAATATTGAGGAATATCCGCAGGATAAAAAGTGAATTGGAAAGCTGGCGACCCGATGTGGTCATTCCTGTCGATTACTGGGGTTTCAATGGAAGGATTACAAAATTTGCATTTTCCAAAGGGCTCAGGGTTCACTATTTTATTACCCCGAAGGTGTGGGCCTGGAATAAGAAACGGGTATTCAAACTTCAGAAATATACCACGAGGCTGTTTGTGATCCTGCCCTTCGAAGTGCCTTTTTTCAGGAAGTATCAAATGGAGGTGGAGTATTTCGGCAATCCCCTGGTGGATGGTGTGAGCCAGTTCCTGGCGACCTTCGAGGGTGCTGAGGCATGGAAGACCAGGCATGGATTGGATCAGCGGCCTGTTATCGCTATGCTGGCCGGATCGCGAAGAAAGGAGATCCAGGGGATGCTGCCGGTAATGATCCGGGTAGCTGCGCAACATCCCGAATACCAGTTCGTAGTAGCGGGAGCCCCTTCCATTGAAGCCGCGTTCTACGATGGCTACCTGGAAGGAAGCGGGGTGAAAATTGTCCACGGCGAGACCTATGCTTTGCTGGCCTCGGCTTTTGTCGGGATGGTCACTTCCGGAACAGCCACCCTTGAAGCTGCGCTGTTTAAAGTTCCCCAGGTCGTTTTATACCGGACCAGCGCTTTTGGCTATGCCATTGCAAAACGATTGGTAAAGATTAATTTTATCAGCCTGGTAAACCTGATCCTGGACCGGGGACTGGTGGTGGAGATTATTCAGAAAAATCTGTATGCCGAATCGGCTGCAGAGCTTTCCCGGATCCTGGAAAACAGTGCGTACCGTAAAGGGATCATGGATGGATACGCGGAGCTGAAGGATATGATAGGTGAACCGGGAGTTGCAGATCGGATAGCAAAACGTATGGTGGAAATTTTAAAAGAAGAGGAAAAATAATGCGTAGTTTGTTTACAGGAGTGGTGATGTTGATTCAGGTTGTGGTCTTTGCTCAATCTGTACATGTGGGATTGTACCAGGAGAATCTGGTGACAAAAGCTGTGGTCTATTGCTCGTCAGGTAGTTATTCTCTGGTTTCGGACGGCGATGCCATTGCTCCCATGGAGGCCGGGGACATACTCTATCTAACCCTTGAGAAGGGGAAGATCAGGGTGCTTGATTCGGATAGCGATTTTGGGCAGGTGGACAAGTTGGAGCTGATGGCCCTTTCATTGGATGCTTCATTCCGTATCAGGCCCATCCAGCCCGAACTGGATTCCAGAATTTTTGATGAGAATCTGCAGGTATCTGCGGATGAACGTTTTCTTACCCTGGTAAACGTGGTGGATATGGACAAATACCTGGCTGGTGTGGTGGAATCTGAAGCCGGTTCCAATGCAGAGAAGGAATTCTATAAAGCCCAGGCCGTGCTTTGCAGAACCTATACCATCAAACACCTGGACAGGCATACCTCAGAGGGTTTTTCCCTTTGCGACGGTACCCATTGCCAGGTTTACAAGGGAAAAAGCACCTACAACCCTGAGATTCTTGAAGCAGTCCTGGAGACCACCGGTATGGTGACGGCTGACTATAATTACAAGTTGATCACTGCTGCCTATCATTCCAACAGCGGAGGACAAACCCAGCGGGCATCAGATGTCTGGGTCTCCGATGAGGAATATCTTCAGTCGGTGGTGGATCCCTATTCGCTTCATCAACCCAATTCGAAGTGGCAGGATACCATCTCATTTTCTGAGTGGAAAGCATACCTGCTCAGGAATGGAATGAAATCTGTAGACCGGATTCCCAAGGAGATCATCTATGTGGAGCAGATGAGACGTAAGAAACATTTTATTCTTGATAAAGACACCCTTCGAATGACCAAAATCAGGGAGGACTGGGGATTCAGGTCGGCTTTCTTTGATATGTTTCCCGAAGGAGATTCCATCCTGGTTTGGGGGAAGGGCTATGGCCACGGCATCGGGATGAGCCAGGAGGGGGCCATGAAAATGGCCAGGGATGGATACTCCTACCAGGATATCCTGCAATTTTACTTTCACAACATCCGTTTGATGGACTACAGGGACCTTCCCGCGTCGAGCCGGCCCCTGGTCAGCCTGGAACAATAGAAGTTATGTGGACGCTTTTTAAAAAGGAAATAGATGGTTTTTTCAGCAGCCTTACGGGCTATGTGGTGATCATTGTATTTCTTCTGGCCAACAGCGCTTTCATCTGGCTGTTCCGAAATCCCATGAATGTTATTGACAATGGGTACGCCACACTGGATTCTCTGTTCTCAATGGCTCCGTGGGTCTTTCTTTTCCTTGTGCCCGCCATATCCATGAGAATGATCTCCGAGGAGAAACGCACTGGTACCCTGGACCTTCTTTTAACAAGACCTGTGAGCGAAGTGCAGATCATCATGGCCAAATTCCTTGCCTCGTGGGCCCTGGTTTTGCTTTCCCTTGTGCCCACCCTGGTCTGGTTCTGGTCCCTCTACAGGTTGGGAAGTCCGGTTGGAAACCTGGATATGGCTGGCACCTGGGGTTCATACATCGGTCTGTTCTTCCTGGGCGGGATCTATGCTTCCATCGGAATCTTTGCCTCTTCCCTTACCCAAAACCAGATTGTCTCTTTTATACTGGCCGTTGTAATCTCTTTTCTCATGTTCAGGGGATTTGAATTCCTGGGTGACAGCTCAGGTTCGGGGAAAAATGCCTTGCTGCTTTCAAAGCTGGGAATTTCCTACCACTACAGTTCCATGAGCAGGGGTGTTCTTGACTCCAGGGATATCCTCTATTTCCTGATGGTGGTAGGCTTGTTTGTCCTTGGGGCCAGAACTGTGCTGCAAAGTCGTAACTGGCAAAGCAGGCACCTCAAGAGTGTTGCCATTGCCCTGGTGGCCGTTTTTCTGTTGTCACTGCTCTCAAGCATGAAGTTTTTCCGCATCGACCTGACTTCGGAGAAGAAATATACCCTTTCCCACACCTCGCGGCAAAAGTTGAAGGAGCTGGACGAAACAGTATTTATGAGGATTTACCTGGAGGGGGAGATGCCTTCTGAGTTTGTCAATTTCCGGATGCACATCGAAGACCTGCTGGAAGAATGCAGGGCCTATGCAGGGGAGAACCTGCAATACGAGTTTGTGAACCTCTATGACGAACCTGATGAAGCGCTTCGCAACCGAATGATAGGGGAGTTGTATGACCAGGGTTTGAGGGTGACCAGTATCCAGGTAAAGGACAAGGAGGGGGGATCCTCGGCCAGAATCATATTCCCGGGGGCCATGGTTTCAATCGGGGGCTCCACATTGCCAGTGAACCTTTTGAAAAACAATCCGGCTCTTTCCCATGAAATGAACCTGAACAACTCCATTCAAACCCTGGAATATGAATTCATGAGGGCCATTCACAGCCTTACCCTTGAAGAGGTCCCAAGAATCGCTTTTATCGAGGGCCATGGGGAACTGGACTCGCTGCAGACTTTCAGCCTGATGAACGAACTGAAGAATTTCTTCCAGGTGGACAGAGGGTTTATCAATGGGAACCTTGAGGCCTTATTAAATTATAAGGCACTGATCATTGCCCGGCCCATGCGGCCATTCAGCGATGCGGATAAATTTGCCATCGACCAGTATGTTATGCGGGGAGGAAAGGTGCTCTTTTTCCTGGATCCGGTGAATCCTTTTGCAGATAGCCTGACTGGCGGCACCACAGTTGCCCTGGCCAACCAGGTTGGACTGGAGGATATGCTTTTTAAATACGGCATCAGGATTAATTATAACCTGGTGGCTGATCTGCAATGCAACCCGGTTCCGGTCAATACGGCATCCACAGGTGAGCAGGCCCGTTTCACCCTGATGCCATGGGTATATCATCCCCTTCTTTCAGGCAAAGCTGACCACCCGGTTACCCGCGGATTAAATTATATAAAAGGTGAATTTGCCAGTTCGATCGATACAGTTGGGGGGCTTCGGCCAGGGACAAAAAGGACCATTTTACTGGCAAGCTCCGCCGGAAGCAGAAAAAGAGAGGTTCCACTCTATATCAGCATGGAGGAGATTACCGTTCAGCCCGATCCTGTTCTCTACAATGTTTCACATCTTCCAGTTGCCATCCTGACCGAAGGGGTATTTCCCTCATTTTATAAGAATTATCCGGTTCCCAATGGGGTATATCCAACAGATATACGGGTTGAGCCCGAAAGTGTGCCTACCTCCATTCTTGTGGTATCGGACGGGGACATACCGGCCAATGAAGTCAGCTTTGATCGGGGAGCATACAGGGCACAGCCGCTTGGTTATGACCGGTATACACGACAGACATTCGGGAACCTGGAATTTGTCATGAATGCGATCAACCAGATGACCGACCAGACAGGGATCATGGAGCTCAGGTCCAGGGAGTTCAAACTCCGTTTGCTGAACAGGGAGATGACCGGGCAGAAGGAAGAGGTGCTGAAGTGGAAGCTGGTCAACAGCCTGGTCCCATTGCTTCTTGTTCTGGTGGCAGGTGTGCTTGTCTTTTTCCTGAGAAAAAGGAGGTACAGCCGATAGAATGAAACAAAGAAGGTACATAGGTCTTATCGTTTCCCTCCTTCTCATTGGAGCCATCTTCCTGGTGTTCATCGATCCCCGGGGATCGATGAGGAATGAGAGCCGACGAATCATACTGCATGAGGCTGACAGGATAGATCGCATTATTCTTTCAGATTCTCTTGAATCTACAGAACTGGAAAGAATAGATAAAGACTGGTTTATTGAAGGTAGTGAGCCTGTCAATCCGGTGGCAGTTGAGAACCTCCTGTATGCTGCCCAAAAGCTGCAAATTGGTTCCATCCAGACAGAGGCTCCGGAACTAAGCAGGAAGATGGCCCGGAAAGTGAGGTATTATGAAGGGAAGAAACTGGTGCTTCAGTATGATGTGGGTTCGGTGGGGAGCCGGTTCATGATTCGCCCGGATCAATCGAAACAGATTTTTACCGTCTCTCTTCCCGGGTATGCCGGAGTAGACCTGAATCGGGTGTTCTCCAGTTTTGCCAACCATTACAGGGAGCATCTGCTCATTGATATTCTGCCGTCTGAGATCCGGTACATTGAAGTGGAAAGAAAAGGAGAGGAAGCATTCCGGTTTAGCATGGATGAGCTGGGCGGGATTGCCTGCACAATCCCTGCTACGGATCGTGCGATTCCGGCGGAGGATCTGGATGATCTGGCCATCCGGCTGCTTTTTAGTTATTTCACCTCCATTCGTTATGAGGATCGTGCAGTTGTGTCAATGCAAGCCCTGGAAGCCGGGGTCAACCGGGAGAGATGGCTGGCCAGATTGTACGTTGAATCACGGCAGGGTGAATCCCACACACTGAACATCTTTTCCATGCCCGGAATGATGGGGAATGAACCCCATATGTTTCAGGCCATTGTGCGCCACAATGATGACCCGGAACCCCTGGTAATAAACTACATATACCTGGATGTCCTGATGCGTGGACTGGATCGTTACAGAGCCCCGGTTTAGCACGCGGGATTCACGATTTTTTTTTGTATAATTGATGGATTATTGAACCACCTATTAAAACCGAAATACTCATGAAATTTGTAGTATCCAGTATGGAACTGTTGGGTCATCTGCAGGCCATCAGTCGGGTAATCAGTTCAAAAAATACACTTCCGATCTTGGATAATTTCCTCTTCTCTCTAGAAGATGGAAAGCTTGAGATTACTGCTTCAGACCTGGAGTCCACCCTCATCACCCAGATTCAACTTGAAAATACCGACGGTTCGGGGGTTATCGCAGTACCCGCCCGTATACTTACTGATACCCTCAAGGAGTTTCCCGACATCCCCCTCACCTTTGAGATCAATACAGAGAGCCTGATGATCGTGATACAGAGTGAGAATGGAAAATTTTCCATCATGGGCCAGAATGGAGCTGAATTTCCCCAGATGCCTGTGATTAAAGATGATCAAAGGCTTCAGGTAGAGATTGACCACGATGTGCTGCTTACGGGCATCAATAAATCACTATTTGCCACTGCCGATGATGAGCTGCGCCCGGTAATGAACGGAATTTTCATGGAGCTTTCCCCGGACGATATCACATTTGTGGCCTCAGACGCACACAAATTGGTCCGCTACAAAAGAACCGATGCTTCCGCAGGGAGCGCCTCCAGTTTTATACTCCCCAAAAAGCCGGCATCCCTTCTGAAGAACATCCTTCCCAGGGAGGAGAATCCGGTAGCTCTGGAGTTTGACGACAGGAATGCCTCTTTTACCCTGACCAATTACAAGCTCGTATGCAGGCTGGTGGAAGGAAACTACCCCAGCTATAATTCGGTGATCCCAACCGATAATCCATATAAAATGAGCATCGACCGCCTATCGTTTTACAATACGCTCAAAAGGGTTTCGGTGTTTGCCAATCAGGCAAGCAGTCTGGTGAAGCTCTCCTTTACAGGGAACCAGTTGAACATTTCTGCCCAGGATATTGACTTTTCCATTTCGGCCAATGAAAGACTCAGCTGTCAGTATGAAGGGGAGGATATGGATATAGGATTCAAATCAACCTTTCTGATTGAGATTCTTTCCAATCTGGCTTCGACCGACGTTATTCTGGAAATGAGTGACCCGACCCGTGCCGGAATCCTTCTGCCCAGTGAGAGTGAGAATGAAAATGAAGATACCCTTATGTTGCTGATGCCAATGATGATCAATGCTTAGGGAATGAAGCTTAACCTGAAGAATCCCATTGTTTTTTTTGATCTTGAAACCACAGGTATCAATATTGCCTCTGACCGGATTGTTGAGATTTCCTACCTGAAGGTGGAACTGAACGGGAATGAGACTTCCAAAACCCTGCGTATCAATCCGGACATGCACATACCTGAAAAGGTAACTGAAATTCATGGGATCAGGGATGAGGATGTAAAAGACTCGCCTACCTTCAATGAAGTGGCCAAAAGCATTGCCAAAGATTTTGAAGGCTGTGACCTGGCAGGGTATAACTCCGTAAGATTTGACATCCCCTTGCTGGCAGAGGAGTTTCTCAGGGCGGGTGTTGATATTGACATGAAAAGAAGGAAGTTTGTGGATGTCCAGGTGATTTTCATGAAGATGGAACCAAGGACCCTCGCTGCAGCCAGCAAGTTTTTTCTTGGAAAGGAGCTGGAAGATGCCCACTCTGCAGCGGCAGATACCAAGGCCACCTATGAAGTACTGCAGGCACAGCTGGACAGGTATTCCAACCTGGAGAATGACATCGCTAAACTGGCCGAATTCTCAGCGCACAACCGGAATGTTGATTTTGCAGGCAGAATCGTTTACAATGATGATGATGTGGAGGTTTTCAACTTTGGTAAACACAAGGGAAAAGCTGTTACCGAAGTTCTGGCCCAGGATCCAGGCTACTATGGCTGGATGATGAATGGGGATTTCCCCCTCTATACCAAGAAGGTGCTCACCAGCATCAAATTGAACGCCATTAAGAAATAATACAATGAAGATCATTTGTATTGGCCGAAATTATGTGGCACATGCCAAGGAGCTGAACAACGATGTTCCGGGCAAACCGGTTTTTTTTCTGAAACCTGACTCTGCACTGGTTATTGATAACCGTCCGTTTTTCTACCCCGATTTTTCCAGTAATGTGCATCATGAACTGGAGGTAGTGATCCGGATAGACCGTCTGGGCCGGAGCATCGAGGAGAAATTTGCGGGTCGATATTTCAGTGAGATCGGCCTGGGGGTTGATTTTACAGCACGCGACCTTCAGGATGAACAGAAGAAAAAAGGTCTTCCCTGGGAGATTGCCAAAGGATTTGATTACTCAGCCCCTGTGAGCGAGTTTTTCCCGGTCTCCAAATTCAAGGATATTCACAATCTCTCCTTTCACCTTGATCTGAACGGGGAAACGGTCCAGGATGGATCTACCTCCCTGATGATCTTTTCCTTTGAGAAGATCATAGCCTATGTGTCCCATTTCATGACTTTGAAAACAGGGGACCTGATCTACACTGGGACGCCGGCAGGAGTGGGCCCTGTGGCAGTCAATGACAGGCTTGAGGCATACCTGGAGGGCGAAAAGCTTATGGATTTCCCAGTGAAATAATGGGCCGGAAGGATTACACCCTCCATCGGATACACCTCGGTAACGTTTCCTGTTTCCTTTTATACAGACCCGGAGAAGCCATCCTGGTGGATAGCGGCAATGCCGGATCGGAAGTAAAGATCCTTGAAGCGATGACAGGCCTGGGTCTTGATCCGGGAATGCTTAAACTCCTGGTTATTACCCATGCACATTTTGATCATGCCGGATCTGCCGGTAAACTCAAGGCCATTACCGGGTGCAGGATCCTGATCCATCGCCTGGAGTCGAACCGTTTAAAAGAAGGGTTTACTGATCTGCCGGCAGGTACGCGCTGGAAGGCTAAGCTGCTGGTGGGGCTGGGAAGAACCTTTGCCAGCAGACTCGGGAAATACCCGCCTGCTGAACCTGATGTATTTGTGGACCAGTTGTATGATTTGAGTGAACACGGATTTCCCGGAAAAGTGATCCATACCCCCGGTCACACCATCGGCTCTGTGGTGGTGCAGATGGAAAAAGGGGAACTTATTGCCGGGGATACGCTTTTCGGGTTGGAAGGAAAGCAGCATTTCCCCCCTTTTGCCGAGGACCTGCCGGCCCTGGTAGAAAGTTGGAAGTCCATCCGAAAACTGGATGCAAAGACCATCTATCCTGCCCATGGACGGAGTTTTCTCTGGGAGAGTTTCCTGGCTGAATTTGACAGCGCTATCAGGAAGTACTCAGTACGCAGTACTTAGTACTTATTTCGAGAGGAAGTCCTGAGGGTTTGGTACACCTCATCCCTTTGTTCGGGTGGCATGTTGTTGATCCGGGTTCTGTGTGATCCCCCCTCTTTGATGAAAATCCTTGAATTGGTATCTCCTGTGCTTGAAACTGCTGTAGCGGACCAGGTATCATACTCCCCGTAAATGTAGATGAACCTGTCGGCTTCAGATGTCAGATACGCCTCAACTTCCACAGAGAGTTCAGGATTAAAGGGAAGCTCCATCTCATCAGGCAATGTAAAGGTGAATATGGGATTATCCACGTATCTGATATATGCGTCAAACTCGTCCAGGTCAAATCCATAATAACCCAATTCGGTAAGTGCCTGGTAAAAAAATGGGCGAAATTCCATGATATAGGCATCATCGAAATAGTCAAATCCTGCCACCCGGTTCATGTGTTCCACAAACTCCCTTGGCCGGGCCAGCCTTCCCGGAATCATTTTCACAGGGACATATCCCCATTGCCAGAATGCAAATGAATACTCAAGCACACAATACTCATAAGCCCTTTCAACACCGCCTGCAATTTCATATGTATAGCCTTTTTGCTCGGAGAACTGTTGGAATGCATCCCTGTATTTGTCCTGGTTTTTCAGTGCCAGTTTCTGAAAACGTTTTACCTTTCTACGATCCGACGCGCTGCCAACCTGGTCGAGGAATTCATAGATTCGTTCATCTTCAACCTTATAGTTCAGAGGGGCCACATAAGCAACACGAACATCCACATCGGCAGGATAATAGTAACTGTGGTACATGACTGTCTGTCCCCCCTTGCTGATCCCAGTGGCGATCCATTGTTCGGGATAGAGTTCTTTGAATATCTGAACAATGCGATGGTGGTCGGATGCAGCCTGCCAGGTATCCAGGTACAAAAAGTCAGGGTTGTCGGGCATACTTTTGCCGAAAAAGCGATGTTCTGCCATGACCTGGTTACACCTCAGTTTTGCAGCTATCTCATGGGTATAGTAGTACTTTGCATCGTATCCTTCCGTTACAAAAGCAACAGGCCTAGAAGGATCTATGTGGGAAATGTAGAGACGCTGTAAGAATGTTTCCCCACCTGGATTTCTGTGGTCTACGGGTTGCTCGATCAACACTTCCATGATGGTTTTATAGATGGATTCACTTTCCAGCACCCTTACCTCCACGGCATCGATCTTGGCCAGGAATTCATCCAGATTTGCCGTGCCATTTACAGGTAGCCAAACGGCAAAAAGGAAAATCCAGAAAGCAGCTCTATGCAGATCTGTGCGCTTCATTCTCATGCACATATAGGGGGCAAAAATAGCTAATTTTGGACGGAACAGCAACAAGTCAAAATGATTCCTTATTCAGGCGGTATACGGGGTAGCGCATGTAGGAAGTTTCAGACCAAGGTGAGTGTTCGTAAATATACCTGAGTTGCATATAGGGATTCTCACGAAACAGGGTGTCCTCCTGTTTTTTCTGTTCAAATTCAAGCTTCAGCCCCGGATCGTCCAACAGCAGCTGTTCAGCACTCTCTTCAAATACATAGGGAGAGAAGTACTCATTCCTGAATAGGATTTCATCGAAGAAATTCCAGATAAAAAAAGAGTCATGGCCATGGGGTTCCAATGTCTGCACCAGGTATTCGATGGCTTTCTGCCTGGTGGGGATCAGCAGGTCTCCTGCCATCAGTTTGATGGGCTGGTTTTCATTTCTCAATGTTACGTTGCGGTGCATAAAGTGCCCATTGTATGCCCGGTCACTTGTTTCATATTGATCAATATACCTTACATCTACCTCCATGACCGTATCCATGGGAATGGGTATCATTTCAACCTGGTTGATCCGGAGCCTCTCAACAACTTCTGACCATGCGGCCGGCAGGATATAGAAATCCGGGACCTGCGCTTCTACCTTGGCTTGGAAGTACCTGTAGTGGGGAATTTCCTTTTCCCATGTTTCACTCCGGTCGTAGTACATGCGGTTTTGTCCTGTCACTTTGCTGGGTTTAAATTTGGCAACATAACCTTTCAATGGGATCAATTCGTACCGGGTGGTATCCAGCGCCCAGTCCAGCGTAAAATGGGTGCGCGCCAGCTTCTCTTCCCATGCCCTGGCCTTGACTTCAAGGATCTTTTCCCCAAAAATGCCGGAGAACCTGAGCAGCTCTCTGGTCAGATGCCATACGGAAAGTACCCGGTCCTCAAAAGGCTTGAACATGTGGGTCTCCACTGTAAAAGCGATTGTGTTATAAAGACTTGCATACCCCGAGGTATACCTGGGGTAATCCATGAAACCTATAATCCCCTTGTCAGGCGTCTGCTTGAAGCTCCACACATAGGGACTCATCTGGTAGGGTGTTTGCTGCATGGCTTCAAAAAGGAAGGGTTTTACCGAAGCTTCGAGAAAGGCAGCCTGTGCTGGTTCATGGCGCTGTTCATGACTGTTGATCAGGGTAATTGTATAAGGGTAGTCAGCACCGTTTGTTGTATGGGTATCCACAAAAAAGTCGGGTTCCCATTCCCTCAGTATGGCAGTCAGTGACCGGGCGTTTTTGGAATCAAGTTTGATGAAGTCCCGGTTCAGATCCAGGTTCCTTGCATTCCCCCTGAAACCATGTTCAATGGGTCCGTTCTGGTTGGCCCGGTTATATTTTCCGCGCATGAGTGCACCTCCCACATTGAATATGGGGACAATAACAAGCACTGTGTTTTCAAGGTATTGCGCATAGGTATCGGACCCCGACAGCAAGCCGTCAGCGAGTTTGAGACTTGCATCCACGCCGCAAGCTTCCCCGGGATGGATCCCATTGTTGATGAAAAGAACCGTTCTTCCCGATTTCCTGATCTCCTCAGGTGAAAATACCCCGTCCTTTGAAATAATGAACAGGTGAAGAGGTTTTCCTGCATCGGTCCGTCCGGCTTCTATCAGCAGCGCTTCCTCATAGGCAGCATCAAGACTTTCATACATTTGGATGGCCTCCTGCCAGGTCACGGTCTCATTCTCCTCATACCTCAATTCCACCTGTGCCCATCCCGGAAATGATAACGCCAGGAAGAGTGTACAAATGATGCTAGTGTTCATTTTCTTTTTCCAGTTCATTTTTCAATTTCTTGAAATAGGTTGTAACAGTTTTACCAGCCACGGGGAAATCCAAAACATCCAGATACGCTTCGGGACGCACCAGTCTGTCTGTACTGAATTTCCTGATGTGATTTACGACCCCCACATGTCCCCAAAAAACCGTTTCAGGTTCTTTTACGGCAGCCATTTGCTGGTTATACAGATTGAAGAACTTCAGCAGGGTATCAAACTGCTTTCCGCTGTAGTCGGCAAGAGACGGACAGTTGGAAAGGCTCCTGTATATATTTCTGAACCTGAGGCTTGCATTTCTAAGGATATGGATACCCAGTTCCCGGATGGGGACCTTCCTGTGAAGGTAGATCTCTGCGTACCGGTAAATTCCAATAACGCCAAGTGCATCCATATCATCTGCAATGGAAAGGATGTTCAGGATTCCGGGTGTTGATCCCGGTAAAAAGGCATCGTAAATGGATGCCTCCTTGCTGTCATGATTTTCAATGGCACCCGTAATTTCCCCGAATTGGGAGGGCAGGGAACGGCCTTCCTCGTGGAAGAACTGTGCACACATTTCCTTGCCAAGTGCTCCATGAGACTCCTTCATGCTTTGAACCAAACCCAGGTCGTGAAACCAGGAAGCAATCATTACGCCTTCCACAAGGCCGGGAGTGATAGAACTGGTCAGGGATGCTATTTCCTGTAACAGGACTTTAGAAAAGTTCCAGACTCTCAGGTGGTGGTCCTGGTCATGGGATGGAAGGAAAGTGCCGGAGAATGTTTCTGCGGCATTTGACTGAAGTATCTCCAGCCATTTCTCTTCTGCCTCACTGATCCATTGGCTGATCTGCTTTTCCAATCAGTGATCAGGTTACCCGGGTGAGTTTCATCATGTTGGTTTTGCCCCTTTCCAGGATCGGAATGCTTCCCACATGAATCACAAGGTCCCCTTTTTTCAGAAAATTGTTGCTCACAAGAAACTCTTCTGTATATTCCACATAATCGTTGATGTGGGTACACTCTGCAAAATAATAAGCCCTCACACCCCATACCAGTGAAAGGTCATTGATCAGATTTTCGTTCATGGTAAAAGTGAAAATGGGTGCCTTTGGTCTGTGGGAACTCATCTTCAGGGGGGTAAATCCAGAATGGGTCAGGCATATGATGGCAGCAGCATTGACCTGTTCGGCAAGCCTTACAGCATTGTAGCATATGGAGTCGGGCAAAAATGTGGCACTCTCAAGGGCCGGGGGAATCTCTTTATAGTACATGACCTCCTCGGTTTCAGTAGAGTCAATGATCATCTGCATATTGCGGATGGTTTGAACCGGGTATTTTCCCACGGAAGTTTCTCCACTGAGCATGACCGTGTCGGCTCCGTCAAGTACCGCGTTGGCCACATCATTGGCCTCTGCCCTTGTGGGAGTTGCATTGGTGATCATGCTTTCCATCATCTGAGTGGCCACAATCACCGGTTTTGATTTCATGTGGCATTTATTGATAATGCTTTTTTGAATCAGTGGTACTTTGTGAAACTCCACCTCCACCCCCAGGTCGCCCCGGGCCACCATGATCGCATCGGAGGCGTCAATGATCTCATCAATCTCATCAAGCGCTTCGGGCTTTTCAATCTTGGCTATGATATGTGCCTTATGGGGATGGGCATCAACCAGTTTCCTCAGGTCTGTGATGTCTTTCTCTCGCCGGACGAAGGAGAGTGCAATCCAGTCCACATTGTTGTCCAGTGCAAATTTTACATCCTCCAGGTCTTTTTCGGTAAGACTGGGCAGGGAGACTTTTGTATTGGGCAGGTTGACCCCTTTTCTGCCTGACAGGGGGCCGCCGGCAATCACGCGGGTTCTCACCGTGTCCTTCCCATTGGTCTCGAGTACCTCAAAGGCCAGTTTGCCGTCATCCACCAGGATGGTCTCTCCCCTTGTTACATCAGCAGGGAGTTGCTCATAACTCATATATACCTTCTCTTTGGTACCCACACAGGGCTCTGTGACAAAGGAAAACTCCTGACCATCCTCAAGAACCACCCGGTCATTCTCTATCTCACCCACACGCAGTTTGGGACCCTGGAGATCGGCCAGTATGGCCACGTGAGAACCCAGTTCTTGATTGAGCTCCCTGACGTATTGTATGGTTCTCAGGTGTTCAGAATGCTTATCATGTGAGCAGTTGATCCTGCAGACATCCACGCCTTCGTGGAACATTGCTTCAAGGATTTCTTTGTTTCTGGTGGCCGGACCTATGGTTGCAATGATTTTGGTATGGGATCTTTCGTGGCGCATATTTTTCAGGTAAATGGTAAATGGTAAGTGGTAAATAGTAAATGGTAAATAGTAAATGGTAAATGGTAAATAATTGATTTTGCAAAGGTATCTCTATTGCTTTGAACCTGAAAGAAATCAGGGATTAAAAGTTTGAATTTTATGGATAATCAATACATGCAGCTTTTTTCATACCTTCGCGCCCGGAGAACAAATAGATAAGAAAATCGTTAACCAGAAACACATTTTTTTTAGACAAAAGACAAAACGAATATGAAACACACAAGATTTCTTTTGATACTGATGGTATTCCCGGGTTTGGGATTATTGACCGGGTGTTATCCGGACAAGATCGACTACGTGGACGAATACGATCTGGCTGGTACCGTCTATGATGAGGAGGCCGATTTCTCATCTTATACGACATTTCATGTGATGGATACCATTATGCACCTGACCGAAGATGGTGAGGATGATCCCAATTTATCAAGGCAATTTGATGCATTTATTCTCCAGATGCTACGGGACAATCTGGAAGCAAGTGGATACACAGAAATGGAGAATCCCGACTCTTTGAATATGCCGGACCTGATGGTCTTTACGCAAGCGCTATCCAGTGATTACTATCAGTACTGGGGTTATTATGGCGGTTACTATGGCTACTATCCGGGCTGGAACTACTGGTATCCGGGATACCCCTGGTATCCTTCCTATCCCTGGTATCCTACCTATGTGACATCATATTCTACGGGAACCTTGTTGATCGAGATGATGGATATGGGAGACTTTGATCCCGATAACTCCACACTGGGCATGAAGTGGGCCGGAATCGTTGACGGATTGTTGTCAAGCAACAAAACCAACACCAAGGCCCGGCTCGAGAAACAGATCAACCAGCTGTTTATACAGTCAGAATATCTACAGAAATAAAGCAGGACAATTATGAAAAAATATATCATTACACTCGCTATATTTTCATCTGCGCTGGCCATGAACGGTCAGGAGGTGATCTGGAAAATGAACTATGATGTGGGTTTCCCGCTTTCAGCTACAAAAGAGTTTGCCGGCCAGGTGAGCTGGAGGGGCTTATCCCTTGATGTGGACCGTTTTATCAGCGATAACGTGGCCGTGGGCATGGGATTCGCCTGGAGTACATTCATTGAGAAAGAATCGGATTCCTACTATGAGAGAGACAGAATCCTTCTTCATGGTACCCAGGTGAGGTACATCAACAATATTCCGTTGATGGGCCGGGTCTCCTATTACATGCCCATGGATATGTTCGAAACTTATTTCTCCCTGGGGATTGGAACCGCATGGCAGGAGCAACGTCGGGAGATAGGAACTTTTGCTTTTACTGGCAACTACTGGCATTTTGCCCTGGCCCCGGAGCTGGGTGTGGTTGTTCCGGTTGGCATGTCCCTATATCAATGCCAAGGTGAAGTATACCCATGGATTTGAGACCAGCAATGGTCCTGCTCTTTCCTACCTGAGCCTGGGGCTTGGGATTGGCCTGGTAGCTCAGCACTGAGTGCTTAGAGCAAGGTGAAAGGAAAAAGGCAAAAGTATTTTTAAATAAGAAGAGCCGGCGCATGTGCGACCGGCTCTTGCTGTTTTCACTATCTAAACACTAACACTAACACTTCCTTGCTTTGTTTTGGGTTTTTGTCCCAGCAGGATCTCATCGATCATCTGGCGGAACATCTCCTTGGTGGCCTCGGGAGTCTGGGCAATTCCATTGCTCATGGTCGGTTTTCCATTCTGGGGAACGAACAGGAACGCAGGAATGCTCTGGATTCCGAAAACTGCGGCCAGTTCTTTCTCCTTCTCTGTATCTATCTTATAAATATGGATACGTCCCTCATACTCTTTTGCCAGTTCTTCCAAAACCGGGGCTGCCATTCTGCAGGGGCCACACCAGTCGGCATAGAAATCGATCAGTGCAGGCTTATCTCCTTCGTAGACCCATTCGGTCTGGTTCTTCTCATAATTCATTACCTTTTCCAGGAAATCCTGCTTGGTCAGCATAACCGGTTTCCCGGCTGCATATGACTGGTTACTTGTTGTTCTGCAGCAGGAACTGCTGCTACGGTTTCAGGAGCCTCATCCACATTGTTCAGTGAACTTGCAGAGCCACTGTTGCAGGATATGAACAGCATTGAAACAGCTGCAAAACTTATTAATACCTTTTTCATGTCTTTACTGTTTGACCCGTAAAACCGGGAGTTAATATTATTCACTTACACTCAGCACTTCCGAAATGGCCTGCTTAAAAGTCTCTTTGGGAAGAGCACCCATGGCCATCTGAGGCTGACCCTCTTTGGGAATGAAAAGCAGGGAAGGAATGCTCTGTATTCCAAATACCGATGAAAGTTCACGCTGCTCTTCTGTATTCACCTTAAATATATCAAGTTTATCGCCATATTCGTCCTTCAATTCTTCAAGAATCGGGGCAATGACTTTACAGGGACCACACCAGTCGGCATAAAAATCGATGATGGCAGGGGTCTTTCCTTCAAATTTCCAATCCTTGCTATTCTCGTAGTTAAAAATTTTCTCTTTGAAAGTCTCGTTGGTTAAATGCTCAAGTTTCATGACTGTATTTTTTATTTGGTTTATATTCTGACGCAAAAATAGGGCATAGCTTACAGTCCCACTGTAACTTTAGTCACATACCAGAAAAAAAGCGAATCATTCGTTTCCTGTAAAGGACATGGCATGATTCAGATAATTCACCAGGGGGAGGAGGCCGCGATAGTCCTCCACCAGCCTTTCCGGGAACCCGGGATTGATCAATTCGGCATCCTTATACTGCCTGGAAAAGATGTAATGCTTGTACTTGATCTCTTCCAGGTATTCAAAATCCTTCGGGAATCCTGCAGGCCCTTTTTTCAACATGTCTTCCCGGCCTCCCCGTTCATACCGTTTTTGAAGCTGGGGATCATTGATAACTTCCAGGTAGGCTTTTGGATTGAACATAATCTCCTGCCGGATCAGGTTCAGCTGTTCTTTGGGAGGCATCCATACACCTGCAGCCATGAAGGATTTACCGGGTTCCATGTGAAAATAGTAACCTGCGTCGGTTGATTTTCTTCCCCCTTTGGCCATCCAGCAGCCAAAATGTGTTTTATACGGTGTTTTGTCCTTTGGAGAACCGGACGTCCTTGTAGATCCTGAAAATGGCATCTTTGGCTTCAAGGCCTGCGATGGAAGGATCATACGAGCGAGATGCCGTCAATAAGGGAGCCAGCCAGTTCCCGGAAGCGTTCCAGGGCATCCTGGTATCTTTTCTTATTCTCATTGAACCAGTCACGGTTGTTGTTTCGGGCAAGATCGTTCAGGAAGGTGAAGACAGATTCCATAAGTTGTTTATTTGAGAAACATACCCCAGGGGATTTGGTTCAAAATTTCACATCTGATGCATAAAATGTGGGCGGATTGTATTATCTTCAAGAATAAGGTGAGATAGCGTTGGAATGAAAAAGGAGAAATCTTACATACCCATTGAGTTAATGGCTCCTTCCAGGGAGTTTATCGAGGCATCCTCTCGGATCGGTCTCCACTGGTGGTATTGGGACCATTTGGAGAAGAAGCTTTCTGTCAGTCCGGCCTTATTGAAGGTTCTGGGCTATTCGCCGGAGGAGTTTGATCCATTCTCGCCATCCATCTACAAGAACATTCATCCGGATGACGCAAAACTGAACCTGGAGAAGATGCGCAGGCTGATCTATGGGGAGGATTCCCTCTATGAAATTGAGTTCAGGGTAAAGGACGAAAAGGGCGAGTGGCAGTGGTATTACAACCGGGGTACAGTGATCCAATGGAATGAGCAGGGAAAAGGTACTTTTATCGGTGGGATCGCCATGAATATCTCAGGGCAGTATAAGCAGATGATGTCCAAACTGGAAGAGCAGGAGAAATTCGAATATATTTTCAAAAATAGCAATGAGGCCATTGTGATCTTTGAACTGAATGAGGGGAAGGCAGGCCGGATCATGGACGCCAACAAGGCTGCACTGAAATTGTTTGGCAAGACCAGGGAGGCCCTGTTGAAGCCGATGCATAGTGACTTTATTGACAATGAATTTATTGGAGAGTCGGGGGAGCTGTTCCGGCAGGTGCAGGAGAAAGGTTTTGGTCGGATTGAGGAGAAAATAGAAATCAGTAAAAACAATGTTCGGTGGTTGGATATTTCCGCTCACGCATTTAACAGGACCGGTGAAAATCTGATGATTGCCATTGTGGCTGATAAGACCGTTGGGAGAAAGACCGAGGCGGCCCTGAGGGAAAGCGAAAGGCTCTACCGATCCTTGTTTGATGCTGCAGATGATGCCATCGGCCTATTCTCGGTGGATAGGGAAGTGATCCTGATTAACAAGGCTTTCTATGAGACTTTCGGATATGATCACGAGGAATTTCTCAGCCTGGGCTGGATGCAAGTTATTCACCCTGATGACAGAAAGATGCTTGAATCATTGGGTGCGCAAATGATACGGGAAGGGAATCTCTCTGTGGATTACCGGGTGAAGCATAAAATGGGGCACTATCTGCATGTGGCCTCAAAAAATGTGATTATCAAAGGGGATTCAGGGGATAAAGACCTGATCCTGAGCATTATCAGGGATATTTCCGAGCGGAGGAAGGCCATGGAGGAGTTGGAGCATGCCAAAGTGAAGGCAGAGGAGAGCGATAAGCTGAAATCCGCATTCCTGGCCAATATGTCCCATGAGATCCGTACCCCCATGAACTCCATTGTGGGATTCTCCAACCTGCTGGTGAATCCGGGTCTTACCGAAGAAGCAAGGGAACATGTATGTCCAGCGAATTGTAAGGAACTCAGAATTATTGCTGGCCCTGATCTCCGATATTATTGACCTGGCCAAGATTGAAAGTGACCAGCTGCCTCTTATCTACGGAAAATTGCTGTTACATACACTCATCGGAGATTTGAAACAGTATGCCTTGGATGAATTGGATCGTCTGGGGAAAGCAGGGATCGAGATTGTTGTGAACGAAGAGGATGTGGATTGTGAAATAGAGATCTGATGTGGTCCGGGTGGTCCAGGTCATGAGAAACCTGGTTAACAACGCCATCAAGTTTACCGAGACCGGATCAGTAACCATTGGATGCAAAAAATCGGATTCGCCATCAAAATTCATACTTTTCGTTCAGGATTCAGGAATAGGAATCAGCCCTGGTAATTTTGAACTTATTTTTGACCAGTTCAGGCAGATTGACGGATCCAATACCAGGAAATTTGGTGGCACGGGTCTTGGGCTGGCCATCTGTAAGAATCTGGTTCAGATGTTGGGAGGCAGGATATGGGTGGAATCCAGGGAAGGTGAGGGAGCCATGTTCCAGGTTGAGCTGCCTTTAAAAGCATCCCGGAATATGAAACCTGAAGAGAAGGCGCAACAGCACCAGGGCATGACAACTGCTCCATCGCATAGTCTTTCAGTTATGGTTGTGGATGATGAACAGGATTCGGTAGAACTGATGCGCGAACTTTTCACCAGTCTTGGGCATTCTGTTGTCACAGCCAATTCGGGTTATGAAGCCCTCAGGTTGCTTGAAAAACAGTCTGTGCCGGATCTGGTTTTTATGGATGTTCAGATGCCTTACCTGACCGGAACCGATACCATGAAGATCATGAAGGAGCGTTACAATACCGTTAAAGTCATCGCCCAGTCGGCTCATGCGCTTGTGGGTGACAGGGCCAGGTTCCTCAAGGAAGGTTTTGACGGGTACCTGCCCAAACCGTTTACAGCTGAACAGCTGGAAGAAGTTATTGGGCTCCTTTCATAAAACTGACCCGTTTCCACCTAATTAAATATTTGTTATTTTTGGCGGATGCAAAAGATCAATGAATCCCTCCTGTTTCTGAATGATTACCTGGGCGGTCACCAGTGGTTTGTTTTTTTTCTTCTGGGTACCGGTATTTTTTTCACGCTCTATCTTGGATTGCCCCAGATCAGGTATTTCCGGCATGCCATCCGGATTGTAAAGGGAAAATATGACAAAGCAGAAGATGTGGGTGACACATCCCATTTTCAGGCCCTGACCACTGCACTGAGCGGAACAGTTGGAACAGGGAATATTGCCGGTGTGGCCCTGGCCATTCACCTGGGTGGACCGGCGGCACTTTTCTGGATGTTGATGACCGCACTGCTGGGTATGAGAACCAAATTTGTGGAGGTAACCATTTCGCACAAATACAGGGATATCCTTCCTGACGGATCCATATCCGGCGGACCCATGTACTACATGAAGAAGCGGATGAACATCACTACCCGTTCGGGAAAAATCATCAAAACCGGTGCCATTCTGGGCGGCTTTTTTGCGTTTGCGACCATCCTCTCCTCTTTTGGAACGGGGAGCCTTCCCCAGATCAACAGCATCTCTGAGTCATTGTTTACATCCTTTGGGATCAACCATACCCTCACGGGAGGTATCCTGGCTATTCTGCTGGGCCTGGTCATCATTGGAGGGATCAAAAGGATCGCCAAAGTTACATCCACCCTGGTTCCTGTCATGGCCCTGATCTATGTTATTGGGGCCCTCCTTGTAATTGCTACCAACTATCAGAATATTTTGCCGTCACTGGCCTCCATCTTCACCGATGCATTTACGGGAAGCGCTGCGGTTGGAGGTTTCCTGGGTGCAGGTTTTGCCTTCACATTCAACAAAGGTGTCAACAGGGGCCTTTTCTCCAATGAGGCCGGA
Source organism: uncultured Bacteroidota bacterium (assembly GCA_963735755.1). Taxonomy (GTDB): domain Bacteria; phylum Bacteroidota; class Bacteroidia; order Bacteroidales. Next base: position 142,050 of record CAVTME010000016.1, on the reverse strand, counting down.
CAGGGATCAGCACCCATCGCTCACAGTGCTGCAAAGGCACAGGAGCCAGTGTCGGAAGGCATGGTGGCCATCCTGGAGCCCTTTATTGATACCATCATCATCTGTACCATCACTGGCCTGGTTCTGTTGTCATCGGGTGTGTGGAATGAGAAAATTGAAAACCGTTTCCAGCAGGCCGATCTGACGATCCTGGATGGATCCTATTCCGAAACGAATGAAGATGACAAAGCCCTCATGAGCCGGGCCTTCAGCAACGACACCACACTGGCTCTCTATTCAGGAAGCCTTCAGGTCGAAGATGGTGTGGTTACTACAGAAGGAGTTACCCTTATTCATGCCGAGTCTTTTGCAGAAAATGTAACCGTAACCAATGGAAACAATAAGTACACAGGACCCATCCCGGTCAACGGAGGAGTGGTACAATTCGGAACGATGGACTCAAGCGATGGTGAGATCTATTTCAGCGGCCGCTCCCTGATCCACAGTGCTGCGCTTACCACACAGGCCTTTAAACGAAGCATCCTGGGTGACTGGGGACAGTATATTGTTTCGATCGGACTGCTGCTCTTTGCATTTTCCACGGCCATTTCCTGGTCCTACTACGGAGGGAGGGCGGTCACCTATCTGTTCGGAACCAAATATGTGATTGTGTATCGCATGATCTATGTGGTGGGTTTCTTTTTGGCATCTTTTACCGATACGACCATTGTCTGGAATCTTTCCTACATCACCATAGCCGTTATGACCATCCCCAACCTCTTTGGGTTGTTGGTACTCAGGAAAGACATCAAGTCAACCATCGGAGATTACTGGAAGGACTTCAGGAAAGAGTGGCCCGACGAGAAGATTCCTGTAAAATAGGAAACGATCAGGAATCTTCTGATTTTTTTAATTCCAGAAGAGCGATGTTCTCTACATGATGTGTGTGGGGGAACATGTCCACTGGTTGGATTCTCTTTACCTCGTAGGCCCGTCCCAGTATTTCCACATCCCTTGCCTGGGTAGCCGGATTGCATGAAACATATACAATCCGATCCGGGGCAATTTTCAGGATCTGCTCCACCACCTTTGTATGCATCCCCGCCCTGGGCGGATCCGTGATGATCACGTCGGGCCTGCCGTTTTCCTTAATAAAGCTTCCTGAAAAGATATCTTTCATATCACCCGCAAAAAAAGCAGTATTGGTGATGGTATTGATCTCCGAATTTACTTTTGCATCTTCGATGGATTCAGGAACCGATTCAATACCCACCACTTTTCGTGCCCCGGGGGCGATGAAGTTGGCAATGGTACCGGTACCGGTATAAAGATCATATACAGTTTCTTTCCCGGTCAGACCGGCAAATTCCCTGGTCTTTCTGTAAAGTTCCAGGGCCTGGTAGGAGTTGGTCTGGAAAAAGGATTTGGGGCCAATCTTAAAGGTCAGGTCTTCAAGTTTTTCAAAAATATGATCACGGCCGGCATAGGTAATGATCTCCTGGTCATAGAGCGTTTCGTTCTTTTTGGGATTGATGGTATACATGAGACTGGTCAGGTCGGGAAATTCCTTGTGCACCAGTTCAAGGATCTCATATACCCCTGGTTCATCAAACTGGACGGAAAGGATCACCAAAACCTCACCCAGTGTGCTCGTCCGGATGATCAGGTTCCTGAGCAATCCTTCATTGGTCCTGTGGTCATAAAAGGAAAGTCCTTTCTCAAGGCTTACCTTGCGTAGGAAGTTTCTGATCTGGTTCGAAGGATCGCCCTGCAGAAAACAGGTGCCGATGTCCACAATTTTATCAAACCTGCCAGGAACGTGCAAGCCCAATGCGTTGGTATGTTCAATGGGAGTATCTGATGACGCTTCATGATCAAGCAGCCATCGGTGGTTGGAGAAGGTAAATTCCAGTTTGTTCCTGTACATGGTGGTTGGTTCCGATCCAAGAATATTCATGGAATCGGGCACCTCCACACCGGCGATGTGCCTGAAGGCGTCCTCTACCTGCTGCTGCTTGTAAAAGAGCTGCCGGTCATAGGGCAGGTGCTGCCATTTGCATCCGCCACAGACTCCGAAATGATCGCAAAAGGGTTCTGTTCGCTGATCTGAATAGCTGTGGTACTTCACTACCCTGGCCTCCATGTAGCGCCCTTTTTTTCTGAACACCTGAAGATCCACCACATCACCGGGGACGGCTTCCTTTACAAATACAACAATTTGATCAACCCGGGCAATGGATTTTCCTTCTGCCCCGATGTTCTCAATGCTTACCTTTTCCAAGAGAGGTAGGTTTTTTCTTCTGGCCACTTTGATTTGCTTTGGTCTGCAAAAGTATCATTCCCCGGTCACTTCTGCAATGATCACCTCCACATCCCTTGCGGCAGCCGACATGGTTTTCCTTATTACTTTGCTCATGGGTTTGGCCACCACGCCAGAATTCATCCTTGAAATCCATACCGATCCGTCCTCTTTTTCATAGACTGCGATTCTGCAGGGCATCATATTGGAGACGATCCGCTCTTCATTTCTGCTGAGGATCTCGTAAGAGTGATCTGGATGACAGATCTCAAAAACTTTGACGCTTCTCACATCTTTGTCAAATTTTTTCATTGTAGCCTGGAGGTCATGGACCATGGGAATTTTCCAGTCCAGGCTGACCGCTTGTTGTTCAATCTTTGTAACCGTTTCTTCAAAGGACAGATGTGATTTACTCTCCTTGAACATGAGTTTAGGGCCTGCCAGGAAGAAGATCAGTCCTGCGATAACCAGTCCTGCCAGGAGTCCGATAATAATGCCAGTGATCATGTGTTTCATTTTTTTTGAGGGTTAAAAATTTCAGATTAAGATTAGAACCTCTAATTTATACAAACCAGTCGGTGAATTGTTCTATTTTTGCGGATTATGATTCGGATTGGACGTCAAATACCGCATTTTGAGGAGGTAGATCTTTCATCCCTTACGGCAACCTTCTCCGATGACAGGAGGTTCAGGTACCTGTTGCAGATGAAATTCAGTACATCCTTGTACGATACGAACAGGAGCAAAAAAGCTGCAGTGGTACTTAAAAATCCCAGTGCAGCAGATACCCGGGCGGCAGATTCGACCATCCGGAAAGTAGAAACGTACATATATAATCGATTGGATGATGTGGAACATCTCTCCATTCTCAATATTTTTGCATTGAGGGCCACTGATGCAGCTGACCTGAACCGGGAGTACCAGGTTCTGGGAAGTGAAGCAGTGGTGGGGCCGGACAATGATGCAGTAATCAGGGATGTAATTGGGGAGGCAGACTATGTGGTGTTTGCCTGGGGTGGCAGAAGCGGAATTGACAGCGGGCTTTATGAGGAAAGAATACAGCAGGTAAAACACCTGATCCCGGAAAAGAGAAGACACAGGGTATTTGAGGTAAGGGGAGAAAAAGAGACCATCCAACCGCTGCATGGAATGATGTGGGGATATGGATTCAGTCTGCATCCCTACCAGAAATTAAAGGAAGAATAAGCAGATGATATCGGTAGACAATGTAAGCATCAGGTTCGGAGGGTTTGTCCTGTTCGACAAGATCAGTTTCCAGGTAAATCCCGGGGACAGGATCGGACTGGTTGGGAGAAACGGCGCTGGCAAAACAACCATATTGAACCTGATCTCTGCCAAACAGGAAGCGGATGAAGGCAGGGTTGTGATTACTGCAGGGAAATCGGTGGGTTACCTGCCCCAGCAAATGAAACACAAAAAAGGGAAGACCCTTTACAGGGAAACCCTTGGGGCCTTTTCCGAAGTGATCGAACTCAAAAAACGTATTGACACCATCACGCTGGAACTGGAGGAACGGACCGATCACCATTCCGCAGCCTACCTGGCATTGATCCAGGAACTCTCCAATGCCAATGAACAATTTGAGCTTGAAGGTGGGCACACCATTCATGCAGATGTGGAACAAACCCTGACCGGTTTGGGTTTCGAAAAGAAGGATATGGACCGCCCGGTCCATGAATTCAGCGGCGGATGGAGAATGCGCGTGGAACTGGCAAAAATTCTTTTGCGCCGACCCGACTATATTTTGCTGGATGAGCCTACAAACCACCTGGATATTGAATCGATCCAATGGCTGGAAAGCTTTCTTGAGAACTACAGCGGTGGAATCCTGATCATCTCCCACGACCGGGTATTCCTTGACCGGGTGACCAACCGCACCATCGAATTGTCCCTGGGAAAAACATACGACTACAAGGTATCCTATTCCAGGTATGTTGCATTGAAGGAGGAGCGGATTACTGTGCAGAATGCAGCCTACGAGAACCAGCAGAAACTGATCCAGGATACGGAACAATTCATCAGCCGGTTCAGGTACAAGGCCACCAAGGCGGTGCAGGTACAGTCAAGAATCAAGCAGCTTGACAAACTGGATCGGATCGAGGTAGAGAAGGAGGAGGATATGGTCATGAACCTGAAGTTTCCACCTGCCAAAAGATCAGGGACCATCGTGGTGGAAGCTGCCGGACTTGGCAAGAGTTACGGGGAGCATAAGGTGCTTGATGGTGTGGACCTGGTGATTGAAAGAGGTGAGAAAGTAGCTTTTGTGGGACGCAATGGAGAAGGAAAAACAACCCTTTCGCGTATTTTGGTAGGGGAGCTTGAGCATACCGGCAAACTCAAAGCAGGCCACAATGTGGAGCTGGGATATTTTGCCCAGAACCAGGATGAAATCATGGATGGTAACCTGACTGTATTTGAAACGGTGGACCGGGTTGCTGTAGGAGATATCCGCACCCGCATCAGGGATATCCTGGGTGCTTTTCTTTTCAGTGGTGAGGATGTGGAGAAGAAGGTCAGGGTTCTTTCGGGAGGAGAGCGGTCCAGACTGGCCATGGCCATGATGCTCCTGCAACCGTTTAATCTGCTGATCCTGGATGAGCCCACCAACCACCTGGATATGCGATCCAAGGATATTCTGAAGAATGCTTTGCTCGCATTTGATGGCACGCTCATTGTGGTGTCTCATGACAGGGAGTTCCTGGACGGATTGGTGGATAAGGTATTTGAATTCAGAAACCAGAAAGTAAAGGAACACCTGGGAGGTATATTTGAATTTCTGGAACGACGCAAGCTTGGTTCCCTGAGGGATGTGGAAAGAAAAGGGCCGGCCCCTGGAAAGGAAAAAGGAGAAAGGGGACAACCGAAGGATCTGAGCCGAAAGGCGAAGAACGGGAAAGTTCCGGATGCTGAGGAGGTTTCGAATAAGTTGAGTTATGAGGAGAGAAAGGAGCAGGAAAAGAAAATTAGGAAGATCGCTAACCGGATCAAGGCTCTGGAGCACGAGATAGAGGAGATTGAGACTGAGCTCACAAAGATGGATGCCATGCTGATGAATCCGGATCACATTTCCGGGATGCAGGTTTATGAAGATTATGAGCAGTTGAAGAACCGGCATGATGAAGCGCTGTCCAACTGGGAAAAGCAAACCATAATGCTGGAGAAGGCTGAGGCAAGAAGAAAATAGCTATTTTTAGGGATATGGGAGGGATGAGGTACTTTATCATGGGAATCTTACTGACCGGAATGGCCATGCTTCACAGTTGTAAGACAACCGAAGAGACTGTCAAAGATGCACCTACAACCTATCTGGCCTCCTTGTATAACCCCAGTCAGCTCTCCCTCCATCCGGATTATTCCATCTTTCATGAAAGTGACAATTTTTCGGTCCTTTTCATCAGAGCCTACCCGTCCGAGTTACGCTTCAGTCAGGCCAACGAGGAAACAGAATACAGGGCTTTGTTAAAAATAGGATACAAGCTGATCAGCCTGGATGCATCCGGATTGGATGGTGAGGTGGTGGATTCTGCATCTGTCATCTATAAACTGGGCAGACCCGATGAAAACAGACCTGCATTTTTTGCCACACTGACCATTCCGGTCAGTTCGGGTCAGCGTTATTTACTCAAGTTGGAAGCCAAAGACCTGAACCGGGGAAGCATTGGGCTGGAATACCTGTATGTGGATAAATCCAATGTTTACAGTGGTCAGAATTTCAAGGTCGTATCCATGTTTTCGGGATATCCCAAGTTTTTGCGCTTCTTCAGGCCGGGCGAAAAATTCAACATTCAGTACAGGGATCCCACGCAGGATTCCATTTATGTGAGCTATTTCCGTCTCAGAAGTGAATTACCTCGTCCACCCATTACTGCCTCGGCAGATTATACCCTGAAGTATACCCCTGATACCAGTTTCGTTTTTCCTATGGTGGATACAGCCGACTACGATCTCCGGATGAAGGGAATGTATTTTGTAAAGATTGACAAGGCGAAAGAGGAGGGATTGACACTATTTAATTTTGGAGGCTCATTTCCGGAGGTGAAAACCCCCGACGAGCTTATGGAGCCACTGTTTTACCTCGCTACGCTGGCTGAGTACAGGGACCTGAGGAAGGAGCCGAACCGTAAAATGGCTGTGGACAATTTCTGGTTGAAAATGGGTAACAGCATGGAGAAATCCAGGGAATTGATCCGAATTTATTACAACCGGGTTGTCTATTCAAATCTCTATTTCACCGCCAATAAAGAGGGTTGGAAAACCGATCGGGGCATGATCTTTATCCTGTTTGGCCCGCCCAGCAGGATACAAATGACAGGGACGGGCGAAAAGTGGTACTATTATGCCAGAAGACGCAGCAACCCGGTGGAGTTTCGCTTCGACCGAAAACCTGATGCTTTTGCAAATCAGAACCTTGAGTGGGTAAAGAGCACCGATACCCAGATGTTTTGGAATGAAGCCGTTCGCTCGTGGCGAAACGGAAAAGTATATTCACCCGGTTCATAACACCATGGCTACGCAGGAGCAGTTTATTTTCGGAATACATGCAGTTCAGGAAGCCTTGAATGCGGGAAAAGAACTCGATAAGGTACTGGTCAGGCGTGGTGCCGGATCGGACCTGATCAAACAGCTGCTGGGGGAGTTGGGCCGGCACGATATCCCTGTGCAGTTTGTTCCTGTTGAAAAGTTGAACAGAATTACACGAAAGAACCATCAGGGGGTGATTGCGTGGCTGGCCCAGATTACATACAGCGACATAGCTTCTGTATTGCCGAACATATTTGAGTCGGGCGAAGACCCCCTGGTCCTGCTTTTGGATGGTGTATCCGATGTGCGTAATTTCGGTGCCATTGCCCGTACCGCTGAATGTGCGGGGGTGCATGCCATTGTCATTCCTGCATCCGGAAGCGCTGCTATAAACGCTGATGCCATCAAGACTTCTGCAGGAGCACTTCACCGTATCCCGGTGTGCCGGCACAAAGATCTTCAGACCGTGATCCGGTTTCTGAGGGACAGTGGATTAAAGATTTTTGCGGCTACTGAAAAAGCAGAAGAGGAGCTATACAGGACCGATATGACTGGACCGGCAGGGGTGATTTTGGGGTCCGAGGAGCGGGGCATTTCCAATACACTGTTAAAGGATGCCGACAGCTGGATTTCCATACCCATGAAGGGTACCATCTCTTCCCTGAATGTATCTGTGGCTGCCGGGATTTTGCTTTTCGAAGTGAACCGGCAAAGGGGACAATAGGTCTATTCCAGTGGTAGCTGCCTGTTGAAGCTCTCCTCAAGGGAGATAAAAGTTTCTGTCCTGGATATTCCACCGATGGCCTGCACCTTGTCCACCAGCACATGTTTCAGGTCTTCATTGTCTCTGGTGAATATCTTCACGAAAATGGAATAGCCCCCGGTGATGTAGTGACACTGTGTAATTTCAGGAATCTCTTTGAGTTTTACAACCACATCCGGATAGAGATGTGCACTGTCCAGGAAAATCCCCACATAGGCACAGGTGTGAAACCCGATTTTTTTGGGACTGATAACAAATTCCGAACCTGTGATTACCCCCATCTTGGTGAGGCGCTGTATTCTTTGGTGGATGGCTGCTCCTGAAACTTTGCACTCCCGGGCTACTTCCAGGTAAGGTATTCTGGCGTTTTTGGTAATCAGCGAAAGAATTTTGCGATCGAGGTCGTCAATGTGGTGTGAATCTTCCATTTCTCAGGGTCTTTTAGCTAACAACTTATGCTTCCCAATGTAGTTACAATTTGAAAGAACCTCATCATTTTATATGTGATTTTAAACATAAAATCAAGGAAAACCTTTCAATTAGACGCAAACAGAGATTAACCTCGTTGCTGTTCATGGCTTCGCCATGAGAAGGCTGCCTCGGCCAAAATCTGTTTGCATTAAAACGCTTTCAGAATGATCACATTATTAAGAAGTAAGGCGCTTAAAATCATCGCCGGTTGGATTTTGGAAGACCCTTAACCCAAACTCAGGAAGGATGGCCAGGAGGTGATCGAAGATGTCGGCCTGGATGGCTTCATATTTGGCCCATGCCTGGTCTTTGCTGAACACATAGATCTCCAGGGGGATTCCTTTCTCTGTCGGTTGCAGGTGCCTGACCAGAAAGGTCATATCCTGATGAATTTTGGGATGGTTGTGCAGGTAGTTCTCCAGATAGATACGGAAGGTTCCCAGGTTGGTCATGCGACGGCCATTGGTCACAATGGAATCATCCACATTCAGCGACTTGTTATACGCGGTGATCTCTTTCTCTTTGGTGGTGATATAGTCCTTCAATACATAGAACTTTCTTAGTTTTTCAATTTGATCCTTGTCCAGAAACCCCACACTCTTCATATCGATGTTGATGGATCGCTTGATCCTTCGACCTCCGGACTCCTCCATCCCCCTCCAGTTATTGAAAGACTCTGAAACCAGTGCGTAGGTAGGAATGGTGGCGATGGTTTTATCCCAGTTCTGCACCTTTACTGTATTGAGGCTGATATCGATCACATCCCCATCTGCATTGTATTTGGGCATGGAGATCCAATCACCCACATTCACCATCTTATTGGCAGAAAGCTGGATACTTGCTACAAATCCCAGGATGGTATCTCGGAACACCAGCATCAGGACTGCAGCCATGGCACCCAATCCGCCCAGTAAAGCTTTGGGTGCTTCTCCACTGAAGATGGAGATCACCATGATGATGGCCACGAAATAGAAAATAATCTTTACCACCTGGACAAATCCTTTGATGTTCCTGCCTTCCGATATGGGAAGCTTCATGTATATCTCATGCAGGGCATTTAAAACCGCATCAATCACCAGGACCACCGCCAGGACCATATAAGCCTGGGATATGTTGCCAAGAAAGGTGACCACTCCTTCCATTTCAAAAATGTAATCCAGGGAGTAATAGACGATAATGGCAGGAGCCAGGTGGGCCAGGCGGTTGAAAACCCTGCGTTCGACAAAAACATCGTCCCAATCATTCTTTGATTTCCGTGCGATTGTGTGAATGGAAGCGAGGATAATACGTTTTACAATGAAGTCTGCAAGAATGGCCAGGCCGATGGTCACCAGGATCACCGTGGCATTTTCAATAATTATCACAAAGGTATCTGACATTCCTGTGCCAGTCAGTACTCCATTATACCAGCTAATCCAGTTTTCGATCATCAGGACTTACTTTTTTTGTTTGACTGCAAAATTATCATTTTAATCGCAACTCGTTCCGACCCGGGGCCAATACTGTCTTATCACCCTTGTAATTGAATACTCCGTTCAATCCTTCAGGCAGCTCAACCATGGCATGAAGCTTTCCTTTCTTCATCTCATAATCTATCTTAATGCGGCCATTCGGGTGCGGCATAGAGGCTTCTATATTTGTTAAATCACCCAGGTGGGGTGTTATGCTCACCCTGTTAAACCCAATATCTGCCGGATTTATTCCGCAAACTATGCTGAACAGATAGTAGGCGGGATGGGCACTCCATGCATGACAGTCGGAGCGGTCGTGGGAAGCAAATCCCGTCTCTCCACAAGTGCTATGTCCCCGGTCGATAAAGGTGTACCAAAAATCCAGGTGGTCGAGGAAGAGATCTTCCTGTCCGGTTTTCTGCATGGCTTTGAAGAGGAAGAAAGAAAAATAGGAACTGGCCATTTCATCAAACTGATCATCACTCAGGATCCGCTTCATTAAATCAGCTTGCTCTGCAGGAGCTATCACATCGCAAAGGATGGCGAATAGATTGGTATGCTGAGAATAGATTTCCTGATCGGGATAATCCCTGAAAAGTTGTTTTTGTCCATCCCAGCAATTCTGGAATACAGCTTCTTTTATCCCGGCTGAAATATTGTCCCAATACACCGCCTTATCCTGAAGACCTAATTGCTTATACAGTCTGACCACGCAGTCGAGGGTATGGGCATAGTACAGGGTCAATAAGGCAGATTGCTTCATTTCCTTTTGCTCATTGGACCTGGGAAGGCTTCCTTTAATGATGCTCCAGTCGATGAAGTTCTGGTTCCTGACAGATCCTATCAAACCTGTATGTTCGTCCAGGTGTCGCTGGTAGAATCCCAGAACCCCCTCCATATCTTTCACAAAGGGCCTGATGTATGCAGAATCTCCCCGCATGTAGTAATAGTCGTGCAGACTTTGTATCCATGCCAGCGACCAGCTACCCATATCAAAGGTAAAGCGGGAGGGATAGGCCGACTTAAACAGACCGGTTTCCCTGTTTACGGACTGTGGGTACAGGCGCATCACTTCCCGAAGGAGTCGATCATCAGTTGAATTGATAGGTTGAGATGGCTGAGATCGGACGGTTATCGCCGCCATAACTGAGTTGCTCATAAAATGGAGTGTCATAGTAGGTTTCGCCCGAACACATTCTCAAAGTTTGCAGGGACATTTCAAATACTTCATTCAACTTCTCATTGTTGGATTCAAAGCGTCCCATTTCAGGGTAGGGATATCCGGAATATTCATTTTCAAGGGAAAGAATATCAAGGGGCTGATCTTTGGTTTCGATGACCAGCATTACATAACGGAATGCCCTTTTCCAAAGGGGCCGAAAGGTGCGGTCCGCTTTCCCGTCGGAGCGAAAAATGTCCCATACACCATACATGGTTTTACCATTTACCGAGTCGCGGTGGGCCTTTACATTCACCTCCTCATACAATGCTTCTGCATATTTTATCTGGACACAACTGTTGGCTCCCCGGCCTATGGTCAGTTCGGGGTATCCCATGGTAAAAATGTCAAAATCAACCAGGATCGAAGCCCTGGTATGGGCAGGAATGCTCAAGCGGGTTTTTCCATCCCAAATTCCCTTTGGAATGTTAACACCTTCTACCTTCCTGATTCTGGAGGGCTGTTCTCTATGCTGATCCAAAAAAGCAATGTTCCGGGGCACCAGCTTCCAGGGAGCATTGCCCTCGAAAGTGAGCGGTTCTGAAGCAAGCCACTGGCTGTCGTCATAGTCAATTTGCTCCCAGCCCCAGGGGTAGAGATCACCTTCGACATCATCACCGCCACCGCAGGCATAGAAGCCATAAAACCATCGTTCCTTAAACAGCATTTCATGGTATGAAATAACCTTGTAGGCCGGGTTTTTAAACACTTTCCAGCTCGAATTTGTGTTCAGCTCTTCAAATTCGGGATGCCCGGTGCGCAATAGAAATGCGGTCTGAACAGAAAGGAAAGCCAGGGGTTTGTCTTTACCGCCGTTATATACCAGGGCTGCCAGTACATTTTTCCCTGGTTTAAGGTATCCCGCAATATCAATGATGTCGTATTTATAGGTCTGCAAATCCCCCTTGGCCGGGCCATAACAAACCCGCTGTCCGTTCACAAAAAGATTGTAACGGTTATCGGCAGAGACATGAATCACCAGTTGATCCGGCACTTCCTCCAGTTTGAATGACTTGCGAAAGTGATACACTCCATAGTCAGAAACATTGGCAGAGGGGTAGGATATCCAGGGTTCCGGAGGGCTTTGGCCAAAAAGTGTTGTAGCGAAGACTGAGAAGAGAAGTGGGATTAGACAGGACTTTTTCATGTTTTTTGCAAAGCGATATAATTGTTATGGAAATTATTTTCCGGAAGGATATGGCTCTTCTCCTGCCCTGTGCAGGCGCTCAATCCCAGGGCTGTACATCCCAGGGCTGCTGTTTTTATGAAGGTTCTCCTTTCCATGGAATAAACTTCGACAATTTATGCGGGCTTTCAAAAGAGGGAAACTGCTAATAAGGCAGGCTAATTCTCAAATGAGTCACCTATTTTATGGAGAAATTCATGGCCCCTGCTTCCTTGAACATTAGAGCCCATTGTTCCGGATCATATTTCTATGCTGTCTGCCATCAAGTTGTTCCATATAGAAACAGTGAAATCAATACATATTTTCTCATAATCACAAAATGCTATAGTTTTGTCTAATATACAAAGGATATTACCAATGAAGAACTTACTTTTTCAATCTCTACTGTTTGCGATTGTTCTGCTTTCTGTTCAGCCTGGAAAGGCTCAGTCTGATGGTGCCCTGTCTTTTACACAGTGGTTTGATGAAGGTGTCATGCGCATAGACCTGGTTTTTACGGGTACTTCGGATGAGTCCACTTATGCCTTTGAATCACTCAGGAAGGAGCCCTTCTTCAGCGGGTCCAGAAAGCGTTTGCTGGATCCCTTCGACTATGGAGACCATAAATTTGAAGTGAGTGACTCCGCAACAGGGATTCTTATATTCAGTCAGACCTATTGTACCCTTTTCAGGGAGTGGCAGACCACTACCGAAGCAGCGTCTGTAGCCAGGGCTTACAGCCATGTAATCCGCTTCCCCTGGCCAAAAAAGTCCGTGACTGTGGACATTTACGACAGGGATGATCCGGGTGAGTTCCAGTTGTCATGGACCGGCCATTTTAATCCTGGATCAATCTATGCAGACCCTACCTTATCGAAATCCTTTGAGGTTGTGGACCTGGAGATCCATGGCCCTACCGAAAACAAAGTGGACCTGCTTTTTCTGGCCGAGGGATATACGGCAGATGAAATGGACAAATTTATAGAGGATGCCAGGCGCTCGGCGGACTTTATCTTTTCGGAAGAGCCATTCCTGGAGCAGCAGGGAAGCATTCAATGTGAGGGCTGTTCAATCCATAAGTGAAGATTCAGGAACAGATATTCCGGGAGAGGGGATCTGGAAGCATACGGTATTAAATTCCTCCTTCTATACCTTTGGTATCGAGCGGTATATGACAACGCCTGATTTCAGATCGGTGTGTGACGTGGCGGCCAATGCCCCTTATGACCAACTCTATATTCTTGTGAATACGGATAAATACGGGGGCGGAGGTATCTATAATTTCTACAGCATGTCGGCAGCCGACAACATGGAGTCACGTGCAGTGATCATCCATGAATTCGGTCACGCCTTTGGTGGTCTCGGGGACGAGTACTTCAACTCCCAGGTAGCCTACAACGACTTCTTCAACCTGGAAGCAGAGCCCTGGAGCCCCAACCTGACCACCCTGGTGGATTTTGATTCCAAATGGAAATCCATGATCGATCCCGGGAGTTCCCATTCCCACGCCGGCCGAGGAGGGATTCAATCAGACACTGGGCGTGTATGAAGGCGGAGGATATGTGACCCATGGTGTATTCAGACCCATGATTGATTGCAGAATGCATTCCAATGATGCCGGATTCTGCCCGGTGTGCACCAGGGCCATTGAGCGGATGATTCGCAGTCATACAGGGCAATAGAACCTTTCTATATTTATTTCGTATGCATAATCCAGCGAATCACTTAATGTTTATATTTGTGGTTCAGCAAAATGCAACCTCTTCCAGTGAAAAGGCTGACGGATGAAGAAATAATTACAGGACTTAAGAAAACGCGACAATCGCGTTTTGCAGTATATCTATAAAAACGCCTTTAATCCTGTAAAACAGCTGGTTATTCATAACGCTGGTTCGGATATCCGATGCCGAAGATATTTTCCAGGAAGCGCTGATCATCATTTTCAAGAAACTGAAGGAAGATCCCTGATTTCAAGCTAACCTCAGCGTTCAGCACCTACATTTACTCCATTGCACGATTGTTGTGGCTTAAACACCTGCGGCAGATCAAGAAAATTGAGATCGATCCTCTGAACCGTGATATGGAGGAGCGGATAGAGTTTGAAGAACCCCTGTCCGGTTCATGACAAGGACCTGCGTATGGCCATCTACCAGAGGACCTTACTCATGATCCCTGAAGACTGCCAGAAGATCCTTCGCCTCACAGCCCAGGACATCACATCCAAGGAGATTGCCCGCCAGCTGGGTTTCCGCAGTGAGGGCTATGTTCGCAAACGACGCCACTTCTGTAAAGAGTACCTGGTAACCAGGATCAAGGATGATCAGATTACCAGGCCATGTTTGATGATTAGATTTCCTGCGTTTCTTAAGAAAACCTATTTCAGCACGGTCTTCCAGATGGTCTCTTCATCTATTTTCTTCGTGCAGAAGAACCAGTCCACACACTCCACCCCCTTTTCCTTGCCCTTCATCCTGTCATCGGCCGTTCCGCATGATCCTGCAGGGGGAACGATAACATCATCTCCCGGACGCCAATCGGCAGGACTGGCACCATCAAATGCATCGGTGGTCTTAAGAGCAATCAGTACCCTGTAGATCTCATCGAAATTACGGCCAATGCTTAAGGGATAATAAATGATTGTACGGATCACTCCTTCGGGATCTATAAAAAATACGGCCCTCACTGCTTTGGTGGTGTCTTCATTGGGCTGGATCATGCCATATTTTTTGGCTACATTCATGGTGATATCTTCAATCAGCGGGAAATTGACTTCAATATCCTTCATGCCTTTGTATTCCATGTTCTCCTTGATCCTCCGTAGCCATGCAATGTGGCTGTATAATCCATCAACCGAAAGGCCAACCAGTTTACAGTTGGCCTTGTTAAACTGCTCCTCCATAGAGGCGAACGTCATAAATTCCGTTGTGCATACCGGGGTAAAATCAGCCGGGATGGCTGAAAAGAATAATCCAGTCTCCTTTATAATCAGCAGGGAAATTGATTTGCACCCTGGGTTGTTTCTGCTTTGAATTCAGGGGCTTTGTCGCCAATACGTGGCATCGTTACCAATTGTTGTTCTTTGTTCTTCCATTTTGTTTTGGGTTTTAAATGATACAATGTTTATTTTATAAAGCTTACTTATTATTTAAAATTATCCTTTCATCTGTAGGATGATTTCCTCTAATATCGAAGTTGGAGATCCCTTTCTTTTCAAAATATTTTTCGAGGATTTGATCTAGTTCATTGTCGATGTAGTCTTCAATCCGATCGGATTCTGCGCAATAGAGGTGATGATGCTTTTCTAGAATACCATCATAGCGCATATCATCTTTATCGGTTTTCACCCTTTTTATTAACCCGCTCTCCACCAGAACTTCCAGCACATTATAGACTGTACCTGTGGCAATGTTGGGATGGGCAGTCCGGATAAACTCAATGATCTGGTCTGAAGTGGGATGATTGGACAAATGGTAGACTGCTTCCAGAATGGCTTGTCTCTGGGGGGTAACCTTAAGTCCCGCAGCCTTCAGCATTTCGTTAATTTTTTTCATGCCCGGGTTGTATGATGAATAAATATCAAATAAGAATAATTCTTACATAGGAACAAGTATAGTTTAGAAAAGTTCAGGAGACAAGCCAAATTTTTATTTTGGACGATTTTAAGTATCTTTATTTCAACCCCTCACAACGGGTTGGTATGAAGAGGGTAATTCCATACGGTACCTTTGCATTGCAATTTATTCTTTTCTTTTTCCTGTGTCCTGTTCAGGAAGCAAGGGCTAATATCTTATATGTGGGCCCCAATGAAACTTACGACAACATCCAATGGGCCCTGAGCCAGGCTTCGGCCGGAGACACCATTATGGTCAGGGATGGCGTCTATGTGCAAGAAATCAAGGTCAGGATTCCTGTAGTCCTCATGGCCGAGAACCGTCATCAGGCGGTAATCGGGGATGGTTCCGGTACGCGTGCAATGATTTCCATCCGGCAGGGCATTGTGGATGGGGCTGTCATCGATGGATTTAAATTTGCTCCGGGTACGTATGGGAGTATATGGGTAGGGGACATGGATGCTGAAAATGCCCCCAGCAACTGTATCATCAAGAACAACCATATTGAAGGTCGAAACAAGGGGATCATTGTTTCACCAACTGCGAGCAATACCACTCTTTCCGGCAATTTTGTTTCTGGATGTGGCAGCAATGGAATTATGATCCAGGGATATGGAAATACGCTGGTATCGGGTAATACCCTTGAGAATTGTGATTATTGGGGAATTTTTTGGAGGGAGTAGAAGGGACAGGAAAATCCAGGTTCCATCACCTTGAAAAACAATGTAATCAAAAATAACAATGAGGGAGGGATCGGGATTGAAAGGTCTGATGTAACTGTCGGAAGGAAACCTTTGAGAAGGCAATAAAATCGGGTATCAGTACCAATAGCGGGAAGTCAGGAATTATTGTAAGGACAGCAACCTGGTGATCAATAATACGTGGAAACCGGGATCTTGATAGAAAATGGGACCCGGGCCACTATTGGAGGAAATACCATCAATGACAATGGAACGGGGAGAGTGGCATCTGAATCACGGGATCTTGCAGCCGTATCAAAGAATCATATTGAAAGTAATGGTAATATGGAGTATTTGCGCCAGTGGGGAGCTCACCCTACAAAATACCGGCAATGAAATATTAACCAATGGAATCCACGGGGTCGAGATCATGTCAGAGATTGGAAATGCGGAGCTCACAGGGAACCTTATAGAGAATAACAAGCAAATGGGGTGATGACCTCCGGGGCTGCGAGGATCAGCAGCAATCGATCGAAGGGAATGAGGAACATGGAATACTTGTTACCTATGGAACAGATAGTGTGGAAATCACGGATCACAACACCATCACAGGTAACCATGGGTGCGGAATCCTTATTGATCCTTATGTTTCTGCCTCAATCACTGGACAATGAGATAAGCATCGAATCATATTCATGGAATTGAAATCAGGGGGATGCCGGATCGTAGAGATATTTCGGAATTTAATTCATGACAATGTGGAAATGGGCGTGCTTTCTTTGTCCTCCGGAACCCTGGAGGGTAACCAAATAAAAAAAATGGATTACATGGAATTTCCATGTGGGAATAGCGCATCGATGTTGTCATTTCTGACAACCTTATTGAAGGACCTGGGATGGAGCGGATGAAAGCGAAGTCTCATGTGGGATCTGGATTGAAGGTTCAGCCAGGGTGGAAGGGAATACCATTCAAAATCACATGATTTGAACTGGAATAATAGTCCACGAAACAGCGAAGGATGTTGAAATTACCATAAATAATCAGATAAAGCGGAAATCGATAGGCATTGACCTTTAGGCCCCGCCCTTATTGTATAATAATATAGTCAGTGAATAACGTGGAAAGGGGCATCGTAATTCGAAGCTCAGCCAGCGGAGTAACAGTAAGCAAAAACAGGATCGAGAACAATATGGTTCGGCAGTTTCTGTCCTGTCGACCAGTGATATATTTTAGTTTCCAGCAACATGGTATTTCCAATAATGACAGGTGGCTATTTTCCTGGCGGGTGAAGCGAAACTAAGGAACAATACAATTCAAAACAATTCCAATTACGGGATTAAAATTCGAGATGAAAGGATTGATTTGGGAATTCGAACCAGAAGCAGATAGCGGAATAAATGCCATTCTAAACAACGGTGCAGTGGAATTTCATCAATGAAACAGCTTCAGAGATCCACGCATTACTATAATTACTGGGGATTGACAGTGCAGCAGAAATTGACTCCACCATCATGGACGATGATGAGGATAGCCTGATAGGTCCTGTGATTTTTGAACCTTTCCTGTCAGAACATACCCAGGAGATCAATCTTGGAATGTCGAAAAGTGAAATCTCACCCGGCACCGGTCTATTGTTTATTTACCCCAATCCGATCCATCAGGGTGCAAGCATTCAATTCACCATGGAAACTGAAGGAATGGTAAGTTTGGATATTTATAATATCTCTGGCAGTCTGGTTAGATCTCTTTTGGCCAGTCAGCATTATTTGCCCGGGACACATACCATCCCCTGGGATGGCTTTTCGGGAGGAGGAAGAATGGTCCCGGGTGGAGTATACCTGGTCATTCTGAAATCTGACCTGAAGATCTATTCAAAAAAGATAATGGTTGTTCGTTAGTTGTGGAATAATTTCACCCGGATCTGTTTATCCACCAGCTGAATAAATTCGGATTCTTGTCCCTATCAAGCTCGTAGTGAATGGGAATGGTGATCTCCGGCTGCATCAGGTTGACCGCTTCAGCGGCTTTCTGTGGAGTCATGGCTGTTTTTCCAGTTCCTATGGGCACCAGTGCCAGGGTTAATTCGTCGAAGTCTTTCATCTCAGGAATCAGGTCCGTATCCCCGGCATGATAGATTCTGATGGAATCTATGGAGATGATATAGCCGCAGAAGTCATCCGTTTTTTTGTGTATTGTCATTTGAAAAAATCCTCTCTTCATATTGTAGGAGGGTACCACCTCATAGGTAATATCTGCCAGCTGAACCAACTCTCCCAGCCTGGCTTCATTCAGAGAAAAATCTTTCAGCTTTCTTTTAATGCTTGAAGGTCCCACGATGATGGTCTCTTCACCAGCCAGGTTTTTAATATCCACCATTGAAAAATGATCTGCATGTGCATGGGTTATAAAGATGTAATCGGCTGGGGACGGGTTCTTTACTTCCAGTGGGTCAATATAGATTACAAGATCCCGGTAGAGGATCTTCACACCCGGGGCCATGAAGTCCGCCTTTTTTACATTCATCATATTCAGTAAGACCGGTCCGGTTGACTCTACAGAAATATCCTCATTGAGGAAAAGAGGTGCTTCTATGGGGAACCTTTCATCGATGGGTTCGAACTGAATCATTTTACAGGCGCTCATGGACAATCCGACAATGAGCAGGCAGGCAAAGGAGATCAGACCTTGGATTTTCATGGGCCCAATATTTAGGAATCCGGTTTTTCTTGTCCTGGTGATATTAGCCTGACAATGGCCTGCCGTTCACGGTTCACCACCAGTTGCGTCACATCGGGGCGGGAATAATGTCCGGATACATCCAGGTTCTGGCGCTCTTCCAGTACCCGGTTGAAATCCAGCTCTGAAGTAAACAGACCTTCTTCTCCCACCACCGGTTCCAGGACCCACTCCCCGTCGGGTCCGGCCACACAGGAACCTCCATCCGTAAGCGGATCGGAAGCATTCTTTACTATCTCCTCCCGGTAAGGAATATCAAGGGGTATATCCGCCGTGGTCATCAGGGCACCCACGGATACCACAAAAGAGCGGGCTTCTTTGGCGATAAAGCGTGTGATGTCTTCTGTATTCCGGACGGAACCGGGCCAGACAGCAATGTGAAGATCTTCCCCCATGCCATAGAGTGCGGCCCTGGGCAGGGGCATCCAATTCTCCCAGCAATTTAAGCCCCCAACAGTAAAGTCCTTCAGGGGATGTACCTGCAGTCCGTTCCCGTCTCCCGGAGACCAGGTAAGCCGCTCCTCGAAGGTGGGCTGAAGCTTCCGGTGCACCGATTTGATCTCGCCCTCCTTAGAGATGTATACCAATGAGCAATAGAGACTGTGCCCACCCCGGTTTTGCGCCCTTTCAATGGTGCCCACGTACACCGCCACCTGGTTTTCCCTGGCAGCGTCACACAACAGATCCAGATCACCGGTTTCCACCTGGATGGCATTTCGGATATAGTGGGCGTGGATCTCCTTCTGTTTCTTCGAATTAAACTTGGGACCGTGGGTCAGTTCGAGCCAGAAAGGGTAACCGGGCAGCAAGGCTTCCCCGAACACCACCAGATCGCAATGGGCCGATCCGGCTTTGTCAATATATACTTTGATCTTATCCCTGGTTTTCTCCCTGTTCAGCCAGACCGGGGAGATCTGCGCCAGTCCCACTTTAAGTATGTTCGATGCTGTCATGCTATTCTCATTTGTGCGGCATAATCTATGCCCAGTTCAACCCTTTTCTTCTTCGCAACCCTTGAATGAAGCATTGGGGGGAATCTCAGCCATATATGCAAGATAATCAAAATGAACCTGTGTTTGAAGATTATAGTTCAATATGATAATCCGAAGTATCCTGTTGATTGGTTCTTACGATTCCGGAAAAAGCATGATGGCGCGGAGGCTGCCGACTATCTCAATCTAATCGGACTTTTGGTTAAAGCTTCTTAATCGGACGTTTAAGTTGTTCTATAGATTAAATAAGTAATTATTATTAAACGGTTTAGCTTTGAGAATATTAGATTAACTTTTGCACTGATTAATCCAAAAACCCAAAGTCATGAAAAATCTATTGGTGTTAATTTTTCTTGTATCTACATTGAATTTTTTTGGCCAGGATGTAAATCCCACCCAGAAAGGTAACCTCATGCTTGGCGGAGGAGGAAACATCTCTTACCAGACATATTTCGATGAGACCTCATCCGGAAATTTTTCTTTAAGTCTAAGTCCATCCATTGGATGGTTCCTTTCAGATGGTTTTGCATTGGGTATTGGACCTACATTTTACGTATTCAGCACTTTTTCGGAAAACGGGAGTACTCAACTTGGTATCGGAACGGACGTATTTGTAGCAAAATATTTCGATAGTGGAATATTTATAAAGGGATCCACCGGTTATTCTCTAAGACACGGATTCGATTCATCAGGAAATGATAATGACAATACTACACATGTCATTGGAATTATTCCGGAGGTTGGGTACGCTTTCTTCCTGGGGCCAAATGTTGCTCTGGAACTCGCCTTGGCAAATGTATTTAACATTTGGCTATCAAATGGTTCAACGTCATATTACAATAACGTAAGTGTCAAAGTTGGATTCCAAATATTTCTGTGATCCTTTTCACCTAACATTGATCATGGGTTTTAGATAGAAATTATCCTTATAAGATCGATTTCAATTCAACCACACCACCCATCCTTCATCCACCAATTCGAAAACTTTAATTTCAAGCCCCCGGTTACTCCAATGTTTCACATTGTCGTGAGCTCGGCGAACTTTTCGCCTCGGTTCACGCTGGGGGTTTTTTATACGCTGTAAATATCATCCAGGGCAGGTGACTCCCGACTATTTTAATCTAATCGGAAATCTTCAAGATGTCTGGGTATTTGAATAGATGAGACTATAATGTTTTTATTATCAACAAAATACCTGACTTATACGTCTTAAAAGTATCTAACCCAAAAAATCATTTATCATGAAAAAACTATTTCTACTAACCGTTGTGTTATCGTTTGTTTGTGCAACCCATGCTCAGACTGTGTTCTCTGTGCCTACTCCAACCATGGAGGAGAAGTATAATGGGACCAGATCACTACTGAACAATTGCATTTTAAGTCTTATCACTGTTGCGAAAAGCGAGGGGATGACAGCGGAGGAACTTGGTAAGAAAAGTGGAGAGGTATTTGTCCCTGTTTGGGATGAAGATACGGGATTTGAGGGATATGTAAATTTTCTTTTATTTGCTTGGACACGTTATTCTGAGGATGTTCAGATTATTGAACAATCAGATGAAAAAGTAGTGGTTACCTTTTCGCATATGTATCCAGGTCTGGAAGATCAAGGTGTTCTTTTTGGCTCTTCAGTTGAAGACTATGTAGCATTTTTTAATGCAATGATGAGTGTAATTGCCGTTCATTTTGATCTAAGTTATGATATGACATGGGGAGAAGAGGGATATAGAATTGTAATTACTACATAGCCATTGAATGCATCGGTAGGAATTTAAGATTGAATCGGAGACATAATTCAACCTTTACCCCTGGTTTACGCTGGGGGTTGTATAAGCGCTGATGTGATCAGGAAGATTTTTTCCCCCACATTGAAGCAGAGGTGATTCTCCCACAGGAATCCGTGACCGTAAAACTTAGAACTCAACACTCACACCTGCAGAGTAGGTCCGGGGTTGGGGATAGTTCCCGCAATCGATGCCCCATCCTCCAACCTCAGGATCGAGCCCTGAGTAGTTGGTAAAAGTAAGGAGATTCTGGACCGAAACGTAAATCCTTAGCTTTTCCACGTGGATCCTCCTGGTGCGTTCAGGATCCATTGTATATCCAAGCTGGATATTTTTCAAACGGAGGTAGGAGCCATCTTCGATGTAGAAATCGGAGACGCGCAGGTTTTTGTTTTCAGCTGCAGGATCGAAGCGGTGAAGTGGGGTATCGGTGAGCCCAGGATCTTTGATTTGGCCGTATTCATTATACGTTGGTGAACGGTAGCTGTTTTTCATGTCGGCAGTCCAGTTTGCCGTGCCATATGGATTGTATAGCCACAATTTGGTGGCATTAAAGATTTCGTTTCCATAGGTGCCCTGCCATAACATGGATAGGTCGAATCGTCTGTACTGAATGTTGGCATTGAAGCCGAATGTCAGATCCGGAAAGGGATTCCCAATGATGGTCTTGTCATTCTGGTCAATGACACCATCGTCGTTTATATCTACAAATTTATAATCACCATCATGTGCATTGGGTTGCGCATATTGCCTGTTCCCATCCTCATCGATGGTAAAGGGCTGGTTTGTTACCACCTGGCCGGGGCCGGGACAATCTGCTAAGGTAAAAAGGCCATCAGTCCTATAGCCGTAAAATGAGCCGGCTGTTTCTCCCTGCAGGTGTACTGAAATGGGATCAGTATTCCCATTGATGATATTTATTGGGGAGGGCTCAACTTTCACTATTCTGTTTCTAAGGTAGGTTGCATGAACTGAAAGGTCCCAGTTTACATGGTTTCCGACTTCCCTGAAGCCGATTTCACCTTCTATCCCACTGTTTATGATATCGGCCAATGGAAGGGCGACCATCCCATAAATGTCTCTGTTGTAAAGTATTCTGGTAAATGGAACTGGATTGTCAGAGCCGGATCTTTGTCCCCATGTGTAAATGATTACGGAAGAGATCTGCTGAAATAAACAGGCTGTTCCGGAAGAAGCCGAGCTCTACACCCAGGTTGTGCGCACTGATTCTCTCCCAGTAGAATTCTTCATTGGTCTGTCGTTGATAGCTAGGAGTTCGTGAAACTTCCATTCGAGCTAAAAGAGTAGACGTAGGCGAAATCACGCATCGTTTTTGAATGGAATGAATAGTCCAGTCTTGGGCTGTTCCCAGCCATTCCGAATGCATACCGGATCTTACCGTACTGCAACACACCCCTTTGCAAAGTGTGAGTCCTGTTTAAGAAAATCCATCCGGCTGAAACGGAAGGGTAGATACCGGAGTACTGCTTTTTCGATCCCGGGTATTGAATCAAATCCCACCACCTCTCTCCGGATGGCCCCATTCAGAATGTAACGGCCTTTCAAAATATAATTCAAAGAGCCCTGTACAGCGTAATTCCTGAAGCCTGTTGATGAACGAAGCTCATGGTACAAGGCACCACCGGAAGAAGGATATGCTGAAAATTGAGAAGAGTTAAGTGAGCGCTGCTCGGTAGGAATCCACTGGTTTTCGTTTTGTCCGTAATCAAAACCAATGGAGCCATCTATTTCATGATCTTCAGCAAAAACCTGGTGGTAATTAAGAAAATTCTGCCAGTGGAATCCAAGGTCGAGTACCTGGTAATAGTATTCCACTACAGAAGGATTAACAGCAGGTATATGAGCAGGATTGGGTCGGCCGGTGCTCATATTATTCTGGAAGTAGACTTCAAATCCAAAAGTCGACACATAGCTCAACTGGCGACTGATATCCACCTTTGAAGAGAGATTCCCGATGGCTATGTAGTTATTTCGCCTGTTATTTGTTAATTCCGCATCCAGGTAGGGGATGGTCGTGGAACTGCTCAATATATTTCCCAACGCATTACTACCAGTGCAGGGTATCGTTGGGGGATGAAATTGGGAGCATACAAAATGCAGCCAGGATTGAATTGTTATGATCGTTTAGGAAACAACCCTCTTTCAGCCCCTCATATTTCACATGGGCAAGTGAAATTGTCTGTCCGAGGGTCCATTTTTTAGAAATTCTGTGATCTGAGCGAAATTTCATCGAGTATCTTCTGAATTCCAAATCATTAATAACGGAAGACTGGTTGAAAAAGCCTGTCCCCAGGTAATAGTCGGAGCGTTCATTTCCACCGCTTACCGTTAGGTGACAATTCTCAATTTTAGCCGTATGAAAGACAAGTTCCTGCCAGTCAGTATTGGAGTGAAGGGCGCTATCAATGTCGTCATATCGTGAATCATTTGGTCTTGCAAGCTTGAAATAATCGAGGAATTCATCCCTGTTCATTAAATCAAGGTTATTCCACACTTCTTGCATTCCGATGCGGTAATCGAAGGTGACCCCTGTTTTTTTTCTGATTGTTTTTTTTGAATGAAGCAAAACAACTCCATTTCCCGCTGAAGCACCATAAATGGCTGAACTTGTTGCATCCTTTAAGTACTTCGATAGATGCAATGTCGTTGGGAGAGATCGCATTGACAAGGGTTTGCTGTATGGGCATCCCGTCAAGGTAATAGACCGGATCAGAATTGATCAATGAATGATTCCCCCTGATTTTTACCTGGAAACTGAACCTGGCATACCGGAGTTTCTCACCACGAAAACTCCCGGGGCATTCCCCTGCAACGAATGTTCAATGCTGGAACCAAATGTTCTCTCAAGTTTTTGACCTGATATGTAGCTGATGGACACAGTGGATTCTTCATGCTGCGGCAGATTGTGATGTTCAATAACCACTTCAGTAATTTCCTGTCTCGCCAGAGGGAGGCTCACTTCACTGGGGACCAGATGAAGTGAATTATAACTCCGGCTTTCATGACCGATGCTTGAAAACCGGATCGCATCCATTCCCAGTGGGACGTTGATCTGAAAGAGGCCTTCCTCGTCACTCACTGCACCGATCAGAGGGTCTGAACCGGGAATGATCACGGTGGCACCCGGAACAGGCTCCCTGGACTCGGATTCAACCACCCTTCCGGTCACCGTATAGAATTCAGGAAGTTTTGGTTTTATTTTGATAAGCAACTTATTCCCATATTCAACGCAATAGATCTGCACCGTCGAAAAGCTCATTAAGGAATTGTTGTACAGACTGTCTCTTAAATTGTAAATGCACATGTCTGTCATACGGGATATCCTGGTTATAACTGAAAACAAATCCACCCTTCCTGCTGATCTCATCAAGCACCGAGCCAATGGTTCCTTCAGTTGACTCAATCTTCACACTCCTGTCCAGGATCGCGGTTTGTCCCCGAAGCGTACCCATACAAAAAACCAGGATGATGATTGCGAGAATTGTGATTCTCATCATTTTTTTCTTAGAACATGGATTGTATCGTCCTTTTCAATGTAATAGAGATCGAAATACAAGCACAGTTCATCCAAAATGCCATGCTAAATCCTGTCCCACATGCGTTGAATTCCATCTGTTTGTAAGAATCAGGGAATCAGAAACCACAATCTTCTGCCCGAATAAGGGTTCCAATTCCGCAAAGACCTCATGAAGGGGTGTGTCCTTATAGTAAAGCTTTCCTGTTTTCCAGAAAAGATAGGTTGTCTGATCTGACTGTATCAATTGTGATTTTTTCGCTTGCAGCCTGATAGATACATTTTTGACCTGCAGTGATCCTGACTGCTTCTTCTTCCATATCTTTTCTGAAAAAGGAAACAATTCCTTCTTTAACGCTTATTTCAATGTTTCCTGTTTGTTCTTCCTTAATATTGAATGAGGTCCCGAGTACCTTGACCGTGTGTTTTTCAATGTGTACACAGAAGGGTGATCTTCCTGTGTGTACCACTTCGAAATAAGCTTCTCCGGACAGGCTCACCTCCCTCTTTCTTCGATTCAGTTTTTCAGGATAGCTGATCACTGCCTCTTTATTGAGAATGATGACTGTTCCATCATTTAATTCGAGATCCAGATTCTGGGGTCCTGCGCTTACACGAATGATCTGGTGAGGAGAATCAAGGGTAGCAAAGTAGATGGAGAGCCGATATAGCTACCAGGAGTACGACAGATGCAGCATACCTGAATACGTATCTATACCTCCCGATGTGTGTATGCGTTTGATTCCTTTTTGAAACCCTCTCCGCTGTTAACAGAAATCTGTTCCAGTTTTTATCCACATCGATTTCTTCCAGATCCTTTTGAAATCGTTTTTCCTCCTTGATGAATCTGTCCAGGTTTATATCTTGATCTTGATTCTCCATATATATATATAATAGCAGTTCAGAATAGGAATACACGTAAGTATTCACTCAGTTTTTCCCGAAATATTTTAAGTGCTTTTGTAATGTGTGTTTCAACAGTCCTCTTTGAAAGATTCATTTGATCAGCGATCTCCTGGTTTTTCATGCCTTGCAGCCTGCTCAATTCGAATACCTTCCTGCATTTTGGTGAAAGATCCTCTAAAGCCTGCACGTATTTGTTTTCCAGCTCGATCTGTTTAACTAATTCAAGGGGATCATGCGGATTGGAGGAGAGTCCACGTTGTGCTTCCGGATTTTTCTTCTTCCTGATGCTCTGGTAATCCAGGTGGTTCAAACACCTGTAGCGGACAAGCTTATAAAGATAGGGTCCATTCAGATCAAACGTTTCTGCAGGTTTCTCCCTTTCGAAAATGTACAGGAAGAGGTCCTGAACAATATCCTCGGCAACCTCCTGCACCTTCACATACTGTTTGGCAAATACCACCAGGGGCCTGAAATACTCCCTGAAGAGTGTTTCGAATTCCTTAGTGGGGAGCGCATCACTCATGTTCTGGAAGGTAACAAAAATAGCAGATATAAGTCAATGAATATTTGTACTTTAACGGATCTGTTTCAGGGATGGCAGGTCACCGGACTACGTGTGTTTTATGAGTTAACTGTTTTTATTATAAATGCACGTTCAACTAAAAACCATTAAAAATGAAAAACCATTTACTCCTATTGTTGACAGCCCTTTTTTACTGTCCCCGTGGTCCACCCTCAATGCTCAGTCTGATTGTGATTTTAATTGTGGAACCTTCGACACCCTTGAGGTCATGCCCTTGCCATTGTTTAGCGGCCTATCATGCGTGATTGAGAATAAAATCTATATAACAGGCGGCTTGTATGTAGAAGGTGAGTATGATGAATTCGTGGCCTATAGTGATTCACTCTTCCTTTTTGATCCGGCCACCGGATCATGGGACAATAGCAGGACCCCCATCCCTGTTGCAAGGGGCGGTATACTGGGAAGTTGTGTGATAGATGGCAAATGGTACATCCCGGGCGGAATCACCTGGCACGACATAGTTCCGGGTAATCCTTCTGCGGGTAATTATTTTGTATGCTATTCCAGGCTTGACGTGTACGATCCTGTTACCGACTCCTGGGAGTTGAAGCAATCCATGCCTGAAGCTCTGGGCATGATCGGGGTAGCAGCCATCGATGGAAAAGTCTATGTGACAGGTGGAATTAATAATGATGAACAAATCACAAAAAGTTTGTATGTGTATGATCCAGCAACCGATATCTGGACTCCAAAAGCGGACATGGGTACTGCCAGGGTAAACGCCGCTTGTGTGGCCCTGGACGGAAAGTTATATAGCATTGGGGGGAGACCGGCCAGAAGCGGGAGTAATAATCCAAACGCCGAGGTATATGACCCCTTAACAGATGAATGGACTTATATTGCTCCTCCAATTAGAGCGTTATTGGATGCATACCCCTGTGTAATTGACCAGGAAATTTATCTGTTCGGGGGTTCCTACTGGAAACTATTGTGTTCCTTGTGCTATCGCAGATATATCGAAGTATTCTCCTGATACAGATACATGGGCATACCTTGGGCCAATGCCCCAAAAACTAATTGGACATGACGCAGAAGCCATTGATAGGACAGTGTACATTATGGGAGGACAAACCCCTGCTGGTATACCTGTAAACGATGTCACTGAGTTAATTTTGAGTGATATAAACCTGGAAACACCCATCCCGAATGATACAATCGATGGGGATTCTATTCAAATAGATCTTTTACAGCATTTCAGCCACATTGAAGGGGAACCTATCACATTTTCGGCTTGTGTTAAGTTGGATAGGGCAATTGCTTCCATCGAGGGTAGTTTGCTGACGATCAAAGGGCGTTCGGTAGGAATTGAAGAAGTTACAATCCTGGCCGAATCAGGTGAGAACCAGATGGGAACCAAGTTTACGGTGGATATTTTGGAGCTTACACCTGTGGTAGGAATACCAGGAAAGGATGGCTCCTCACTTACTCTGGAAGTCTACCCAAATCCTTTTAAAGACAGGATCACCATCCAGATGCAGAAGGAAGAGAACCATGATTATATGATATACGCTGTGACTGGCCAACTCTTGCTTGAAGGCAAGCTTGAAGGTGCAGCAGCCAATGTCATTGATGTCTCCATGCTTAGCAAGGGAATGTATCTGCTTAAAGTCGGCTCCAGGGAGCTTACTCTAAGCAAGAAGATCATCAAGCTCTGAGTTTTCGTAGTTTTTTAGTATCCCGGTCTTGCAAATGTGCTGCAGGGCCGGGATTTGTTCAGTTAAATCGTTAATTTTTAACGTCATACTTTATAAAGGATGTTTTTAGTGTAACCTCAATCCATATACCTAAAAACCAGCATGTCATGACACGAATTGCGCTCACCCTGATGGCCATTCTTTTAGCGGCTTTCCCGTTGTTTTCCCATGATTCAATAGTATCAATCCCCGACACCGCCTTCCTAAATGCCCTTATTGATGAGGGAGTGGATACCAATAAAGATAGTTTGATTAGTTATGCTGAGGCCGAGGCTGTAACTTCATTGTATGTTGGCTGTCAGGAATATTATCCTAATGAGTGCATAAGCGGGGATATTTATGATCTAACAGGAATTGAGGCGTTTATAAATGTGAGTAAGTTAGAATATCGATACAATGATTATATAACCAATCTGAATCTTTCTAATAATACAGCCTTGACAGAATTATATTGCAGCTATAACCAATTAACCAGTTTGGATGTTTCTAATAATACTGCTTTAACAGTATTGACTTGTGATAATAACCAATTAAGCAGTCTGGATGTCTCGAATAATACTGCTTTAACAGTATTGACTTGTGGTAATAACCAATTAAGCAGTTTGGATGTCTCGAATAATACTGCTTTAACAGTATTGACTTGTGGTAATAACCAATTAACCAGTCTGGATGTTTCAAATAATTCAGAATTAAGAGAATTGTTTTGTCATATTAACCAATTAACCAGTCTGGATGTTTCGAATAATACTGCATTAGCAAGATTGGATTGCAATGATAACCAATTAACCAGTCTGGATGTTTCTGGTTGTACTGCTTTAAATGATTTGAGTTGCGGCTGGAACCAATTAACCAGTCTTGATTTTTCTAATAATGCTGCTTTAACAAATTTGGATTGCCATGCTAACCAATTAACCCGCCTGGATGTTTCCGGTTGCACTGCTTTAATAAAGTTGGAATGCGGTGATAACCAATTGACCAGTTTGGATGTTTCGAATAATACTGCTTTAATAAGGTTGGAATGCAGTCATAACCTATTGACCAGTCTAGATGTTTCAGGTTTTACTGCTTTATATGAACTCGATTGCAATGATAACCAATTAACCAGTCTGGATGTTTCTGGTTGTACAGCATTAACAATATTGGATTGTGGTTGGAACCAATTAACCAGTCTGGATGTTTCGAATAATACTGCATTAATAGGATTGAATTGTGAGAGGAATCAATTAACCAGTCTGGATGTTTCTGATTGCACTGCTTTAAGGTATCTCTATTGCAGGGATAACCAATTAACCAGTCTGGATGTTTCTGATTGCACTGCTTTAAGGTATCTCTATTGCAGCGATAACCAATTAACCAGTCTGGATGTTTCAAATAATATTGAATTGACTATGTTGAATTGTGGGAATAATCAAATTACCAGTCTGGATGTTTCTAATAATACTGCATTAGCAGGATTGGATTGCTCTGATATGCCTACTTTGTTTGAAGTTTGTGTGTGGCAAATGCCATTCCCTCCTGCTGGTGTTGAGGTATATAGAGGAAGTCCAAATGTCTATTTCACAACAGAGTGTGGAGAAGAAACAGATATTGAAGAAAGTAGTCAATCCGAACTTTCAATTTACCCCAATCCAACCAACTCAATCCTAACCATCGAAACAGAATACCCCGACCACTATTCAATCACTATCACCTCCCTGAATGGTCAACAAATTCTCATGGGCGAGATGGAAGGAACCTCACACCAAATCGACATCTCATCCTTCGACTCGGGAGTCTATTTCATTACAATCTGGTCTGAGGATTTTGTTACAACCAGGAAGATCATCAAACTCTAAATTGTCCTGGTTTTTATATCCCGGGTTCTCCAATGCTTCGCATTGTCGTGAGTTCCTCCATTTTGAATAACTTGAATACTCATTCCAAAAATCCAAATGTCATGAAAAACATTTGTTGCATTACTTCCATGCTGTGTTTGTCTGCATGGCTGACAGCACAAACTGCAATCGCAATTGCAGAAAAATTCATCGACTACAGCCTTCTGACCGATACGCTCAATATCAAAGCAAGACTATTTATTCCCGAAGCATACAGTGACCAGGAAAAGTATCCGGTGGTGATCACACTGCATGGAATTGGAGAATGTGGAGACGACAACATTAAGCATATATTTTACAATAACCTGGCCACCACCTGGGGAACTGATTACTTCCAGTCTGAGCATCCATGTTTCATTTTTTCACCCCAGTGTCCTACGGGACAAAACTGGACAACCACAGATGTATACCTGAGTGTGATGGAGTTGCTGGACTCCCTCAAGCGCTCTTATTCCATTGATGAGGACCGGCTCTATTTAACCGGGCTTTCATTGGGGGGTATCGGGACCTGGAACTACCTCAAAATTGAACCAGAGTTATATGCCGCAGCGGTGCCTGTTTGCGGAGGTCTGTATGTCGGCAACGATGCAATCTCAGAACATGTCAATATCATCAAGCACATTCCTGTCTGGAATTTTCACGGCAATCTGGACAATACGGTGGCTACCGATTTGTCCAGGTCCATTCTTAAAAACTACCCTCAATACATGGACTTCCCCCTTTATACCCACAACTATTGCCGGGTAGAATACAGCCTGGAGGAGGATGTGATCGATGATTATATTGCCAAACATGCCGAATTGATCTACTCCGAGATCCCCGATGTGGGGCACAATGTCTGGAACTATGCCTACCTGTATCCACAGATGAAAGAGTGGTTGTTCCGACAGCGAAAACATGCCACAGATAATGTGATAGTAGCAGATCAGGGTGATGTAATTAAGGTATCCGGAACCCACGAATTCACTTTTACCACATCCGAACTGGCAGATAGCATCAGCATCTGGACCGGACATGTGAACTCTCCGGATTGGGAATATGTGGAAATGATTGACGCATCACTTGGTGCATACACATTTGATTCGCAGATTCTTAGTGATCATCCTCGCTCCCTGTTGAAGTTTATAGCCCATGATACTTCCGGAAACGCCATCGGAAAAGATTATTCGGATATCCTGTGTATTGATAATGAGGGCAACGGACCACCTTATATTGAGCTGGTTGACGATTTATTCCTGAAAAACACCTCCATCAGCGTTACCCAGCACAAGGTGGCCGTTTTGGTGGCAGACCCGGAATCTGATCCGCTTCATGTTTATTTTGATATTAGCTACGACAATGGGAGAAACTTTGAAGCATACGATGATGCCGATTTAGATGAAGGCATCTATGAACAGATTTTTAATTTTGACCGGCTCTATGAATCAGATAGCATGGTCATCCGGGCAGAAGTCTCAGATGGGGAGCAGACAGCGATGGCCCAGACGCTTTATTTCGAGAATATTAGCGGGATCGGTGTTTCATCAGCCTCATTAAAAGTTTACGAATTCGAGATCTATCCAAATCCTGTACTCGACCAGATCATCATAAAGTCACGTTTTTCCGGTCCTCGTGCTATTGAGATCAGCAATATAAGTGGTCAGGTTGTTTTCATTTGTGAATTGGAAAGCAACTGCCACCAAATTGATCTATCCCAGCTCGAGGAGGGGGGTTATTTCATTACCATCAGGTCCGAGGACTTTGTAACAACCAGGAAGATTATCAAGCTCTGAGTTTTCGTAGTTTTTAGTATCCCGGTCTTGCGAAAGTGTTGCAGGACCGGGATTTTTTAGTGCAAGATCTCCACCAACAGGTAATAGTTCTTAAATTGCTTGAAAATCATTCAGATGTTTTACCCCGGAAACATTAGACTGAATGTAATCCTGTTAATTTGGCTTTGCTCAGCCTCTATGCTTGGTCAGGAAGTGGTCATCAACGAATTCCTGGCTTCGAACGCTGAGGTGAACACGGATCCCGATTTCTCTGCCTGGTCAGATTGGATTGAACTCTATAATCCGGGTGTTGATGCCATTGATCTGGGCGGGTATTTTATGACCGACAATAGGGATAATCCAGATAAATGGGAGTTCCCGCTGGAGGCTGAAATAGCCCCAGGGGATTACTTGCTGATCTGGGCCGACGGCAGGGATACGGTGATCGACGCGATCCACGCAAATTTCAGGCTCTCCAGTGAAGGGGAAGAGATCGCTGTTTTCAATCCGGATCTGTTCTTATTGATTCGATTACTTATGGGCCCCAAAGGGAAGACATATCCATGGGCAGACAGCCCGACGGCAGCATCCATTGGTTCAGTTTTGATCGCCTTCATACGGAAGGACCAATTCAGGTGGTGCATTATTAAGAACAAAAGAACCAGGATTCTCACTCCCTGCCGGATTCTACACCACGAGCCAGGTACTGGAAATTTCCACTGAGGATCCCATGTCAGTAATCAGGTATACAACAAACGGAAATGACCCGGATGCAACCTCCACCCTATATACAGACCCCATCACCCTTGCATCAAGGGCAGGCGAACCCAATGTCTACTCCGAGATCCGGACCAACAAGGATCCGTATCACTGGCTGCCTGACTGGGTCCCACCTGAAGGGGAGGTGTTTAAGGCAAACGTGATCAGGGCCACGTGCATTTAAAGATGGATTCAGTCCCAGTGCTATGATCACCAATAGTTATTTTGTGGATCCAGGAATCACAACCCGGTATGCCACCCTGCCGGTGATCTCCATTGCATCAGACAGCAAAAACCTGTTTGACCATCATGAAGGAATCTATGTGCCTGGCTATACGCATAGGACAGGACAAAGCGGAACAGGCAATTATTTTCAGGACTGGGAGAAGCCGGCTCATATTGAGTTTTTTGAACCGGGGGGAAATCCGGGATTTGCCCAGGATGTGGGCATCAGCATACAGGGGGGATCTTCTCCTGCCAGTCCGCAGAAAGGATTACATGTTTTTGCCCGCTCAACTTACGGAGAGAACAGGATCAGCTATCCCTTGTTTGAAAACGATCCTTCAAGTGCCAGAGAGCTAAACGAATTCAAAAGGTTCATGATCAGGGCCTGGGGCAGCCTGATCACAGGAGCCCTGTTCAATGATGCATATGCACACCGGCTTTTGGCTGAGAATGACATCGATATCCAGGCATACAGGCCTGCTGTTGTTTTCATGAATGGCGAGTACTGGGGGATCCATGAATTGAGGGAAGCCAGTAAAAACTCCTGGTACTACCAGTACCACCACGGGATCGACAGGGATGATCCCGGATATGACATCGTTCGAACACCATTACAGAAACGGGGCGCCTGCTGCCTACGTGGACGAGGGAGATGCTGTGCACTGGAATGCCATGATGGATTTCATCTATTCCCACAATATGACGGAGCCCGAAAACTATGACTACCTGAAAACCCAGATGGACATGGACAATTTCATTGCATACATGGGGCACTGCATTTATTTGGGTAAATGGGACTGGCCCAATAACAATGATGCCAGCTGGCGGCCGCGAACACCTGATGGCAAGTGGCGGTGGATACAGTTTGATATGGAGACCGGATTTGGGGTAGGAGCAGGCCTGGGTCCGGAATACAGCGGACTGGGGCCTCAGCTCAATATGTTTGAGGCGGCCATCAAAGGCGTGGAGATCCCCAACTTCGGCACCTACGGTCCGCACCCCATTCTTGCCAGGATCTATACCAACAGGAGTTCAGGGAAGATTTTATCGATTGGTTTGTGGAGCGTTTTGATCATGAGTTAAGTCCAGAAACCATGAATGCTATACTTGATGCAATGACCGATGAGATCCGGCCCTATATGGAGGAGTACCAGCACCGTTGGCCATTTATTGGTGCTGAACGCGGCGACTGGGAAGCATCAGTGGAGAACATCAGGGAATTCAATAATCAGCGCCAGGCCTATGTAAAAGAGCAACTTCTGGACCTGTACAACACAGACAAAATTACCCCTTTGCGTAAGAAACTACTTCAGAACTATCCCAATCCATTTTCGATAACAACTGCATCAGGTATCATATGCCAGAACCAGGCGATGTTGTGATCAGGATCTTTAACGGAAGCGGTCAGCAGGTGGTCATGTACCGTGAACAACACAATTCGGCGGGTCAATTCTCCATTCAGCTTGATGCATGGCAGCTGGGAGGCGGTCTCTTCTTCTACAGTATGGAAAGTGAAGGATTCTATGATGTGAAGAAGATGATGGTGTTGGAGTAGGACATGGCTAAGCAGTTAGATTCCATTCACGATTATCCAATTCAACCTGAAATTTCACGTGAGCCTTAAGTGCATCGAATATCCTGATTATAGTATCAATACGCATGTTGCTAGCATTCCTTTCCAATTTTGATATTTGTGCTTTCTGAACTCCGATTAATTTTCCAAGTTCTTCCTGGGTCAAGTTTCGTTCCTTGCGAGTCTTTCTAATCATATCACCAAGTACATCAAGCCTAAGCTCAACTTCATATTGCTCTCTTTCAGGACTACCCGACTTGCCTATGAAAATATCTTTTACCTGATCTATAGATTTTGTTTTTTGCTTTGTCATGCCTAATTATTTTAAGTATCTGTTTCTAATATCCTCTGCCCGAAATATCTCCTTTTCAGGCATCTTACTTGTTTTTTTTACAATTCCATGAGAGCATATTACTAGTATGTTTTTCGAATCTCGTTTATCCCAGAACGCTAGCATTCTGTATTGCTTTTTATTAAATCTAGTCCTAAACTCCCAGATATTCCCAATTAGCTTTTTTAATAATTCAGGATCTTGGGTGTAGCTTGCTTTATCAATATTATAGATAATCTTCTTAGCAGCCTTGGCGTCAACTTTTGACAAGAAATCAATAGCGTCATCTAAGAATTCAACTTCGAAAAGTCTTTTCATGTAATCTGTAATCTATTCCGCAAAATTACAGAAAAGTATCCATATACGGAAACATTACAGCGAAATAATTCCTCATACATCTCTGCAAAATTTGATAAGAATATTATTAGGAAGACAATGCTTGCCTGAAGTCTTCAATGAGGTCCTCTACCTCCTCGATGCCCACAGAAAGCCGGATCATGGTATCCCTGAGGCCCATTTTTTCCTTCTCCTCATCAGGATATTCAGCAAAAATGGTGGAGTAGGGGTGAATGATCAGGGTTTTGTTGTCCTGCAGGTTGGTGGCTCTGCGGACAATCTGAAGTTTATTCATGAATGCGTAGCACTGTGCCTTCGATTCGAGATCGAAGGTGAACATTGAACAGGGCCTTGCTCCAAACTGCTCCACCGCAATTTTATGAAAGGGGGAACTAACCAGTCCGGGATGATGTACATGCTTCACTGCGTCCTGGCCTTCCA
The DNA here is from genome assembly GCA_963735755.1 of uncultured Bacteroidota bacterium. Classification (GTDB taxonomy): domain Bacteria; phylum Bacteroidota; class Bacteroidia; order Bacteroidales. The sequence continues at coordinate 106,353 of CAVTME010000016.1, read as the reverse complement.
GCCATTTGGCCAGTTCCAGGGCATTGGAAGTTGATCTTTCTGTTCGCAATGCCAGGGTATCCAGGCCAAGGCTCTGCAGGTAGGCGTTGTGAGGGGAGAGGCAGGCACCCAGGTTCCGGAAGATCTGTTTTCGCAGCATCATTTTAAATACCGGGCGGCCATGTTCCTTGAAGGCTTCCTTTGTTTTACCAAAGCGGCTCCAGTCAAAGGTGCCGTAATCCACCAGCAGTCCACCCACAGATGTGGCACCACCGGAAATGTACTTGGTGCTGGACAATACCTCTATATCAATTCCAAAATCCTTCGCTGAAAAAACCGAGGGTGGTGTTAATGTGGTATCTGCGATGAGCAGGATGTTGTTCTTTTTGGCAATCTCTGATAAGGCCCTGATGTCGGCCACCTCCATTTGCGGATTGGTGATGGTTTCAAAGAAGATGGCTACTGTATGCTCATCCACCATTTCTGCCACTGCGCCAGCATCAGTGAGATCGGTATATTTTGCTGAGAAACCATAAGGTTTCAGGGTCTTCTCAAACAGGGAGATGGTATTCCCGAACAGGTGTTTGGAGGTAATGATGTTGTTACCGGACTTGCTGATGGCCATAATCAGATTAGAGATGACAGCCATACCCGAGGACATGGCAGAGACTGAAAATGCACCTGTCATTCTCTGGACTTTGGACTCGAAATACTCTACCGTGGGATTGGTGATCCTGGAATACTGGTGCATCTGCTTCTCTCCCCTGAATGCAGCTTCCAGTTCTTCCGATGTTTCGAATTCGAAGGAAACGTTATCGTAGACCGGGAAGTTCATGCTGCCATGTGGGTCCTTTTGAGGGAAGGGAGTATGCAGCAGGGTGGTGGTCAGGCCTTGTTTTTTCATGCTTTAGGTTTCATTTGAAACAAGCGAACAGGCCAAATGGTTTATTGAAATTATTCCAAAGAAGGAATAACATAGGTGATCAGGAGCCGTTCAGGGGTGTTCCACTGGGTATTGTCCCCTTCATCAAAGGCGTTGTTGCATACCATCACCAGGTTGTGCTCCGGTACGATGGTGATCCATTGTCCCCCATATCCCACTGCCGAATAAGCGCCATAATCACTTACCCAGAACTGGTATCCATAATAGGAATCTTCAATGTACTTGCGTTTGATAAGCTTTTGCTGGGACTTCTCAACCCATGCTTCGGGAATGATCTGTTCATCTTCCCAAACTCCGTTTTTGAGGTAGAGGTACCCGAACCTGGCCATGTCCCTGGGCCTCAGCCTGACACCCGATCCGCCATATGCAACACCTTCGTTATCAATGGGCCAGTAATAATCCTTGATGCCCAGGGGAGTGAACAGGTTGTTGAGTGCAAATGAATCGGCCCGTACGCCGCTTACTTTCTGAACAATCCCCGATAGTACCTGGGATGCTCCTGAATTATAGGCGAACTGCTGGCCCGGTGCTGCAATCATGGGCAAATCCAGAACAAATTTGATTCCTCCCCCCTGGTCAGCCCACTGTCGGTAGGTATTTCTGTCATCGCCATAGGCATAATCCATCTCGTACCATTCCAGGCCTGCACTCATGGTGAGCAGGTGCTCGAGGGTGATCTTGCTTTTGTCTTCGGACATATTCTGAATCTCATATTCCGGAAAGAATTCGATCATTTTCTGGCCGGTTCCACTCAGCAATCCCCTGTCCCAGGCTATTCCGATCATGGCAGAGGTCAGGCTTTTGGTGCAGGAGAAGATCCGGTGCAGATCATACTCTCCATAGTCCTCCGAGTAATATTGTTCAGCTACGATATATCCATCCTTGATAATGATCAGGCTGCGAAAATCCACCTGCAACTCAAGCAGCAGGCGAATCTCTTCATTTAGTTCTTTGAGTTTCACGGGATCCATGCCCACTTCATCCGGGGCACAGGTTCTCCACTCCTGTGTGGGCCAGTAGTCTCCCTGGTAGGTTCCGGTGGAGATAAAATCTGAGGCCGGAAAAACCGGATCGTCATCATAGTTCTCACATCCGGTGAAGTGAAGGAACAAAAATATGATGATAAGTATGTCAGGTAATCTTTTCATTTGAAATCGTATTAGAATTGAATCCGGTAACTGAGCACCGGGATAAAAGGATTCTGATATTCATATTGAATGCTGTTGCTGCTGTTGTCCCAGTAATCGTAACGAACATTCTTCCTATTTGTAACATTAAGGAGGTCCAGACTCCATTCTCCTGTATATCCCGGTCGGTTCCGCCGGAACTTCAACAACAAATCGATCCTGAAATAGCTTGGATACTGTCCCGAAAAACCGTCATCCAAGGGTCTGATAGTTGACCCACTGGCCTGGGAGGCCTCTTCGTCGATGGGCAGGTATCTCATTCCTCCCGCAAGGATGTATCTGGAATTGATGGAAAAAGTATGCTGCTTGCCCTTCCCAAGCTTAAACTCTTTCCCGATTAGTCCGTTGGAGGCATGTCCACTGTTGTATTTGGTGTGATGCCAGTCACCCAGTTTATCTTTATACATCGATTCATACAGGGTTCCATTCCACAGGAAGTGAAAGCCATTGGAAATGTATTTATCGACCGAGACTTCAATCCCCGTATTGTACCCGCTACCATAATTTGTGAGAACATTCCCCTCAAATCCAAAGTCGTAATTCAGGGTGGTGAAATATGGAGGGAAAGGGTAGGCTGGGGTGTCATATAAATCCTGGTAGTAAACTTCTGTTTTCAGGTTAAGAAGGTTTGTGGTCCTGAAGTCATATCCCAATACATAGTGCCTCGCTTTGGAGAGCTCAAGGTCCAGGTTGGGTATGAGGTAGGACTCGTCGGAGAGGTATTTTCTTCCTGCATATAGGGTCATGGACTCTTTTCGGCTATGGATTCCGAATCCTGCGCTGAGGGTATGTCGAGGTGCCAGTGTCCACTGTAGACCAAATCGGGGCTCAATAGAATACTTGTTGCTCAGGTAGAACTGGATAAAGTGGAGTCCTGTATTGAAAGTCAGATTATCTCCGATCCGGTAGTTCCAGGTTCCAAAGGCCTGAAGAGTTCCGGCGGCCATCACTGTATCAACCCAGGTATGCCCGTACACAAGGTTCTGATAATCCGGGTTGCCCGGATCCGAATACCTGTTGTACAGGGTGTCCGAATGCCAGCTCATATGGGAATCATTCCATGCCATTTCATAGATTACACCAGCCTTTATTTTATGCCTTGGATTGATCTTCCTGCTCAGGATCACCGATCCCTTTGCGGTATAATCCAGGATATTTGTTCTCCATATCCGGTCGATGGGCAATTCACCTGATCCAATGTTCGTTTCACTGTCCCAGGTATAACTGCGTCCTGAAAGGGCGAGGATGGTTCTGACAAAAGTTTTCGGATTTACAGTTAAGCTGTTGGAGAAGCCAGCTGTAAACATGTCGGAATTCATTTCATATCCACTATACCCCGTTTCATGACTCAGTCCCCCGATTCCAAAGATGGAGAACACTCCTGCTTTTTTGCTCGGATGATAAATCTTGAATGAGAGATCCTGGAAATCAGGAACACTTTGCATTTCAGCTCCCATTTTTTCAACGATTTTCAGAGTGCTGTAACGGTATTGCGCGGTATAGGTTGTGTTTGAGGCCCTGTGGATGGGTCCCTCCACCTGCACTTCCGATCCGATCATTCCAATCTGGATGGTTTGTTCATGTTTTTCATTGTTCCCCGCGTTCAACCTGAGATCGAAAACCCCCGAAAGGGCATTTCCATATTCAGCCGGGAATGCACTGGTGAGAAAGTCAGAACCGGCAAGCATGTTGTTACTGATCACATTGACCCCACCCCCGGATGCTCCTATATCGGAAAAATGGTTCAGGTTGGGAATCTCAAGCCCTTCCAACCTCCATTGAAGTCCTTTGGGGCTGTTCCCCCTGATCACAAGATGGTTTTGTCCGTCATTGGGGGATATCACCCCGGGGAAAGAGACCGCTGCTCGGGAAATATCTGATATGGAACCAGGATAATTCTCAACCTCGTAGGCAGAAAAGCTCCTCCCGCTAACCACAGCAAGGCTGTTTATTGGTTTGGCCTGGTCGCTTAAATTGGTAATCGTGACCTCGGAGATCTCAATAGCTGATTCTTCCATTTCAACCTTCAGGATCGATTCTTTACCTGAACCCACAACAAGGTTCGGGATGTCAATGGGCTTGTAACCAATGTAGGTACATTGAATCCCGTGCCTTCCAACCGGAACATTCTCGAATCTGAAGTAGCCGTTTTCATCTGTAATGGTACCCTTCTCCGGACCATCAGAACCTATTAAAACATTTACTCCAATGAGGGGGCTTTTTGAATCCTGGTCCAGGATCCTTCCCCTCACTGTCTGGAGAGGCATGCTCCTGGAAGGAACATGGGAAGCCGGAACAATGAGAATCTTATTCCCTTTTTCAACGTAATCCAATGAATCACCGGAAAACATTGAGTCCAGGTGCTCCCGGATTGTTTTCTTTTCATCGGTAACTGTGATTCTCCTATGCACAGGTACTTCTTTTCCATAGCTGAAGGTGAAGCCTCCTGCTTCTCCAAGTGCCGTAAGCAATTCCTTTATTGTGCTTGTATGTGCAACAAACCTGACCTCAGCATCAAGGATTCTTGACTGGGATTGGGCCGGCATCAGGAATACCACAAAGAACATGGCCGACCATATGGTTGATTGAAAATTCATTTTTACGTATTAATCGGGTTTTAAAAGGAGAACCTTCTGGTTCTGATATGTATACCTCAATCCCAATACCAGCGATATTTCATCCAGAACGCTCTCAAGATCCTGGTTATCAATGATTGAAGTGAATGTGAGATTATCGGTCAGACTTTTATCCAGGTCAATATCCTGACCATAATATGCCTCCAGTTGTTGGGCCACTTCACCAATTGGACTCTGGTCAAAGTAGAGGATCCCTGTTTTCCAGCTCAGGAAATTAGGATTACCTACATCCTGCTTTATTAATGCACCATCATCCAGGATTGCCTGTTCGCCCTTACCCAGTTCAATGTGAATCAGATTCCCATCAGTTTGAGAAAATGCCACCCGGCCTTCCACCACCTGGACACCAATGGATTCTTCCGCTCCACCTGATCGGATGTTAAATTTTGTTCCAAGGACTTCTACCCTTGCTTTCTCACCGATGTTGACTACGAAGGGATGATCCGGATCGCCTTCAACCTCGAAATATGCTTCACCGGAGAGCTGCACCTCCCTGTTGTTTCGATGGAATTTTTCAGGGTAGGCAAGCTCAGCCTCTTTGTTCAGAACTACCGTTGATCCGTCAGGGAGCAATACTTCCTGACCGGATTCGAATGCCTGTGCGACAAGCATCCCGGGCGAACTGAACCAGGTTTGTTGGGCCAGGAATCCTACCCCCAGCAACAGAATAACTGCAGCAGCTGACCACCAGTTCCTGTAAAGGGTTCTCTTAGGCCCAAATCCAATACGTTCCTTTACTATTTCCCAGTCTTTCGTTTCGTCTATGGACTGGTAGCTTTCCAGGAAGCTGTAGTCTGTCTCTTCAAAGTTGTGTTTAGGTTCCATTGTCCTGTGGTTTGTATAGTCATGACAATTGAAACCAGAGAAACACGTATAGAAATGCTCACTGCGTTCGCAGATAGTACATTCGCTGCGCTCACTGATAGTATGTTGGCTTCGCCAACGATAGTGTGCTCGCTAAGCTCGCAGATAGTGGGATATTAGATTATAGGAGTTTGGAGCGGAGGGCTTTGAGTGCGTTTGAGATCTGCGTTTCTACGGTTCGTTTGGAAATATCTAGCTGTATTGCAATTTCGTCGTTCTTTAAACCCTTGACCCTGCTCAGGGTGAAAATGTTCCGACACTGTGAAGGCAGACTGCTAATAATCTGGAATATTCGATGCTCCAGTTCATTTTTATTAATCTCTGCTTCCATATCCTCAAAAGATTGCTGCTCATCCTGAAATTGATCCAGGTGCTTCTTCTGACTCAGTTGCTTCTTGATTTGATTCAGGCACCTGTTCCTGACAGACTGGTACAGATATGATTGAAGAGAGGTGGTGATGGTGATGGTTCGCCGGTTTTCATACAGATGAACAAACAAATCCTGTACGATCTCTTTTGCTGACTCGAGATCGGACACATATTTGAGGGCATAAACAGTAAGAGGCCGGTAGTAATCCTGAAACAACTGCTTATAAGTACTTTCTCGACCCGCCCTGATGCCCTCCATCATATGGGGCGTTTTGTCCTTCAAGAAACCTGGTTTATTTCTGTAGAACTATGAAAGTTACAAAATTGAAACGAACTGCTTCAGGTCACAAGATTTGATTTAGCGAAACAATTGATATCTCAAAGGGATCTTACCATTACGGAAATCAGCTTTATGCTTGGATATTCTGACCTTGTAAATTTCAGCCGTTCATTTAAAAAGTGAACTGGGTATAGTCCTCAGGATTACCGAAACAAGTGAATTTTCCGACTCGGATTATAACTGATCAGGACTTCTTGTACTGGAAGAATATCAGGATCCCAATGAAAATAGCGATTATAGAAATCCAGTAAGCCATTCCCGATTTCCTGTAGATTGGGCTGCTGTCACCAACAACCACAAATCCTGACCAGAAGTAGGGATTTGAAGTTAAGTCATCCGCTCCTTCGAGGTAATCCATTTTTGACAACCTCATGGCTTCCTGTTTGCTTTTTCCCTTCTTCAGGTATTTGTAAAAGGAGGTCATCAATTCCGAACTGGATTTATCTGACACCTGCCACAGGGTCATCACAATGGAAGGACACCCGGCATAAATAAAGCCTCTTGCCAGGCTCATCATACCCTCACCTTTCTGCATTTTACCATATCCGCTACTGCAGGAACTCAGCACAGCCATCTGAGCATTCAGCTTAAGGTTATAAATCTCATAGGCATAAAGCTTGTTGTCCTCTGTTGTATCGGCCACCTCCACATTTGTAAATGCCAATAAAGAATGGAGTGGATTGTCATCCATCATGATTGTGTGCATGGCAAGATGCAGGACATTGTAATCCGGAGCATACTTCTTGAAGTTTGCTTCTGTAGCCTCTTCATTCAAGAATACCCGGGATGGAACTGTTTCGTTGATGCTTTGTACTTCTTTGATGATTCCTCCCAACGGAAGAAGGAAGTTGGAGTCGGAAAGCACCTGGCGAATTGTTGCTGTATCCCTACTCGAAAGAGGATCATAATATGAAGGTGCAAATGCCAGTACCTTGTTCTCGGGAGATTTTGATTTTAACCTCTCATTGAACATCATGGTTGCAGAATGCGAATAACCAATAGAAAAGTCCTTTATCAAATAGGGAAGGTTCAGGTAATTGATATAATGTAGGTCAGCCTCGCCAGTAAGAAAGCCTTCGAATGGAAGGTAAGTAATCGCTCCATCGGGAACAATTGTCAGGTTCTTCCTGTCTGTATACTGAAGACAAGGTTCGATCAGGATCTTATAAAACTTCTGTCCTAATTCTACAAAAGTCATATAGTTCTGATGAACTCCACTGCTGAAGTTTTGCGTGTGCATCAAATTAAAGTATTCGAAACACTCATTGCTGAATTCTGGTCCAATATCCTGTGAGAACACATTGATCCCTTTCTTATCAATCACATATGTGATAAGCATGGTATCGTTTAGCACATATTCAATAAGCGCATCACGATGGGATAATTTATTCTGAACCTCTTTCAGCGAAACAAATTTGGGATTGTACTTAAACTCAAAATACTTGGCATTATTGAGCTCAATTTCTTGCATCAGGTCATTGTAATCATCCTTCAAGTGAAATAATTTTTCTTTATAGCTAGGGATATCTGATTGCTGTCTGGACTCAACTGATAACTGTTCTGCGAAAAGTAACTCTTCATATCCTTTTATCTCACCAGTAAGACTCTTTTCCTTTGCTCTTACATCCGGTGGGAGGTCCGAGAATTCCATTGCCTCCAGATCCTTAATCTCACTGAAAAGGGCAAATGATTTTCCGCTTTCAGTAAATTCAAATGTTTTTTCCAGGTAATCTAATTCACCTGTCATCTCATACAACAATTTTCCAACATAGATCGCCTCGTTATATATCTCTAGTATTGCTGCAGTAGCAAAAAACTTACTATTTTCATTTTCCATTGCGAGTTTTGTCGAGTTTAGAATTGCAATAGAATAGTCATATGCACTAAAAACACTTTTAAGCGACTCAAGAGAATGATTCTGTTCAAATATGTTAAAAAGAACTCTACTTTTTAATAGTATAGAGCTCAGGTAATAGAGAGGAATTTTCGTTCCGTATCTTAGAATTTAGGGCGGTTAAGGATTGAACATCAAAGAAATCTAATAAAATGTCAGTGACTTTATTAATTGAGTATAAAGACATTTCATATTTCCCTTCAAGATTTAATACGTACGCATAAAAGTATTGGAAGGTAGAATAATATGTCGTCTTTAGTTTGTATGAATATTTGCCAAGAGATTCTACAAATAACAGTCCTTTAGAAATTTCAGTATATGCATTTTCATAGTCCTCAATCGAAATATAGAAATCTATTATTTCATAAAAGTATTCATAGGTCTTATATAGTTTCTGCGAGAGATCCTTTTTGGTTAGAATTGCCTTTGCAAGTTTCATTAGTGTTTAAGAGCTTCTTCGTTTTTGCCAAACATTGCAAGACTTTCACCCTTCATTAAATAAAAGTCGAATTCCAAGTCTGGGGATAAGGTAAGGTTTTCAATATCAATCTCTGACAATTTTTGAATAGCTAGATCATTTTCATGTAATTCAAATAATATTCCAATATAGTTTGAGTATATTTCAAGGAAATCATTTGTATTTCTGTATCCAATTCTAATTAACCACTCAAGGGCATATTCATAATACTGTCTTGTTCTATATATATCGTAGTTACTTTTAATAATATTTCCTTTATTATTATATATGCTCCCAAATAAGAATCTTTCAGGATCAACTTCTTTTAATATTTCTTCAGCAATATTTAAATGCTTGAGAGCCTCACTATTATTGTGTATTCTTCTATAAACAGAAGCGAGATTGATATGATTACTCGCTACTCTATCATCGATTGAGTAATCTGGTAGTGGAGTATTGCAATTCAAGGGCTTTATTCAGATAATATTCAGCTGTGTCAAGATTGATCGTGAACTTCACGTTATCCTATCCGATCATTGCATAATCATAAATAAGCTCTCGTAATTGTCTTCATTTCCTTGAGCTTGAGACATTATAAACATTGCTGAACTAATGCAAAGGGCAAATATGACTAGTATAAATGTTTTAAGGTCGATTCATTAGATTTTATATACAGTAAATGAACGAATTAATCGAATTATGAATGCAAAATATATATTGAAATGCAATTTTTCTTATAATCTATAAATGCCAAATAACAGTCAGATTAAGAGTGATATCATTCTTGTTGCAAAAATAAAGTTTCATATTTCTTGGGTAACGTTTGACCTCAATTGGGAATTAACAGATGAAAACAAACAACAAACAGATGTTTAACCCCTAATTGAAAAGTCATGAAAACTGTAAACTTTGAATCATTCGCACAAGACAAGATCCAGGAAAAAGATCTGAATTTCTTAAAAGGTGGTAGAGACATGGATCCAGATGATGATATTTTGAATCCTCCAAGGAAGTAATTCCGATCAGGATAGTTTAGATTTGATTATAAGTCGGTCGTTGACCGCACAAAAATATTTTTTCGTAGCGTCAGCAGGGGAGTGACAGCTTCTGGGTGACAAAGCGGAAGGGCAACCGGAAAAGGTAGCCGAAAGCATAGGCGTACTTGATTGTGCGCACACTCTGGGAAGCATGCAAGCGTGCATGCAAGTGCCAGGGAAAGCAGGTTAAAAACTGTACAGCCATGAGGTGGCTTTGCAGCGACCTGAATCCTTGTAACCAATTAATAATTAATGATATGAAACGCGACAGGCACATTTTACAAAAGTACCTGGATAACGAGCTTTCAGAAAGGGAGTTAGCCAGGTTCGAGCAGGAGCTCAACGCCAGTCCGGAATTGTTGGTCGATCTTGATCTCTATAAAGAGGTCGATGAAGCCATTGCCGACACAGAAGTGTTGGATTTCCGGGCCCAGTTGAACGACCTGCGGGAAGACACACGACGATCGGAGACCGGTAAAAGGGTTTTTCGGTTTACCAGGCCCTGGCATTATGCAGCCTCAGCAGCATTGGCGCTGTTAGTGGCCATTGGCTTAGCCACGGTACTGGGACGACCATTATCCAATAGCGATCTTTTCGTCAAGTACATGAAACCTTATGAACTTGTTCTCACCAATCGTTCGATGGAAGACGATGTGATTAAGGCAACCATGAACAATGCTGAAATAGCTTACCTGAAAGGAGACTTTGAATCAGCTATTTTCTGGTACAATGAAGTACTAGAAAAGAATAGTGAAAAGGTCGAAGCTGAGTTTGGTGTTGGTGTATCCAGCATGGGGCTTTCACAATTCGTTGACGCCAGCGAGTCTTTTTCAAAGGTAATTGAGCAGGATGATAACTTGTTTATTCAGAAAGCTCAGTGGTTCCAGGCAGGTTGTTTCCTGGCCATGGATGAATCTGACGTAGCAAGATGGCATCTGAATGTGATTGCTCAAGATCCGAATCACTATTATAGCAGTGATGCTACGAAGATCCTGAAAAGGATGAAACGGTAAGACTGTTGAAAAACTGTCTCGGAGTGAGACGGTTTAACCACTAAGTTTACGTATTGTATTGTTGAATTGATGATAGGTGATGAGTAATCGACCTGATTATAACGAGCTATTGGAGTACACCAAGCAACTGGAAGCAAAGGTTGCCTGGCTGGAAGGCAACCTGAAACAGTTTCAGGGTGACGGAACAAGGGTAAAAACCAGGTTTCTCTCCAACATCTCACACGAAATCAGGACCCCCATGAATGCCATTATCGGTTTTTCCCACCTGCTGGGTGAGGAAAATGTGGACGGGGATCAAAGAGATGCTTACATCAATCATATTACAAGAAACAGCAATTCGCTCTTAAACATGATGGAAAACCTGATTGATCTTACCCTGGTCGAAACTGGTACATTGGAGTTAAAGGAAGAGGCGGTGGATATTTATCCAATGATGAAAGAACTTTACGACCAGTATAACACCGACAGGTACAGATTAAACAGGGAGAGAGTGGCGCTCTTATTAAATGTCAGAGAGGCATTTAAAAAGGCGAAAATTCTTACAGATAAACAGCGCCTGTCACGCGCTTTAAGCTGTCTTCTGGAGAATGCACTCACGCAGACTGAAAAGGGAGTTGTTGAATTCGGCGCTTCGTTCGCCGACCAAAAAACACTGGTTTTCACCATTAAAGACAGCAGCAACATGCTGCTCCAGGAGAGAGCCAGGAAGGTCTTTGAAACAAATGAAATAGAAGAGGACTGGTATAATACCTCAGATACAATCGGACTTGGCTATAAATTGGCCAGGGGACTAGTCAAAGCCATGGATGGAGATATCATGGTGAAAGACAGTTCGTTTAAAGGTACTTGCATAGAGTTCTCAATACCAGTACAGATGGTTACACCGAAGCATTATCAGTCAGGTGTAATTTCGAAAGAAAGGATAGTCGCTGATCAACGGAAGGAAGATCAGATGTAAACCGGCTTGGTGATCCTGCCTGCTTTTTTTAGGGTTTTGTTGTTGTTTTCAAGTTTTCAAAAAGGCAGATCATCTATTCCGGAGTCATCAGAAGGAGGTGGAGTTGGCAAAGGGGCATCCTGACTAGGAAAATCATTCTGTGCTGGTGGAGAGTCGAAGGAAGAACCGTTATCTTCAGATTGAACCTTTTCGATGCGCCAGGCTTCAAGATTGGTGAAGTAGGAAACCTGACCATCCTTTTCCCATTTACGTCCTCGCAGGTTAAAAGAGACTTTAACCGCATCATCAACTGTGAATTGATCCAGCAGTGAACATTTATCCTGGGTAGACTGGAATTTTATAAAATCCACGAACTCATAGCCGCTGGTGCCTGATGATTTAACTTCCAGTACAAACTCGCGTTTCTGGAATTTGTCTGAGACTCTTTGGGTTTCGAATTTCTCTGCCAGACGGCCGCTAATCTCGTAGCTCATTGATATGTTCTTTTATAATTAGGGAAAATATTTTGTGCCAAAGTAACCAATTCTTCAGGAATTCTCTGGCACGTTGAAGATTGTTTTTTATTGAAGTAAAGCCACAATTCCGTCCTATGGACAAAAAAAAAGGCTGTTCGCATTGGCGGACAGCCTTTTTTGATTTTATAGCTTCTTTAGTTGATTGAGACCAGTTCGACTTTGAAGATCAGAACTGAATTTCCGGGAATCGGACCAGTACCCCTTGGACCGTAACCCAGGTTTGAAGGGATATATAATTTATAGGTTGATCCAACAGGCATAAGCTGAAGTCCTTCTGTCCACCCTGGAATTACACCATTGAGTGCAAAAGAAACGGGCTCCCCACTTTCGTAAGAGCTGTCAAAAACTTCACCATCAATCAATGTACCCTCGTAGTGAACAGTTACATTGGAAGTATCAGATGGCGTCGGACCATCGCCTTTTGATATCACTTCGTATTGTAATCCGGATTCTGTGGTAATTACGCCCTCTTTCTTCCCATTCTCTTCAAGGAAAGAGGCTCCCTTTTCCAAATTGTCAAGAGCTTCGTTTTCAGCCTTTTGGGCTTCTACTTTTGAGAGGTCCTGGTTCAATTGGCGGAAAATGGCATCAGCGGTAATCTGGTTAAACATAGATGAATCGTCTAAAACCTGGATAATACCTGAAGCAACAAGTGCTGCTTCCACATCCCATGGTGCCTGCTCAAGGCTGTATCCCATGTTCAGTCCAAGGAAATAGTTTAGTGAATCGTTCTGGGTGTTCAGTGAGACCTGGTTTTCAGATTTCACTCCATTCATACTTGATCCGATGAAATAACCGGCTGCGAGTGCTGCAACGGCAACAACTATTAATGTAATAATCTGTCTGTTGTTCATTTGATTTGCTTTTTTGAAAATAACGATGCGAAGATATAAGAAAAATCAGAGACCGCACAATTATCTTCTTACTGCACGGATCATCTCCCTTTTTCCGGGAGGTCCGGGAACCTTCTCGACCTCAAAATCACAGGAAATCAAAGCCCTACGCACACTTCCTTTGCAGGTATAGGTAACCAGTATACCCCCTGGATTTACCAGGCGCGATATCATGCAAAAGATCTCCTTACTCCACAAATGAGGTTGCTTTTTGGGATCAAATGCATCATAATACACCAGGTCGAAAGGTCCTTCCGGTTTCATGGATCTGAAATCGGCGTGTTCTTTGTATAAAGTGAAATCAGGAGAAATACTTACCGGTTTTTCCCATTTGGCAGCATGCAAACTGATCAGGCTTCCCGGAGATACACCAGCAATGATCTTTTCAAAATTGATAGCTTGGTATTCCTGTTCATTGAGTGGATACTTTTCAACAGTGTGGTAGTATACCTTTTGCCCTTTATGATCTGTTTCAGCAAAAGTAAGCAGTGCGTTGAGGCCCGTTCCGAATCCAACGTCCAGGATGCGGATGGAATCTTTCCGAATGGTCCTTAGACCATGTTTCAGGAAGACATGGTCCGATTCCTGCCTGGCACCATGGATGGAGTGATAAGGTTCATCAAGTTCGGGAACGAAAATCGTATGGGATCCGTCCTCTGTAATACGAAGTTCCCTTTTCATCCTACAAAATTACAACATCCCCCGTTGTTTAAAAAAAATAGCGCAGCCTTACGAATATCATGGTATTATTGCAGGGAATGCAAACCCGGTTTTACATTGAGCGAAGAAAGGATGAATCAGGAAACCTGATGTTGAAGGATCGTCCTGTTTTTATGAGTGTTGCTTTTCGTGGCGACCGGGTCATGTTGGGAACAGGGATTAAGACAGATTTTCATGGTTGGGATCCCGACCTTCAGAGAATGAAAAGCAGTTATCCCGGATCCTATTCCACCAATGCCTGGCTCGATACGCTGGCCGATACAGCTCAGAAAACCTGGTCTGCCCTGCTAGGCAGCCAGGAGAATCCTGATCCTGAGAAATTTCGATCCATGTTCAAAGCGCTCAGGCCAAACTATTCCACTGGTTTTTTTGATGTTTTTTTCCTCTTCCTCGAAACGGGGAGTAAGAAATGGAGCACGACCACCTACAGAAAGGTCAGAACCATTTATAAACACTTGAGGGAATTTGAGGACCAGGCAGGGATGAAACTCTCCTTCAGGAATATCAACCTGTCATTCCTTGGCAGGTTTGAAAAATTCTATGCTGAAAAGGGTAATAGTAGAGCAACAACATACAAAGCAGTTAATATCATCGTATGGTTCCTGAACTGGGCAACGGAGAACAACTATAACGCCAACCTGGAGTATCGCAGATTTTATAGATCACTTACGAAGGAACCTGAAAAAACCAGGGTCCAGTTGTATCTGAATTGGGATGAGGTGGGATCGTTGAGTGAAGCCCGTTGTTCAACCCGAAAACTGGAAAGGGTACGTGACTTGTTTTGTTTCATGTGTTTCACGGGATTGAGGTTTACTGAGTTACAGAATCTGAAGAAAGGGGACGTGACTGAGAATGAGGTGATCATCAGGAGGCCAAGTGGAAAAGTCAGGCGAGTTCCCCTCAACACCAGGGCAAAGCAGATTCACGATGTATATGAGAATAAGTACTACCTCAATAACACTGCGTTTCCACCCATGAGTATCATCACCATGAACAAGTATCTGCGGATCCTGGGGGAGCTGGCCGGATTGAATCGCCAGGTTCCAGCTTCAGGAAATTCCTCAGAAAAAGTTCCCTTATTTGGACGACTAACTGCAGGCATTGCAGTTCAGACCTTCATTGCCCATGCCATCGCCCTTGAGATCCCGGCGGAGATCGTAGCCAGTTTCACAGGAATACAAAATGACAGCAGGGTAAGGCGGATCAAAATGGATCTGGCAAGAAGTGAGATGGATAAAATCAAATAATTCTGATAATTATTTGTTTGAACTTCATTGTTGAATTCCTCACGGCCACTAAATACAATCCACCTGGTAAGTCTGCTGTATCAATTGAAATTGTAGCCTGATCATCACAATTTATTTCACTTTCATACAGCACTTTTCCCAGCATATTTGAAAGTTCTAAAGTTCCTTTGAAGGATTGTTTGATTTCAACAGTGAGGTGGTCGCTGACCGGGTTGGGATAGATTAGTATTGTTTTATCAGCTTGTATTTGTTCAATCTGAACGGGAAGCAATTCGTTTTTCACTGTCAATTTCCCCATTTTTTGTACGAAACCTGCATCGCAAACGATCTGAACTACAGTGGTGCCTGCGGTAGCCCCTGCTACAAGGGTTAGTACCTTTGATTCGGGATCAATCGTATCGCGCACCACATTGCGATTCTCATTGGAAAGGATGGTGTAGTTTAATCCTTCCCCATCGAAATCCGGAAGCGGACCACCTGTCACCAGTCTGAAATATTCACCAAGGACGAGAGTGATGGAATCGCCTTCTTTTTGAAGTGTCACATTTGTAAATGGTTTGATCTGCTTAATGTAATTGGAAGCTCTATAGTCAATTTCAAGGTCACTGTTCTCTGTCGCATTGTAAAACTGGTTGGCGGGTACATCCAAATACGTATCCACATGGCCTTGCGGCCATCGAATGATCAAACTGTCAACTACCTGGGCATCCCCCAGGCCAAAATGTATACGCGTATTTCCAAAGGAAAGGTTGCCATCCACGGGTGTGATTTCCCGGGTTTGCGTCGTCCAGTTACCATTGATCATCGTTTTGGCATATATCCTTGTTCCGTAAGGTGTTGCACAACCATAGCGATCGGTACAATTAAGCACGATAGAACCATTGCCATTTCCTTCATTGATGTACAATATGTTACTCCCGTTGCTGGCCCAGGCATTACCGATGGTTAACACATCCAGGTCGCCATCATTGTCATGATCAAAAATCTCTGCTGTATGTGAATCATCAAGAGTTAATCCATGGTTCAGCAGGGTTGCAAACTCTCCGTTCCCTTTATTCAGATAAACGAGATTGTATGGGTGACTTGAAGTTTTCCCCTGCATTGGATGATTCGGAATGGGGATCGGATTGTTCTCAACTGATACAAAGAGATCCAGATCACCATCGTTGTCCAGGTCACCCCAAACCCTTGAGTTTGCCCACACACTATCAAAGTCATACCTTTCTTCTATTACAACATGTTTTTCGAATTCCAGGTTACCTTTATTTTCATAGATATCATTGGTGGTAAATAAATCCATGTCACCATCGTTATCATAATCAACCCAGTTAACACTTATTGATCCCCCCGATTCAAGAAGTGTGATATGATCTTTAGCTAACCGCTCAAGTGAGGAACCTGTATTGATGAAAAATTCATTGGTGCCAAATGACATGCCGCAATATGCATCCATATCACCATCATTGTCTGCATCTGCCCATGACATGGAATGTTGGAGAATATTATTTCCCTTTTGGTAGGATCCGATCTCAAAAGGTTCGCTAAAAGTGCCAGTTCCGTCATTTAATAATGCAACAACTTTAGGATCAAAACGGATCAGGTCAAGGAAACCATCCTGGTTGAAATCCAGGAGTACGGGATAGAAAGAGTCCAGGCCGTTGGGCGCAGAAAACTTTGGAGTGGAAGAAAAGTTTCCAAATCCATCATTCAAAAACACGCCTAAAGTCGTACTCCATTTTCGTTGTCCGAGCATATCCAGATCACCATCGTTATCTAAATCTCCCATCGGGCTTGTAAAAACGATCTGAACATCGCTGATCTCCTTCAGGAGTGTTTCGGTCCTGTAAAGACCCTTTCGTTCGTTCTTATACCATACCAATGGAATGGGACTAAAACTCACTCCGTCATTTCCTATAACCGGATCCAGATCACCGTCATTGTCCACATCCGCCACAATACCTGACAGATGTTGTACGCCCAGGCCGAATTCATATATTGCCCCTTTATCAAGCTTGGTAAAAGCAGGAAATCCTGTATTCACCGATACAGTAAATGATTCCATTCGCTTTGTAAACCCTGCATCACAGACGACCTGGATGGTTGAAGTGCCTTCTGTTGCTCCGGCTCTAATCGAAAGGACATGAGTCCCAGAGTCAATTCCTACTGAAACAACTTCAGGATTCTCGTTCGAAAATACGGTATAGTTTAATGTGTCCCCTATAATTTCGGGTACCGGATCTCCTGTATTAAATGTGAAATAGTCGTCCAGATGCATGGAGGCCAGATCACCATCATAAGTCAAAGTAATATTCTCGAAAGGTTTGTCTATTTTGATATAATTTGTGGCTTTGTAATCAATTTCTAATATACTGTCCTCATAAGCGCTATAGAATTGATTTGCAGGCACATTAAGAATAGTGTCACTATGCCCTGATGGCCATCGGATCATCAGGCTATCAACAGTTTCAGCATCGCCTAAGCCAAAATGCAATGGACCATACTCAAATGAAACATTACCATCGATAAGATTTATCTCTCTGATTTGAGTTACAAATTCGCCGTTTATTAATGTTTTAACACAGACCCGGGTTCCATAGGGAGTGGCGCAAGAGTATTTGTCTGTACATAGTATTTCAAGAAAGGAATTAGAATTTCCTTCATTAAAATACATATGGTTATGTCCAAGAAGATCGTAGGAATTACCATAGGTAAAAACATCAAGGTCGCCATCGTTATCATGGTCAAATATTTTTGCCGTATGGGCTTCCCCAGAAACCAAAGTGTGGTTTAAAATATTGGTAAATACACCACCACCCTCATTTTCATAAAGAATATTCTTAGTGGTTGGGGAATACGTATTTTTATAAGGACCGGAAAAAGGAAAAGGGCCATCTTCAAGTGTGATAAACAAGTCCTGGTCTCCATCATTATCAAGGTCACCCCAATAGTCAGAGATAGTGAAGGAGCCTCTGTACTTTTCGTCAATAATGGGATGCTTTTCAAACTCCATGTTACCCTTATTCTCAAAGAGTGCTGGTAATACCCCTTCGGTGCCCGGACTTTCATTTGTTGTGAAAAGATCCATATCCCCGTCATTATCATAATCTACCCAGTGTACACTGGTGGTCAAGGCCTTATCAATTAGGGCGATATGATTGCTCTCAACCTGCTCAAATGAAATTCCGGTGTTGATAAACAAAGCATTTTTTTCAACCCCCATTGACAATCCGCAATAAATATCCATATCCCCATCATTATCTGCATCGCCCAGAGCCATGGAGTGCAACCAGTCATTATTTACCTGTTGATTGAAATTTCCCACTGTATCTATGTCCGTAAATTTACCCTGTCCATCATTGTAATAGACAAGGATTACGGAATTGAAATCTATTATGTCAAGAAATCCATCCTTGTTAAAGTCAAGCATGATGGGATAAAGTGTCAAGTAAAAAGACGTATTGTCCCTTGGCCTCAGAAGGATGGTATCTAGTAAAAAATTGCCATACCCGTCGTTGAAAAAAATACTTAGGTCTTTGTTAACTCTATGTGCAATAAAATCGATATCTCCGTCATTATCGATATCGCCCATGGGACTGTGATCATAAACCTTCAATTCATTTTCATAGTCACTTATCAGTTTTTTTTGAATATAATATCCTGAACGTTCATTCCTGTATAATTTAAGAGGAAACATTGGATACCCAACAGCATTCATGTTACTTGTGATAGGATCACTATCGCCATCATTATCAATATCGAATAATATATTTGACGAATTAACTGGCGTCCCTTCCGATTCATAAATGGCACCGGTGTCGATCCTTGTAAATTGGGGGATTTGGGACAGTGCACTACTGCAGATAGCTGCAAACAAGATAATGGCTGGGATTGATTTCATTGAAATCATGAATGAAGGGGATAATATCAGGTCTTATTGATTCAAGGGAGAATTCACAAGAAAAGCTTAGCGCGCCTTCCTTTGAAGAGGGTCAGGGTTGAACCCCTGTGGTCAACATGCAGAAAGTCAACTGCATGTTCACATACTTACATTGTTTAGAATAGGAAAAGATAAGAAAGAAATGTGCTCGAGTCAATGCCAATTCTAAGGGATTGTTCCTATTTTACGGTAAATTAATTTCCATAATTCCATGAGAATCGAACCCCGAATTTTCCGATTGCATACAATCGCTTTGTTATGTCTGCTGGTATCCTCGCTGGCTTTTACTCAATCAGAACAAGTCAGAGAGGCGCAAGGGGCAGGTGACCTGATATGGTCGGATGAGTTTGATGGTACCGGAGTGCCGGATGTTACCAAATGGGAGCGTCTGGAATATAACCGGAGGAACAATGACAACGGACCGGACGGTTGGTGGAGTAATGAGGACTCATACCTGGATGGGAATGGCAACCTGGTGATCCGCTTACGTCAGATCGAAAACAAGAACGATGATTCGGATACCTGTGATTTTAGTGTGGGGATGATTAGGAGCAAAAACCTGTTTGAGCAGCTGTACGGGAAGTTTGAAATTCGCCTTAAGATGCCAACCCAGCCGGGGTGGTGGATTGCATTCTGGATGATGCAGGGAGATGTAGGCTCCATTGAGAATGATGGTGTGGACGGGACTGAAGTGGATATTATGGAAGGTTTCGGGTGGACTGATAAGATACAGCATGCATTTCACTGGGATGGATATGGCCCGGAACATCAGAGCATTGGCCATCCCAAGACTATACCTGGCATCCGTGAGGGATTTCATACCTTTTCAATGGAATGGTATCCCGAGATGTATGTATTTTTTGTGGATGGCGAGGAGACCTGGCGCTCGGTGGGCGGAGGCGTCTGTGACCAGGCGGGTTATATCAAAGTAACCGGTGAATTATCAACAGAGGAGTGGGCCATTAACAACTGGTGGGCTAACCATCCTGCCGATGCCACTTACCCCGATTCTTTCGTGGTGGATTATGTCAGGGTTTATGAAATCGGGGAATACCAGCCTCCGGCTTCAGCGAACGGTGCGATCTCTTCCGAACGGGTTCAGGTTTACCCGAATCCTGCAGGCGACCAGATTGCAGTTCAGTGGGATGAAAACCTGTTTTCAGATCTGCCCGTGGTCATCCTGAAGAATGCCCTGGGTCAAACAGTTCTTGCCTTTGACCAGGTTGAGAACAATACCCGTATTCCGCTGGATGATATCCCGGAGGGCCTCTACTTTCTGACACTCACATCGGATGAAAGGGTGGTTACTGAAAGGGTGATGAAGCTCTGATAAGTAATCATATACATTGACATGTTAGTCATATAAGTCAACAAATACATTTACTTACGCATTGTTTTTTGGCACTTAATTTTATGAAGCATGCGTACTCAAAAGAAACTTCTAATAGAACATTAAATGCTTTAAGAGAGGCTGGTAAAGCAATGGATATGAAGTTCGTCTATGGTTTCATACCAATAGATGGATCTGTTGATTCTTTACTGGATCGTAAATCAAGAAGTCTTGCTGAAAACCAAGATCAAGATTGCTATTCAGGATCTTTCCAATGAAATAAAGCTTGAATTGGGAAAAGCAATATGGGACTAAATCTAACATACTCTGATGTTCAATCTCCATTGGACGAAGGGGAGAAAGAGGGTTTATTAATAGTGTCAATTACCACAAGAGGTGAATTAGATGAATTGGAGCAGCTTAATATAGAAAAGGCTGTAGAGTGGACTTTGAGTAAAAAGTTAAATAAAGACAAAATCCTAACTGAAGATTTCATTAAGGCTTTGCATAAGAAGATGTTTGGAGATGTTTGGAAATGGGCCGGTGAATTCAGAAAATCAGAAAAGAATATTGGAGTCGAATTACGAGTATTACTTGATGACACAAAATTCTGGATAGAGAATAGCACTTATACTCCAGATGAAATTGCAATCCGATTTAAGCATCGAATTGTGAATATCCACTGCTTTCCGAACGGCAATGGAAGACATTCCAGGATTATGGCGGACCTTATCATTGAATCTGTTTTTGGGAAAGAAGTCTTTGGTTGGAATAATTCTAATCTTGTAAATCCAAATCGTGCGCGAAAGGAGTACATAGAATCAATAAGGAAGGCCGATGATGGTAACATTACGCCTTTATTGGATTTTGCGAGAATGGGGATAGGTTAATTTATTAAAATAGTGAATTCTGGACATGCTAATCCGGATCCCGGGGCAGGTACGCTTCGAAGATTTTATTCATGGATTTGAACATGTTGTAGGGACCCTTCCCATCGATTTTCTCTATTTCTGCTATCAGTTCAGCCATGCTTGTGCGCTTTGTCTGGTCTTCATGTGGACAGCTCTTTTCAACTTGCACCAGGTCGTTCAGACCGGCATACTCCAGCAACAGGTTTTCATTCAGATCCATGAGGGGCCGGATCAGTTTGACCCTGCCTTCGAACATTGGCAGCGAATAGGGGAGGGAACTGATGGAGCCATGGTAGATCATATTCATCAGCAGGGTTTCCAGGGCATCTTTGCGGTGGTGTCCCAGGGCCAGTGTATTGCATTCCAGCTCCCGGGTAAGGTCGAATAGTTCTTTTCGGCGGTGCCATGAACAAACAAAACAGGCTGTTTTGGAGCTATCTTTTTCCAGATCGGGCGCTATGGTCTTGTAGTGTAAGGGTATATCCAGATCCATGCAAAATGAAGTGAGCTTCTCTCTGTCGATATGATACCCGATACCTGTAGCTTCCACATGGGCTGCCATGATGTCGAAATCAAATGGAACAGCCGCTCTTCTTTCAACCAGCGCCTGGAGAAGAATCATGGAATCTTTTCCTCCTGAAAGTCCCACCAGGATACGGTCACCTGCGGCGATCATGTCATGATCACGCATGGTGGTGCCCATTTTCCGGCAGATCTTCTTAAAGAGTTTTTCACTCTGTATGAGTGCGGGGATTCTTTCCATAAGACAATTTTTGAGTTACAAACATACCCAATTGCCCGGTATGCTCATCCCAATGTAGAAACTGGAAACGATCGATGATAATATCAAATGATAATATCACCATGGTAGGTAGCTACTGGAACTTTAGGTTTCCGAAGAACCGGGACTGGTGGAAATCAGGTTCCTCAGTCTGAATTGGCTTCCAGGAAAGGAAGTGCGGTTTTTTCAATTTATCCCCGCATTTGTAAAAATTGGCCCTGTTCTGCATCCCTGCCATGTCCTCCACCCTGTGATGACAGAACGTTTTTACGGGCAGAACGATGTCCAGTTCCCAGCTGATATCCCCTTCCAAATTTTCAATGGGATCTCTTCCCAGGGAAGGTGTTGTCTGGATCATCTTAAGAAACTCATCGGGGATCGGCTCCCTTTGATGTCGGTCGGGGCCGTAGGCGCCCAGCACGGTGCCGATGGCAGAGAATTCGAAATTGTAGTAGTTGTTATCTCCTTCCAATGCGATGAAAAATTCCACACAGCTGTCTTCCCAAACCGGCGAATTGAATCCGGTGTTGACTGCCCGTACCTGTGGCTCCTGAACCAGGAATTTCAGCAGGATGGATGTACCCCTGTGACGGATGTCAAAGGAAACTGAAACCCCTTTTGCCGGCACCCAGTTCTGATGACTGATGGACGGGTATCGGGAATCGGATATGGCGCATGATACCCGGGTAACAATCATAGTTTTATGAGAGTTTTTGAATGATCTGTTTCAGCTGGTCCATTTTGGCCTCGCCATCCTGCGCCAATTTGATCTGGGCCCTGGTCCTGACCAGGTTATGCTCCTTGTGCTTGGTTTTGTAATAGATATCCCCGTCCAGGTAGTCGATCAGGAAGCGCACGGCCTGCATATAGGGGAAGAGCAATCCCGCATAGAGCAGGGCATTCTTCTCGGTATCGGAAAGGATGTCCCTGGTGGAGTCCAGGAAACCCGAGGCGAAAGCTTCATACAATCCCAGGTCCATGGATACACGGTCCAGGTGTTCATCATCCTCCTCCCCGGTGTTGGTCAGTGTACGAATCCCGTCGCCGAAATCGGAAGTCACGTAACCGGGTTGAATCGTATCCAGGTCAATTACACAAAGCCCTTTCCTGTCAGCATCAAACAATACGTTACTGATCTTCGTGTCATTATGGGTGATGCGCAGGGGGATTTCTCCCTTTTCCCCCAGTTCATGGATGGTTAGCATCATTTTTGAACGGGATTCCACATAGTCAATCTCCCCTTTCACCAGTTTCAGACGGCCGGCCTGATCCTTCCGGATGCTTTCCTTCAGCTGGGTGAACCTCCATTGCATGTTATGGAAATCAGGAATGATTGTTCCCACTTTTTCTGACGGCAGATCGTTCAACATCCGTGTGAACTCCCCGAACTTCCGGGCTCCTTCATAGGCAATGGCAGGATCAGTGGTACTATCGAATACAAGGTGATCCCCGATGAAGCGGAGCACTCTCCAGTAGTTGCCCTCAGGGTCCCTGAAATAGTTATTTCCCTCTCTGGTGGGAATGATCGTAAGGGTTCTCCTCTCCAGGTCCCGGACTCCCTGGTTTCTCAATTGAGATGAAATATGGTCTGTAACGAGGGCCATGTTCCTCATCAGCAGGGCCGGATCCTTAAAAACATAGTGGTTGATCCTTTGCAGGAGATAGTCTGGTTGGTTCGGTTCAGTATTTACAATGCGATAACTGTCATTGATATGTCCGCCACCATGAAGCTTTACTTCATCTATGACGCCGGATGTAGCAAACTGTCCTGCAATCTCTTTTAGATCCATTTTCAAACTTCCATTTGTGAAATACACAGTGCAGCGGCTCCGTACAGACCCGCATTGTCCAGTGAAGCAGGGACCAGTGCAGTATTTTTACCGATCAGTTCCACCGGGAATTTATCCACCTCTTCCCTGAGCGGCTTCTCCAGGAATTCCCAGGCCCCGGCCACCGATCCTCCGATCACGAAAGCTTCTGGAGCAAGGATGAACATAACGGTGTTGAGCATCTCCCCGATGTTTCGGGCCAGCTCATCGAATGCAGCTATTGCATCACTATCGCCTGCTTTGGCCTGTTTGTAAAGTTCAGCTCCTGTGGCCTGGTATTTTTTGGCAAAAAGCGCAGCGCTGCAACTGTCTTCCACAATTCCCCCTTTAAAGGCGAAGCATCCCAGCTCTCCGGCTCCTCCGGCCAGACCCGTATGGATCTTCCGGTTGATGATGATGCCGCCTCCAAGACCGGTCCCAAGGGTTACTCCCACAAGATTAGTGTACTTCATACCGGCTCCATACCATGCCTCACCCAGGGCAAAACAGTTCGCGTCATTGCTTTGAAAAACAGGAAGTTTATACCTTTTTTCCACGACCGGTTTCACCGAAAATCCATTGAATGAAGGGATGTTATTGATCAGCAGGATCTCGCCCGTGGAAGCATCCATGAATCCGGGCATCCCAATGCCAATCCCCACCACCTCATCGTTGAGTACCTTGTCAATGGCCTCGAATAAGGATTCCATAATTTCACCTGCGGGCCTGTCAGCCCCGGTGGCTACCTCAGCTTTGTCAAGCATTTCACTTTCCGAGAACCTGGCGGCTACGATGGAGGTGCCTCCTATATCCACTCCGATGTATAAACGATTGCTTTCCATAATTACTTTGTTCTGATTTTATGACCTGCTACCGCAAAATACATGATGAAAATATAGCACGGGACCATCACCCAGTAACCGGCCTGGTAATCGGCCACTGCAGCCACCTCCGTGGCTTTCACGGCATCCACAATCACTCCGAAAATCAGCGGGATCACAGCGCCGCCAACGATGGCCATGACCAGCAAGGAGGCTCCTGCTTTTGTGAATTTACCCAGATCCTTCATGGCCAGGGGCCAGATGGCGGGCCACATCAGGGAGTTGGAGAAACTGGCAAGGAGGAGGGCATAAAAAGCATAGTCCGGAGGCAGATATATAAGAAGCAGTGTGGAGAGGATTCCGAGGACCGAGAATGAGATCAGGGCCTTTGTCTGGGAGACGAAGCGTGGAATGGCAATCACACCGAAAATGTACCCGGCCACAAGTCCCATGGTTACAAATTTGGCATAGGACTCCAGGTTGTCCACCTCGCCAAAAGTGGCCCTTGCAAAATCGATGATGGAGGCCATGGGGAGGGTTTCAATTCCCACATAGAGGAACAGGGCCAGTACACCCAGCATCAGGTGGGGGAACTGTAACACGCTGGTTTTGCCTGCCGCATAGGATGATTTTTCGGCAGCTTCTTCATCTTCACCTTCCGCTTTTACCTCCGGAAGCGGGGCGAAATTCACAAAAATGGCCAGTGCCACCAGGATGGCCGTTACGATATAGAAGGGCAGGATGATGTCATCCACCTTCACATCTTTCAGGTCAATAAAGATCCCCAGGAATACCGGGGCAAGCCACCAGGCCATTTTGTTCATGATCCCCATAAGGCTCATCCGTACGGCGGCTGTTTCCAGGGGTCCCAGGATGGTTACATAGGGATTGACCGATCCCTGGAGCAATGTATTGCCTATTCCACCCACGAAAAGAGCCAGGAGGAAAAGCGGGAAACTAACCGCATTGGACGAAGGGACAAACATCCACATACCCAGCGCCATAATCAGGAAGGCCAGGACCATGGAACGGCGGTACCCGATCTTCTTGATCACCCACCCGGTGGGGCGTCCGAAGATGACGAAAGCAGAAAAGATAGCTGCAGTCACCAGGTAAGATTGTCCGGTGGTCAGGCTAAAGGCGGATTTTAATGCCGGTATCAGGAATCCACTGATACCCACACCAAATCCGATAACAAAAAACATCACCCCGACCAGCATCAGGGGTACGACAGTACTTTTTTTATTTGCAGCTGAGTTGTTCATAGAAGGTGTTTTAGTTGTGTCCATAAAAATAGTTTTTTATCCAAACGATAATTACATTTACTGCTCTTTTTTAAATTCCTTTGATTCGCATATATGAACACTACACTTTTGATTTTGGCAGCCGGGATGGGCAGCCGTTATGGCGGGATGAAACAGGTTGATCCATTCGGACCTTCCGGTGAGACCATTACAGATTATTCCATTTATGACGCTTTGCGTGCGGGTTTTGACCGCTTTGTATTCGTAATCTCTCCGCGGATGGAAGAGGATTTCAAATCCAGTTATGTGAAGAAGTTCCCTTCACATGTGGAGGTGGACTATGTGATCCAATCCATCGATAATATCCCGGAGGGACTAAAACTTCCCGAGGAGAGGAAAAAACCCTGGGGTACGGCACATGCCGTATTGATGGCCAAAGATGCCATCAGGGAGCCTTTTGCAGTGATCAATGCAGATGATTATTATGGACAGGAATCATATCAGATTATGCATGATTTCCTGGTGCGGACCAGTGCTGAAGTTCCCGGGCAGTATTGCATGGTGGGCTTTCAATTGCAGAAAACAGTGTCCGAACACGGATCGGTGGCCCGGGGCGTATGCCAGGTGAATGATCATGGTTTTCTGCAGGGAATGGTAGAACGTACAAAAATTTACCTGAAGGATGGGGCGATTGTTTTTGAGGACGAGAACGGCACCATTGAGAAACTGGATCCCATGTCCACAGTCTCCATGAACCTGTTTGGATTTACCCCCGATTTCTTCGGTCACCTTGAAGCACACTTTTCCGAATTCATCGTTGAGAACCTTCAGAATCCCAAAGCAGAATTCTTTATTCCTCTGGCTGTTGACAGATTGCTCTCTTCGGGTGAAGCCAGGATGTCGGTACTTCAAACTCCCGAATCATGGTTCGGCGTAACCTACCAGGAGGACAAACCCAAAGTTTTGAAGGCCATCCGTGACCTGGTGGACCGAGGCATCTACCCTGAATCCCTATGGAGTACTTAGTGCCCAGTACTTAGTGCCCAGTACTTAGTGCCCAGTACTTAGTGCCCAGTACTTACTACCCAGTACGATATAACATTTACTATTTACCATTTACTATTTACCATTTACTATTTACCATTAACTTATATCCCATGCTTCTAAGACCAACTGCAATCTTTCTGTTCTTGTTTGTGATGGTAACGGCTGTTTCCAGCCAGGCCTTGCCCGAATGGCAAAACCCTGATATCGTCCAGGTAAACCGTGAAGATCCGCATGCCACACGATTCTCCTATGAATCCATGGAGAAGGCTATGGCGGGAGACAAGCAAAAGTCGTCCAATTTCCAGAGCCTGAACGGTCCCTGGAAGTTTCACTGGTCGCCCAACCCGGCATCCAGACCGATGGATTTCTATGAACCAAAGTTTAAAGACAAGAAGTGGGATGTGATCCAGGTTCCTTCCAACTGGGAGATGAAGGGCTACGGGATCCCCATCTATACAAACATTCCCTATGAGTGGACCACCGATCCGAAACCACCCCTGGTGCCGGAGGATCATAATCCGGTGGGCTCATACAGGCGTACTTTCGATGTGCCGGCAGAATGGATGGACAAGCAGGTTTTTATTCACTTCGGGGCTGTGAAATCGGCTTTCTATCTCTGGGTGAACGGTGAAAAGGTTGGATACAGTCAGGGCAGCAAGACACCTGCCGAATTCAATATCACTCCTTTTATCAAAAAGGGTGAAAACCTGGTGGCCGTTGAGGTGTACAGGTGGTCTGACGGGTCATGGCTGGAGTGCCAGGATTTCTGGCGCATCAGTGGCATTGAGCGGGATGTTTATCTTGAAGCAAGACCGGGAATCCACATCAGGGATTTTTTCTGCAAGGCCGGTCTCACCAAAGGATATACCAGTGGATTGCTGAATATGATGGTAGAGGTTGCAGTACCCGAAGGTGTGTCATCGGAGGGAACTTCAATGGAAGCAGAACTGTATTTTGTTGACAATGAGGAGCCGGTATGGTCGTCTGTAAATGGACCTGGTCTGGAAGGGAGCGGTGTCTATATTGCCAAATTCCAGGATGTAATTGATGACATCAGCCCCTGGTCGGCCGAAACCCCTCATCTCTATACCCTTGTGCTGACCCTGAAGGATGAAGAGGGTGCGTCCCTTGAGTATGTCTCTGCCAGGGTTGGATTCAGGACGTCCGAGATCAAGTATGGGCAGTTGCTGGTCAATGGCAAGGCCATCACACTCAAAGGCGTAAACAGGCATGAGCATGATGAGGACGAGGGTCACGTGGTTAGCGAGGAGATGATGTTGAAAGATATTGAATTGATGAAGCTTCATAACATCAATGCGGTAAGGACCTCCCACTATCCCAATGATCCCCGCTGGTATGAATTATGCGATGAACACGGACTGTATGTCATCGATGAAGCAAATATTGAATCCCACGGAATGGGTTATGAGCCGGATAAAACCCTGGGCAACAATCCGATGTTTACAAAATCACATCTCGACCGGACCATCCGCATGGTGGAGCGCGACAAGAACCATCCTTCGGTGATCATCTGGTCACTGGGGAATGAAGCCGGGAACGGTGTCTGTTTTGATGCCACCTACGATTGGATCAAGCAACGGGACTGGAGCCGTCCTGTTCAGTATGAAAGGGCAGAGGGTGGTAGAAATACCGATATTTTTTGTCCCATGTATCACGAGATTGAGCAGATGATCGCTTATGTCGAAAGCCACCCGGATAAGCCGCTGATCCAGTGCGAGTATTCTCATGCCATGGGGAACAGCAATGGCAACATCATGGATTATTGGGAGGTGATTGACAGGTATGAGCAGTTACAGGGAGGTTTTATCTGGGACTGGGTGGATCAGGGTTTAACAAAAATGACAGTGGATGGAGTGAAGTACTGGGGATATGGAGGTGATTTTGAGCCCGAGGGACAACACCATGACGGATCTTTTTGTTTGAATGGTCTGGTAGCTGCCGACCGGACCGTACACCCCGGAATTTACGAAGTGAAAAAGGCATACCAGTACATGGCTTTCCAGGCTGTACCGTTTTCAACCGGAGAGATAATGATCAGCAACAAGTATGACTTCATTAACCTGAAGGGTTTTGATGTGCAATGGGTCCTTGAGGCCAACGGCGAAAAAGTGTCAGAAGGGATCATTGAATCTCCGGATGTGAAGCCCGGAGAATCAGCACTGTTCGACCTTGGTGCGGATCTGCCTGAGTTGCTTGATGGCACCGAATACTTTCTTAATTTCCGGGCCGTAACAAGGAAGACAGCATCACTGGTTCCTGCTGGACATGTGATTGCCACTGAACAGTTTGTTTTGACGCCGGGGCTGCTGTCTGAGATCACAGCTCAGGAGTTTTCAAAGGGCGGAGACCAGGAGATCTCCATTATGGAAACGAAGGAGCATGTGTCCATTCGTTTTTTCGATGGCGAGGTGGTTTTTAACCGTTCCAACGGATACCTGGAATCTTATGTAATGGGAGGGAAGACGCTGTTATCGTCCGGACCGGCGCCCAATTTCTGGCGGGCACCCACTGAGAATGATTTTGGCAATGAGATGAACCTGAGGTGTGCCATGTGGAAAACCTTCGGAGATGAACTTGAGTTGCAGACCCTGGTTCCTGCTCAGGCAGCTGGCCAGACCATGGTACTGGCTGAGTATATCCATCCAGGCAATGGTTCCAACTACCAGGTCGCTTATCATTTCAATGGAGCCGGAGAGATCCTGGTCAGGGTGAAATTTAATCCCGCCACCGACACCTTCCCTGAGATTCCCCGTTTCGGAATGCAGATGGTAATCCCGGAAGGATTTGACAGGCTGGAGTTCTTCGGAAGGGGTCCACATGAGAATTACATTGACCGGAACCACTCCTCCTTTGTCGGACTTTACAGGAGCACTGTGGATGAACAATATGTGCGGTATAATACCAACGGCGAAAATGGAAATAAAACCGAAACCAGGTGGCTCACGCTGAAAAACAGTGATGGGGACGGGATCAAGATCAAAGGAAGTCCCTTGTTTGATTTTTCTGCATTGCACTACTCCCAGGAAACCCTGGACAGGGAGGTGAGGGATGGGGCTCATCCCATTGACATGGAGAAGTCAGGGAAAGTTTTTCTGAATGTGGACTGGAAACAGATGGGAGTGGGTGGAGATGATTCATGGGGGGCTAAAACCCATGCAGCCTATATGATCAGGGTCCAACCCATGGAATATTCGTTCATTATTTCACCGATTCTGTCGCAGGAGTAGGATTGCGTTTCAGTTTTTCTTAACATCCGGTGAAAAATGCATACCTTCGCAGAAATTCTAAATTAGTTTTATGGGTAGATCACAGGAATCATTTCATAAGAAAGAGGTTCGCAAGCGCAAACAAAAGAAAAGACAGGATAAACAGAAGAAAAAGCTGGAAAGAAAGGATACTGATAAATCCAGCGGACTAGACGACATGATCGCCTATGTGGATGAGAATGGAATGCTCACCGATACTCCTCCAGATTTAACAAAGAAAAAAAGCACCACCAAAGCAGCTGACATTGAAGTCAGTATTCCCAAAAGGGATGCTTCCGAACCAGGCCATAAGGTGAAGCAGGGAAGGTTGACCTTCCTCAACGAGATTAAGGGTTATGGTTTTATCAATGAGAATGGAACCGGTCAGAGTGTATTTGTGCACGTAAGTGATTTCCAGGATGAGATCAACAAGGGTGACCAGGTGAGTTTTGAAATTGGTAAAGGACAGAGGGGGCCTTCCGCATTTAACGTAAAACGTTTAAAGTAGGAATTCTAAGTGAACAACTGAATTCACAAGCCCAACGCTCAAACTTTTCCACCATGCACAGACGTGACTTTATCAAAACCGGGGCAGCCTTCGGAATGGCAGCGTCATTGCCTTTTTCAGCATTTGGATCTGCACAATCAGAAAAAGCCCGCATAGGTTTTATAGGGGTTGGCCTCAGGGGGAGAAACCACCTGAATAATCTGCTGCAGCGAGAGGACGTGATTATTCCGGCCATGTGTGACCTGGATCCCGATGCCCTTTCAAAGTCCCAGGAACTGATTGCGAAGTATGGACATCCCAAAGCTGAATCTTACACGGGAGATGACTATGTTTACCGTGATATGTTGTCGAGAAGCGACCTGGACGGTGTCATTATTTCCACCCCCTGGTTGTGGCATACCCGAATGGCGGTGGATGCCATGCGGGCAGGCAAGTATGCCGGGGTTGAAGTGTCAGCTGCCAATACCCTCGAGGAGTGCTGGGACCTGGTGAATACCTATGAAGAGACCGGCGTCCCGGTGATGATCCTGGAGAATGTCTGTTACCGCAGGGATGTGATGGCTGTCCTCCAGATGGTCCGTGAGGGACTTTTCGGAGAGCTTCTTCATGCACGTTGCGGGTATCAGCACGATCTGCGTCATGTGAAATTCAATGACGGTAAAAGTGCTTACGGTAGCGGGGTAGAATTCGGGGAGAAGGGATTCAGTGAAGCGGCCTGGCGAACGGAGCACTCGCTTTACAGGAACGGGGACGTTTATCCCACGCATGGTGTCGGACCAGTGGCTACCATGTTCAATATCAACCGGGGGAATATGTTCAGTTCTCTCACCTCCAGTGCTACCCGGGCAGAAGGATTAAATCGATACATCGTTAATCATCCCCAGGGAGGGCCCCATCATCCCAATGCAAATCTGAAATGGAAACAGGGTGATGTGATCACCTCCACCATTGAAACTTCAAACGGGGAGACCATCATTGTGACCCATGATTGTAATTCGCCCCGTCCCTATTCATTGGGATTCAGGGTACAGGGCACTGCCGGACTCACCGAGTTTGACTATCACACACAGCGTATCTACATTGAGAATAAGAGTCCGGAGCATGAATGGGAAGAGATGGATGCCTACCTGAAAGCCTATGACCATCCCCTGTGGAAAAAACATGGGGAGTTTGCAGAAGGAAGCGGACATGGAGGAATGGACTTTTTTGTGGATCATGCTTTTGTGGAGATCGTCAAGAGAAAGCTGGAAGCTCCACTGGATGCCTATGATGCTGCTGCCTGGAGTGCCATTACACCCTTATCGGAGCGCTCCATTGAAAACAACGGTGAACCACAGGACTTCCCTGATTTCACCAGGGGACAGGTGGATGAAAAGAAACCCAGCATTTGCCCTCACGGATGATTTCTAGGGGGTTTCATGGGATCCTCCAGAATCAATAATACCATACTGGCCATCATTTCCTGCCTGCTCTGGTCCTCCGCTTTTGCAGGGGTAAAGATCGGACTGGAGTACACCACACCCATTCAGTTTGCAGGAATCCGCTTCTTTATTTCAGGACTCCTGGTTTTTCCTCTCGCCTTCAGGATGAATCCCGGCTATTTCAGGATCGTCAGAACCCATTTGAAAATGATTCTGTCTGTTTGCCTTTCTCCAGACTTTCCTGCAATATGTGATGTTTTACACAGGAATCAATATGATTCCCAGTGCAGTAGCAGCCATTGTGATCGGTTCTCAACCTTTTTTTATTGCCATTGTGGCCCATTTTCTCATGCCGGGTGACCGGATCTCTGTTTTGAAAATAGGAATCATTATGATCGGGATCCTGGGGGTGGTTCTGGTGAGCATGGGAAAGGATCCGGATTCGGTGACCGGTCAGATCGCCATGGCAGGTATCCTCCTGATGGTGGCCATCAATATCCTTTCCGGATTTACCAATGTACTGGTCGCCAGTGAAAAAGGGATGATTCCTCCCCTGGTAATCAGTTCGGCATCCATGATCATCGGAGGCGCATCATTGTTCCTGTTCTCACTTCCCCTGGAAGGATTGAACCTTGAGCCCAAACCCGCACCCTATTACCTGTCTCTTGGCATGGCTCAGCATATTGTCGGCAGTGGCTATCTCCATCTGGATTACCCTGCTTAAAAGGCCGGGAATAAAGGTTTCCGATCTGAATCTGTGGAAATTCCTGATTCCCCTGTTTGGCGCCGTGCTGAGCTGGATCCTGATTCCGGGTGAGAAGCCCTGAAGCTTTGTCCATTGCCGGAATGATCATCATTGCGCTCTCCCTGATTATCCTGAACCTGGTAAACAGAAAAAAGCATGGAATGCATGCAAGAAAAAACCTAACTTTAGGTGGGTTTTAGCCATGCGTATTCCATCCTTTACATACCTGACGGGGTATTTTTGTTTGCCCTTTCCAGCCTGTCTGCCCTCGAATCGAACCAGTGGCGGTGAAAGGAGTCATTGATTTGCGGGACTATAATTTCAGAACCGAGGGTCCGGTTGAACTGGACGGTGAATTTGAGTTTTACTGGAACCAGATGCTCAATCCGGCCATGGAGAATGATTCCGGTATATTCAATTATATTCAGGTTCCAGGCTCCTGGCACAGTTTGAGGAAGAGAGCAACCCGAGATTACCCGGTTTGGTTTTGCCACCTACCGCCTGGTCATGTTGCTTCCCGAAGGATGTGGATGAACTTTCTTTTAAGATAGATGGGGTATTTTCTGCTTCCGGATACTTTCTCAATGGAAAAGCCATTGATTACCTGGGATTCCCTGGGGTGAACAAATACCAGACCCTGATCAAGTACAGCAGGCCGCTGTATGACAGGAAGGGTGAGTAGCTCGAAGCAGAACTGCTTGTTAAAGTTTCAAATTTTGACCACCAGTTCAGTGGTATTGTTGGCGGCATCACCATGGGATTGCCGGAGCAGATGGAGAAACAAAGGGAAAAGGAACTGTTTCACGGGCATTTCCTGATTGGAGCATTTCTGATCATCGGATTCTATTTCCTCGGGCTTTACCTGATCCGGTCGGAGCATTACAGGCTCTATTTTGCTTTGATCTGCATGTTGATGGCCATGCGGGTTTCCATGATTGCGGAACTTCCCGTTTCTTTACTCATTTAACCTGAATGGATTGACCACCGCCAGGCTTGATTTTTTGAATGTCTACTTTTTCGCCCCCTTCTTCACCCTGATGATCCGGTCCATTTTTCCCATTCGAATTTCCCAAAACTGGCATTCAGGCTGATCATGTGGATTTCAAGTGTGTTTATTGCCATTGTGGTGGTGTCTCCCATCAGCCTGTTCTCATTTACGCTGACCTGGTTCTTTGTGTTTCTTCCTGCTGTCAGCATGGTTTTCCTGTATGTGGTGGTGTCTGGCCTGGAACCAGGGGAAGGAGTCATGCACCAGCTTTTACCCTGGGCATGCTGATCCTTTTCTTTGGGACCCTGAATGATTTGCTGATTGAGATTGATGTGATCGAAAGCCACTATGTTGTGCACTATATGCATGTTTGTTTACCTGCTCATCTACGCATATATTTTTGCCGACAAGTCCAATCATCTTCAGAGGAAAGCTGAAAAACTGACACAGGAGCTGAGCCAGGTAAGGAACCACCTGGAGGACCTGGTTGAGGAACGTACAACAGAATTGCAATCTGTCTCAAAACAGCTGGAACAGCAGAAAAAGAAACTTGAGATTTCCAACCGCGACCTGGTCGAGGCCATGAATGCACGGAACAGACTGTTTTCCATTATTGGTCATGATGTGAGGGCTCCCATCGGTTATACCAGGCAGGCACTGGAGATGATGCTTGAAAACCAGGAGATGACCGAAGAGGAGCGGAATGATCTGCTCAGGATGATGGCGAGCTCCTCAGAGATAACCTATAACCTGCTTGGACAACCTGCTGGTGTGGGGACGTTCCCAGACGGGTAAACTAAAAACGAATCCAACCCGCTTCCTTCTGAAGGAGTTGATCGATGAGAGTCTAGAACTGGTGAATATAGGGATCAGGGAAAAGCGCCTCAAGGTGGAGGTGTTCATCAGCGAGGAGCACTACGTAGAAGCAGACCGGGACCAGCTGTTTGTGGTGATCAGGAACCTGCTTAGCAATGCCATGAAGTTTACTCCTGAAAAGGGAAGTATTTATATCTCTTCTAAGAAACAAAAGGGCGAGATCGTGATCTCGGTCAGGGATACAGGGATTGGTATTCCGGAAACCATACGATCAAAGTTACTGGATACAAAATCTCATGTTTCCACCAACGGAACCAAGGGAGAGAAGGGTTCAGGGCTTGGATTGAAGATCTGCAGCGAAATCATTCAGACCAATCATGGATGGATGAAGATGGAAAGTGTATCCGGGTTCGGGATCGACCGTTCTCATCGGGATTAAGGCCGCCAGAAAGTCCGCCTAGACAAATTTCACAGCTGTACCGTAGACCAGGATTTCAGCGGCACCTTGCATCACTGCACTGGTTGTATACCTGACATTCACTATGGCATCTGCTTCAAGTGCCCTGGCTTCCTGCATCATCCGTTTCGTGGCCATGGCCCTTGCTTCATTGAGCATCTCAGAATACCCGGTGAGTTCGCCACCCACCAGGGATTTGAGTGCATTTCCGATATCCCTGCCCAGGTGTTTGGACTGGATCATCGATCCTTTAACCATACCAATCAGCTGGACTTTTTGCCCGGGGATTGTTTCAGTATTGTAAATGGGGACAAGCTTTTCCATTTTTCTGTATGTTTATTTGAAATTAGTTAAATTTATTCAAATGCGGTAGGTAATTATCTTTTTGAATAATAGATTCATAATCAATAGATATTGAAGGACAAAATGCATAGTAATTATAAGGTTGGCGATTTAATTTATGATGCGAATATTTATGATGGAATGAATACCAACCTAGCTGATTTGCAATTTTACAAGCGGTGGCTGCCAAAAAATAAGGATGCACGTATACTTGAGCTTTGTTGTGGCACAGGCAGACTTACGCTTCCAATTGCAAAGGATGGATATGATATTAGTGGGGTAGATTTTACTTCTTCAATGCTTGAACAAGCAAAAGCAAAAGCTTCCGAAGGAGGATTAGAAGTTGAGTTTATTGAAGCAGATATTAGAACTTTAGATTTGCCGGAAAAATACGACCTTATTTTTATTCCATTTAATTCAATCCATCATTTATATAAAAATGAAGATTTATTTAAGGCATTTAATGTTGTTAAAAATCATCTCAAAGAAGGAGGTTTATTTCTGTTCGATTGCTTTAATCCGAATATTCAATATATTGTTGAAGGTGAAAAAGAACAAAAAGAAATTGCTGAATATACAACCAACGATGGAAGAGAAGTATTGATAAAGCAGATCATGCGATATGAAAATAAAACTCAGATTAATCGCATAGAATGGCATTATTTTATAAATGGTGAGTTTCATTCGATTCAAAATTTGGATATGAGAGTGTTTTTCCCTCAAGAATTAGATGCATATCTGGAATGGAATGGTTTTAATATTATTCATAAGTTTGGAGGTTTTGAAGAAGAAGCATTTAATGATCATTCGGAAAAACAGATATTTGTTTGTCGAATGGAATATTCCCGTATTGGATATGGAATAACTACCCACAATCAAATGGTATATACAAGATGAAGGTCCTTACAATCAAGTCAGCTGATATCCTGGATGGGGAGATGCAAACTGAAGTGCATCATACCTTCGGAATGGAGCATTATACCGATTATGTATTCAAACCCCGGGGTGACTCAAGGTATGCTGCCACCATTGTGCTGGAGGATACAGAGACGGTTATCCGGAACGTGATCTCATCCAGTGAGTCTTTTCCCGGAGTTACCTTTGTAATCGACGACCTGGACATGGAGAATAACAGCATTGAGCGCTATCATGTGAAGGAAGGGCTCGTGAAGGAACAACTCAGGTCGGGATGGAAATGGGAGCAATAGCTTAATATTTGCTCAGGTCATCTTTCTCTTCCTCCTTGATCTCCCTTAACCTTTCCAGGTAAACGCTGATCAGTGCTGCGATGATTATCAAGGGGATCACGACAATCAGTACCTTCCATAATATTCCCAATCCCTCCTTTGTGAATGCATATACCAGGGTTCCTGCCTGAAGAAGGATAAAGAAAACCAAAATCACCACGATAATGGTTGGGGCAATTCGCCTGTTCATTTCTTAGTCTTTGGTTTTGATTTTTACTTTCGAGGGCCTCAGGCCTTCAGCGCTGGCGCTGATAATCAGATCGCCGGGTTCGCTTCCGGCCTGCAGGATCAAAAGTTGCTTTCCCCTGCGAACTTCCCTGGATGAACTCCCCGGAAGTGTATGGTCGGCCAGGTCTCCGTTATCGATCACCCTGATTTTACCTGGCCCTTCCAGCCGGTAATTTACCAGATGTTTGCTGTGTGGATTCAAAACCCCTGCGCTGTCCATCACCTGGGTGGTGATATGTACAACATCACGGCTGTTGGAGCTCATCTGACGGCGGTCGGGTTGCATGGCCAGACTATAGGGTTTATACGCTGTTGTCAATGTGTCGGATACTTTTTTCATTTTTCCCCTGTCGTCCTGGTAGTAAGCATGAGCAACCAGGTTCCCGGGTTCAAAGGGAATGGTGGAACGAATTACACCATCAGGGAAGCTACTTCGCTCATGGGACGAGACAAGTTTGTTATTCAGTAGCAACTCGATTTTTTCACAGTTGGAGAAAATCACCACCTCCTTGGGACCGGGATTCTGATGAAAGGACCAGTGATCCACAAGGGGAGGGCCAACCCAGCTGGTTTGCCAGCTGGTCAGCTTGTTCAGTGAATCGGCCATCAGTGAATCCTTCACCGTCAGTTTGACCATGGGATCTTCCCTGTAGCGGGAAGCGATATACCACGCATGAGGCTTGATAAAACCATTGGTCAGTAAGAGCCCGTTCCGCAAGCCCCGGTCGGGCCAACCTGCCGATTCGCCAAGGTAATCAATCCCGGCCCAGATAAAATGTCCGGCTACATACGCTTCCATATCATTCCACGAATTATCTGAATAGTCGATGACCTGATAATCCTTTGGGCGGTTGGTGCCGTATGCTTTGGTTTCCGAGGCTATAAATATGGCATCAGGATATTTCTCATGCCAGGCTATTGAATGAATCAGTCCTGTAGTTATAGGAGACCACAGGCGATACGTGCATCATCCTTGATGGAAGCTCTTGTCCGTCTTCAGTGTTGCCCGGGTGCAGGGCACAGGTGACTTCCCGGGAGGGATCCACCGATTTGACAAGTTGCATGAGGTAACGGTAGGTTTCGACCCCCCTGGCAGGATCTTTAAGTTGCTCTACGGTTTCATTTCCAACGCTCCAGAGCACCACCGAAGGATGGTTCCGGTCGCGCTTTATGAAATTGGCCATCTCCTCGTCCCAGTGCTTATCTATATCCATATTCCAGGCATCGGCGTGCCACTTCATCTCCCATTGGTCATACATTTCATCAATGACCAGGAAGCCCATCTGGTCACAGAGGTCCAGCACCCCCGGGGCATGTGGATTGTGGGCAAGGCGCAGTGCGTTTACACCCAGTTCTTTCAGGGTTGTTAACCGTCTTTTCCAGCTTTCCAGGGGAACAGCCGCACCCAGTTCGCCACCGTCATGATGCAGGCAAACTCCTTTCATCATTACCTTTTCGCCATTCAGGAGAAATCCCTGATCAGGGTCAAAAGCCACCGTGCGAATTCCGTGCAGTGTCCTCACATGGTCAATCTGCCGGTTTCGGTCCATCAGGTAGCAGTTCACGGAATACATCCGGGGAGAAGCGGGTGACCACAGCATGGGATCCTCAATCTGAAAAGTATGCAGCGCAGTGTCAGATGCACCGGATTCCAGGTACCTGCTGTCTTTCCCTTCGGCAACAATGCGCCCTTTGGGATCGACCACATCGTAGCGGATTTCAAAACGCTGTGCTTTTTTCCCGTGGTTCTGAAGCTCAAGGGATATGGAAAGGTTTGCATCTCCCAGACTGTCGACTTTCGATGTTACTGCACTTCCCCAGACAGGGACGTGAAGTGAAGAGGTGGCAATCAACCTGATGTCTCTGTATATTCCAG
Source organism: uncultured Bacteroidota bacterium (assembly GCA_963735755.1). GTDB lineage: Bacteria > Bacteroidota > Bacteroidia > Bacteroidales. The sequence continues at coordinate 67,528 of CAVTME010000016.1, read as the reverse complement.
CGCCTGAGTACCATCGGTCCATGGGAAGCTTACTGCAATCGGTCCTCACTGCGATCACATTCAGCGAATCCCTTTTTACCAGGTGCGTAATCTCATGGTAAAAGCTGGAGTATCCGTAAATATGTTTTCCAAGGTGTGTTCCGTTGAAGTAGATATCGGCATTCATATACACACCTTCGAAGAGCAGATAGAAGATGTCTTTATCCTGGTACTCGCTCATGTCCAGACTCTTCCTGTACCATCCGATTCCACCGGGATAGTAACCGCCAGCCAGGCCTGATGGGTTGGACTGATCCACCGGATACTCAATCATCCAGTCATGGGGAATGGAAATATACCTCCATTGGGAGTCATCGTAAACCGGGGCTTCAGCACCTTTCTGGTCACCCTGAATGAATCTCCAGTTCAGATCGATGGTCCTGTCAATACGCGGTTGGGTCTCCCTGGTTCTGTATACAAACCAGGTTGCCGCTACCAGGGTCATGCTGAGTACGATCCAATGAGGTGCCTTCATCTGGTTTCAGGGGTTTTGAGAAGGTACTCGAACCTGTTAATGAATTTGTGAATGGTGTCGAAATGCGCTGCCTTGAGCCTGCGGTTTACTGCCGGCTGTGATATGCCCAGCATCTGGCTGGTTTCCATCTGGTTTTTTCCAGTCAGGTTCAGGAACATGGCCTCAGCCTGTTCGTCGGACCAGTCATGGATCATGATATCCATGAAACTGCAGGTAAGGTCAAACTCAGCATTCAGATCCTGATCTTCAGAAATGATTCTGAGTCTCTGGTTTCTCTTCATTTTCCCTTTTCCATCGGTGGCGGTCCTGAAGGCTGTACCATCAGACTCGCGCAAATGATCCTGCGCAAATTCTACCGGCCCGATCCCTATGCATATTTTTAATTCGATTCGCTCACCCAATTCTTTGTAAGAGAGGAATCTGAATGCGCTGAACAGCATAATAACCGAGCGGATGGCGTTAACCGGCGATTCGGACAGAGCCAGAAATTCATCCATCCTGATGATCTCATACTTGAGCTTTCCACCAGAAGGGACCATCCTGTTTACAGCCTGGAATGATGCCCGGATCAGGTCGGGGATCTTACTGAACTGTGCATCAGATACCCTGGCACCAGGGGCAAGTTCCCCTGCGACGATTGCGTAATGTGCCTTTTCCGTCATTTCGTACTAAATAAATTTAAAAAGGGTGCTCTGGCTATTATTAGGGAAAAAAGTTAGACGACAAATTTATAATAATAAAAGATTATTTTGCAACTCTTTGTTTTAAAATAGTCATATTGATCACATATGTCCCCCAGCAGCTTCTTACTAAGTCGTTCTTTTTCAACAGAGTTTTCGTCATCGGACCATTTTTTTTAGATTCATTCTGAATAGCTCAGGCATTCTTACGGATGGCAGGCAAAGCAGGCGATTAATGTTATTTTTGAGCCTGATCATTCAAGTATGAAATAACTCAGTAGCGATGAAGCGTTTAATTAGTTTTGCAGCCTTAATATGGTTGGTCTCCTGGTCTGTGGCTCAGGTACCTACGCGTTGGAGGGGCCCTTCAGGAAACGGAATTTACGAAGAGAGTGGATTGTTAAAAGAGTGGCCTGCCGAGGGCCCGGAGGTCCTGTGGACCTATGAACAGCTGGGGCAGGGACACTCATCAGCAGTGGCTGACCAGGGCTTTCTTTTTACTTCAGGTATGATCGAGGGTACCGGCTACCTTTTCAAATTCAAACTGGACGGTGAACTTATATGGAAAAAGCCCTACGGACCTGAATATTCACAAAGCTGGTACGGTACCAGGGGTTCACCTGTCATCGTTGGAGATAAAATTTACCTGGAAAGCGGACACGGGAAACTGGTCTGCCTTCAGAATTCAGATGGGAAGATCCTTTGGTCCAGGGAGCTGTTTGAGGATTTTGACGGATCCAATACACAGTGGGGTGTTAACGAAACTCCGGTAGTGGATGGAGATGTGATTTATGCGACCCCGGGTGGAAAGAATAACAATGTGGTCGCACTGGACCGTCACTCGGGGGAGTTGATCTGGACCAGCAAGGGCAGGGGGGAATTATCAGCGTACTGTACCCCGCTGTTGTTTGAGCACAAAGGGAGAAAAATCCTGGCCACTCATACGGCTTCCAGTTTTATCGGTCTTGATGCAAAAAGCGGCGAAGTACTCTGGTCCCAGCGCCAAACAAACGAGTGGTCGGTTCATGCCAATACACCCATATATCACGACGGATCACTTCTCTATTTCAGCGGTTATGGCAGAGGCGGAGGCTTGCTCAAACTGAGTCCGGATGGAAATTCAGTAAGCCAAACCTGGTTTGTGGATAGCCTGGACAGCCGCATGGGAGGCGCTGTATTGGTGGATGGGTACATCTATTCGTCGGGTGACAAATACCGGGAGTGGCGATGCAAGGAATGGAAAACCGGGAAGGAGATGTTTGCCTCCTCGGCCCTGGGTAAAGGTGCGGTCATCTTTGCAGATGGCATGCTCTATTGTTACAGCGAGAGGGGTGAACTGGCCCTTGTGAAGGCCGATCCATCGGGATTTAAAGTGATCAGCAAAACCAGGGTAACCCATGGATCGGAGCAACATTGGGCTCACCCAATGATCCATGAGGGTGTGTTATATGTCAGGCATGGCCAGGCGCTGATCGCATACAATGTAAGTGCCAAGTGAAAAGTAGTTGGTACTTAGGAAAAAGAAAAAAGTTAAAAGTATGATGATGAGAAGAGAGAGGATGCTGGCGGGGATGATTCTGCTAATGATTGGAGTGAGCGGGGTTTTGGCGCAGGATGCGCAGTGGAGGGGAGCTGGAAGAGACGGGAAATATGCCGATACGGGATTGCTTAAATCATGGCCGGAGGGTGGCCCTGACCTCATCCTAAAGAAGGAGGGACTTGGCAATGGATATTCAACTCCCATTGTGTATAAGGGCGATGTGTATATCTCCGGAAAAAGGGATACTGTTGATGTGCTTACCAGGCTTGATCTGCAGGGCAATATCAAATGGGAAACTGTATACGGAAAAGCCTGGAACCAGTCCTTCCCTGAAACCCGGAGCACTCCCGTCATTGAAAATGACAGGCTTTATATCATGGGGGGTCTGGGTACCATTGTCTGCATGGAGACCGAGTCAGGATCGATCATCTGGAGCGTGAATACCCATGAGGATTTCAAGGGAGAGTTTCACCGCTGGGGCATAACCGAATCACTCCTGCTCACGGATCATGCAGTGATCTCCTCACCGGTGGGTGAGCAGACTGCAGTGGTGGCCCTGGATAAAAATGATGGCTCCCTGATCTGGAAAACGGAATCAATCGGGGGCGTCCGATCCTATGTTTCTCCTCTTTTTGTCAATCACAACGGTCAGCAGATGATTGTGTGTACTTCCAGCAAGGATTTGTTTGCAGTGGATCCCCTGAACGGAAAAATACTGTGGAAGAAAGATATTGTCACCGGTCATTCTGGGGAAAGAAACAGCCGGAACAATACAAATACTCCACTCTATCATGAGGGTCAAATTTTCACGACGGCTGGGTATGATGCAGAGGCCCAGATGTACACCCTGGCTCCGGATGGGAGTGACGCCACCCTGAAATGGAGTGACTATACACTGGATACACACCATGGAGGTGTGGTTCTGGTGGACGGATACATCTACGGCGCCAACTGGCTCAACAACGGGAATGGCAACTGGGTCTGCCAGGACTGGGAAACCGGTGAAGTAATGTATGAAGAGAAATGGTTTAACAAAGGGTCCATCATCTATGCCGATGGTCTTCTCTATGTATACGAGGAGAAAAGAGGGAATGTGGGACTGGTTGAACCCACGCCCGAAGGATTCAGGGTGATCAGTTCATTCCGGATTGAAGGTGGCTCCGGTCCTTACTGGGCCCATATGTCTATTTATGAAAAGAAATTGTTTGTAAGGCATGGAACCGTGCTGTTTGTATATGACTTAGCACTGAAAAATTGAAACTGAACAGTCCAAATATCATCACCGCTGTCCTGGTACTGGCAGGCTTTCTCTCCATAGCATGGTGGCTGGCCAGGGATCCGGTGGAAGAATTTGTGACCACCGAGCCCGGCCTGGATAACCGGGGCGCCGGGGCGGTGATTGCAGACATTCAGATCGGGGAATTCTTTGAATCGCTGGGTGCCATGGAGACCAGCCTGGAAGAGACCTGGCCCCGTTTCAGGGGTGAGATTCTTTGATAACATCAGCCGCTCGGAAATAGCCCTGATTGATAAATTCCCGGATGAAGGTCCGCGGATCAAATGGAAGGTGGACCTGGGAGAGGGACATGCCGGGGCAGCCATATTACAAAGGTGCTGTGTATGTGCTTGACTATGATGAGGAGGCCAGGGCAGATCTGCTTCGATGTTTCTCACTGGAAACGGGAGAAGAACTCTGGAAGAGGGGTTACTTCATCAACCTGAAACGGAACCACGGGATGTCCCGGACTGTTCCTGCTGTCACCGAAGATTATATCGTTTCCATTGGTCCCCGGAGCCATGTGATGTGTGTGCGCCGCCAGGACGGTGCATTTGTATGGGGACTGAATGTGGAAAAGGATTATGGGACCGAGATCCCCCTCTGGTATACAGGGCAGTGTCCGCTCATTGATGATGGGAAGGCCATCATTGCCACAGGCGGGACGGCATTGGTGGTGGCGCTGGATCTTGAAACAGGTGAGGTGCTGTGGGAAACACCCAACACGGGAGCATGGCAGATGTCACACTCTTCCCTGGTACCCTTTGAATTTAATGGAGTGAAAATGTATGTGTACAGTGCATACGGCGGAGCATGTGGAATAGCCGCAGACGGGGCCCGGGCTGGAGAGATCCTCTGGGAAACCACCGCATGGAACCACCAGGTGGTGGCTCCCTCACCTGTGTGTTTACCCGATGGAAAGATCTTCCTGACAGCCGGCTACGGAGCGGGAGCCATGGTCCTGCAGTTGAAGGGAGATGCTGCCGGATTCGAGGTGGAGGTGCGCAATGAATATTTGCCCAAGGACGGACTGGCCAGTGAACAACAAACCCCGGTGGGCTTTGAGGGACATTTGCTGGGTATCCTCCCCAAAGATGCCGGTCCACTGAGGAATCAGCTGATTTGTGTCCATCCGGATGATTTTACCAAAGTGGTCTGGTCAAGTGGCCCGGAAAAAAGATTCGGACTGGGACCCTATATGATTGCCGATGATAAACTCTTTATTGTGAGCGACGACGGAACCCTGACCATCGCCAGTCCCAGTACCAGGGAGTATATTGAACTGGATAGTTACCGGGTGCTGGAAGGACATGATGCATGGGGGCCGCTGGCCGTGGCCGACGGTTACCTGGTGATGCGGGACTCTAAAACGATGGTATGCCTTGATATGGCTGTTGAAAGGATGAGATAAAAACGATCTAAGCTGACCGAAATGAAGAAGAGAAGTCTGACCATCGTGGTGCTTGTGATCCTTGCATTGATCATTGCAGTGATCGCGGTGGACTTTATGAACAACCGTCCCGATCGAAGGGGCGCAAATCCCTATGCACTGGAAGTAGGACAGTACAAGGTGGTGGATCCTGAATTGATCTCTCACAGGGAAACACGCAATCTTTCTCTTGGATCCCTTACTGCAAACGCCATGGATTATCACAACAACAGGCTGTATATTGTGGGCGATTCCTCGCTGGTCATTGTGCTTCCTGACGGTACCGTGGAAGGCGGGTTTGACATTCTTCCCTTACCCGTTTGTCTGCATGTGGAAAACGATCAGCTTTATATCGGATACAACTCCTTTGTGGCCAGGTATGACCTGGACGGCAATCTGCTGGGAAAATGGGAGGACCTGGGCGAGCGCGCTGTGATCACCAACATGACAGGGAATGGTACCAAGGTTTATGTGGCTGATGCAGGAAACCGTAAAGTGGTAATCTATAACAGCGAGGGTGAACGGCTTGGGGAATTTGAAGGGAAATCGGAGAGCGAAGCCGGACATGGTTTTATTGTACCCAGTGCAAATTTCGATCTGGCTGTGAACAGCTATGGCGAGTTGTGGGTGGTCAACCCGGGCAAACATGCTGTTGAGAACTATAGTGATGACGGCAGGATGAGGGGATTCTGGGAGAATGCCTCTTTCGAGATTGATGGATTTCTGGGTTGCTGCAATCCGGCAAGGATTACGGTCATGGAGGATGGGTCCTTCGTGACCAGTGAAAAGGGGCTTGTGCGGATCAAGATCTATGACCAGTCAGGCAGGCTGAAAAGTGTGGTTGCACCTCCCGCTCTCTTCAAGGAAGAGGGCAAGGCCCCGGATGTTTGTGTGGATGCACAACAGGTGGTGTATGCGCTGGATTTTGACCGCAATCTGATCAGAATATTTGAACCGGGAAAAGATGAATAGAAGGAAATTTTTATATGGTTTGACACGCGGAGGGCTTTTGGGAGCCATGGCCCTGGTGACCGGAGTTCTGGTTTCCAGGAAGCAGGTCTCCATGTCTCAGGAGTGTGGATTGAATTCACAGTGCAGGAGTTGCCGGATCCTTAGGGATTGCAGGCTTCCATGATGCTGAAAAGGAACGAGAGAATGAAAAAGGATAAGGCATACAACAGGCGAGACTTTATCAATAACGGGGTAAGGCTGACCCTGGGACTCACCGTGGTCGGTACAGGAGCGCTTTCCCTGGCCCGGTCAAAGGAGGGAAAGGAATATGTCTGGCAGATCGATCCTTTCAAATGCACCCAGTGCGGTCGCTGTGCCACCGAGTGTGTGAAAGCCGAATCGGCAGTCAAATGTGTTCATGCCTATGACCTTTGTGGTTACTGTGATCTGTGCGGTGGTTATTTCAAGCCGGGAGCCAAACTTCAGACCGGTGCAGAGAACCAGCTATGTCCAACTGCTGCCATCCAGCGGAAATTCATTGAGGAACCCTATTTTGAATATATCATCGATGAAGAACTTGTGCATTGGTTGTGCCAAATGTGTGAAAGGCTGCTCGGCCTTTGGAAACGGATCCCTGCACCTGCAGATCAGGCATGACCTCTGTCTGAACTGTAACCAGTGCTCCATCGCCACCAATTGTCCCTCGGAGGCCATCAGCAGGGTACCCGGCTTCACAACCGTATATGATTAAAGGGAACTTTACAAGGGAGGAGGAAGGCTGATATGGTACAGATAAACCCCACACGTATCCTTGTTCTTTTCCTGCTGCTCCTCCTGGCCGGAAGCCAGGTTTATTCCCAGCAGCGCTTCCCGAAACCCGAATTTGATTCGGGCTATGTGCAGCCCAGTCCAACCACACCCGAGCCCAGGACTGTGGCACTGGAGTATTTTGATGTATTTGTATTGCTGGCAGTTCTCTCCCTGGCTTCCTGGCTGGCCATCAGGAAACGGTCCAGGAGATGGACTGCTCTGGCTTTCCATGTTCTCGCTGATCTATTTTGGATTTTACCGCGATGGCTGTATCTGTTCCATCGGGGCCATCCAGAATGTGGCCCTCTCCATATTTGATCCCGCCTATGCCATCTCACTGACAGCACTGCTGTTCTTCCTGCTTCCCCTGCTGTTTGCCCTGTTCTTTGGCCGAACCTTCTGCGCTGCGGCCTGTCCCCTGGGGGCCATCCAGGACCTGCTGGTGATCAATCCCATTTCCATTCCCAGCTGGATCAGAAAGACCCTGGGATTTATTCCGGTTATCTACCTGGGATTTTCGGTTCTTGCTGGCTGCCACGGGAAGTGATTTTATTATCTGCCGGTACGATCCCTTTGTGGGGATATTCAGAATGGATGGACCCTTTCTGATGATTTTCCTGGGCATCACTTTTCTTTTGCTGGGGATGTTTTATGCCCGGCCCTATTGCAGGGTTTTCTGTCCCTATGGTGTATTGCTGGGCTGGATGTCCAAGTTTTCCAGGTGGCACCTGAGCATCACACCTTCGGAGTGTATCAAATGTAAACTGTGCAAAGATTCCTGTCCTTTCGATGCCATTCGAGGTGCCGGTGGACAAGGAATACAGGACACCCAGAGGTATCCAGGAAGAATCTGAGAAGGTTTATCCTTTACGTGGGACTGATTCCACTGCTGGCCCTGGCTGGGGGATGGATCGGTTCAAAGTCACATGTCTTCCTGAGCAGGGTGCATCCCGATGTCTACCTGGCCGAGTTGATGATCAGCAATCCTGAACTGAGGGAAGATGAGGAGAACCTGGATATCCAGGCTTTCCTTGAATCGGGGGAGACCTTTGAACAACTGGTTGAAGAGGCATCGGTGATCAGGAACAAATTTAAAAAAGGAGGCTGGGCTCTGGGAGGTTTTATCGGGCTGGCACTGGGGATCACGCTGATGAACCAGGTGGTGTTCCGGAGGAGGGAGGATTATGAACCACACAGGGGAGATTGTTTCTCCTGCGGAAGATGTATGGATTATTGTCCGGTGGAAAAAGTGCATAGTGCATCAGTGCTCAGTACTTAGTGCTCAGTGCAAAGTATTAGTGAAAAAAGAAATGTAAATAATGAAATAGATATGGATCAAGAAAGTAAAATAAAACTGGCTTACAGGGTGGCCCTGGTGTCCGGGATCTTCTGTGCTGTGGTGGCACTGCTGCTCATCCTGAATTTCTGGCACATGAAGCAGCATGAGCCCCTGGAAAGCACAACCATCGAGGCGCTGGTGAGCCGCCTTGTCCCAGGAACCCAACAATGAGGAACTTAAAGAAGAGATCCGCAGTTTTGACCTGCTGGCACGGAAAGCATATTTTACCAGCCGGTGGCAGGTGAAAACCGGCACATGGCTGCTGCTGTTCGGGGGTATTATCCTGGCTGTTTCGCTGAAGATCTATACTGATCTCAGGGCCAGATCGAGTCTACCCGAAGAGAATACCGAAGAGCTGCTAAAGCCAGGGCCAATGCCCAGTACTGGTTGTTCCTTACCGGGGGACTGATTCTGGGATTGGCCCTGGTGGCTGCTTACCTGAGCAATGATTATCTGAAGGAGTTCGAGGTAAAATGGCAGTTGGTGAAACTCCGGCCGTGAAGGAGAGCAGGTGGAGGTGATCGAAGTATTTCCACGGAGAGCATGCGTCCGGCGCTTGAAGAGCACCGTTCAGGAACCAGACTGTCAGGCGGAGCGCTGCATCGAAGTCAGCTGAGGACGAACCAGCAGAAAAACCAACACAGCAGCGCACCGGCTGATCAACGGATTCAACAGGGAGGATTTCAAAAAGAACCATGCCACCTTCAGGGGATACATGGGATTGGGAGTTTCCTACCATAAGAACATTCCTGAAAGCTGGAATGGATCCTACAGGTCGAGAATGTGAAATGGAAAGTGGCCCTGTCCAAACCGGGGTACAATTCACCGGTGATCTGGGGTGATAAGCTTTTTGTTTCGGGCGGGGACAACAGTGCCAGGATGGTGGCCTGTTATAACCGCAATACCGGACAGCTTCTCTGGGAGCAGGAGGTAAAGGACATTCCCGGATCTCCGGCACACCACCCCGGGTGACCGATGATACAGGACTGGCTGCACCCACCATGGCGGTGGATGGGAAGCGGGTCTATGCCATTTTTGCCACCGGCGATGTGATCGCATTCGATCTGGATGGAAAAAAGATCTGGGGAAGGAACCTGGGAGTACCCAACAACCATTACGGCCACTCCTCCTCCCTTCAGGTCTGGGGGAACAAACTGGTGGTTCAGTATGATACCAATCAAAGGGGACGGATGCTGGCACTTGAATACTGCCACCGGTGAAACCATCTGGGATGTGGAACGGCCTGTTAACATTTCCTGGGCCTCTCCTGCACTTATTGAGGTGGATGGAAAGATCCAGGTGGTTACCACTTCCGATCCCTATGTTTCGGGACATGATCTGGAAACCGGTGCCGAGGTCTGGAAAGTGGAGGCCATGATGGGCGAGGTAGCGCCTTCCATTGCTTATGATGACGGACTGGTCTTTGCCACCAATGAATATGCCAGGCTGGTGGCTGTTGAACCCAAAGCCAGGTGCAGCATTTACCTGGGAAGATGATGAATACCTGGCAGAAGCGCCAGTCCGGTAGCATATAATGGCTTGCTCTACGTGGCAACCAGCTATGGAGTACTGGTCTGTTATGATGCAAAAACGGGTGAGAAACAGTGGGAAAAGGAATTTGGTGAAGGTTCTATTCTTCTCCCATGATTGCAGATGGGAAGCTCTATATTATCGATATGGGAGGAACCATGCATATTATTAAAGCAGACAGGACCGGGACCGTTGATGGCAGAGCCGGAACTGGGAGAAGGAGGATTTGCACTTCCTGTGTTTGCAGATGGAGTGATTTATCTGAGGGGGACGAAAAATCTGTATTGTATTGGGAAGTAGTGACTGAGTACTAGTGCCCAGTATCAGTAATAGTAATAGTATCAGGAAAATGGATAGGGAAAAGGTAAAAGAAAGAGATAGAGTGGAGATTGAAATAAGGGATATAGATGGGATAGTGGAGGAGCTGGGGACGCAGCAGCGTTCGGTGATTCCGATTCTTCAGGCCATCCAGGAGAAGTATAATTACCTTCCCGAGGAGGCCCTGAGAAGGGTATGCGAAATCTCCGATATCACTCCCGGACAGATCGTGGGTGTGGCCAGTTTCTATTCCCAGTTCAGTTTTACCCCGGCAGGAACAGCATATGATCAAGGTGTGTGTGGGAACTGCCTGTCATGTGAAAGGTGCCGAACAGGTGTATGATGCCATGAAGCGGGAACTTGGTCTGGAGAAGGATGAAGATACCACCGCATCGGGAAAATATACCATTGAAAAAGTCAACTGCCTGGGTTGTTGTACCCTTGCCCCGGTGGTGCAGATCGACCAGGTTACCTACGGACATGTGAGCACACTCGAAGGTGGCCTCGGTGCTGAAGGATTTTGAAAGCCAGAAGGGAGATGCTGGCAAGAAGAGGTTCAGGACATGCCGATGGCAGAGAAGTGAAGGGAGAGATCAGGATTGGGCTGGGATCGTGCTGTGTGGCCAGTGGAAGTGATGAGATCAGGGATGCCGTGAAGGATACCATCGACAGGAAAGGACTGAATGTGAAGACTGAAGCATGTGGGATGTGTGGGGATGTGTCACCAGGTACCCCTGGTGGAGATTGTTCCCACGGAAGGGGAGACCACGCTTTATTCAAAGGTGAAGGCAGCTGATGTGGAGCAGATCGTAGAACAACATTTTCAGCCTGATGGATTGCTGAAAAGGATCTCAGGCAAATTTCTCAGGCTGGCAGATACCATCCGGGATGACAGCCGGTGGCATGGGTGTGGATCGCTATTCCCTGGATGTAAGGGAAAAGCATGTTTCGCTATTCCTGGACAAGCAGGTTCCCATGGCCACCGAATTCAGGGGGATCATCAATCCCATTGATGTGGAGGAGTATAAGGAGCCGGAACGGATTCAGGGGTCTTGCGAGGGTGCTGAAGGAGATGTCACCCCAACAGGTAGTGGATGAAATTATTGAAAGCGGAATCCGGGGCAGGGGAGGTGGCGGATTTCCCACTGGAAAGAAATGGAAGCTGGTGGCTGATCCAGAAGTGAAACAAAATACATCATCTGTAACGGGGATGAAGGTGATCCGGGAGCCTTTATGGACCGGATGTTCCTGGAATCCTATCCCTACCGGATCATTGAAGGAATGGTTGCTGCTGGCTATGCGGTGGGGGCCACGGAAGGAATTCTGTACATCAGGGCCGAGTATCCACTGGCAGTGAACCGGATCCAGCAGGCCATGGAGATATGCAGGGAGGAAGGGTTCCTGGGCAATGACATTCTGGGAAGCGGATTTGATTTTGATCTTTCTGTTTACCAGGGAGCAGGAGCCTTTGTGTGTGGTGAGGAGACTGCACTGATGGAATCCATTGAGGGGAAAAGGGGATTTCCGAGGATCCGTCCTCCCTTCCCCGCCGTGAAAGGATTGTGGGGAAAACCCACCCTGGTGAACAATACAGAAACCTTTGCACAGATCGCCTATATATTGAAAAACAGGGCCGCGGCTTTTAACCGGATCGGAACTGAATCTTCAAGGGGACCAAAGTGTTTGCCCTGGCAGGAAAAGTGGCCCGCGGGGGACTCATTGAAGTGCCCATGGGAATGACCATCAAGGAGGTGGTGGAAGAGATTGGCGGGGGAGTGTCCGCCGGAAGGACATTTAAAGCAGTGCAGATTGGCGGACCCTCGGGAGGATGTGTACCCTCCTGGAAATCCGATACACCCATCGATTTTGAGTCCCTGAAGGAAGTGGGAGCCATGATGGGTTCCGGGGGACTGGTGGTTTTGGATGACACCGATTGCATGGTGGATATTGCCAGGTATTTCCTGACTTTTACCCAGAATGAAGCCTGTGGGAAATGCAGCTTTGGACGCATTGGGACCAAAAGAATGCTGGAGATCCTGGAGAAAATCACAGCCGGGAAGGGGACGGAGAACGACCTGGAGAAACTGGAGGAACTGGCCCAATGGACAAAAAAGGGAAGTCTGTGCGCCCTTTGCGGTACGGCTCCCAATCCCATCCTCTCCACCCTGGAATATTTCAGGGATGAGTATGAAGCCCACATCAGGGGCGAATGTCCTGCAGGCAAATGCAAGGAGCTGATAAAATATGAGATTACCGATGATTGCATCGGCTGCACCCTTTGTGCCCAGGATTGTCCGGTGGATGCCATTGCTTTCAAACCCCATGAAAAGCATGAGGTGGATAATGAAGCTGTGTATAAAATGTGACGGCTGCAGGCAGGTTTGTCCGGAAAATGCAGTGATCACCAGATAGAAGCGCCATGATAAAACTGAAGATCGATAACAGGGAGGTTGAGGCAAAGAAAGGTGCCGTGCTGATGGAAGTGATCAGGGAGTCAGGAACCGATGTGCCTTCCATGTGTTACCTGGCGGGGGAAGCCATTTTACTTCATGCATGGTCTGTGTGGTCAAAGACCGGAAAACCGGGAAGCTACTACCTTCCTGCTCCCTTGAAGTGGAGGAGGGTATGGACATCATCAGCGGAGATGACGAGGTACGAGAGGCCAGGAAAACATCATTGGAACTGCTTTTAAGTGAGCATGTGGGCGATTGTGAGGCCCCCTGCCAGCTTACCTGTCCGGCCCATATGGATATCCCGCTCATGAACCGCCTGCTGGCCAGGGGTGAATTTGAAGAGGCCCTGAAGGTGGTGAAGAAAGATATTGCTTTGCCTTCCGTTCTTGGCCGGATCTGCCCGGCGCCCTGTGAGGGTGCCTGCAGGAGGAAATCCATAGATGAAGCGGTGTCCATCTGCCTGTTGAAAAGGTTTGCAGGCGATTGTGATCTTGGATTGGAAAAATCCTGGATGCCACCCATGGAAAAGGCTACCGGTAAGAGAATTACGGTGATCGGAGCCGGTCCTGCTGGACTGGCAGCCGCCTGGCACCTGGCCTTAAAAGGACACAGCATTGCCCTCGTGGACCGGAATGAAAAAGCGGGTGGCAGCCTGAGCAAAGAGGTAGAAGAAGAGTCCTTCCTGCCAAAGTGCTGCAGGAAGAGATAGAACTTATACGGCAGGCGGGTGTTGTCTTTCAACCTGGATCTTCAGTTGATGCTGCCAGTTTAAAAAAATCTCTGCAAAAAGCGATGCTGTGGTTGTGGCTGTGGGAAAGGGAGATAGTGGTGTGGCAGCATGGGGATTGCCCATGCATTCCAAAGGAGTAGAGGCAGATGAATCATCCTACCGGGTGGCGGAGTCCCACATTTTTGTGGTGGGAAGCGCACTGAAGCCTTCCCGCATGGCCATCCGGGCACTGGGACAGGGAAAAGAAGTGGCCTTTAGCGTGGACCAGTTCCTTCGGGGGGATATTCCAACCGGGGAGAAATTCAGGTTCAATTCCCGCTTTGGTAAGTTGCTTCCCGAGGAGTTTGGTGAATATCTAAAGGAGTCCAAACCAGGTCCCCGCCTGGAGCCAGAAGTGCTGGCAGACGGACTTACCAGGGAACAGGTGATGGAAGAGGCTGCACGCTGCCTGCACTGTGACTGCCGCGATCTTGAGAACTGCAGCCTTCGGATCTATTCGGATCTGTATGGTGCCGACCAGAAGAGATTTAAATCTGAGCAGCGGGCCGTATGCCGGAAAGTGGACCAGCATGACCTGGTGATCTACGAACCTTCCAAATGCATCAAGTGTGGGATCTGTGTCCGGATCACTGAAAAACAGCGGGAAGAATTTGGATTTACCTTTGTTGGCAGGGGATTTGAGGTAGTAGTGGACATACCCTTCAATGAGAGCCTGGGCAGAGGCCTGAGCAAAACAGCTTTGGAGGTGGCTGAGGCCTGCCCCACCGGAGCAATCAGCCGGAAAAGAAAGGATTAATATGAAAATGAAACGTGAATGATCATAACAACTGTGCCTTAATGATGGTCGTTTTGTCTTTGTCGGTTTTATCGGCCCAGGACTGCAAACTGCTGGGGCAACTTCAGGGGAGATGCGCAGCTGACCGGGGTGAGTCATTCGACCGTTCCGGAGAATCCTGCCCTGCTGTGGACTTTCTCTACGCAGGATGGCATCAAGGCCGCTCCGGTGACCTGCCATGGAGTGATTGTGGTGGGTACCGTGAGCGGGCAGCTGTTCGGGATCAATGCCGACGGTACCCTCAAATGGAAAATTATTACGGATAACAGCATCGAGGCTCCTGCGCTGATTGTGGGTGACATGGTGTATGCCGGCAACCTGGATGGTGCACTGTATGCCATTGACCTGGAGACCGGGAATATCCGGTGGACCTACAGGACTGAGAACCAGATCATGGGCGCACCAACTTACTACAGTTCGGGTGGGAAGAGCGTGATTATGGTGGGTAGTTATGACTACTACCTGCACGGGGTCGATCCTGAAACGGGGGAGGGCTTGTGGAAATATGAAACCTATAATTATATCAACGGCACCTGCGCGCTGTACAAAGGGATGGCAGTATTCGGTGGGTGTGACGGATATATTCATCTGGTGAAGGCCGGGAATGGTGAAGTTCAGTCCAGCCTGGAGATCTCCACCTATGTGGCCAGTTCGGCATGTATTGATGGCGATTTTGCCTTTGTGGGTGATTATGACGGTCGGTTTTCGGCGGTAGACCTGAAGGAGAAACGGGTGAGCTGGAAGTTTGAAAACAAGGATGCCAATCTGCCATTTATCGGGTCACCTGCCGTTGAGGACGATTTTGTCTATATCGGGAACCGGGACAAGTTCATCTATTGTCTGAACAAAAAGGATGGGACATTGGTTTGGAAATATAATACGGGAAGCCGTGTGGATGCTTCACCGGTGATCATTGGCAAGCGTTTGCTGGTAGCCAATATGAGGGGGGATCTGTTCCTCCTGGACAAGGGATCGGGGAAAGCCATGTGGAGTTATGAACTGGGAACAGCCATTCATGGAAATCCGGCGGTGGCCGGTGGGCGACTGTATGTGGCCGGAGACGATGGAAGATTGTATTGTTTTGGAAAAAAATAGAATTATGAAGATCATGCATATTATCCCGGGATCGGGAGGGAGTTTTTACTGCGGTAATTGTCTGCGGGATGCCAAGTATGTGGAAGCCATGAGGAAGTCAGACCACCTGGTAAGAAAGATTCCCATGTACCTTCCGCTTTTTGCAGACGAGCATGATTTGAACAGAGAGGTCCCTGTGTTTTACGGGGCCATCAGTATCTATTTGAAACAGCTCTTTCCCATATTCAGGAAAGCACCGGGTTGGGTGGATAAGGCCTTGAACTCCAAGCCCATGCTTAAACTGGCCTCACGTTTTGCCGGTTCTACCAGGGCCAAAGGGCTGGAGGAGATGACCGTCTCCATGCTCCTGGGGGAGGAGGGACAGCAAAAGGAGGAACTGGACCGGATGGTGGACTGGATGGTTGAGCATTGTGATCCCGATGTGATCCATCTCTCCAATGCATTGTTGCTCGGACTGGCACAACAATTGTCCAGCCGGCTTCATGTTCCCGTGATCTGCTCCCTTCAGGATGAAGATGTGTGGGTGGATGTGATGAAACCCTCAGCCAGGGAGAGTGTCTGGAAGCTGATGTCCCGGAAGGCCGAACATGTGAGTGCATTCATCCCGGTAAGTAACTTCTATTCGGAGGTTATGAAAAAAAGTATGGAGATTCCTGAAGAGAAACTTCAAACCGTTCACATTGGTGTGGATCCGGCCGATTACCAGTTCAAACCTGTCTCGGAAAAAGGCCGGAATATTGGCTATGTATCCCGCATGTGCCACGAAAACGGCATGGATATCCTTGTGGATGCATTTCTGATCCTGAAAAAGAAAAAGGAATTTGAAGATGTGGGCCTGGTCCTGACAGGCGGTTCAACCGGGGATGACCGGAAGTACCTGCATGAGATAAAGAAAAAGCTCAGAGAGAACGGTGTGATGGACCAGGTGGATTTTCATGAGGAGTTCGAGGAAGAGGGATTGAGGGAGTTCCTGGATAAGGTGACCATGGTTTCGGTTCCGGTACGGAATGGAGAGGCTTTTGGGATTTATCTCCTGGAATGCATGGTATCGGGAGTGCCCGTTGTGCAGCCCGCCCTGGGAGCATTTCCTGAAATTATTGGTCTTACAGGCGGGGGTTTGATATATGACAACAATACGCCAGAAGCATTGGCTGAATCCCTGGAAAGCTTGCTGAAAGATCCGGATATGCATTATCTGTTAAGCAATAAAGGAGTGCAGGGAGTTAAAAAGCATTTTCATATCGATGTGCAGGCCGAGCGAATGATTGAGGTATATGAAAAAGCCATCCAGGAGAGCAAATACGAGCCTTCAGAAAAAATTTAAAACCTACGCAACATGCTTTTGTCGCTGAAGAACATCACCAAAGGATATGGAGATCCGGAAAACCCATCCCATCGCCGTGTACTTGAAGACCTTTCAATGGATGTGGAACAGGGGGAGCGTATTGCTATTCTCGGACCATCCGGATCGGGCAAAACCACCCTGCTGAATATCATCGGGGGACTGGACCATCCCGACCAGGGTGAGGTTCTGTTTAAGGGGCAGAAAATAACCGGCTTGTCTTCAGGGGAGATGGACCATTTCAGGAACAAACAGATTGGTTTTGTCTTCCAGTTTCACCACCTGCTGCCCCAGTGTACCCTGCTGGAAAATATTTTGGTTCCCACACTTACGGAGCGCTCAGGTGGGAAAGAAAAATCCCAACGAGCCGAGGGCCTGATGAAAAGCGTAGGGATCTGGGAATACAGGGACAAACTGCCCGCAAAGCTATCCGGGGGAGAGTGTCAGCGGGCTGCGGTTGTCAGGGCCATGATCAATGCACCCTCCCTCTTGCTGGCCGATGAACCCACCGGGGCACTCGACCGGGATAATGTGGGGGACATGGCCCAATTGCTTCTTGACCTGAACAGGGAGGATGGGCTTACCCTTTTGGTGGTTACCCATTCGGCCGATCTGGCCGGAAGGATGGGGAAGACCATGGAATTGCAACATGGAAAACTGCAAGTGATTTGAAAGCAGGCCAGACTGATATTCAAGAGCCTCACCCATTACTGGAAGAAGAACCTGCTTCTGGCAGTGGGAATTGCCATCAGTGGCGCAGTGATTACAGGTGCATTGATGGTTGGGGATTCGGTGAAATACAGCCTGAACCTGATCGTCGAGCAGCGGCTGGGGGAAGTGACCCATGTGATGAAAGCCGGTGACCGGTATTTTACCACCGAATTGCTTGAAAAGGTGGAAAAACAACTGCAGGTGCCTGTCTCATCGGTACTGTTGCAGGAAGGCAGCGCCACTTCTGGTGGTGGCCAGATCCGGCTCAATCACATCCAGGTTTTGGGAGTGGATCAAACATTTGATGCACTTGCGGGGACAGGTGATTTTTATAAAACCCTGACGGGCGATACCATTGCGATCAGCAGCAACCTGGCCAGTCGTTTGAATGTGGGTGTGGGGGATGAAATTCTGCTAAGGATTGAAAAGGCCAGCCTGATCCCCAGCAATGCCCCCTTTGTTTCAGACGCCGAAAGTGTGATTTCCCTCAGGGCCACCATTGGAAGTATTGCCTTTGAAGACCAGATGGGGCGTTTCAATCTGAAAGTTTCCCAGACAGCGCCATTTAATGTATTCATCGCCCAATCGCGGCTTCAGAAAGTAATGGATTTTGAAGGGCGGGCCAATGTGATCCTGTTCAATGCCGGGACAAGCTTTGATGCAGATGGGCTTATGCAGGTGGTCAATGAACAGTTTTCTGCAGCGGATGCGGGATTGAAGCTCACCTTCCTGGAGGAGTCGCAGCAGGTGGAGGTAAGCAGTCACAGGGTATTTATCGATGAGGCTGTGTCGGATGCACTTTCAAAAATTCCCGGTGAGGGGGAGGGGATCGTGACCTATTTTGTGAATTCCCTTTCTTCAGCAGATCGGTCTACACCCTACTCCTTTGTATCAACACTGCCTGACAGCTGGCTCAGACCCCATGAGATGATCATCTCTACCTGGCTGGCTGATGACCTGGGGGCCGGAGAGGGGGATACCATTCAAATGACCTATTTTGAAGTTGGGCCACTGCGTGAACTGAACCAGGTTTCTGCAAGGTTTGTGGTGAAGAGTGTGGTTCCCATGGAGGGCAGGTTCGGCGACAGGAAGCTGATGCCTGATCTGCCAGGCCTTTCTGATGCGGGGAATTGCAGGGACTGGGATACGGGAGTACCCATTGAACTGGAGAGCATCAGGGATAAGGATGAGGATTACTGGGATGCTTTTGGCGGGATACCCAAGGCCTTTGTCTCCGCTTCGAAGGGACGGGAGTTATGGACCAACCGCTTTGGCACGTTTACGGCATTCAGGTATCGCATGGAAAACCCGGAAGCACTTGAAGCAGCACTTCTGGAACTGATTGAACCGGCCATGCTTGGTTTTACCATTGAATCAACCCGGGCCAGGGGATATGATGCTGCAGGGAACGGGGTGGATTTCAGCGAGCTTTTTGCAGGCCTCAGTTTCTTTCTTCTGCTTGCAGGTATTCTCCTGACGGTTCTGCTTTTTCTGCTGAACCTGGAGAGCAGGGAGGATCAGTTGAAGACCATGGTGGTTTTGGGGATCCCGGCAAAAAAGATCAGGCGGATCATTTTCCTGGAAGCACTGCTTGTTTCGGTGATTGGATCATTATCAGGCCTGATGCTGGCGGTGGTCTATAACCGGCTGGTTTTCCAGGCCCTCAATGGCGTCTGGAGGGATGTGGTGCGGACGGAGATGATGCATGTGGATATCCGGGCGACCACCCTGGCTATGGGATGGATCCTGACCATACTGATCGCCATTCTGGCCCTCTGGTTCCCCTTGAGAAGGAAATTACAGCGGCAGGTAAGCAGTCATAAAAAGAGAATAAAGAAGGTGAAAAACCGGGGCGGATCAGGAGCCAGCAGGCTTTCAGGGGGTGTTGCCATCGTCAGTTTTTCTGTGGCTGTGATCCTGATCGCGTCGCAACTGGCCAGCCTGGAAGTGATCAATATTCCCGTATTCTTTTCGGCAGGGGGATTGTTGTTACTGGGTTCAGTTTTTGCTGTATCCTGGTTTCTGTCTTTAAAGCAAAAACCTTCCGGAGCACGGTTCGATCTTCCGGTGCTCAGCTGGAAAAATGCCACAAGAAACAGGACCCGCAGCATGAGCATTGTGATCCTGTTTGCCATTGGAGCTTTCCTGGTGATCTCCACGGGAAGCAACAGGAAGGACCTCTTTTCGAATTCGGAGGATCCTGGCAGCGGAAGCGGTGGATTTTTGTATTATGCCGAATCCACCATCCCTGTGCTGCAACAGCTCAACAATACGGCAGTAAAGAACGAGATCGGGCTGGGCGAAGGAAGCTCTTTTGTGCAGTTGCGAAAAGCTGACGGGGATGATGCCAGCTGTTTGAATCTCAATAAAATTGTAAATCCACAGGTACTGGGTGTTGAATCCGGAAGCCTGGAAGGCAGGTTTTCGTTTGTGACCCGCACAGCATACCTGGATGAAACGAATCCCTGGAGCTCGCTTCAGCAGGAGTTGCCGGGAGGCCTTATCCCGGCCATAGCCGATGAAACGGTAATCAAATGGGGATTGGGATTAAGCGTGGGAGACACCTTGTTTTACACCAATGCCAACGGTGGATCCATGGAGCTTTTGCTGATCGGCGGATTGGCCCCATCCCTGTTCCAGGGCAATGTGATCATTGACAATGAACGCTTCCTTGAGCAATTCCCCGGAAGCAGCGGAACACAGGTATTCCTGGTGGAAGGCGAACGATCAGATACCACACAAATCAAATCCGAGCTCAGCAGTGCTTTCCGCGATCTGGGATGGGATATGCAGCTGGCATCCGAACGGCTGGCCGAGTTCAACTCTGTGACCAATGCTTATCTTTCCATATTTCTTGTGATGGGTGCCCTGGGATTGCTGGTTGGCACATTCGGACTGGTGGTGGTCTTATCCCGGAGCGTTCTGGAACGGCGGCAGGAGATTGCGCTGCTGATGGCTGTGGGTTACGGAAAGAAAAGGATCAGGAAACTGATCACCCGGGAGTATATGATCCTTTTGTATGCGGGCATTCTGATCGGATTCGGAGCTGCAGTCATCGCCACACTTCCCTCCCTGTTAAGTGCACATACAGGCGCATCCTTCATCTCTGTTATCATCTGGCTTCTGATCCTGATCGTGAACGGATGGATCTGGATCCAGGTAGTCGCCCGCACAGCATTGAAGAATTTTCACATCCGGAAAGGTTTAAGTGATGAGTAAGGGGGACATTAAAAACCAGCTCAGGGTAGCCAGCATTGAGGCATGGGCCGGGTGGCTGGAAAAGAACCAGAACAAGGAAGATGTTGTTTGGCTGGTGTTCCTGAAGAAGCGAAATGGGGCCGTGCCTTTCGACTATCAGATGGCCCTGGATGAGGCACTCTGTTACGGATGGGTGGACAGCCTGCTGAAGAAGATCGACGAAAAGGAATATATGCGGAAGTTCACGCCCCGCAAACCCTCCAGTACCTGGTCGGAGAACAACAAGAGAAGGGTGGAATGGCTGAGAAGGGAAGGAAGGATGAAGCCATCCGGATTAAAGACCATTGAGGTGGCCAAAGAGAATGGCATGTGGGACAAGGGGATCACCCCCCCGGAGGTGGATGATTCACTGCCCGGTGCCCTGCTTCTTGCCTTTCAATCCAATCCGAAGGCCCGGGATCACTATTTCGGGTTAAAAGAGAGGAGCCGGAAGCAGTATAACATCTGGATCAACTTTGCCAAACGCCCTGAAACTGTAAGAAAACGTATTGAAGAATCCATCAGATTGCTGGAAGATGGAAAAGAGCTGGGACTGAAATAGGTAAGTGGTAGAATGGATATTAATAGATAATGGATAATGGGGATGGGCGCAGGGAAAAGAGCGGGTTTTGTTGACGGGGGCGTCGGGATCCATGGGATTCGAGGCTTTTAAGTTGCTTTGGGAACAAAGAGAGCGGTATGATCTGGTGCTGCTACTTCAGCCCCTGGAAAAGGTCAAGCGGCAGTTCAGCAGGTATGAAAAGGAAGAGGGCATTCACCCGTTCAAAGGAGCGGGACTTGCAGAAGGGAAGCGCTTAAAGATTGTCTGGGGAGATGTGCGGAACAGGGCGGATGTGACCGAAGCATGCAAAGGAATAAACATCTGCCTTTCTCCCATGGCCTTTATCTCACCTGCAGCGGACCGGGATCCCGAAATGGCACACGAAGTCAATTACCTGGGCGTCAAAAATATTGTTGAGGCCATCGAGGCGGAGAATCCTGAGCACATCAGGCTGGTCTACATCGGTTCTGTGGCAGAATACGGCGACAGGCTTCCCGATGTGCATGTGGGCAGAACGGGAGATCCCATCATTCCCAGTGTGTATGATCATTATGCACTGACCAAGATCAAAGGGGAACTGACGGTGATGCAATCCCGCATCAGGCACAGGGTTTCCCTGAGGCAGACCTTTATCATGATCCCCGGTCTGTTTGGTCTTACGGACCCCATCATGTTCCACCAGCCTGTGCATTCATTTATGGAAAATATCACTGCAAGGGATGCCGGAAGAGTGTTGGTGAACTGCCTGGAAGTGCCGGGTGATTCTGATTTCTGGAGAGGATATTACAACATTTCGGGGGGACCCATGTGCAGGACTACTTTTCTTCAGTTTCTGGATCGCATATACACCATGCTGGGCATGAATTACAGGAAAGTCATGGAGCGGAGCTGGTTTGCCCTGAAGAATTTCCATATGATGTTTTATGAGGATTCGGGTACGCTGAACGCGTACCTGCACCATTGGGAAGGGGGCCAGACCCTGGAAGATTATTACCGCGAGGTGTGGTCCAGGTTACCCTGGTACCTGAAGATTTCAGCCTGGTACAGCAAGCATATTCCTCCATACAGGTGGCTGGTACAGAAGATTGCTTATGGCCAATTGAAAAAGCTGACTTTAAAACAGGAGGGAACCATGCGCTGGATCAAAGATGGGGATGCAGACAGGATCAAGGCCTTTTTCGGTTCACCCGAAGCGCAACAATCCATCGGGGGCTGGGATGATCCCCTGCCTTCCATTGATCACAATCTAGCCCACCAGCGCCTGGACCATGGGTATGATGAATCAAAAAAAGTACTGGATATTTCGGATTTGCAGAAGGCAGCACAGTTTCGGGGCGGATCACTGTCGGGTGACAGCTGGAGCGGAGAGATGCATCAGAAAGTCCCATGGACATGCGGTCAGGGCCACTCCTTTGAGATGACCCCCCATGCGGTTCTGAAAGGAGGACACTGGTGTCTTGAATGTATCGCACCACCTTGGAAATCCCAGCAGGTGGCTATAACAAATCCGTTTGCAGCCCAGGTGCATGCAATAGAACTATATGAATGATCGGTAAAAACTGATATTTCTATTTGTCCAGAATGAATGTCCTGGTTTTATAATCATTATCGAAACGAAGGGCAATCAAATACAGACCTGAGGGATATTCCGATACATTGGCCTGGAAATGGTTCCTGCCCGCTGAAGATTTCCCATTGAAAAGGGTCGATATTTTTTGCCCCTTCCCGTTGTATAATTCGATTTTTACTTCACCTGTTTTCTCCACATTGTATTCGATATTGAGCCATTCACTGGTCGGGTTGGGATAAACTGTAAGCACTGTTTGCAAGGAGCTTTGATGGCGTAAGGATGCCGGAGCAGCAGCTAAAACAAGTGCATTGATGGAAAGCGGCTCAAGCTGGATCGAAGAATGAATATCAGTAAGGTTCAGTTGTTTGGTTTTTAATGCATTCTCCGTGTGCGAAATGAAAGTTTCGTTTGCGGGCAAATCGGACAGGGTATACAGCTGGATGGGCTCGTCTTTTATGCTGAAATCGAGAACTTCAAGATGAATGTCCTTTGTGGCGGTGGTGTGACGGTTGATCAGAAAAATGGTCATGGAGTCGGAAGTCGCGTTGATGGTAGGGTAGGCCGAGACATAGGTTTCATCCTCCGATTCGGCTTCCACAAAATAATCCTCACTGTACCGGCCGAAAAGGTGCAGTGCTTCCCACATGCCTGTTTTCCAGCTCCAGGGGGTGAATATTTCCACCCCGTTTCTCATGAATTCACCCATGGTCGAGGCATAAAATGAGGCCTGGACATTGGCATCGCCGGAATTAATACCCGATTCGGTCAATCCAAATGTAATCCCATGATCAGCTCCCATGTATTGGGTGAGCCAATCTGAACAACGTCCAAAAATGTATTCCTTATTTACATTGCTGTCCCAGCCCCCATGTACTGTTTTCACACCATTGGCTTCAGGATACACGTACGACCTGTCAAAAAATACCCGGTGATACTGCACCAGCTGTTCCGCATCGGAAGAACCGGGATAATAATGAATATCGAGTACATCGAGCAATTTTACCCCACTTGCTTCTTCCTCTTCTGCAATCCTGAGGATAAAATACTCCAGCCAGCAATACTTCTTCCCATTGTATGAAATTCCATCGCTACCATATCGGTACCATTGCCATTCGTTGGCCGGTACCGGACCGGATAGTTTAATCCCTGGAAATTTGGCACGGGCCGCTTTGGCTACTTTGAAATACAGCTGCATAAACTCCTCTGCAGGTATCTGCTCCTTCATAACATCATCGTGGGTACCCGCCCATATTTCAGGTTCGTTATCCATGCTCCAGTACTGATAGTATGCCGCATCGTAGCCCAGTCCGTCGACACCAAACCAATGATCAAGAATGGCCACCGTAGAATCGGCAGGCCAGTCCGTCAGGTATAATTCTGTATCCCCTTCAACCAGGGCCTTACTTCCCCCAGCCGGATTCACAACACCACCGCCGGCAAGATTCTGGTGACGACCATCCCACCATTGCGACCGGTTGTAGTCCCAATCGGGGAAATTATTATTTGTATTGGCAGCCACCTTGCCAAGCAATTGAAAGGACCACATTCCCTGGGTGCCGGGCATTTTATCTGTCAGATTTTTTGCCGCTGCATCCCAGTTATTTCCATACACATTGTTGTACCAGTCCGGGTGGCTCGAAAGTTTTAGCCGCCAGTTATATTTTGTACTGTTGTTCCCTCCGCTTTGCCTCACCATACGGGCCCCTGCTTCCACTGCCCTGGTCACTTCGTCATCTGAGCCATCATTCAAATATGTGCTTGGCAATACATTGTTTTTCCCATAAATATAGGGCGATATCACTCGTTTCCCGGAATCGGCATTCACTGTAATCTGAACGGTTGACTGCTGCCCACTTTGAAAGCCAGCAATAACATAAAGGTCAGGTAAAAATATCTTCGCATTTAATCAAGTTTTACAGTGAGTGGCCAGCCGGTGAATTGTTTTGCACCTTTCTCCAGTACAAAGACATCCCTGGGCCAGCATTCAAAGGTAACCTGGTTTGCGGATTTATTGAACCTGATCAAGCCGAAATCCGGCAGCTTCTGAAGGACTCTCGGGGTTGGCATAGGCGTGAAGGGAGATTTTGTTGCCCATACCATCCAGGAAGTCACCCGTCCACGGAAGGGGATTCTCCGGATTGTGGTTGGCCCCGGGCTGCTCGTCCTCGGGCCACCACCACCGTTTGTAATAGGTATTTACACTGGCAGGTACGATGAAGGCCCAGGGTCCGTCGCCGAACTTTTCAATCCCGTGCTGAACGATGGTGGGCAAATGTTGGTCACCCCCGATGTGTACCGCATTGGCTTTTTTGATGGCCCTTAAGGCTTTGTTCCTGCCCGTTTGTGGCCAGCCGTTGGAATCCAGGTCGGCATGCAGGCGGTTGTCCTTGTTGCCATGCAGGTGGGCGGCTCCACAGAAGCCGGTCTGGGACAGTACGGCCTTCATTTCAACCCCATCGTTCCAGCCGGCCCACTGATCCAGGAACTCCAACTGGCGATCACCCAGTAGCACCAGTCCGGGTTTATCGATGCTGGCCGGATCGTAGTTGGGATTGTAAATGTGATCGGGCCGCGGACCCTGCTGGGGGATCTTTCCGTTGGGACCCGATTTGAACTTGCGGTCCTCGATGATGGCAAAATCCACCTGACCCACCACCAGGTTGGTGTAGTAGACCCCGATGCCCTGTCCGATGGGAGTGGGGTCGTAGGGATCGGGCAGATGGGCAGTCTGGCAGCGCTCCACCATCTTCACATACTCATGGTGGTATTTGTAACCGCCATCATCACACCCCGGGGTAAGAGACACTTTGCCGCTTTCCCCCCAGAGGTTGCCCTGACCGATGTCGTGGTCGTCGGGAATGGAAATACAGGGTCGGGTGCGCCACATTTCCCCGAATTGTGAACCAAAAAGAAGCCAGGAGGCTGTATGTTCGGTGTGGTCGTAGGACTGGTCCCCTGCCAGGAAGATCAGGTCGGGATCCAGGTATTCGATGTTCCGAATGTAACTTTCCCGGTCGCCCCGGTCCTTGTTGCTGCTGCAGGAAAATGCTGCCAGCACAATCTCCTCTTTATCCACCGGATCCCTGCGGATCAAGCCTTCGTAGCTGGCTTTCTTTCCGTGCCTGAGCCTGTAGGCTACATCCCTGGTCTGGTCCCAGCCCTCCATCCTGAAAAGGGCTGACCAGCCTATGTCGTTTACCTCTTCACGGCCGATCTCCACCCAGCGGCCTTCCTTTTCCACCTCCAGCCTTACTTCACGCGTTTCATCCGGATACAGGGGATACAACTGCGCACTCAGCTTCAGCGTACCATTTTTAACCGTATACATGCCGAAAGCCACCACCTGGTCACGTTCCACCTTCACATCGTGGATGGGATTGGGTGCCCGGTTCCACCAGTCGTTGGTGCAGAGGGTATCCAGGTCCTGGAAGGGCGCCAGAACGGGTGTTTCCATCACCTTCGGCTGGCAACTGAAAAGGGCGGAAAGGAGGACGATAACAAGGGAGGGAAGGAGGTTTTTTTTCATGTTGGATTTTGAAGGGTGAAAAATTACTTAAAAATAACTTAATTAAAGATTTGATTCAACATCCATCTTTTGATGTAGGATCCTCATAACCTTGACAATACCTTCGATCCTCTTGAATAAAACCATGTGGGATTTAACGTATGTAACAAGATACCCCTCCTTGACATGATTTATTGATTTACCACTGGTTTGATTCTCAGCGATAAAATCTATTTCATTAATAATGAGTCTGTGATATCTATCTGCTTGGTCTTTTGACCAATTGAAATATGTATATTCCCAAATCCAATCTAAATCAATAACTGCAGTTTCACTTATGTGGTACTTGGCTTTTTTCATAAGTGTTTACGGTGAAGGGCCTCGAGATGTGCATCCGCATTGAAATCTTCAACCATACGAGAATTCTCACCTTCCTCAAGAGCGAGTCTGAGAACTTTCATTTTCTTCTCTTCTGTTTCGAGCAATCTTAATGCAGTTCTTACAACTTCACTGGCTGAACTATATCGCCCTGTTGAGACCTCATTTTTTATAAAGCTTTCGAAATGCTCGCCTAATGATATTGATGTATTTTTACCCATTTCATAAACGTTTTCACAAAGTTACCAAAAATTGGTAACAAGTCAAAGACATTCTCAAATGGTAATGCATACCCTTGATTGGACTTAAAATTGTCCCTAACAATCAGCTTCTCCCTTACTCCATAGCCTTCTTCATCCCTTCGGTGGTGGTGTAGTACTTCACGATCATGTTGGGAATTTCCCATTCCGGGATGGTCCCTGTTTGCAGGTAGCCCAGGTACTTTTCCGTGACCTGGCCAAAATGTGCTTCGTGGCCCACTTTGTATTTGGCAGGGATATCGAGGATCCACCGGCTGCTATCCAGCTTATGAAGGGCAATGCCGGGGAATTTTTGAGACAGGTTCTGAGCGATGGCTTCTTCAAGGGCCTGTTCAAATGAGGCGGCATCTGCATTTTCGTTCGCTTCAATGTAGAGCATGGGTTTGTAGCCTTCGTCTTGACCCTGGCGGATGACCAGGTCACACAGGGTGCCGCGCATGACCGAGAAGTGGGTATCGCCGGTCCCCTCAGGGGCCTGGAAGTTCCAGATGACGGATACTTTGGCATAAACGCCTTTCAGCTTGTAGTTGATCTCCCCGTTGCTGTATACCTTTAGCAGGTCCCCTTCCACATCCTTTTCGAGGTAGTCGGGATAGCTGTCCAGGCCTGTGACCTTTTCAAACATGGCCGGGGTGAGGTCGGTGGTCCAACGCTTTGCTGAAACAATCTCCACATCCGATTTCTCCAGTGTAACTTCGGGAAAAGCTTCCCATTGCACCAGGTCCACCAGGTGGGTGGTTACATCCACGATCCCTTCACCCTGCTGCTTCACGTCGAAGAACCAGGGTGGCCTGATCAAAGGTTTGCCCGATACGATCTTGGAGAAGTGGTGCACACTTTCCTTGGTGATGGCCGGTGACTCCGGGCTGCCTTCTTCCAGCTGGCCAAATACTTCAGGGATCTGTGACAGGGCTTTCTGAAGCATGGTGGTGATTTCGTGGCGCTCGGTCATGATATCATAAAGCAATACGCCCTTTGCCCTGGCTGTTTCGAAGGCCTCCTCCAGCATGGGGAAGGCATCGGGTGCGATGACCATGGGTTTGTCGGCCAGCACGTTGATGCCCGACTGGACAGTTTTAAGGATGTATTCGGTTTTTTTGGCATTGTTCCCGGAAACCACCATCACATTGCCCGGTTTCTCATCCAGCATTTTCTCCAGGAAATCTTCACCCACATACACTTTCTCCACCCAGGCAGTGGGATCCGCTTCCCTGGCATTGTAGTCTTTGATCCGGGCCAGGTAGCTTTTTACTTCCGGTCCTCCCGGGGCATACACATGTACCAGGGAATCCACATTGTCGTACATGGTTTTCTGAACCAGGGAGGCATGGAAATGGCCCGGATCCAGGTTCATGAGCCTGACTTTCCCTTCAAGTGCTTTGAACATGGGTGTAGCTGTTTGAGGATTGGATGTATCTGTGGGTTTTTTGCGCTCTGTTCCGCAGGAGATAAGCAGGGCCAGAAGAACCACTGCCATGATGGTGTTGATAAATTTCATTGTTCGGAGATTATGGGTGTGATTTACAGTACGTAATCGGTTCCATAGGGGTAGCGCTGGGGCCTGCCCACCATGGCATTGGCAACATCGTTGTTGATGAATCGTTCCCGCTGGGGATCCCAGTGCAGTTTCCCGGGCACTTTCATGGCGATGTGGCTCACCAGGCAGGCCGAACAGGAGCGGTGCCCCACTTCGGCAGGAGCCACCGGGTCCTTTCCGGAAACAATCGCGTTGAGCCAGTCCTCATGCTGTTCGGGTGCTTTGTAAAGGTGGATATCATCCGGGCCTATTTCAGAGTCCAGGATTTTCTGATCGCTGGCATCAAGCGCCTTCAGCGCTGTGCCCGGTTTGGTGGGATCGGAAGAGGTGACTGCCACATCGCCCCTGGATACAAAGATCCAGCCTTCGCTTCCTTCAAATTTCACCCCATTGGGGAAGGCTCCGCTGACCTCCATGTTCACCCCGTTGGCATACTTGGCATAAACGTGGAAATCGCCATGGACATTCCAGAGTCCCGATGTGGGGAAGGAAGCCTCTGCTTCGACCTCCACCGGTCCTGTGTACTCAGTGCCCATGGCCCAGTGGGCCGTGTCCAGGTGGTGGGCACCCCATCCGGTGATCATCCCGGCGCCGAACTGTTCACAGCGCAGCCAACCGGGACGGTCGAAGCTGTCCTGGGGATGCACCCGTTTTTCCGTATAATACTGGTAGGGGGTGGAACCCAGCCACATTTCGTAGTCCAGGTTTTTCGGTACATGTGCATGGCAGTTCTTCTTCACCACCGGGGTCACCCGGCAGTCCGATCTCAATGCGTTTTAAGTCACCGATGCGGCCGTTGCGCACCAGCTCACAAGCCCTGTGAAACTGCGGCCAGGGGGAAGTGCCCCGCTGCTGGCTTCCCTGCTGGAAAATGCGCCCGGTGCGGTGGACGATATCACTCATCTGCCGGCCTTCAGCAATGGTCAGTGAGGCCGGTTTCTGCAGGTAGATGTCTTTCCCGGCCAATGCAGCTTCCATGGCAGGCTGGGCATGCCAGTGGTCGGGGGTGGAGATGATCACCGCATCGATGCTCTTATCCTGGAGCATCTCCCTGTAATCCTGGTAGACCGCCACATCCGCATAGCCTGGTTTGCCTTGTTCTGTATAAAAATTCTCAATCCATTGTTTGCCCAGCTGCGCCCTGTGCAAATCCACATCGGCCACAGCCACCCCGATGGCCATGTCGTGTTTCAGGGTTTCGGGAAGGTCGTGGGTCTTGGCAATGCGTCCAAAGCCGATCTGACCGATCCGGATTTTGTTGCTGGGAGCTGTTTTCCCAAACACATGGGAGGGCACAATGGTGGGCATCACAATGGCCCCTGCAGCTGAGGCTGCTGTCTTTCGGATGAAGGTTCTTCTTTCCATGCTGAAAACTAGTAAAATATGGTGATCCCACCAAAATTGATTCTATTGCCTGGCGTTGTTTCTGGCCCCTTCAAATCGGGCCCTCATTTCGTCCATGATCTTATCAAACCCTGGAAGTCCGGCCAGGTTCTTTAGCTCTTCGGGATCCTTCTCATGATCGTATAGCTCTTCGTTGCCCGGGTTGATTTGATCTCCCCACCTTGTATACCTCCACCTGCCGGTTCTGATGCTGGAGGCTTTCCCCCCATTGGTGGTGGTATAGGCCAGGCCATTCGTTGAAGCAGGTCCTCCCTTGCTTAAAACTTCAGAAAGACTCTGCCCCTGAAGGATGGATGGCTGCCGGTCGGCCAATCCGCACAAATCGGCCAGGGTGGGATAGAGGTCCACCAGCTCAGTGATCCCGTCGAAGGTCTGCCCATGCTGACCGGGAGCCCCGGGATGGGCAATGATCATGGGAACCCTGACGCTTCCTTCCCATAGACTTGATTTGGCCCAGCAGTCATGCTCCCCGAGGTTGTATCCGTGATCGGAGATAAAAACAACAATGGTATTTTCCCTGATCTGCAAACGGTCCAGGGCATCCAGCAATCTGCCCACCTGCTGGTCCATGAACCTGACACTGGCCATGTAGCCGCTGATCACTTTTTTCTTTTGTTCCTCGTCCATTTTCCAGACTTTCGGGTTGCTGCGTGCCAGCGCCTGGGGGGGACATTGGCCCCAATCTCCACCTCAGGAAGCTGCATATCTGCGTCGGGGTAGGGGACATAACAACTGGCAGGTGCGATAAGCGGCACATGGGGCCGAACCAGTCCGACGCCGAGGAAAAATGGAGCATCCGCTTTGATCCTTCGTTTGTTGGTCCCTCCAGGGGGCAAAGTTCCTGTCCTGTTTTCCAGGATGGCGATGGCCTGGTTTACTGCCACATAATCGGTTTGTGTGGATTCGAGGCTGTTGTCCAGGATCATACGGGAAAAATTGCCACCGTAGTGCAGGTTGGCGGGAGAGAGCAATTCGAGAATCCCATCGCTCAATGTCTCCGGTCCCATCACATTATAGGCATAGTCCCACGAATCGGGATCATCTCCCCCGGGATCACCCCGTTCAATACCACCGGGCACACCCATATGAAAAATCTTGGAAACACGGGCGGTAAAGTAGCCCTGTTCACGAAAAAATCCTGCCATGGAGGGGTGTCGGGAGAGCTTTGGATTCTCTTTTCTATAGCTTCCCGGACTGTCATCGTTTCGTAAGATCCCGTTGGTTTCGCAATAGAGTCCGCTCATGAGTGAAGCCCTGGAAGGACCACAAACCGGGTACTGACAATAGGCCCGGGTAAAACGCACACCTTCCTTGGCCAACCGGTCCAGGTTGGGGGTGTGATGATCGATTCCCATGTAGGGGCCAATGTTTGTATTCAGATCATCTGAAATGATAAGCAGTACATTGGGTTGCTGGGCAACTCCGTTTTGGACGGGCCAGACCATGGTTAGAGAAAGGAGCAGAAGATACCGGGTGAAGAGAATTGTTTTCATAGGAGTGATGCGGTGTGTTTTTGCATTGTGGAATCTACCTCAATCTAAATAAAAGACCTCTTCCAGATCAGTGGATACTGGAGAATTATCCGGATGAACCTCCATGATGTCGGCCATGAAATTCCACCACTTCCTCACAATTTCAGACCTCCCCAGATCCTGAGAACCGCCCTTGCCTGTGATTTTCTGAAAGGCAAACAAGGTATGGGTCTCTTCATCAAGAAATATAGAATATTCATATACTCCCGCCTCTTTCAACAATCCGGAGAGCTCAGGCCATATGTTGGCGTGGCGCTTTTTATATTCATCCTTGCAGCCTTTTTTAAGCTGCATTTTAAATGCCAGACGTTCCATATTTTGTTATTTTTAACACAAAGCTAAATTACATTTAACAATCAGAAACCCTATTCCCAATGGTCATGAAATTATTCAATTTTTGCTCTCTGTTATTTTCTTTTTTAACGTCTCAGTGAGTGCCCAGGATATTCCCCTGCCCGAGCACCCAAGGCCTGATTTTCAAAGGGAGCTGTGGCAGAACCTGAATGGGACCTGGTCCTTTGCCTTTGATTCCGGGGATGCGGGTTTGAGTGAAGGATGGATGGAAGGGGAAACTTCGTTTGATAAGACCATACGGGTTCCCTTTCCCTGGGGTTCTGCGCTTTCCGGGGTGGAAGATGAGGCCGATATCGGATGGTATCAGCGCAGGATATCTGTGGACCAGGGCTGGCAGGGAAAGCGGGTTTTCCTGACCGTGGGAGCCTCCGACTGGGAAACCAGCATCTGGCTTGATGGAACCTTGCTTGGAACGCACCAGGGCGGCTATGTGCCCTTTTCCTTTGAATTGACTCAATCATATCAAATTTGGCGATGGAACAGGACCTGGTTATCCGGGTGGATGATGCCCGCCGGGATTTTACCCTCTATGGCAAGCAGGGATACGGAAATGCACGGGGTATCTGGCAAACCATCTACCTGGAAGCCCGGGGTGAGGACTACCTGGATGCCCTTCACTTTACTCCGGATATCGACAATCATCGGTACAGGTTACGGCTTATCTGCCGGAAGAAGCCAGCAGGGACCTGTCCCTGTCCCTGAGCATTCAGGCTCCAGCTGGCCCCATTGACCCGGGAGGTGGTTATTCCTGCAGGAAAGAGCAAGATCACCTTTGAGGTGGACATCCCGGACCCGCATCTCTGGAACCTGGATGATCCCTACCTCTATGAGGTGGAGGCCAGGCTTGAGGAGGATGTGGTGAAATCCTATTTCGGCATGCGCAAGATCTCCGTGATGGATATGCCCGGAACCGACTTTCCTTACATCGCCCTGAACAATGAACCCATCTACCTGCAGCTGGCCCTGGACCAGTCCTACCACCCCGATGGGTTCTATACCTTCCCCAGTGACCAGTTTATCCAGGAAGAGATACTCCGGAGCAAGTCCATCGGCCTGAATGGCATCCGGACCCACATCAAGGTGGAGGTTCCCCGGAAATTGTACTGGGCCGACAAGCTGGGCTTGCTGGTGATGGAAGATCTGCCCAACAGCTGGGGCGAACCGGATGCAAAGATGCAGGCCGAATCGGAATACACCCTGCGGCAATGATCAAACGGGATTACAACCACCCTTCCATTTTCTCCTGGGTGGTCTTTAATGAAACATGGGGACTGTTCACCACAACCGGCAAGGACGAGAATGGAAGGGATCAACGGGCATATCTGCCCGAAACCCAGGACTGGGTGGCCTCCATGTATTACCTGGCCAAGTCGCTGGATCAGACCCGGCTGGTGGAGGATAATTCCATTTGCTGCGGCAGGGGCCATACGGAGACCGACATCAACTCCTGGCATGCTTATTTGCCAGGCTGGGCATGGGAAGATCATTTGAAAAACCTGGTCGAACAGACTTTTGAGGGCAGTACCTTTGATTTTGAGGATGGCTTTCAGCAGGGCAGGCAACCCAATATCAATTCGGAATGCGGAAATGTATGGGGCTACGAGGGCAGCACCGGCGATGTGGACTGGAGCTGGGATTATCACCGCATGCTCAATACCTTCCGCAAGTACCCGAAAGTGGCCGGTTGGCTTTATACCGAACACCACGATGTGATCAACGAATGGAACGGGTACTGGCGTTTTGACCGGACAGAAAAGGAAACCGGCATGGGGGAGATCATGGAAGGCATGGATCTCAATGACCTGCATGCTGCCGTTTATCTCTCCACCGGCAATGAAATATGCAGAACGGTTTCAGGGGCAGAAACAGTGGAGGTCCCCCTCTATCTCTCTTCCATGACCGGACAGGCATTGGGAGAGAGTGTGCTTGCTTACCTACAGTTTGACAATGACAAATGGCATCGGAGAAACGAGTCAGGAATTGGAGCGGGGCATTGTAGTGGACTATAGCCCGTGGATGCAGGAGACGCTGAAGCCACTTTCCATTCAGATGCCGGAGGAGGCGGGATTGGCCACATTGAAGCTGAAGGTGACCGATCAAAGCGGCAAGGTGCTGGCACCGGAACTTCATGCATTTTGAAATTGTATCCGATCAGCTGCCGGAGGACGTTGAACTGGTTTCCGTACCTGCGGCAGCATTTTCTGGCTGCGGATTGGAGCAAGAAGCAATGGGATGTCCTGGAAGGGAAGAAAGTGAATGGAGCAGGCAAAGGTTTTTTCCAGTACAGCATTGCCATTCCCGACGCGCTAAAATCGGGTCGCTACAAAGAGGCCTTCTTTATGGTGGAGCTTTCAGCCAAAGAATTGTTTGTCAAGGACCAGCAGGATTACAACAGCGGCCAGGATTTTATGAGGGGCTCGGTGGTGGCTCCCAGTGCCAATCCCAATGCCTATCCCATGACGGATGAGACCTTTTTCCCTTCTGAAATCTCAGTGCTTATGGGGGGTGAGCCAGCGTTTACAACCGTTCTTCCAGACGATCCTGCCGACCACCGGGGCGTGCTGTCCTGGCATCACCAGCTGAAAGACAGAACGTTTAAGGGAAGCCGGCTCCTATGGCTACCTGGTAAAAGTTCCCATTCAAAAGAGCGTATTGAAAAAGGCGCAGGATGAGGGCAGACTGGAGGTCAGGATCCAGACCAAAGGAGAAGGTGGCATTGCCGTATATGGCAAAGAATTTGGCCGCTACGCACTTGATCCGTCCCTGGTACTAAAAAAATAATTGAACGTAAACTCAGCCATCATGAAACTCATCCATTTTTCAAGCCTTTTGATCTTCGTCCTGCTACTTTCCTTTTCGAGCTCCTGCACAAACAAACCCAAAGCCGCACAAGCGGATGCAGAAGCGGTCCTGGCTTTTCAGTCCAGGCTCATCTTTGATGAAGCGAACCACTGGTGGGCCCATTGTCCGGGCGAAATCACCGGTGACGGAATTATGGATCTCATTTATATTCATCAGAATGCTTCAGGCGGACACCTGGCCTACCTGGAAGGGCGGACCGACAGTCTGCCGTGGACCAGTCATGTGATTGCAGAGGCACCCGTCTCGGGTGGGCTTTTTGCATCGGGTGACCTGGAGTGTGGGGATATTGATTTTGATGGCGATACTGATTTGCTGGCTGTGAAGCATCCCGGTGAATGGCAGGATGCAGCTGCCCCGGCCGAGATATACTGGTACAAAAACCCGGACTGGCAGCCGGAATATATCGGCACAGTACCTGATGCGGTGAAAGACATGAGTCTGGCCGATTTTAATGGAGATGGAAAGATGGACCTGGCCGTGATGACCTTTGATGAGCATACCCTGAGCATCTTTCTCCAGGAAGACGGGTGACGGGTGGAACAGGGTACTGTACAAAGAAGGCTATGACAACCTGCACGAGGGCATGGGCACAGGCGACTTCGATGGCAACGGTACGGTGGATGTGATCGCCAACGGCCACCTTTTTTATAACCCGGGCGGTGACCTTACGGCCGACTGGAATACCGAGAACCTGGACGAAAAATGGAACAACCAGTCAGGCGACTGGTCGCAGAATGCCACCAAAACCTACCCCAGGGATCTGGATGGTGATGGGATCAGCGAAATATTCATTTCTCACTCCGAAAGGTCAGGTTACCCCCTTTCTTTATACCGGAAATCAGGGGAGGGCTTTTGGGAAGAGCAGGTGATCCTGGACAGCATTCCGGCCTGTCACACCCTGCAGGTTTTTGATTTTGACCTGGACGGGGACTATGATATCCTGGCCGGCGTAAACAAAGGCCGGGCGGTGAATATCGGGTATGACCGTTTCGAGGTCCTGGTCATTCTGAGCTCAGAGAATTATACGGAATGGGAAATTTTGGAACTGGGGACCGATGGAATCTATAATGGACAGGTGGCTGACTATGACGGAGACGGCGACTATGACATCTTCCGCTATCCCCACCATGAAGCTACGGATTACTTCCTGATTGAGAACCTGATCCGGTGAGCTGAACGCCCGGTGGCAATTACTTCTTTTCCACCTCCCCACATTCCACCACCACAGGCTTATTAAACTCCGAGGCGGTCCGGATCACGTAGTCCTCAAATTCTTTCTGGGTATTCAATACCTCCCCCTCGCTCCAGGCGGCAAAAAGAAGGTAGTCGAAGGAATGATCAGGGTCAGGGCTAATACTGAAAGTATGATTGCCACCGCGGGTCTTAATATAGCGGTATTCCGGCATGAACCTGTCCGGTACCACCAGAGCCTTTCCAACGAAATCCACCATCATTTCTTCCCTGTCATCGATTTTTTCAGGGTCCCGGATGGCTTCTTGTCCCGACGAAATGATGATTCCTTCTTTTAATACAAGCGCCTCGTCATTTGGTTTTTTGCGAATGCCACAACCCAGGGTCCACACCTGTTTTCTTGGGGTCAAACTGGGTAAAGCGGACTTTGCAGCTTGAGTAGTTTTGTTTCGCATAGGCTGTATAATACTGTTCCAGGGCGTAGCTTCCCTCACCGGTATTCCAGTTCATTGTCTTGATCTTCACCATGGAGCGCAGGGGTCCGTTTACAACGACTTCATAAGCATACCTGGTATCGCTGATCTGCCCGGCATTCCATGTTTTGTCCATGGCTTTTTCTTCCTGGGTGGGTGTAAACCTGGGTGTGGAAACGGAATCGGGTTTTTGTGGGTGTTCAAAAAGGCAAATGGCCCCGCCCCCGAAAGAGCCTGCCACAGATTGAATATCTGAACCATAGCTCTCATCCAGCAGCGAAACCCCGTAACCATCCTGGTTTTCCATGTACAATATATTGGACATGAGTACGGGGGATCGCTTGGCATACACGTCTACTGAGTTGGCAAACCAGATCTTCCATCCCACATGTTCCGATTCCCAGAAGGGCATGAGGTGGCGGCAATAGCTTCCGATGTTGGCATGGGTGCCATGTTTGTTCCACCCCCTGTTGTTATGGCCGATGTACACATAGATGGTCTTTTCCTCCAGGGCTTTCAAATCCGTTTGGAAGAAAAGTTCATCCCAGATGCCATCCTTGTCCAGGTCATCCAGCTGGTAAAAGATGGCATGGCCATGGCTTTCCTCCCTCATCTGGTGACCTCCCTGCAAGGCCAGTAATTCTTCCGATGGGGCCCCGGCTGGTGGGATGGAAGGGTCCACCACGGTCACCCACATTTCATGAACATCGGGCATGGGGAAATCCCTTCTTGGGATGATAACCGGACTGTTTACCCTGTCCTGCTGTAGCTTGTTTTTCAGCTTCAGCTCTATCCTGATGGCGGGTTCAAAACTACCCTGGGTATACCAGTCATCAGGCTGGGGCTGTCCTGCCAGGGAAAGTGCCGGGATTAGTACCAACAGGACCAGGGACATTCTTGGCTTTCTTTTTGAATGTAGGTTTTTCATTGTACAGGGGTTCTTATCGGCTTTTATTCTTTCTGCCGAACAAAAGTAAAGTTAAAAAAGATCAGTGAATTGATTCGGATGAAACCTTGGTCTACCCAGCAGTGGGATTTTCCAGACAAAGGTGTTATCTTTTGGATATGGATGTATACATCAAATTCTCAAGCTATGAGACAGATCTTATGTAGTGCTGCATGTGTATTAATTTTCATTTTTCTGCCCTGCAAAGGCCAGCAGGCGGAGCGGATCGACAGGGGAGTGATAGCCCTGAATGTGGATGAACAAACGGTGTATGTGGGTTGGCGCCTTTTTGTGGATGACCCGGATGAAGTGGCCTTTAACGTGTACCGTATGGATATAGGTTTTGGAGACTATCAGCGGATCAACCCGGCTCCGGTGGAGGAGTCTACCAATTTCCTGGATACATCAGTTCTGCCTGGCCATGGTTACAATTACCAAATTACAACCGTAGTCAAGGGTGAGGAGCATGAAGCCAGCGGGCAGGGCTATGTCTTTACCCGCACAGGTAATCGCCCCTGGTACTCCATTAAACTGAAAGATGAGGTGACCCTGAAAAGGATTGGTATAGGGGACCTGGATGGGGATGGTGCCTACGATTTTGTGCTGCAGCATCCCGATTTTAATGTGGACCCATATTTCAAACCCGGGTACTGGAACAGAAGTCCCGAATCCTATAAGCTGGATGCCTATTCCTCCAAGGGGGAATTTCTCTGGCGTCACGATATGGGATGGTCGGTTGAAACCGGGACCTGGTATTCACCCTACATGGTCTTCGATGTGGACCTGGACGGGAAGGCCGAGGTATATGCCAAAGCAGGGAAAGGGGATCCCAGGGAGCTGGATGGACATGTGCTGCGGGGACCCGAATACCTTGTGAAACTGGACCCTTTGAGTGGGACGATGCTTAAAAAGCAGGACTGGATCCCCCGTGACGGCTTTGATTCCTATAATTACTGGAGCAGGAATTTCCTGAGTGTGGCCTACCTGGATGGGGAGCATCCCTCTCTGATTATGCAGCGGGGGACCTACACCCAGATTAAAACACACGCCCTGGATAAAAACCTGGCACCTGTCTGGACATGGGAAAGTACGGGTGCATATGAAAAATACAGGGGGCAGGGCGGGCATGCCCTGATGACCGGAGATATTGACCTGGACGGGAAGGATGAACTGGTCATTGGCACTGCCGCCCTGGATCATGACGGAAAACCCATGTGGTATACCGGGCTTGGTCACAATGATGGAGGCTACATAGCAGACATTCTGCCCGACCGTCCGGGTTATGAAATTTTCTATGCCATCGAAACAAGATCACCCAAAAACGGAGTCTGCCTGGTAGATGCCCGGACCGGCGAAATCATCTGGGGATATGAGGGAAGTACCGTACATGTGCACGGACAGGGAATGATCGGGGATTTGACAGAAGAGTACACGGGCATTGAATGTTATGCCGGTGAAGCCAAGGGAGGGGAGAAGTTTTTCCTGTATACGGCTGAAGGAAAGCGGCTGTCCGATCAGAACCTGTGGGGGAATTCACCCAGGGCCATCTGGTGGGATGCTGATCCTCAGAAGGAAATATGCCACCAGAACAAAGTCATCGCTTTCCAGGGAGAAGAGATACAGAAGTTCGAGGGCAAACTGCTTATTGTGGCTGATATCATCGGCGATTGGAGGGAAGAGATCGTTACCAGTCTGCCTGGGGAAATAAGGATTTACTCCACGAATATTCCAGCCGGAGACAGGAAGGTTTGCCTGATGCAGAATCACCTGTACAGGATGGCTGTGGCAGATGCCACCATGGGTTACTACAATTCGCCCCAGGTAGGCTTTAAATAATTCAGGATGAAAAGACTACTAATTTTTTTTATACTATGCCTTTTGCTTATGCCCGGATTGCTGGCCCAGCATATATTTTCGGTGAAGGGTACCAGAACTTATTTGGATGACAAAGAAATGCAGGTGATCGGTCTCCGCTGTTCCAACGGGATCATATCGGATAAGGCCACTGATGAGCTGATCGAAAACCTGGATGAATTCAAATCGTACGGGATCAATACCATCTCTGTTTTTTTCATGGGCTCCCGTTTTGGTGATGTCAGGGGCTACCTGGAAGATGCCTCGCTGAATCCGGTGTATACCCGCCGGATGGCAAAAGTGATTGAAGCCTGTGACAGCCGTGAAATGGTGGTCCTTGTGGGTTGCCTTTACTGGGGTACTTCGGATAATAAGTGGGAGTCCTGGAAACAGGAAAAGGCAGAAAGAGCGGTGGCCAATACGGCAGGGTGGTTGCTTGAGAACAATTACAGGAATGTACTGGTGGATCCTGACAATGAAGGAATGGCAACCAGGTTTGCAGGCTTTGACTACAGTGCCCTGATTGCGGCTGGAAAGAAGGCTGCGCCCGGGATTTTGATGGGCTTTAACAACCATGGCTATCCACCCTCCAATGCCGATATTGCCCTGCATTTCAGTGACAGGGATCCTTCCAAACCCTACATTGAATCGGAAGGAACCATGACAGACTACTGGGGTGCGTACAGCAAGGAGAAGGAGCTGTATGGCTATATCAATGTAGGTGTGTATACCCCGGGAAAAAAGGAAGAGCAAAAGGCTAACACAAGACGAATTCTCGGGGACGGTGATGGGTACATGATGGCTTCCACCTGGCTCCAGGATATCCCTCCAAACCATCATCCGGGGGGCGACGGGACCCCTTGCGACCCGGGTATCAGGTGGTGGCTGGAGTTTATTAAAGATAAATAATTGAAGCAGAATCCGGATGATTCCCTTTTCGCGGACCAATTAGTTTTTCTTTTGTGAAATACGATAAAGGCCTGAACCATGAGCGTTAATCTCAGGAGCAAAACTGCCTTTTTGATTTCCCAGATCTTGATGTTGCCATAAATCACGTATTTCCACGTCAGTATGGAAGCCAAGGTCATTTAATGAAACTGGAATTTCACTTGAATGATTGGCTAAATTAAATACCGCCAGGTATTTATCACCTGAGTTTGGCACATC
The DNA here is from genome assembly GCA_963735755.1 of uncultured Bacteroidota bacterium. Taxonomy (GTDB): domain Bacteria; phylum Bacteroidota; class Bacteroidia; order Bacteroidales. The sequence goes on along the minus strand of CAVTME010000016.1, from coordinate 27,143 downwards.
AGCAATCCATGCTAGCTGCTCGCCTTTATGGAGCAATTGGTGATTATTGGTACTGTTCTGGTTAACTTCCAGTACTTCTTGATTGCTAAGCAATTGTAACTCAACCGGTCGCAGCATCATTAAATCGCCACCATACATTAATGGGGAACGACAGATACTCCACAAAGTCATTAAGGTATACTTCTCGGTATCTGTAAAATGAGAACGTCGCTCGATGCCATCATCGGGTCCACGACGATTCAACAATCCAATTGGAATCATGTCGGCATCCGGCCAATGTCCCGGACCCAGGTGCTTTTCCCAAGAATGGATTCTTTCAAATTGCTTTTTCAGAGCTCCCCAGTCGTCCCAAAAATCTCCTGAAATTCGCCACAGATTGGCATTGTTCTTCAAGTTTTCTGCCTGTTTAATGGGAGTGTTCCCACCTGGCGAAAGGCTTAATACAATCGGTCTGCCACAGTTGTCGATTGCTTTGCGATATCCTGCAATTTCTTTTTCTCTAAAAGGAGAAGCAATGTCGTCGACTTTTACTTAGTCAACTCCCCAGTGGGCATACAGGTCGAACAATGAATTGTAATATTCCTGCGCACCCGGTTTATCCATATCCAATCCATACATATGATTGAGCCAGGAACAGCTTGAATAGTCTGTAATCTGGTCAGCTGTATAGGAGCTTCCTTTAATGGGCAGTTTCCTGGCTACAGCTTCCCTCGGGATTCCACGCATAATGTGAATACCGAACTTCAAACCAAGACCATGAATATAATCCCCAATCTCTTTGAAGCCATCGCCATCAATGGCAGAAGGAAAACGATCAATTGCAGGCAGTAAGCGCCCGTAGTTGTCCATGGGTAGTGCAGGCTTAAAATCCTCGGTTTGAGGAGGATTATTTAAAGCACCCACGTGAGGAAAGTACCAGCAATAATCGATTACAACATACTCCCATCCTGCATGTTTCAGATGTATTTCCATCATCCTGGCATTGCCTTTAATTTCTGACTCGTTCACAGCAGCGCCAAAGCAATCATAGCTGTTCCAGCCCATGGGAGGCGTTGATGCCCAGGAGTGAAATGCTGGTCTTGTTTGCTGCCCTATGCCGTTTATCGCGCAAAGCAACAGCATCCATACGAAGCTTGTAGCTTTCATAGCTTTTTCAGTCAACCAGTTTGTTTTCCATATAAAAGTGGAGCCCTCCACCCCAGGGTTTGGAACAGATATCCATGTCTCCATCCTGGTCCACATCCGCAGCCACTGCTTCGTGGACTCTTTTACCGGTGAGGATGATGTGTTCCTTCCACAGCTGACCTTTTCCACTAACATTTTCCCAAATAAGAAGCTGATGGGTATCTGTTGACAGGGGACCCCCTCCCGATAGTACATCCTGATCGCCATCTCCGTCAAAATCAGCCAGGGCGAGGGAATGAAAATCCTGGTGGGTTGGATCACCTGATATCATATGAAACACGAAGTTTCCGGCATTGTCCCGATTTTCAAACCAGTATACCCTGCCGCTTTCGGTGTCAGCTTCAGCCTGGACGATATCCAGGTCATTGTCCAGGTCCATGTCAAAACACCAGGTTTTCACGGCCAGACCAAATTTTCCAATCCGGCTTCCACCAGGCGGTGTCAGCTGCGCATGTTTCTTCCATTGTCCGCCTTTGGAATCCAGATTTTCAAACCAGACATCGCCTCTGACGATGTCCGGGTCCCCGTCCCCATCCAGGTCTCCATACCCATAGGGTGCGATTCCCCCATGTATGCCGGATCCAATCTTTGTGTAATCCCAGTTTCCACCAATGTCCTCAGGAATTTTATACCAGGCCAGAACCGGATGATCCGGATCATTGGAGAGGGAAACAATGTCTTGTATTCCATCCTGGTCCACATCAACTGCGATGTTGTCGTGGCAGCTGATCAGGTTTTTCCTGTGCAGGATGAAGGGCTCGTTTTTGGGATGGCCCGTATTTTCATACCAGGAATCGCCGACTACAAAATCGATCCACCCATCCAGGTTGAGGTCTAAGGGACACTCCCCCCACATCTGTTTTGGCGCCCTTCCCCATCTCATGAAGTTCCCAATGGTCGGCGGAAATGTATTCGTACCAGTACATGTCTCCAAGGCGGCCAAAAACCCAGTCCAGGTCCTTGTCGTTGTCAACATCGACCAAACTGGTTTGGCCCATCCGGTCACCGAATTCACCAATTTTATGGTATTCAAAATTGAATTGTTGCGCCAGGTTTGCAGAAAGCGGAAGGCAGATCAGGCTCAAAAGAAGGAGTTTCTTCATGTGATATTATTATTTAAAAAGTATGTCTTCGGCGTGTATGCTTGTGATCATCCCATTGTACGTGCTGCTTACTTTTGTGCCGTGGATGATGAAATTTTCAAGTTCAATCCCTTTGATCCCATGTGCATCATCAAATCCCAAAAGCTGAGAATAGGGAAAGGTCCCACCCTCTACGGTAATATTTCTGAAAACCACATCCTCGATTTTCCCCCTTTTGGTATCTTTTGAGTATCGGGATTCGAGAATTTTAAAATCAATCAGCCACCCCCTGGCATCCTCTACCCTGATGTTTTCATACAGTACATTCTTCACCACAGCCCTGTCACCATTGTGGATGGTAAAGGTTCCCTCCGGACCTTCCACATGAATAATGTCACAGTTTTTAAATGTCACATTTTTAATGGTATCGGTCCTGGTTTCAAATCCGATCTCCAGGGCATTTCCCCATACCCCGTTCCACAGAACAGAGTTCTGAACCAACACATTGTCCACATCGAATCCACTGTTGAAATCGGTAAAATAGTTCACCCCCGACTTGATGGCAATGCAATCGTCTTTGGTGCGGATAAAGCAATTGTTCACCATGATATCCCTCGAGCCAACAATATCAATGCCGTCATCCCAATCGTTGTCGGAGACAATTTTCAGGTTGTGGTAGGTGATATTTTTAGAGGCAAATGAAGCACAGCTCCAATGCCTGCATTCCGACAGGATGATGCCTTCGATACGTACATTATCACAGCGATTGATCTCAATGGGGCGGTGCTCCCCTTTCAAATAGAGGCTGTTGTCGAGTATGCCACGTCCCATGATCTTTATGTTCTTACCCCTGTCGGTCATGAAGTGGCCCCGAACCACCGCCCCGCCTTCGATATAAACGGTTTGATTGCTTTTAATGAATACTTCTCCAGGATCATGTATTTTTCCGGCTTCGAAAAAGATGACCTGCTTATCACTACTGTCCGGTATGCTGGTTTCCAGCGGATTGGCGAAAATAAACAGGGGCCGTTTGATGTTCTTGTTGATTTCAATGCTCAGGTTCGCCGCTTTATCAAGGGTGAAATGAATCTGATTGCGGTAAAGCTCTCCGGCTATGTGGGTGCTTTTAGGCCGGATATCATAATCATACACAGGAGCCAGTGATCTTACTTTTACCTCCACTTCCCCATCGAAGGAGAAATAGGCAAAGGCCGCCGTTCGGGTATGGTACACAAAAACCGGCTGTCCGTTAACTTCCAGTTCAAAATCCGGTGCTGCAGCCATACCTTCAGGTGCATCATAGGTAAACAGGTTAACAGCCTGTGCCTGAAGCAAGGAAACAATGAGGAGAATGATGGTTGTAATGGGTTTCATGGTGTTCATATTTGGATCGGGGTTCTACAAACCTCCCAGGTTGACCAGGTTGTAACCCACGGCGGTTAATTGTTGGGCTGATTTGTAATAGGGGTTACTGTACCTTTTATTGGCGGTTTTTGAATCAACAGCATTTTTATCTGCCCATATTTTGATGGTCCCGTCTGCATGGTAGCACAAAATTTGCTCGCCAGGCAGGTTCATAAATTTTGATCCCATGGCCACATAGGCTCCCTCACCCAGAGACTTTAGCACCTTGCCCGAAAGATCATACACATTTCTGTCGGCCTGTTCTCCAATGGCACATATAAATTCATGGTAGCCATCGCCATCCAGATCTGCCGGCAAGGTATTGTAGGCAGAAAAGGGAAGCTGAATTCTTTCCCCTGTCTCGCCGTTATAGGTATAGACCTTTACATCCATTCGGAAAAAACCCTCCGGCCCTGCAACTTTTTCTCCCCGGCTCATGGTATAGGCGAGTACGGAAAGCGAATCCGTATCTACCTGGGCTGTCCAACCCATGTCCATATGTCCCTGGTCCAGATCGGTCCACAAACGTTGGCCCTTGTTATCAAACATCACAACGCGTGGCTTGATCTCTCCTTTATCACCAGTTTCGCGGCAGGTAAAGATGGACCATTCATTGTTTTCCCTGTTGATGGTGGGTTGAACTACATCAGAATGGCCATTGTACAGGTTTTTGTCCGCGATAAAAAGGTATTTCCCCTGGTCCATCTCTATGCAGCGTTCCCCCCAGAGGATTTCATCGATCCCGTCGTGATTGATATCGACCACGGGCGCCATGTGACTGCCTCTTGCCCCTGGTTCATCCGCATCAATGTGCAACTCCCAGCGTTTTTCCATGCCAGGGTTCCATGCCATGAGCCCCATGTTTTTATAGGTCCCCTGTGCTGTAATCAATACAGGTTCACCTTTTACATATCCCCCCATAATAAACTGCCTGAAGGTATGACTCAGGCTTTCGTTGGGGCAATGGTTTTTCCAGGGCCATTGGCCCAGTTCTTCTCCTGTTCCGGAGTCAAGCGCAAGCAATTGCAGGCTCCTGAAACTCAGCAGGTGAATGGAATCACTGTTGTTTACAAAATAGATCTCATCGGCTCCATCCTGGTCCAGATCAAAGGGATATACAGGTGTGAACCAGACCCCATTGAGGGTTCCGGCACCCAGTTCCTTTTTCCAGATCAGTTTTCCATCCAGGGTGTACAAAGCAAATTTTAGCTTATCGGTAGGAGGATAAAACATTTCAATCCAGGGATCGATGTCTTTGTCCGCTGAGTAAATCAACAGTATGGCCTTTTCATTGGCTGAAAGCTGAACCGGAACGGAACGCAGAGATCCGACTTTTGCGTTTACAGAAAACTCTGAAACGATTTGCAGGTCGATGTTAGCGGGTTGAGCCAGTGCTGCTCCAACGAGCACGATCAGCAGGGAAAAAAGCCATTGTCTTTTCATGTTGAGATCGGTTTATGTAATTAAAACTAGAATTGACTTTCATAAAGGGCGACACACAAGGCTGCAAAATCTCCAATAGATTCTCCAAGCTCGGCTGGCTTTATCTCACACACATCGACTGCTGCCGGGATGGCCTCCTTCTGCAGCATTCTATCAATATGGGGTTTAAAAAGGTCCACATTTCTTGAGTAGATACTTCCGATTACAACACACTGGGGATTTAATATGTCGATCAGAATGGCCAGGGCTAAGCCCAGGTATTCGGCAGAGGTTTGGATAATTTCATTGGCAATTATATCGCCCTGCTTAGCTGCAATGGCCACCGTTTTAGCGTTCACTGATTCAATATCAAGTGATTCGAAATAACCCAGAGCTTTATTCTGTTTCTTATAATCCGTTAGCGTTGATTTTGCCAGTTGAGCAATTCCGCCCCCGCTGCAAAATCCCTCAAAGGAGCCAGCCTTACCAAATCCAATCGGGCCATCCTCTGCAAGCCGGATATGGCCTATTTCTCCTCCCAGGTCGTTGGTGCCTGCATATAATTGACCGTTTAATATAAGGCCGGACCCCATACCGGTTCCAAAGGTCAGAAACGCCATGTTTTGTGTTCCCTTACCAGCGCCCATTAACCATTCGGCCAGGGCACATGCATTGGCATCGTTCTGGATAGCAACAGGTACATTGTAGATCTCCTGGAAAATGTTTGTTATGGGAACAGCATCCCAACCTGGCAGATTTGGAGGAGAATAGATGACTCCCTTTTTTGAATCCAAAGGGCCTCCACAGCTAATCCCGATCCCTTTTAGTTGTTCTCTGGGGAATTCTTCCAACAGGGCAGCGATGTTTTCGTGGAATTCATTAAGAATAGCAACATAGCCTCTTTGAACGTGGGTGTCAAATCTTATCTTTTTCAGGATATTGAAATCCTTATCACCCACCACAATGGCACATTTAGTGCCTCCAATATCAAGTCCAAGATAGAATTCATGATCATTCACGGGAACATGGTTTAAATACCTAAAATACTTTATTTCTTATATACATGATATGCTTCAAAAAGTCCTGGGCCATGTGTATAGGATATTGAAGCTATTTTGTTAACCTGAACACCGCCACATCGTGTGAGGGGATTTCATGTTTTAATACCCGGGCTGTTGTTCCTGCCTGCTCTCCTTTCCACAGATCACGGACAGCATATCTTCCTTCAACTAAAATATCCTTGCGGTCGATATTTTTCTGAAGATCAAGTCTTTCTCCCCCCATTTGAGCACTGAGTTCCATGTCCTTCCAATCCAATTCAATTTCTATTGTATGATCGTAGCGGTTAAAGAGGCAAATGGCCATCTCCCCGTTTTGAAGAGCTTTGTAATATATTTCCACTTCGCCATAATCCTTTATTTTATATCCCTGCTCACCCAGGGGATCCTGGTCTATGGCGATGAGTTCGCTGTTGGTCAGTATGGCTTTGGTGGACGGGGTCATATGCTGCAGGTCATTTCCCGCAAACAGTGGTGCAGCCAGCATACACCAGAGGCTGAAATGGGCACGGCTTTCACTTTCGGTGAGTACCCCGTTTCCGATTTCCAGCATGTCAGGATCGTTCCAGTGACCCGGACCGGCATATTTTTCCAGGCCCTGCTGCATATCGAGATTGATGATGACGCCACCGCCCCAACACTTGCCGTTTTTCGCATCCGGAATATTCCAGTTGTTCCGTATGTCGCCGGTGGTCCGCCATAAATGGCCTACTTCGGAAGCCCATTCCCAGGGTTTGGATACACCCCACTCGCATAGGCTGAATACAACAGGTCTTTTTGCAGCATAGAGTGCATCCCGCATGAGGGCGTAGGATTCAGGAGCATTCTGACCTTCCGTGTTGCACCAGTCGAACTTCAGGAAATCCACACCCCAGTCGGCATAGGTGATGGCATCCTGAAATTCGTGTCCCCGGCTACCCGGACGTTTGGCGCAGGTTTGCCTGCCAGCACAGGAGTAGATGCCGAATTTTAATCCTCTGGAATGAACATAATCCGCAAGGGACTTGATGCCCGAAGGAAATTTTTGGAGATCGGCCTGGATAAATCCCAGGCTGTCCCGGCTCACCTGCCAGCAGTCATCGATGACGATATATTCGTATCCGGCATCTTTCATCCCGCTGGAAACCATTCCGTCTGCTGCATCACGGACCACCTGTTCATTTACTTCACATTTGAAATGGTTCCAGCTGTTCCATCCCATGGGCGGAGTCAGCACCAGATCTTCAAATTTCTGTGAAAAAGCAGAAGCACCAAGGCTTATGAACAGGATGAAAAAGCATTTTCTCATTGGACATCAATATTAGGGATGTGTTTTAACTTCGCCGTGGCGGTGAATTTTCATATAATACTATGTTTTTTTTGTCTAAATTCATATTCATATGTTCATAATATAACGGGAAATGCAGGAATTTTTAAAACGATGTATAGCGAGGAGTACAGGCAGGTGTTTGATTCTTGCTTTGGCGCTAACGTTGATTCCCTTTTTGGCCGAAGCTCAAAACAGTCCTTTCATCAGTCACCCCGATCAATTGGGCAATCCCTCATACGCCCATTGGATTGCCCCCCCTGGTGACGAAAACGAGGGGGTCTTTTATTTCAGGAAAGGCCTGCACCTTTCTGCCCGACCTGAGCACTTGCTCGTGCATCTGTCAGGCGATAACAGGTACCGGTTTTTTGTCAATGATACACTGGTATCGTGGGGACCGGCAGTTGGGGATCTAAACAACTGGAACTATGAATCGGTCGATATTGCTCCGTATTTGCAGGCGGGAGAAAACATCCTGGCGGCCCAGGTATGGAACATGGGGCGTGTGGCAGGGGCCAGGCAGATCTCACATCAAACGGCTTTTATTCTCCAGGGGGCAGGCCATGAAGCACATGGGGTCAATACGGATCGTTCCTGGCGGGTGGCCAGAGATGAGGGCTACCGCAGCATCAGGATCTCTCGTGAGACAGCAGGTGGGGGTTATATCGCGGCAGGCACTGACAGCATCGATGGCAGGGTCCATCCCTGGGGATGGCAGCAAATCGACTTTGATGACTCCCAATGGACTCCTGCACTGGAACTGGGCCAGGGAAACCACAGTGGTCTGGATACATGGAAAGGAACCATCTGGAAATTAAAGGAAAGGCAGATCCCGGCCATGGAACAAAAGATTGAACACATCAGGGATCTACTGTCTGTTGAAGGGAGAGATTATGACCGTCCGCATATGATGGCAAGCTCAACATGACGATACCTCCCCGAGAGCCATGTGGAGATTCTCCTGGACAATCGGCATACTCACCATGGGCTTTCCCCAACTTTACCTTTCAGGGGGAAGGGCGGCATGGTTAAAATTCAGTACCAGGAGTCTCTGTTTCATGAAGACGGGACCAAGGGTAACAGGGATGAATGGCAGGGAAAGGAGATGAAGGGCTGTTATGATGTTATCATTCCCGGATGGGGGGCAGCCATCTGTTCGAGCCACTTTGGATCAGGGTATTCAGGTATGTGAAAATATCCATCGATACGAAGGAGGAAGCTTTGACGATCAACAGTTTTCACAATGTATTCACCGCCTATCCCTTCGATCAAAAGGGCAGTTTTTCTTCCGGGAATGACACCCTGCAGCAAATATGGGATGTGTCCTGGCGTACCGCCAGGCTTTGTGCCCTGGAAACCTACATGGATTGTCCCTATTACGAGCAGCTGCAATATATTGGAGATACCAGGATTCAGGCCTTGATCTCCATGTATGTGGCGGGCGATGACCGCCTGGTAAAGAATGCGATCATGCAGCTGTATGGTTCCATGCAAGCCATGGGACTTACAAAAAGCAGCCACCCGAGTGCCGAGGTCCAGATTATCCCACCCTTCTCTTTGCTTCTTATTGAGATGATTCATGATTACCATATGTTGCGTGATGATCCGCTCTTTGTACAATCATTTATTCCGGGCATTAAATTCATCCTGGAATGGTTTGTCAGCAGAATAGATGAAAATGGGATCCTGGGTCCCTTGCCCTTTTGGAATCATATTGACGGAGGAACTGACTTTACAAACGGTTCTCCTCCGGGCATCAGCGAAGGGGGCTCGGCCCATATGACCATATTACTGGCTATGACCCTGGAGCATGCTGCTGAAATGTTGCAGCATTTCGGCTATGATTGCGATTCCGACAGCTATCAGAAAATTGCATCTGAATTAAAAGAAAGCGTACTCATGGTCTCTGCTTATGATCAGGACAAACAGCTGATGGCTGAAACTCCGGCCAAACAAATGTATTCACAGCACACCAACGCCATGGCCATACTGGCCGGGTTGTTTGATCAACTACGGAGATGCTGGTGGCAGAAAAACTAATGGAAGATCAGCACCCTGGTACAGGCCACCCTGTATTTTCAGTTTTATGTTTTTCAGGCATTGAAAAAAGCCGGTTGGGTCATCGGGTGATTGATATGATGGATGAGTGGCAAAGTTTTCTGGATGAAGGATTTACAACCTTCCCTGAGCATGGCATCGAAAGTCAGGTCGGATTGCCATGCCTGGTCGGCGCATCCCATGTATGATTTTCTCAGTATCACCTGTGGGGTGGAATCTGGGGCTCCCGGATTTAAGCAGGTGGAGATCAGACCCATACTGGGAAATTGAGTAAGTCCAGGCTACCCTTGTCCACCCCCAGGGGGAGATATACCTGTATCGTTACACAGGAGGATCAGGGTAAAACCCGCTGTTTTATCTGGCTTCCTGAAGGGATTGGTGGTCATTTGATTTTGATTCAACCACCTATCCGCTTTCCCCAGGATAAAATACCTATCTGCATCAATGATGTGAATACCATGAAGCACCATCTGCAGTTTGACTGTTCTGTTTTTTTTGCTGGTGCAAGCAAAAACATCCTGCGGTCCCAGGATGCTGCTCCATGGTTTGAATTTAAGCCATCAGGTGCGGCGAATCTCCACGGATCTTGCCCTTGACAGCTGGCTGGAAAAGCCTGCCGGGTCCCATGGTTTCGTTCAGATAAAAGGAGAGCAATTGGTTTTTGAAGATGGCGTCCCGATCAAGTTCTGGGGAACCAATCTTGCCGGAAATCTCCCCTTCATGCCCGCTTCAGAGGTTGGAAAGTGGATTGACTTCCTGTCGGGCTATGGTTTTAATGCAGTCAGGTTTCACAAATTCACCTGGGGAGCCACCGATGGCATTCATTCAACGATGCTTACCGATGATAAATGGGAGAACTTTGATTTCCTCTGCGACAGGCTCCGACAAGGAGGCATATATTATGGCTGGTCACATATCTACGGGCACCGCGTTTTACCAGGCGACAGTGCCCGGGTGCTGGCCTATGAAGAGCTGGCAGCAACTAAGTTTCCCTGGTCGCACCTCAATGGAACAACTGCTTCCCTGGTGAATTTTGCCGAAGATCTGCAGGAACTGAATATTGAGCTGACAGTCAATATGCTTAATCACATCAACCCCATTACCGGCCTTCGCTATGCAGATGATCCCGCCCTGAGTTTTGTGGAATTTCAAAATGAAGACAACATATTCTGGGGAGCCATTGAGCAAACCCTTAAACAGACACCCACCTACAGAAAACTCTTGTGTAGCAAATTCAGTGCGTGGCTGAAGTCAAAGTACGGTTCCCAGGATGCGCTTGAAAAGGCATGGGGCAAGGAAAATATTGTTTCGGGAGAAAGCCTGGCTTTAGCAAACATCTACCCCCAGCCCAATCACGGCTTGTTCAGCTGGGAATATGAGCAGGCCATCAGGGAGGGTCGGCAAGTAAAGCAACATGTTCTTGACAAAGCAGCTTTCTGTATGAAGAACAGATGAAGTTTTATAAGAAAATTTGAAAGGGCCGTTCGAGCAACCGGGTATAAGGGAAGCCTGGTGGCAAGTTGCTGGCAGGCCGGTACGGGGCTTGCTCACCTCTTAAACCTTTATTCGGACCGGGAAGTGGGTATCATCGACCGGCATAATTATTTTGGAGGTGGACAGGGACATCAACTGGTTCCCGGGCCTTTTGACAATGCGGCCATGGTTTCCCGGATAGGCTCGGGTTTATTCGGGGCAGGCTTGCAGCAGGTGGGTGACCGCCCATTTGCTTTTTCGGAATGGATGAGCCTGATTCCCACCGAATGGACCGCTGAAAGTGCACCGATCATTGCTTGCTATGGCATGGGTCTGCAGGGCTGGGATGCTTCCTATGTGTTTGCCACCGATTCTCCGGCTTACCTCAACCATCCAGACCTCCGAGGGGAGGAATCTACAATGCTACCTCACCGACGCAACTGGCCCTGTATCCGGCATTGGCGCGCATGGTGCACAGGGGCGATATGGAAGAAGGGGACATGGTAGTATCCAGGAGTGTTCATATGGCTGCACTGCTTGAAGGAGAGACTGCCCGGTGAATGAGATCCATCAAGCAGGACCATGACCGAAAAATCATGGATGCTGATTTTCCCCTCCAACTGATGGCCGCCGGGAAGGTTGTTATTGATTTTGGCGATTCCTCTTACATCGATCTTCCTGGTGCCGAAGATTATCCACGCTCTGGCAGGACAGTACCATCACTCCAAACACCGGACAATTACGCTGGAGTGAAGCCGGGAAGGGCTACTTCACAATCAACACCCCGGGTACGAAAGGTCTGGTTGGCTTTGCGAAAGGCAAGGAATTTCAGCTGGGAGAATTTTCCCTGCAAACGGAGAATGAATTTGCTGTCATATTCATCAGCAGCCTGGACCATCCCTGGGTCTGGATCAGTCGCGAAGGATCTTGATTACCACCATGGCACGGGCCAGGAATACGGGAATGGTGTATAATGCAGACCATTCAGAATTCTTGGAAACCGGCACCTCACCCATTCTCCTTGAACCGGTACAACTGTCACTGAAAATAACCGCAAACCTGAACCCAGGTTATGGAAGATGGACCATGCATGGCAACAGAACCCCGCTTGAAATAGAACCGGTCGATGGCAGCTGGTGGCTTGATGGTTCAGAAAATGAGGCGATTTATTACCTGATGGAGTTTTAAATATTTCGCAATATCTTTATCAAACGATTCTTGCAAATCACTCAATCCTGATCTTATGAAATCAACTGTATCAGAGTCCCACAAAACTCTCTATCCGCAAATTGATGTTCCTCCCAGGCTTTTGCTGGGGCCCGGTCCTTCCAATGCCCATCCCCGTGTACTTCAGGCAATGGGAATGAGGCAACTGGGTCACCTGGACCCTGAATTCCTTGAGATCATGAGCCGGAACCAGGAGCTAATCCGCTATGTGTGGCAAACCGATAATGAAATGTGCATTCCGGTAAGCGGTACAGGCAGTGCAGCCATGGAAGCTTCCTTTGCAAACCTTATCGAACCTGGTGATAAGGTATTGGTTGGAGTGAAGGGGTACTTTGGAATGCGGATGGTAGATATGGCCGAACGATATGGTGCAGAGCTTGTTCAAATCAACAAACCCTGGGGGGAAGCTTTCACATTCGAGGAGATATCTGAAGCTGTCCAATTGCACAAGCCGGCCATTTTAGCACTGGTCCATGCAGAAACGTCCACCGGGGTCCTGCAAGCGCTTGATGGTATGGGTGAGCTGTGCCAGGAAAACGATTGCCTTTTGCTGGTGGATACGGTCACCAGCATGGGGGGAGTCCCCCTGTTTATTGATGATTGGAAAATCGATGCAGCCTATGCAGGAAGCCAGAAATGCCTCAGTTGTCCGCCGGGCATCTCACCGCTTACCTTTGGTGAGCGAGCCCTGGAAAAAATACACCGGCGGAGTGGAAAAGTAAAGAACTGGTACCTGGATATGTCCCTCCTGGATGCTTATTGGGGCAAAGAACGTTCCTACCATCACACGGCGCCCATCAACATGAACTATGGATTGTATGAGGCCATGCGTCTGGTGGTGGAGGAAGGATTGGAGGAGAGATGGGAGCGGCACCAGCGAAATGCAGATATACTTGTGGATGCAATCAGAAGCATAGGACTGGAACCCTATGCTCCGGATGAGATCCGTCTACCCAGCCTGATTACCGTTGCAGTTCCAGACGAGGTGGATGCTAAAAAAGTTACAAGGGCCCTGCTGGACGATTACAACATCGAGATCGGAAACGGCCTGGGCGAACTGGCCGGAAAAGTATGGCGTATCGGATTGATGGGATTCAACAGCAGACCGGAAAATGTGGCCCTGGTGGCTACCGCCCTTGACAAAGTTCTGAATTCTTATTAAGCAGTGCTAAGGATCAAACCTGGATTTCTCTCTTTGAATGAAATTTTCAAATGTACCGGGTGCACGGCCTGTGATTGCATGAACTGTATCGGTGGTTTCATTCTTCTTTTTCGAGAAGCGGGGCAGGTAGTGCAACATGATCATCACAAAAATCATCATCTTATTTATGCCCAGCTTTCGTTTTTCACGAAAGAAACGCATCAGGTTCGGACTTTCATGGGTGATCTTTCTGCCTGGTTGTTTCTGACAGCAGCCGGGCGACCTCACCAAAATCTTTCTGTTCCGAACCAGTGATTACATAGGGTCTGTTTTTGTATGTATCGAAGTCATTCAGGATATACGCTCCCACGAGCCCGATGTCCCTGGCATCGACCCATGTGAACTTCATGTTCCCCGTTGGAATAAAAATGCAGTCCCTGGTTTTGATCTCATGGATCAGCGTGGTGGTCAGGTTTTGCATGAAATAGGAGGGACGAAGAAAGGCATAATCAAGCCCTTCTCTATAATCAGTTTTTCAATTTTGTGAGTGGGAATCCCTTTCTGGTTTTCCACTCCCTGGACTGATAGAAATGCAATTTTCGTGATTTTTCGCTGTCAAGCATGGCATCCACGAAGGGCTCAAAATATTTAGGGACATCGGCCAATTGGGGAGGGCGAAGCAGAAACACTTTATCAATCTCTTCCAACGCATCCGCGAAAGTAGCCGGGTCTGCAAAATCCAGTTTTCTGTATTGAAGGGAGGTGAATTCACCCAATACGTTTTTTGCATGATCCGGATTCAAATCTGCGGCAATGATCTGGTGCCTGGTACTGAGCTTATGGAGCCCCCTGATAATTTCAAAACCAATGTTTCCACTGGCACCTGTGATGAGGATGTTGCTCATTCGGAGAATAATTTCCAATAATTATCGGCAGTTTCCGCATCCATTGTGCCATCAAAGACCACCAGGCGGTATTTCAGGGTGTAGGTTTGTCCGGGTTCAAGGACCCACTCTTTGTGTCTGATGGGGCAGAATTCGAAAAACACGTTGCCTATCCCGTCGTTGGTCTCAGGCGGCCACATGCGCATGGGTTCGGGGTGGGCCCTGTTCCCGGGATGACTGAGGAAGAGGATCCCCGACCTTCCCTGGGCTACGGAGGACGCACCCTCGATGATGGTCCAGCGGGCACCGGTGCCATCCGCATCCACCCTGGTTTTTCCTTCAGAGGTGAGTACCGTGCTGTTGCTGGTGTGCCATTTTTCTGTGGCCCTGAATCCGATTCCTCCTCCATACCTGTATGCTTCCAGTGTTATGCCGGTTTCCAGTGGAGTGCTCAGGGTCATGCTCAGGTCCACCTGGTAACTGTCTTTCTTTTCATCATGGATTTTCACTTCAAAATCCTCATTGATGGCCACACCCTCCGATCCATCCTCTTTAAACCAGATGTGTTCCTGCGCAGCCACGAATCCAGCCCTGTCGGAACTCGTTGGTAGCTTTCCCTGTACTCCTTAAACCTGACAGTTCCCTGCCCGTCAGCAAGATTCCAGAAATCCACACTGTCTTCACCGAAATGGGTGCGTGTCCAGGGTCCCCATATGCCGTAATGGTGGTAGTGATCCTCGGGCTGAATCCGGGTTAGTACCTCTCCTCCGGGTGACAGCAGGGGATGGATGTAAGCGGAACGTTTGTACAGGGGGTTCTGTCCCTCTGGAGCCGCTGTCTCGCTGTGCACATAGCTCAGCAGAGGCCGATCTCCTGCATGAGATGGTGGTGGCCAGGTCATCAGTTTCAAGGACAAGGGAATCCCGGATTCTGTGTACAGGAACCTGCGAGTGTCAGGGCAGAAATTGCAATCAGTAGTGGTCTCATAGGAAATGGGATAATGGGTTATTGGGATAATGGGTGATTGGGTGGTTGGGAGAGATGGCGTCGATGAAGGCCTTGAGCTGTGAGGTGCTTACACCAGGGGGCATGCCGCCGCCACAGGAGAAGATCACCCTGGAGGGATCATCAGCTGGTCCTTCTGTTGTTTCACGGCCTGCCTGATCTCTTCTTCCGTTCCGCGGGCCAGCACATCCCTGGGGGGGATATTCCCCAGCATAGACACCTTATTGCCGGTAAGCTGTTTCAGCTCGTTTAAGTCCACGTCAAAGCCCATATTGAACAGGTTTACACCCAATTCCGGAAGAAATTCCACTGACTCCCTGCAGGGGGCATCGTTGTGCAAAAATTTAATAGACAGGTCCCTGTCATAGATTCCTTGAAATAGGGGAGACCGAACGCCACAAACTGCTCCCTGCTGATGAAGCCGATGATGTCATCCAGCAAAAGGATGCCATCGATGGAAGGGAAAAATGCCGGCCTGGTGGTCATGGAAATCCTTAGGTAGCGGGTGATTTTCCCGATGAGCTGGTGCACCTCGTCCGGATGGGTCATCATGGCCAGCATAAACTCGGTGGCACCCATCAGGTAAGAGGCAATGTTGAGGGGTCCGCGGGAAACGGAAAAGCGGATCTGATGCCCTGCAGCTTCCATATGTGGCTGCATCAGTTTGAGCCTGTTTTGCATCAGGGGGCCCAGACCGTCTTTCACTGCATTGGGTACCTCCAGATCCTTGATCTGTTCGGGTGCTTTTATATTTGGGAAGGCATGGGGGAACTCATTCTCGGGGAAGGCAGAGCGGGCGCCAAAGGCAGAAGGTTCACTGCACATTCCGTATTCGGCCCAGAATCCGGGAAGGAACATGGCTTCAGGGAAAGTCTCGATGGCTTTCAGGTTGGCTTCAAGCCAGAGTTGATCGTTTGAAAAATAGTCCAGGATCGAGATGCCGTACCAGTTGGGGAGCCAGGGTGAGTCAATGATAAATCCCACGGGCAAGGGAGAGATGAGCTCTCCTCCAATAACGGACTTCAATTGGGTCCAGTGTTTGTTGTTCATTTAATCTCTACGTATTATATGTTCAAAGTGCAGCACAAAATCGGGCTGTCTCACGATGATTTGTTTTTTACAAAGTAATACCAAAACTGACTCCTGCAGGGACAAAAAATACTCCGTTGTATTCTGTAATAAATTCCTGTCCAAAGGGGTAATAGAGCCAGGCCCGGCCTCTGTGGTCTGGGCGTATATCCCGGCCCCGGAAAGTAAGAAGAATAGCAGCCATATTGATTTTTTCATCAGGCAGCAGTTTCGTTTACTTTTTCAGTGATTCGTTTCCAGTACCAAGCAATGGAGGCCAGGATCACTCCTTCACCAATCCCGAAAATCCACCAGGGAAATTTTTGTGGAATATACCTTGTGGCCACTTCAAGCACCTCGGGATTTTTCACTTCAAGCATGCCCAACAGTGAGAAATGGGCCAGCATATGCTGAGAATAGTCCAGAATGAAACCAAAGATCAACACAAGAGAACCCGCAATCAGCCCGGCCCATTCAAGCCTGCGGATGCGGGTTTCCTTTCCGCGCTCAGCATACACCAGGATGATCAAAGCCAGGATGATCATGGTGAGGGAAACCAGCACCGGAGAGAGGACAGGTCCGGTCCAGGTGGTGGGGATCAGGAAAAGTACATCCCAGGTCAGAAGCGACTCAGGCCATCCGAGAATGAGCTTCAGGAAAACGTAGTAAAATATATCCCAGATGGCAAAGCTGTAGATAAACCAGGCAAAACCGGTGCTGAATTTTCTGGCAGCCACGATGCCGATGGTCACCAGCATGACCAGGGTGGCCACCTCCCGGAACAGCTCTGTGAACGCAAGGTTTACTGGGATTGGTGCAAGCGGGAAACTGAATCCGCCAGGGTAGAGGATTTCCCTCATGTATACCACCACGGCAGCTTCAAGAAAGCCCATGGCAATGGCAAAGGCGGTAATGGTTATTATGAGTCTCTTAGTTTCATCTTTTCACACATTTACCATTTAATACTTACCATTTAATACTTACCATTTACTATTTACCAATCCAATCAGGAACAACACCAATTTCAATACCCAGAACAGACCCGCCCAGCAGCCAGGTGAACAGCACAACCACCAGGATGCCGATGATGTTCAGGACAAAGCCGGTCCGGACCATGGTGGAGATCTGGATGCGGTTTGAACCGAATACAATGGCGTTGGGCGGTGTTGCCGTGGGCAGCATAAAAGCCAGGGATGAAGCGAGGGTGGCAGGGATCATAATCAGCAGGGGATTGTTTCCGCTGCTCAGGGCCAGACTGGCGAAGACCGGTAGCAGCATCTGGGTGGAGGCTACATTGGATGTGAGCTCTGTCAGAAAGGACATGAGGGCCACCACTGCCAGCAGAATCAGGTAGGGATGCACCCCTTTGGTCCAGAGCAGTTGCTCGCCGAACCAGATGGCCAGACCGGAAGACTGGAAGCCCAGGGCCAGGGCAAAGCCGCCGCCAAACAGCAGAACGATGTTCCATGGGATCCGGTGGGCGGTGGGCCAGTCCATGATCCGCTCCCCTTTCCTGTTTTTAGAAGGTATAATAAAGAGGATGATGGAGATAAAAATGGCCACGGTACCATCGTTGATGAAGGACGGAACTTTGAAGAGTTTTGCCCAGCCCGGGATGGAAAAACCGTTGAATGAGATTCCGGCCCGGGTAATCCACAAAAGGGCCAGGATGAGGAAAAGTACAAAGACGACTTTCTCCTCATGGCTGGCTTTCCCCAGTGCAGCATAAGCCTTCTTAAAGTGGGAACGGTCCAGGTTCACCCATTTTTCCCGTGGGTCGGAACAGCAAGAAGATAACCAGGCCCACGGCCACCAGCATCACCAGCGAAATGGGAAGGGCAAATACCATCCAGCTGGTAAAAGAAATGTCGGGAGCCCCGGGATAGAGCATGGTAAGAATCTTGGGACATACCAGGTTGGTGGGTGATCCAACCAGGGTGGACATCCCCCCGATGGAAGCGCTGTAGGCTATGGCCAGGAAAAGACCGGTGGCATATTTGGAAATGGATTTACCACTCAGGTTCTCCTCCAGACTGGTGACAATGGAGACCACGATGGGAATCATCATCATGGTAGTGGCTGTGTTGGAGATCCACATGGAAAGGAAGGCCGAGGTGGCCATAAATCCGATGAGGATGCGGCCCGGACTCACCCCGATCAGCACCAGCAGACGAAGCGCTATGCGCTTGTGAAGGTTCCATTGCTCCATGGCCAGGGCCATCATAAAACCGCCCACATAAACAAAAATGATGTGGTTGATGTATACTTCCGATACGGCCTTGCCATCCAGAACCCCCAGGGCCGGGAACAGGACGATGGGTATTAGCGCGGTCACAGCCAGGGGAATGGTCTCGGTCACCCACCAGATGGCCATCAAGGCGGCCACAGCCATGGTGGCAGTCACCTGGGGTTTTCCCGGCTCCAGATCCGTGAACAGGAAGATGGCCAGGAAAGCAGCCACACCCAGGAAAAATCCAATGAATTTCCGTTGCATCGCCACTAAACTACTATTTATTGAGAGTTGAAACAACGAATTTGCGACGCAATTTGTAAGTTGCGTATTGCATTGCCGAACATCATTCATCATCGCCATATGAACTTCAACAGACGTAACTTTTTCAAAACCGCAGGTGCGGGATCTCTCGGAGCCGGACTTTTGATGCAGGGATGCCATCCTGCTTCAGAATCAGCAAGCAGGACCGATTATAACCCACTGGACGTGGAACTTTCCAGACCTGTTTTAAAAAAGGAACTGTTTCCGGACCCGGTGCTCATTGACAGGCTGGAGCTGCTCAGGTATAAGAACAATTTTATCTGCAGGGTCACATCAAAAGATGGAGCTGAAGGTCTGTCCGTTGCCAACAACGCCCAGATGATCTCCCTCTATCCCATTTTCGTACAACAGGTTACAACCCTTTTTCCCGGGAAAGGATGCGCGGAATTGGGAAAGCTTGCTGGAAGAGGTTTATGTTTACAAGAGCAATTACAAAGTGCAGAACCTGGCACTTTGGGTACCCCTGGCCACCATCGAATTTGCCGTACTGGATATGCTGGGAAAGATTGCAGGAAAGTCCATGGGTGAATTGATAGGATCGGTTCACCATCCCGAGAATTGCTGTCTACCAGGCCAACAATTTCAGGGGCAAAACGGCCGAAGAATCCATTGGCCTGATCAGGAAGCAGGTGGAGGAAACCGGGGCAAAAGCCCTGAAAGTAAAATTGGGCGGGCGTATGAGTAAAAATGCGGAATACCCCTCCCGGACGCACGGAAAAGCTGATCCCCCTGGTGCGGAAGCACCTTTGGGGACGAGATGGTGGTATATGCCGATTCAAATGGCTCCTATGATGCTGCAGAAGCCATCAGGATCGGACGAATCCTGGAGGAATACCGTTTTGATTTTTATGAAGAGCCCGTTCCTTTTGATTGGTATGAGGAGACCAGGCAGGTGGCCGATGCACTTGATATTCCCATTGCCGGAGGAGAACAGGAGCCCAGCATGCATAATTTCAGGTGGCTCCTGGGCAACGGGGCACTGGATATGGTTCAGCCCGATATTTTTTATTTCGGCGGAATGATCCGGTCCATGAAGGTTGCCCGGATGGCCGAAGCTTTGGGCAAGCAGTGTACGCCACATATTTCAGGATCGGGACTGGGCTATCTGTATATGATGCATTTTGTATCCACCCTGCCCAATGCCGGGCCGTTTCATGAGTTTAAAGGTTTTAACAGGGAGATTCCTATGGAATCGGCCACTTCACTTCTGACAAGCGAAAATGGGATCGTACAGGTTCCATCGGGTCCTGGACTGGGAGTCACCATTGATCCGGATTTTGTAAAGAAACATGATGTGATCAATAATGGATATTCAGGTTCTCCATGACCTCCTGATCATTTGTGAATGCCCCGGAAGGTAAAGGGTGTTCTGCGTCAAACACTTTTAAATCTTCAGGTTCCAGCAGGGTAACAAAATTCTCCCGGAAACCCTGATCATAGGGAAGAGCTCCCAAATTCAATTTCAGGTGGTGGGCCAGGAAATTATAGGCTGCGGCCCGTTTGGAGTATCCATAATCATGCTTTTCCAGGGGCAGGTGAACGTTTTCCACCCGGTGTTCCGCATCATACAGGGAATACACACTTTGAATATAAGGATACTCAATGCGTGGAGTATTCCTTGTCCAGTCGGCTCCGTCCGAGATCAGCAGCATGGGCCGGGGTGCACAAAGGGCTGCAATTTCCACATTGTTGGTCTGGTGATGATCACTTCTGTGAACAGGCATACCGCTTTCACAAACGCAGCCCCCGAAAAAATGAGCAGATACCTGGACCGCCGGGACGGATACTGTAATCCGTTGATCAATGGCGGTAAACATGAAGGTTTGGGTTCCGCCCCCGGATCCGCCTGTTATGCCGATCAGGTTCGAATCCACATCAGGTCTGGAAAGGAGATATTCCAGCACCCTTCGGCTGTTCCAGGTTTGGAGCAGCAGGGCGATGGGCATTTTGTGTTCCACCTGGTGGGACTCACCGTAACCGACCATATCGTATGCAAATACAATGGCCCCCATCCGGGCCAGTGCTGCACTTCGTTTTTGAACATCTTCGGAAAAGCGCTTGTCCTTTGCGTGACCGTGAGGACAGAGGATGGCAGGATTTTTTTCTTTCTGATTTGTTGGCCTGTACAGGTTTCCGGTAATGTAGAATCCAGGAAAGCTCTCAATGGCAATATTTTCAACGATGTATCCGTCCATTTCACGAGGATGATGGATAAGCGTATTAAAGTTCCCTTCTATTTCGGGCATTTTGTCCAGCTTCATACCTTCGATGATGCCCTGCCTGATGACCCCGGCTCTTATTTCCCAGCTGGTCTTATCATGCCAGTGGGTGCCGAATTCCTTCATCATGAGATTGGCTTCATCTTCTGTCCAGTGTCCTCCCATGCACAGCAAGCTATCCTGGCTGTAAAGGTGCGGAAGGATCAGAAATGCCGCAGCAATTGCCATTTGTCTTGAAGTGATTCTTTTCATGATCTGTTGTAATAGGTTATTCAAAGATATTGAAATAGTGCCTTGTTTGGATCTTTGAAAACCGGAAAGAAGAATCAGTTTGATCATGGAATGGTGTTAAGGCACACATTTCTTTGGTGAATTCATATGCATCACCTAATTTGGG
Organism: uncultured Bacteroidota bacterium; assembly: GCA_963735755.1. Classification (GTDB taxonomy): domain Bacteria; phylum Bacteroidota; class Bacteroidia; order Bacteroidales. Next base: position 5,660 of record CAVTME010000016.1, on the reverse strand, counting down.
TGGCATACTACCATGAAAATATCCATTCACAATACCAAAGAGGAGCTTGGAGCTCTTGCTGCGGAAAAGGGAGCCGAAGAGATCCGCAAGGCCATTGGCAAGCGGGGAGAAGCAAATATTATCGTTGCAACCGGGGCATCCCAGTTTGAGATGTTGCAGTTCCTGGTGCAGGCAAGGGTGGATTGGTCACGGGTGACTGCTTTTCACCTGGATGAGTACATCGGCTTGTCTGAAGATCATCCCGCTTCTTTCAGGAAATACCTGAAGGAGCGGTTCGTGGATCTGGTTCCCCTGGGCAGGTTTTATTATGTAGATGGGGAAGCTGATCCGGCTGAGGTTTGTGCCAGACTGGGTGAGGCTATCGGTCAGCACCCCATAGACGTGGCTTTTATTGGTATTGGGGAAAACGGTCACCTGGCTTTTAATGATCCGCCGGCCGATTTTGAAATTAATGACCCCTATATCCAGGTAAATCTCGACAGGGCATGCCGTACACAGCAGTTCAATGAAGGGTGGTTCCCAAGTATTGAGGCGGTACCTGAAGAAGCCCTCAGCATGTCGGTGAAGCAGATCATGAAATCCAAAGCCATCATATGCACGGTGCCCGACGAGCGAAAGGCCCTTGCTGTGAGGAATGCCCTGGAAGACGCTGTTTCGCCGGAATGCCCGGCTTCGATTTTAAAAACACATCCGGAGGTTCATCTTTTTCTTGACAAGGGATCGTCATCCCTCATCAGCCTGTAAGCATGAAAAACATAGATTACCTGGTTCTTGTCCTTTTCTTCCTGGTGCTGATCAGCACCGGGGTTTGGTCCTATTTCCGGAAGGTGAAGGATTCGGGCGATTTTTTTGTAGCAGGAGGGAAGCTTCCATGGTGGCTGGCCGGGATCTCCCACCATGTGTCGGGTTATTCGGGTGCAGTGTTTGTAGCCTACGCTGCCCTGGCCTATACCCATGGAATTTCGGTATACATATGGTGGGCCCTGACCATCTTCGCAGGCCTGGTTTTAGGCTCCTTTTTCCTGGCCCCTGCCTGGGCCCGCTTGAGGATAGCACAGAACATCCAGTCGCCCACCGAATACCTCCTAAAACGCTACAACCGTTCCACCCAGCAGGTCATTGCCTGGAGCGGGGTGATTCTGAAACTCTTTGACATTGCGGCCAAGTGGGCGGCCATCGCCATCCTTCTGAATGGCTTTGTGGGTATGCCCTTTGGTGCTGGCATTCTTTTGGCGGGAGGGATCTCATTGATCTATATTTCCCTGGGTGGAATCTGGGCAGATGTGTGGAATGACCTGTTCCAGTTTGGGATACAGGTGATCGCCGGTATTACCATGCTGGTGGTTGTCGTCCTTGAACTGGGCGGAGTGAATGAGGCCATGCATGTGTGGGAGAAGCTTCCTGCGGGTCACACCAAAGCTTTCCCTGAACCTTATACGGTATGGTTTGCCATCACCTTTCTGATCCTGAATTTCCTCAGCTATAATGGAGGGACATGGAACCTGGCCTCTCGCTTTATCTCCCAGCCCTCGGAGAAGAGCGTGCGTAAATCAGCAAGGCTCTCGGCCATTTTATACCTGGTCTGGCCCCTGGTGCTCTTTTTTCCCATGTGGTGCACCCCCCTGTTTTTTCCCGGAATGGAGGATCCCGAGAACTCCTATGCCCGGCTGGCCCTGGAGTTTTTGCCGCCCGGACTGGTGGGCCTGGTGCTTGCATCCATGTTTGCCAACACCCTGACTATGACCTCATCCGATGCCAACACCATCACCGCTGTATTGAACAGGGATATTATTCCCTATCTTTTCCCAAGGCGCGAGCAGGGCATCCGGACCCTCAGGGTGGTGCGTCTGACATCTGTCTCCTTCATGGCGCTGACCATCATTATTGCATTAAATGCAGATACATTTGGTGGGGTACTGGGTCTGCTGATCTCCTGGTTTGCCGCTTTATTGGGTCCGGTTATGGTGCCCATGATGCTGGGCTTACTTCCTGCATTTAAGCGCATGGATCACAGGGCTGCCCTGCTATCCATCGGAGCGGGATTTCTTACCTTTGTTGTCACAAAGTTTTTACTGGATGTGTCCCTGGCAGCAGAAATCGGATCGCCGGTAGTTGTTACTTTTATCATATATTGTCTGGTTGGATTAAGCACTTCTTATGGAAAAAAATAAGCACATGATTGAAGGGATTCACTATGCCACGGGAGAAGCGATCCGGCTGGAGATTGAGAATGGCGTGATTGTCGGGCTGGAAAATTCCGGCGGCAAGAAGACCGGGGACAAGGTCCAGGATGCTTTGCCCCTCATTGCGCCCGGATTGGTCGATTTGCAGGTGAATGGATACAAAGGAACGGATTTTAATGATGCGCGTTTGAAGAAGGAGGGCATCGAAGCGGTTTCAAAAGCCTTGCTGCAGGTGGGGGTGACCTCTTACTTTCCCACCCTGATTACTGGTGATATTGAAAAAACCAGCGTGGCACTGAAGACCATTCATAAGGCTTTCGGGTCCAAAGGACTGGCCGCTTCCATGATCGGGGGAATCCACCTGGAGGGTCCTTTTATTTCTCCCGAACGGGGCCCCCGGGGTGCCCACCCCAAAGCACATTGTATTAAGCCCGATCTGGCCCTGGTGAAGAGATATCAAAAGGATGCAGGTGGTCTGATCAGGATCATCACCCTGGCTCCCGAATTGCCGGGAAGCGCTTCTCTGATCAGGGGATGTTTGGAGCTGGGGATGGTGGTAGCCATTGGTCATACAGCAGCAAGCGGCGATGAGATCCGAATGGCAGTAGATGCGGGGGCCACGCTTTCTACCCACCTGGGCAACGGATGCCACAGGGTACTGCCCCGTCATCCCAATTACATCTGGGACCAGCTTGCAGAGGACCGTTTGTACGCGAGCATGATCGCTGACGGATTTCACCTGCCCGACCAGGTTCTGAAAGTATTTATACGCTCCAAGGGAGATAAAGCGATCCTGGTAAGCGACAGCATGCCCTATGCCGGATTGAAAGCGGGTGTGTATGATTCTCCTGCAACAGGAAAGGTCATTTTAACTGACGAAGGAAAACTGCATGTGGAAGGAAACCCCGATACCCTGGCGGGATCGGCTGCAACCTTGCTGGATGGAGTCAGGAAGATGGCAGGTTTGGAGAACCTGGCCATCAGCTGGGACATGGGATCCCTGCTCCCGGCTAAATTAATGAACCTCCCTGTTCGGAAGGGCCTGTCTGTAGGTGCCCCGGCTGATTTCGTGCTCCTGGAGAACACCCCCGGATCGATCCGGATCCGGCAGCTTTGCAAAGGGGGGTTATTCCATGACCTTAAAAGTTGATATCTCCTTTCTACGAAACTATGGATGACCATAGAATCTTCATTTGGGCAAACTTAAGGAATTATCCTTTAAACCTTCTGCGCTATTACTTCCAGTCTGCGGGGAGTCGAACTAACTCATATACGAGCCTATATGCCTGGCGTTTAAATCTTTTCATATTATCCTGGTGTCCGAATAGGAGTCATTTTCGATTGCCATTGTACGGAAAAATGTGAAGCTGACATTTCCCATATAGATTACTTCAAGATGGGATGATAGATTGATTTACTCTTTCTTAGGTTCTTCTTCTTCAGTCTCTATTTCGTAAATCTTGTACCAATAGAAGAAGGCTTCGGAGTTTGATTTTTTCAACTTATTTAATCGGGTATTAAAAGGCTGTTCAATCACCCAGTCTTTTACCTCCTTTGCATCTGAAAATTTCTGAATATCGCTTTTATCAAATTTGATTAGGGCTGCCAGATATGCTGCCTTTGAAGCATCTGTAATGGCTTTTTCAATGTGATAGTTTTCGGAAAAAATAAAGGAGTTAACTTTTCGGATTCCTTCCCCTAATTCTGCAAACTTTGCCTTACCAGATTTTCCTCGTGTGCAAATTGTTAGAGCCGTATCATAAATATCATCTGTTACAAGAAAAATATCTTCATCTATCTCCCTATCCTTAAGCTGTTCTAATGCAAATTCTCTGAAAGCCTCTTTTGTGGACTTAAAGTTCGAACAGGCATCAAAAATAGAACCAATGTCATAAAGTTGTTTTATAATTTCCATAGACATACTACGTCCGCCTCTTTTATAGGGAATCCCAGTAGTTTCAGGAGCAAAGGCTGTTAGTTTATCACCCAATATATTGTCAATGTCAGGTGTGATAACCTTTATCGCATCTCCCTCCTGATTAACGAATGGTGAGACTATAGCAGTCTTTACAACGCTATTATATAAAGGATTTTGAATTACAATATCCAAGAGGATATATTCATCTTCCTGGGCTGTTTTATGTGCTGGTTTATAGTAGAACTTATAATGAGTCTTATCAATATGTGAGCTTTTCCCTCGCTCCTGCAATTCGAATCTGGTAAAACCTTTCTTCTTTACAATGTTCGCAAATTGCTTCTTTAGATCCATTTTATTCTCTACAATAATATCAATATCAATGGATAAACGTTTTGTTGATTCTAGTAGAAGCATCAAAGAGGTTCCTCCTTTAAATACAAATTCTACTTTCTCATCAACTAATCCTTCCAATAGTCTTAGCGCTCTAATTGCTTTCTCAACCAAGATTTTATCTGCACTATTATTTTGAGCAGATGCTGTCTTTATCCATTCGATAGTTATGCATTCTTCTGAAATCATGTCTTTAATGCATTAGGGGTGACCATTCTTGTTGGGTCTAAGAATTTCAATCAAATCTAGAATCTCTGCCTTTCTTCTTTTCCTGTCCGCATAGCGCTGCAATTTGGAAATGTTAACGCTATACCTTGAAAACGCACTGTCAAAAACATGTTCAATTTCCATACCATGCAGGAATTCAAATTCTGAATCGCAATACGCATCCACTAATAGTTTCTCTATTGTCACGGTCTTTACTCCTCCAATTTCCTGAAGCGGAGCTTCGCTTACTAAGGGTCTAATTAATAGGGAATAATCGAGCCCAATAACGTAATCTTGTAATAGCTCTTTCCCAGGCTTATAGAATACAGCAGAATTTGCTTCTCGCAAATGATTGTAAACTGATTCAGCGACATCACGTTCGACATCAATTATTACTAAACCTGTCGAAGCTATATGTTGCGAGAACTCATTAATCCAGGCTTGTCGCCAAATGCAATATGTAATGAATGGAAATCGCTTTTTAATTGACTTGTTCAATCTGAAGATCTTCTTAGAAATTTCAGGAGAATACATCCTTGATCGACCAAGCCTAAATTTGCCTTTCCCAACCCTTTCAAGTACACCATGTTGTACCAGCTGATAAACTCGCCAGTTAACAGTTGATCTAAGTATATCAGATTCAAATCTGGAATAAAAAGCAACAATTTCGCTGGTAGTAAATATTACATTTTTCGAAAATTGCTTCTTGAGCTCTTGTATCTTAAATTTTGTTTCGATGACTATGGGTTTTACGACAAAAGTAACCAAATATTTGGCACTATTATCAATATAGTGCCGATTATTTGCGGTCTCAATTCTATCAATCAGCAATATAAATGAGAGAGCAAAATATTGGCATTATTAACGCAAAAACGCCAATAATTTGAAGATGCAATTCCATTTGTATGCTTAAAAGGAGAGACCTCTTAAGCTTAATCTGAGCTACCTGTAGTACTTCTCCT
>CAVTME010000015.1:0-20798 GCA_963735755.1 uncultured Bacteroidota bacterium | reverse complement strand
ACTGAAGGAAAGTCAGATTGAGAACCACTATAAGCAGCTGAACCTGTCTTTTACAAACAAATTCAGTATTGAATTCCGGGCCTTCAACAATGGTGTAGCCTATCGCTTTGTTACCGGTGTAAAAGGAGAAGTTGAAGTTTATGAAACAGCGAATTTTCAATTTGCTGATAACTATAAAGTCTGGGCCTCACCCCTGGATGACTATGCCAGCAGCTATGAGAGTGTGTATGAAGAGGTGAATGTTGCTGATTTCGTTTCAGAAAAAAATTCATATTTGCCTTTGCTTATTGAGCATACAAAGGGTTATAAAATGTTGCTGACTGAGGCCGATATCTTTGACTATCCACACATGTTTCTGAAGAAAGCTGAGGGCAATGTACTGGAAGCCACATTCCCCCCTTTTCCTTTGGAAACTGAATTTATTGGAGATCGGCAAAGCAAAGTGACCTCAGGTGCAGATTATATTGCCCGCACCGATGGCAAGCGATCATTTCCATGGCGCCTGATGGTGATGACCGAGACAGATGCCCAGCTGGCAGAGGCGAACCTCGTTTACCTCCTGGCCAGGGAGTGTGAAGTGGAGGATACGGATTGGATCAAGCCCGGAAGAGTGGCATGGGAATGGTGGAATGCCACCAACCTGTATGGGGTTGATTTTAAGGCCGGGTTAAATACGGCATCCTACAAATATTATATTGATTTTGCTGCAAAGTACGGATTGGAATATCTTCTTCTGGATGAAGGATGGTCCCTTTCAACCACCAGATATATCCCTACCATCCATGCCTTGTCCTTGTGAAATTAACGGCAACTATGGTAAGAAAAAAGAATGTTGAATACTTTGGGCAGTTGGAAAGCCATTGAGAATCAATTTTTTGTGCTCGCCAAGTACAGGGAATGGGGTGTGGCTGGAATCAAAATGGATTTCATGGAAAGGTACGATCAGTGGATGGTGAATTTCTACGAAAAAATAGCCCGGGAAGCGGCTGCCAACGTAAACTTCTTGTTGATTTTCACGGTGCTTTCAAGCCCAATGGTTTGCACCGTGACTTTCCAAATGTGGTGGCCTATGAAGGGGTACGCGGACTGGAATACAATAAATGGTCCAATACCCTGACACCTGATTATAATCTGACTATCCCGTTTATCCGGATGGTATGCGGGCCAATGGATTATACGCCGGGAGCCATGCGCAATTACCATACTGAAGAGTTCCAGCCCAATTTTGAAAGGCCGGGAAGTCAGGGTACCCGCTGCCATCAACTGGCTCTTTTTGTTGTATTTGAAAGTGGCATCCAGATGCTGGCGGACAGTCCGTCCAACTACGAAAAGGAACCTGAATCCACCGCCTTTATTGCCAGCATCCCCAATACATGGGACGAAACCAGGGTACTTGAGGCCAAAGTGGGTGCGTACATCGTGATGGCCCGCCGAAAGGGAAATGACTGGTATATCGGTGCGATCAACAACAATACGGAAAGAGAATTTATCATCGATCTGGACTTTCTCCCCGAAGGAGAAAGAAAAGCGGTGATCATGCAGGATGGCCTCAATGCCAATCGTTTTGCAGAAGATTATCAAAGGCTGGAAACAGAAGTCAGCAAGCAATCGAAAATGAAGATCAAGCTGGCCAAAGGAGGCGGGTTTGCCGCGCGAATAGCCAACTAGCATTGCACCCGAAGATCTAAATGAAATCTAATAATAAACCCAATAAAAATCGTCTAATGAAAAGAATCGTCACATTAAGTATGGGCTGTATGGCCGCTATCTGCATGTTGCTGCCTGCCAGTGGTCAGGCAGTGAATGAGCTTACCAAAAAAGAGAAGAAAGCCGGTTGGGAGCTCCTGTTCAATGGATCCGACTTCAGCGGGTGGCGGAAGTCCAACGGCACGGAGATGCCTGTGAACTGGGTAATAGAGGATGATGCCATGAAGGTATTTACCGGCGAAGGCAAAGAACCGGGATCCGGAGCTGACGGTGATATACTTTACGGGGAAAAGACATTCAAAAACTTCGAACTGTCCATCGACTGGAAGGCCAGCAAAATGGCCAATTCAGGGATCTTTTTTAATATCAGGGAAGTTCCGGGCGAACCCATTTATTATGCAGCACCGGAGATACAGGTGCTGGACAATGTGGATGCCACTGACAATAAGATTGACAGTCACCTGGCGGGCTCACTGTATGATATGATTGCAGCGGATCCAGCGACGGTCAATCCTGCCGGAGAATGGAACACCATTGTTGTTCGTGTTGAGGATGGAAAGGTGAGTCATACCCAGAACGGAGTGAAGGTAGTGGAGTATGAACTGTGGACGCCCGAATGGGATGAACTTGTGGCCAACAGCAAATTCAAGGACTTCCCTGGTTTTACCGAAGGTATTTCAAAGGAGGGCTATATCGGTCTCCAGGACCACGGGTACCCGGTCTGGTTCAGGAATGTCAAAATCCGGGTATTGTAGCCATTGCCTTTTCAGTTGTTTGCTGAGGGGATTTTAACACCTTCCCCTGGCGCAGGGACTGTTGGTGAGGAAAAATCCGAAGAATCCTCCAACCGCCAGACTCTTCAGGATTTCCCTGGTTGGGATGGATTCCATCAGGCGGCCTTCTGTAATATAGAAGAAGGCAAATCCCACTGCAGCACCAATAACGATGGCCCGAAGGGTTTTTTTGGTATGGGGAGATTGTATGGTTCTTTTAAACCAATTTTCCTCCTGTGTCAGTTCCAGTTGTTTGAATTTCATATATGGAAATATCTAGATGTGTAAATATAGATATTTTTTAATTCTTTGATGGGCCCGGTGCGCCTTTATTGAATATTTCTTAATTATATTGTTATTTGTAGGTCAAACCACCACACCATGGTTATTCTGTCATCAGTTTTGATTACCTTGCCCTTGTATTCTATTCCACCGGAATCTGGGCTGAGCGAATAGCAAAAATTCTGAAGCCCTGGCATGTTATTACCTTCTGGATCGGTTTTGCTTTTGATGTGGCGGGAACCCTGGCCATGCATCGTATGTCGGAGGGGCCTTTTAATTTTCTGGAGCTGCATACCCTGACCGGACAAATTGCACTCTGGTTGATGCTGGGGCATGCCATCTGGGCCACCATCGTGATTCTGAAGTCCATGGATTCCATGATTCATAAGTTTCACAGATTCAGCCTTTTCGTCTGGCTGATCTGGCTGATCCCTTACTTTGGCGGGATGTTCCTGGGCATGAGCCAATAGGGACCCAGGTTCCAACTGTGGACTAAAACAGAAAGAGAGCGTACCTTAAAGGCACCCTCTCTTTCATCTCAGTTGCTAACTAAACTTATTTTTTCACGAAGCGACCTACGTGGGTGGTCTGGTCAGACGATTGTATCTCAATTATATAGATCCCGGCCTCCATCTCATGAAGGCTTAGTTCCTGTTGTTTTGCCTGGATGTTGGATATCATTTGTACCAGGGCTCCGCTTACACTGTATACGGAAACAGTTGCAATGGCTTCCTCCGATTTAATATGCAACACTTCCGAGGCAGGATTTGGGAAGATCCGGATACCGGATGGCGCCTTTAAGCTGCAAAGAAGCTGACAACAGGTGCACTCCATATCCTGAACAGCTACCGGCCAGGTACCCGGAGCAGGGACTGATACCCCGGTGGTCTCTCCTCTTTGGGTATCTTCCCCAAAATGGTAGAGGGGCCATCCATTGTATGTAAGTTGTTTCCTGCCAAAGAGATCGATGCTTCCGAAAAGTGATGCATCAAGGATAGAAGCCACGCTCTGGAGTTCCTCTTCATACACCGGCCATACTGCATTGTTAGAGAAATCTGATGCCGTGAAGGTGTTCTGATCGTATCCATCATTGACGAAAACGTACAAAGCTTTGCCATATGCATCCACAAAATACTGAACCATCTCTTCGCCCGGATCATAGGCGCTGTTGTATGTGACCCCGTCTTTTCCGATCAGATACCCATCCATGAGCATGATGCTGTAATCGGGTTTGGCCACAAACCATACATTACTGACCCCTTCACCTTTGGTATCCCCGGGATCCAGGTCTTCCACCCAATAATACAGCGGCCAGCCTTTGTAGGTGGTTTGTTTTCCACCTTCCGGGTGTTCGATCACGCCAAAGTCCTCCATGGCAAGTCCCTCATCCAGCGTGGGATTCTCTATATAGAACAGTGGCCAGAAGTCAACACAACTACCGGTACAAAGGGAAGAATCGGGCAAAGCATCTTTCGTATAGAAATAAAGTGTAAACCCGGTCCCGTCGGTAAGAATGGTCCCCAGCACAGGATCCTGGACCAGTTGAATATCGGGTCCGGCCGTTGAATCTTCCAACACGAAAACTTTCCCGAACATGTTGGAGCGTACATGCGGATCGCACTGGTAGTCATATTCTCCGGGAAGGGTAAATACATGGCTGAATACCCATCCCACGGCCACTTCATTCCCAAATGACTCCGGGTTTGAAGGGTATTGGGACTGCATTCCATTGACATTGTGGTTGCCTTCAGAGTTGGTCCAGATGACGGTGTCTCCCTTACTAATAGTAATCTCATTTGGAGTAAAAACATTGTTGGTGACATCCACAACATGGGATGTCTGTGCGATGGCAGCATATTGAAAGACTGCAACCATGCATAAAATCCAGAATTTCCTGATCTGAGCTGAATGTGTAAACTTTCTCTTCATCTTATTTCCATTTAATAATTCATTGAGAGCTAAAAAAATACGGTGATGAAGGATATCGGGTATATAAGCCAAAAAGGTGTGTGTAAGTGTATAGAGTGAAAAACGACGAAATAGTTGCGCTCATTGCTGTTAAAATTATGTTAATTAGGACGTTATATGCCCTGAAAACTTGTCTGAGAGCATGACTATTTACTGAGATAGACTACTTTTATTCAGTTGGAAAAAATAGAATCATGAAAAAAATACCCCTGCTATTGATCCTGTGGATGGCTGTATTGAGCTGTGTCTGGGATGATGAAGAGACGCTGTATCCCGGACCGGACATCTGTGATACGCTGGATGTTTCATTCTCCATGGATGTGGTTCCCATGATGACTACTCATTGTTTCTCCTGCCACAGCAACACGAATGCCCCCAATTTTGCTTCTGGCATTAAGCTGGAGGACTATGCCGATGTGAAAGCTTCGTCAACCCTCATCGTCGGGGCCATCAACCACAGCAGCGGTTTCTCGGCAATGCCGCTCAACGCTGAAAAACTGGACACCTGCTCCATTCAGACCATCGAAGCATGGGTAAATGCAGGAAGCCCGGATAATTAACAAATCGCAACAGGACCATGACAAAATCCAGAACTATTCTTATCCTATTCTCCTTTGGGATCGCCAGCTACGCAAGCCTTTCTTCCGGACAGGATCTGGAATCATTTCTTGAGGGTCAGCTTGAGAAGACCACCGAGTATACTGCAGCTACTTTTAAATCTACCCGGATTTTGAACGGCCATTCCAATGAACTGGCCCACGAGGGACAGATGGATTTTAGAATTTCCCACAGGTTTGGGACAATCAATTCAGGCGCATACGAATTTTTCGGACTGGACCAGGCCCACATTCACCTGGGTTTTGACTATGGGATCAATGACTGGCTGATGGTTGGACTGGGAAGGGGAACATATGAAAAGACGGTGGATGGTTTCGTAAAGGCCAAATTGATCAGACAATCCAGGGGTATCAGGAACATGCCGCTATCGCTCACCTGGATGTCGGGTATGTACGTAAACGGACTTCGCTGGAGTGATCCCGAAAGGGAGAATTATTTTTATCACAGGCTATCCTATGCCCACCAGCTGATGGTGGCAAGAAAATTCAACGAAAGATTCTCCCTGCAAATCACTCCATCCTATTATCATGAAAATCTTGTGGAGACCCCGGAAGATCCCAACGACCTGTTTGCCATGGGAGCAGGTGCCAGGATCAAATTATCCAGGAGAATCTCAGTCAATGCGGAGTATTATTACATTTTCAACAGGGACAATCAGAACTTTACGACCGAAATTTACAATCCGCTTTCCCTGGGTCTGGACATAGAGACGGGCGGACATGTTTTTCAGATCATCATGACCAATTCGGTGGCGATGACCGAGAACGGTTTCCTGGGACACACCACCGGCCAGTGGCTGGACGGAGATATTCACCTTGGGTTCAACATATCCCGGGTATTCCAATTAAAGAAATAGACCATTACGTATAAAGGACACAACAATGATGAAGAAAATATGGATATCCGTACTGATCGTTTTAATGGTAAGCGGATCACTCTGGGGACAGGGGAAATATCTCACCAGCACGGGACAGATCATTTTTTATTCCCATACCTCCCTGGAGGATATTACTGCAGAAAACAACAGCGTGGCCAGCGTGATTGATGCGGCGTCGGGTGAAGTGGCCATCATTGTGAAGATGACCCAGTTCCAGTTTGAAAAGAAGATGATGCAAGAGCATTTCAATGAAAACTATGTGGAATCGGAGAAGTTCCCCAAGGCGACCTTTAATGGAAAGATTCTCAATAACGCTGAAGTGAATTATGCGTCAAAGGGCATGTACAAAGTCCTCATTGAAGGAGAGCTGACCATTCACGGGATTACAAACCAGGTTTCTGCCGAGGGGACCATGGAGATTCTCTCCGATGGCCTTATCGCCAGGACCAAGTTTATGCTCAATCCCGAAGATTATGACATCAAGATTCCCAAAGTGGTTCGGAAAAATATTTCTGAAGCGATGGAAATCAGGGTGAAGCTGAGCCATCAGCCCATTTAAGTGCAGTTTTGATTTATAATACAACACACTTGACTGACTGTATGCCCGATTCTGTCTCCAGTGAAATATAATATACTCCCGGTCCCAGGTTTTCGACATGCCAGTCCACATGAAATTCCCCCTGGATCTTTGCCTGGTCAAACAGTGAGCAGATATACCCCCCTGAGATGTTGTAGATGCTCAGCCTGGCGTGAGTACTTTCTGCAATATAAAATGAGATCCGGGTAGCTTCCTGGAAGGGATTGGGAACAGGAGTAAACAGCTCCGTATGAAGTTTGGATCGGTTTTCCAATCCCCCGAATCCCACACCCGGAGTCTGCCTCTGCACCCTGTATAATTCAGTGCCCGAGGTGACAAATAGCGCGACCCCGGTTTCTTCTCCCCAGCTGCAATTGGAACACTGTTTCCCGATGGCTATGGTATCGATTGGAGTACCGTCTTCCTCAAATACATGCACACCCAGCGGACTGGCCACATATAATCTGCCCTGATCATCGGTGGTCATGCCGTCGATGTACCCGTTTCCCCCGATGGTGGCGAACAACCTTTTGTTGGTAATCAGGGTATCTGCCACATCCCAGGCATAGACCTCTTTATCCCTTGAATCGGATACATACAGGGTGGATTCGTTCCTGGAAAACGTAATGCCATTGGGTTGTTCAACAGTTTTGTCCAGAAGGTAAAGCGCCCCGTTGTTATTGATTCTGAAAATCCCGCTGAAATCAAGTTCACGGTCCCCTTCATTGATGCCTATGGGAGGGTCTGTAAAATAGATGGACCCATCGGATTTGGCCGCCACGTCATTGGGAATGTTGAGACGTTGACCTTCATAGTGGGTGGCCAGGGGTGTGATGGATGCATCTGCTTCCATCCTGGACATCCTTCTGAATTCCTGCTGTGCCATCACCAGGCGTCCCTCTGAATCGATGGCCAGTCCGTTTGTATTTCCGGAGGGATCCAAAAACAGCTCCAGCCCCTTCTCTTCAGACCAGCTATAGATTTTGTTGTCGCCCAAATCTGTGAACAACAGTTTGTCATTATCCCAGACCGGACCCTCGGTAAAGACAAATCCGCCGGCTATCTTTTCAATTTGCCAGGGTTCGGATCCCGGCTGGGATCGGATTGGAATAGAGAAACTGAGGATAACAAGGGAAACAATGGATGTTCTTTTCATGCTTCTTATTTGAACTCCCCGAATGCGTAGGGAAGGTCTTTGGAGTAGGTTTTCATCAGCTGCTTCATCTCTTCCAGTTTGGCAGCATGGTCCGGATTGCCGGCCAGGTTGTGCTGCTCATCTTTATCATCAACCAGGTAGTAGAGCTGGTCATCATCGTAATAGCCAGGGAATTTGGTGTCGTTGTGATACCTGTCTTCTCCCCGTTTTCCTTCGATGGTGAACTCCCTCCTGTTCTCCGGGGTGATTGTTTCATTGACCCTGTCGGGGAACCTTACTGCCATATATTTCCAATCTTTGGTGACCACGGCCCTTTGATAAACCACCTCCAGGTAAAGGGAGACATGCAAGTCTGTGATTCTTCCTTTTCAAGCAAAGGCTTCCAACTTGTTCCATCCGCTATGTAATCTTCGGGTTTCTCTAATCCTGCCAGGTCCAGAATGGTCGGAACCATATCCACATTGCTTACCAAGGCATCAAACACCTGGCCGCCCTTGATATGGCCTTTCCACATGATGGCGGCGGGTGCATTGGCTCCGTATTCATAACAGGTCATTTTTGCGCGTGGACTCTGATGGTCACTGGCAAAAATAATGATGGTATTCTCCAACAGTCCATACTTCTCCAGTCTCTCCAGAACCGCCCCGATTCCGTCATCCAGCCAGGTCATGGGGGCATTTTCATCTTCGATCCCGGCTGCCCTGGTGCGTTCAAGAACTGATTCACGGGATGCCTGAACACCTGTAATGGCTTCATCCAGCATTCCGGCAGCTGTTACCCTGGGATCGGCCAGGAGCGATTCCAGCGGATCCGGGAACATGGGGAAGGGTAGGGGCCATGTAGAGGAAAAACGGCTTGTCCCTGTTCTGGTCAATGAAGTCAAGGGCCCCTTTGGTGATCCACTCCATGTTGTGGTACTGCATACTTTTGGGCACGCCGATGATGTGCAGATTGTTTCCATACAGACTTTCCACGTAATCGAAACCGGCCACATCTTTCACGTTTTGCTGCCATGTTCCGGTAAATGGCCGCAATGGTATCCTTCACGCCCGGATCATCATAGCTTTCGTCACCGCCAACAAACCCAAACTCACCACCCATGTGATACTTGCCCACCATGCCCGTAACATATCCGGCTTCTTTGAACAGGTGGGCGCTGGTCTGCTCTTCTTCGCTTAAAAAGGTATTCCACCTGAGGAAAGCGGGTTGATCGGTGGGCTGATCTTTTTGCAGCACTTTGGAACGATTGGCATATCGTCCGGTAATCAATGCATAACGGCTGGGTGTACAAACAGGGGAGCTCACGTAGAACCTGTTGAAGCGTGCTCCTTCATTGGCATATGCGGTCAATATTGGGGGTCAGCACATTGCCCCCGTATACCCCGATATGTTCAAAATTGTGGTCATCGGTATATATGATCAATACATTGGGTTGATGGGCCTCTTCTTTTGTTGTGCATGAGACCAATAGAATGGCCAATGTCATACCCAGTATCAGATATCCTGGCAGCGCTTTTATTTTTTGCATGAAGTCCGGTTTTACTTATAGTCAATCTCACCTCGCCATGGGACAGGGTTCGGGGATAGTCATACATGGTCTTTTACTTTTTCGGGGGTGTTGTGGGTTTCCACCCACCTGCTCCAGATCATAAACCAGGTCCACATGGGCTGGGCATCCAGAATCTCCGGGGTAGGGGCAATTCTCCCACCTCACCCAGCGAAATGACCTTTCCCTCAGCCAGCTCCACCAGCTGGTCGTGATGCTCCTGCCGGTAATCGTTATGGTATACGTCGGCAGCCAGTACATCCACATACTCCAGTCCCGGGAAATAGAGTTCATAGGCATAGGCTTCATCATTCTCCCTGTCTCGCGGGGCATTGGTGTTCCATACCCAGATCAGGTTATCCAGGTGGTGGTGATTCACATAGCGGTCGTACATCATCTTCCATAGATCTGGCAAATCCCTCTTCACCTTTCTTATCGCCCCACCAGAACCAGATCCCGTTCATTTCGTGGTAGGGTCTCCATAAAACCGGAATATTCAAATCCCTTAACTCTTTCAGGTAGGAGGCGATGGAATCCGACCTTTCAATCCATTTGTCATTCAGCGCCGTACCCGGGTGTGATCAGATCTTTCCATTCCTGCTCGCTCATTTCACCCTGGGTGCTTGTGGCCCAGTCGAAGGGCGGATCGTCCTGGGGCCTGCCCGTATGCCACATCAGGGTCACAATATAGCCATCCTTATGTCTTTGAACAGCTTCTGCGATAATGGATTCCGGGTTGCCTTCCCGGTAGTAATTACTAAAATCACTTCCCCAGATGGCTGGTGATTTGCCCGGTCAGATCCTCCACATATTTGTGCCACCGGTTCATGTCCCTGCCACTGCCATTGTGATGACCTGAAATAATCTTCTCTCCCTTGATCGAGTAGAGGTATTCCAGCAGGGCTTTCGCCTCCGGGGAAGCATTTTTATTGACAGGGTTCACTTTTTTATCGCAGGATACCAGTGTACCTGCAAGAATCATCGCCAGGGTGAACAGGTGTACATTTTTCATTTGTTTTGTTTTTGAATTTCCAATCGTCTTTCTGTAGATTTTCTCCAGCCTTCATCCTCCGATCCTCCAAAAGTGGCATGCCACGCTGCCCTGCGGCTCACTCCCTCTCCACCCCAGGCATAACTGGGGGGTGCCAGGGGATTGTCAGAGGGATTCGTAAGGCCGTCGGGAAGCTGTGCTTTCCAGCCGGCATTGAGCTGGGCTGACAACTCCTTCAGCAATGTGGCATTTTCAGGTTTGATGGCCAGGTTGACCGATTCGGCGGGATCCGTTTCATAGTCAAACAGCTCCTGTGCCAGGATCTCACCACTGAAGGTAGAGATCCATTCGGTATACCTGTAGCGATCGGTTCGCAGGCTGATCCCTTCTGTTTCTGCAATCAATCCCCTGGGCTGCTGACTGATGGCTCCTTTTTTCCAGGGGGTGTCCGGATCTTCAATGACCGGTTTGAAACTGCTTCCTTCCAGGTAGCCGGGAATCTCCAGTCCGGCCAGGTCTGCCAGGGAGGGGAACACATCCACTGCTTCTACCAGCGCTCTGGTCTCCACCCCGCTCTCTATATGACCCTTCCATGATACGATTAAAGGCACCTGCAGTCCTTTTTCAAACAGGTTCGTTTTGCCCCAGTAGTTCTGTTCACCCATCAAAAAACCATGGTCTGAGATAAACAGCACGATGGTTTCCTCCTCGAGTCCGCTTTCCTTCAGGGCATCCAGGACCAGACCCACCTGGGCATCCACAAAGCTGGAACTTGCATAATAGGCGTGCCTGATCAGCCTGGCATAATCATCAGAGAAAGGGGTGTGCGGATCGTCATGTTCCCAGTCATATTGATTCAGGTAGTACTGGTCCACCGCGAAATCGGGTGAACCTTCGGCCAGGTTTTTAGGAAGCGGTAGCGGGATCTCTTCTTCATTATACAGGTCCCAGTATTTTTCAGGTGCAGCAAATACCAGATGCGGTTTCTTAAACCCGGCTACGAAAAAGAAGGGTTCGCTTGATTGAACGCTTGCCCTGATGGCCGATGCTACAGAGTCTGCCACGATGAAATCCTCATACTCGGAATCGCCCTGAAAAGTTTTCTCGTAGGGTGGTTTTTCACCCCCGTCATTTATGCTCTCGTTAATGGCCTGTGTATAGTACTTTCCTTTTGTTCTGGGATGGAAGGTGGGATTTTCATCTTCTTTGCCATGATGTACCTTTCCGAATTGCTTCACATCATAACCATTTTTCCCGAAAAAGCGGGAGATGGTTCCATACTGTGGCAAAATCTCTTCAACAAAGTAGTAACTGTAAGGGTAATCGGTCCCCGTGGTATTGGGACGAAGCCCGGTTAGGAAACTTGCCCTGGAAGCTGCGCATACCGGTTGCTGTACGTAAGCATTGTTGAACTGTATACCTCCTGCTGCCAGTCTGTCGATATGGGGGCTTTGAATGGGGCCACCGTAGCAGTTGATATCCACATTCATGTCATCAATAATGATGAACAGGACGTTGGGCGGTGAAGGATGCTCTTCAGAGGTCTTATTACCGGCACAGGAACAAAGCGCCCATGCAAGCAGAATCAGAATCCAGTTGTTTTGCTTCATGACTTTTTTTCACCAAATTAGATTGCAAGTTCAAATGTACAAAATTGCTCAATGCCTGAAACCATGAGAAAACTATTCCCCATCATTTTTATGGCCATCCTGGTGGCTGGATGCTCCAGTAGTCCCAAGGTCCCGTTTTATCTGAACGAATATCAGGAACAGTTTTGTGAAAATCCCCGGGAGGCCAACCTGGAGTGGTTCAAAGACGCAGGCTACGGGATGTTTATTCACTATGGTTTGTACAGCCTGCTGGAGAAAGGAGAGTGGGTTCAGTTGAGGGATACCATCCCGGTGGCTGAGTATGCCCGACTGATGGAGCGCTTTCGTGCCGAAAATTTCTCTGCAGATAAGATCACCGATATTGCCATTCGCGCCGGAATGAAGTACATCACCATCACCGCCAAGCACCATGACGGCTTTTGCCTGTTTGATACAAAAGCCACCGATTTTAATGTGAAAAATTCCCCGGCAGGCAGGGATCTGATCGGGGAGTTATACGAGGCCTGTGAGCAGAAAGGGCTGGGACTGTTTTTGTATTACTCTTACGGGGCGGACTGGAAGCATCCCTATTTTTATTCACGGGAGAGTGGTTGGGAAAATGCAAGACCAGCTTACAAAGAGGCCCAGCCTGAGTACCTGTTTGAGAAGGAAAAAGACTTCAGCATCTATGTGGATTTTGTGCACACCCAGCTGCGGGAAATTTTGGGTCAGTATCCAAATATTGCGGGTATCTGGTTTGACCCGATCATGGGATACTACAGCCGGCCCGACCTGTTTCCTGTTGATTCGACCTACGCCCTGATCAGGAAACTCTCCCCCCATGCTTTAATTTCATTCAAGCAGGGGGCCAACGGGACAGAAGATTTTGTTGCACCCGAACGGGGCGGAAATGCCAGGGTAGGCCAGCAGTTTGAGGTAGCCAGAGCAGTCTACGAATTGAATAAGGATAAGCCCAGGGAGATTTGTAACACCCTGCAACCCCATGCATGGGGGTACAACCGCCAGCACGATGGCCATCATAAATCGGCTGAAAACATCCTGGAGATGCTCCGTGATGCCAGAAGATCCAATGCAAATTTGCTTCTGAATGTGGGGCCCAAAGGGGATGGCTCTTTTCCTGATGAGGACATCAGTGCCCTTGAAGAAGCAGGGGAAAGGGTAGGGGAAGTGATGAAGCCCCCAAACATAATATGTATCCTGGTGGATGACCTGGGATATGGAGATCTGGCATGTTTGGGAGCTACTGATATGCGGACTCCCCATATTGATGGTCTGGCAGCACAGGGTCTGACTTTTACCAGTTTTTATGCCAATTGCACGGTCTGCTCCCCCAGCAGGGCTTCTCTGCTGACAGGTAAGTACCCTGATATGGTCGGCGTTCCGGGTGTGATCAGGCAATTCACGGACAACAGCTGGGGAAACCTGGCAGATGATGCGGTGACCATTGCCGAGGTTTTGAAGTCGGCCGGATACCGGACCGGCATGGTCGGCAAATGGCATCTTGGATTCGAGCGTCCTGATATCCCGAATGACCGTGGCTTCGATTTTTTTAAGGGCTTTCTGGGGGATATGATGGATGATTACTGGACCCACCTGCGGGGTGGTGTCAACTGGATGAGAGAAAACCGGGAGGAGATCTCCCCGGTGGGCCATGCCACGGATCTGTTTACCGATTGGAGCATTAAATTCTTGAAAGAGCAGAAGGAGGAAGAGCAAGCGTTCTTTCTGTATCTGGCATACAATGCGCCCCATTTCCCCATCCAGCCTCCCCAGGAGTGGCTGGACCGGGTGCAAGAGCGTGAGCCTGATTTGCCGGAGAAAAGGGCAAAGAATGTGGCCTTTATAGAGCACCTCGATTTTAATGTGGGAAGGGTGATGCAGACTCTGGAAGAGACCGGGCTTGATGAGAATACCCTGGTACTATTCACCTCTGATAATGGCGGAGCGCTCCGCTTTGCCCAGAGCAATGGACGGCTCAGGGGGGGCAAACAGGATATGTATGAGGGCGGGATCAGGGTGCCTGCTTTGTGCTACTGGAAAGGAAATACGGAGCCGGGGACTTCCACCGATCAGGTGGCCATGCTCATGGACCTCTTCCCCACATTTTGTGAAGCTGCAGGCGCAGAACTACCGGATGGGATAAACGGGACCAGCATCCTTGGGACAATTTGCGGAATGGAGCAAGACATCGACAACAGGTTCCTGTTCTGGGTCAGACGGGAAGGCGGGGTATATGGCGGACAGGCATACCATGCGGCCAGGTATCTGGATCATAAAATTTTACAGAATACACCCTTCGAACCCATTCAGTATTTCAACCTGGGGGCCGATGAACTTGAAAAAAATCCGCTGGATCCTTCAGAAGATGAGATCTATGAAAAGCTCAGATCACAGTTGCAGGACCATATCCGGAAATCAGGAAGTGTCCCATGGCAGTAGGCTGACAAACAGGGGCCCAATCAATTCCCCAGCTCCTTCTGGATCTTTTTCATGAACTTATCATCCAGGGCATAAAACAGGATCAGTACTGCACAGATGGCACTACCCAGCGATGGTATCAGGCTGATCAGTGCCCTGATACCTGTAAGCGATTCGGGTGATTGGGCCATATTGGCTTCGTACCCGAAAAGTGAAAGCAATGCCATGGTGACCACCCCGGCCAGCGACCACCCGAATTTCTGGGCCATGGTGGAGGCGGAGAAGACCAGACCAGTGGCCCTCCTGCCGGTTTTCCATTCCGAGTAATCAGCCACATCTGCGTACATGGCCCATACCAGTGCCGATGTGGGACCCATAAAGAAACTGGCCAGGATCTGCAGTACAAACATCCCCACAACCTGGTCATTTTTCAGTACAAAGAAGCTGGCGGTAAAAAGCGTTGACAGGAACATCAGTACCATGTAGGCCTGTTTTTTCCCGATGAGGTCTGCAAATTTCTTTACCAATGTGATACCTATAATACCGGCAACAGTCCCGAGTACCATAAAAGCAGATGAGAAGTCATAGCTGAAATCCCTTCCCAACAAAGAGAAATCCAGCGTTTTGATATCTACGTAATACTTGAAATAGTAGGCAATGGCGCCGTTCCTGATGGACACATAGAAGATGGTGAAAATCCCTGCCAGAAGGAGGATGATCCAGGGTTTGTTGCTCACCAGGTCTTTCAGGTCACTTTTGATGGTGTTGTTCTCCTTCTTCTTGGGAACCACCCGCTCCCTGGTGGATATGAATGAGAAAAAGAAGAGGACAACAGTGATGGCGGAATAAAGGATGATGGTGTACTTATACCCCAGGGCATCATCTCCCTTGCCGAAATAACTGACAAAGGTATTGTTAAAGGCGGTCACAAAAAGTCCGGCTCCGAAGGCCAGGAGAAACCGGTAAGATGAAATGCTCGTTCTCTCCTGGGAATCCGGCGAAAGAACTCCCATGAGGGCAGAGTAGGGGATGTTGATGGCCGTATAGAGGATCATCATCAGGTTATAGGTCACGAAGGCATATACAATCTTTCCTGTGAGACCGAATCCAGGTGTGGTGAAACTCAGGATGCCGATCACGGCAAAGGGCACGGAAACGTAGAGCAGATAAGGCCGGAACTTGCCCCACCTGGTTTTGGTTCGGTCGGCAATCATCCCCATCAGCGGATCTGTAAATCCATCCAGGATTCTAGATAATCCAAATAGCAATGCTGCTATGCTGGTGGGGAGTCCGAAAACATCCGTATAGAATATGGGCAGGAAATACATGAAGGTTTGCCAGAACAGGTTCGATGCAAAATCACCTGAACCATATCCAAGCTTTTCAAATACGGAAACTTTCCCGTTTACTGTTTTCATAGATGTGCTGGTTTGGTAGGGTAGGGTTCGCAGGATTGTTACTCTTTCAGCAGCTTATAGGCCACCACCCGGTTGTTGAAAAAGGTGGGGACGTATACCACCTGCTCCTCCACATTGAAACCAATATCGGCCGAGTTGATGCCCTGCTCTGATGTTTTCAGCAAAGAGACCTTGCTGAAATCCGGCAGGACCAGGAAGATTTCACCTGCCCAGCTGGTAACAATGTAGTGCCCCGCTTCACCAGTGAATTCCACTCCGTCACCATGTCCCAAATCGGTGGTAACGGTTTCGTAAGTGCCATTGGCCTTGTTGATGATCTTCAGGTCACTGCTCCCCGATGAAGCGAGCAATACCCTGGAATCTTCAACGAACAGACCGTTGGGCCTCTGGAATCCCTCTTCGATCCAGGGCGCTGCTTTTCCGTTTTCATAGATCCACAGAACGCCTGTTTCTGAGTCGGAAAAATAGACCTTCCCGTCTTTTCCTGTGGCAACATCATTCAACTGGGCAGCTCCCGGTATGGGGATTCTCTCCTGAATTTCTCCTTTTTTAATGTCGATGATAACAAGTTGATCAATATCGGCCACAAACAACAGGTTTCCAATAATTCCCATTCCTTTGGGGCCATCCAGACCGCTCACCCACTCGGCGGATTGTACGGTGCCATCAGACTTAAGAATGGATATGTAGCCCTGACCGTCCTTCTCCCAGGGTGAACCATTGATGCAGGAGACATAGAGCAGTTGACTCTCTTTTTCAAAAAGTACAGATTCACAGGTGCGCATGATGGTGTCGGTCTTCCATACCTCTTGGAGGGAATATAAGGGGGCAGTTTCTGTTTCGGCGCTTTCGCCGGCTGGTTTTTTGGAATTGCAGCCTGTCAGCAGAAAGGCAATCATGGATAAATAGAGCGTCGTTTTCATCGTTAAAGAATTGATTGATATCAAATATAACGATTTACATGCTTGGATGAAGAAAATTTCACGGAAGTGCTTTTTTAACATTTGACCCTCAAAAATTAACATTTGAACATTAAACCTATGGAGCATCCGGATGTCTTACAGGTACTATTTAGAAACAATTTAAATAATAATGAAATACATCATCTCAGTCTTAGCTATGTCATTTACCCTTTTCGGAAGCGTTGCTGCCTTTGACAGCGGACCCCCGGAAGGATTTATTTCGGGAACCATCACCGAAAAGGGAAGCCTGATTCCGCTTGAGTATTCTACCATAGCCATCTATTCTGCCGAGGATTCTTCCCTCGTGGGCGGAACGGTGAGTAATTGGGAAGGAAAATTTGAAATTTCTAAGATTCCCCATGGCCAGTATTATATTGAGATGAATTACGTGGGCTACGATAAGGCGATTGTCAGTGAGGTTCTTCTGTCCCCCATGAACCGCAAAGTGGACCTGGGAGTGATGGAATTGTCATTGAGTTTACAATCCATTGATGAGGTTGAGATTGTCGCTGACCGAAAGCATGTGGATTACCGCTTGGATAAGAAGGTGATTGCTGTGGGACAGGACATCAATGCAGCGGGTGGAACGGCGGTGGACGTACTTGAAAATACACCCTCGGTTTCTGTAGATATCGAGGGGAACGTTAGCCTGCGGGGCAGTGGCAGTTTTACTGTGCTTATTGACGGCAAGCCGACGGTACTTGAAGGAAGCGATGCCCTGAGGCAGATCCCGGCCAGTACCATTGAAAACATTGAAATCATCACCAATCCATCCGCCAAATATGATCCCGATGGAAACGCAGGCATCATCAATGTAGTGATGAAAAAAAGTATTGAGAGCGGCACCAGTGGAATTGTCAATGCATCTGTGGGAATCAACAACAAATACAGGGCCGATTTCCTGGTGAACCGCAGGCAGGGGAAATGGAATTTTTTTCTTGGAGGAAATTACAACAACAACCTCTATGCGGGCAACCTGACCCGGGAACAGGTTACTTTTGCCGACAGTGTCGATAGTTACGTGGATGCCGAAGGAGTTCTTAATTTTAACTGGGCCGGTTCCCAGGCAAGAACGGGAGTTTCCTACGATTTCTCTGAGAAGGCTACATTCTCCCTTGAGGCCAGCGGCGGTACCCGTACCTTTTCCATCGACAGGTCCAACCGCTCACACGAATACACCATTCCAGCTTCAGAGGATATTTATTATGTGAGCAGCAGCATCATGGACCGCTCTAACAAATACCTGAGTCTGAATGCCAACTATAGCCAGCAGTTCGACTCAAAGGATCACAAACTGACCATGTCGGGTTATTTTTCCGCAGACGATGGCAATTCAACGGACAGGCAGGATGACTACAATACGGGCGCTGATTATGTCATCGAAGATGTGATTCCCGTGCAAAAAAGAGGGATAGAGACCTCCAGGGAATATGAGGCCAGGTTTCAGGCTGATTATGTAAGGCCGATGGGCAGCGCAGGAAAACTGGAAGCGGGATACCAGGTTCGAATCGATGACGAATTTGAGAATTACATTTTCGAAGACTATGATTCCAATGTTGATGATTGGGTCGAAAACCCGCTGTATTCCAGCGAACTTTCCTATTTCAGGAGCATTCAGAGTGCTTACGCCACCTATGGCGGAGAATGGAAAGGCATACAGTACCAGATGGGTTTGAGGGGCGAGCATACCTACAGGAATATCGATCATGAAGCCACCCAAAGCTACCTGATCAACCGGCTGGACTACTATCCGACCCTGCACCTGGGTAAGGAATTCAAGAACGACAACCAGTTGATGGCCAGTTACAGCAAACGGGTTGAAAGGCCAAGGGGACACGAGTTGGATCCCAACGTAAGTTATGTGGATCCCTATACCATCAGAATCGGGAACCCTGCATTGGAGCCCGAATATATACATTCGGTTGAACTGGGATATCAGAAAGGATGGGGAATGAATTTCCTGGCCTTTGAGTTGTATTACCGGAATACCCGGAACCTGATGACCAGGATCACCGAATACAATGATTCACTGGACCTTTTTATCATGACCAGGGACAACCTGAACCAGGATCATTCGGCGGGAGCAGAAGTCATGGTGAATTGGAAATTGTGGAACAAGCTTACCCTCAATGGTAGTTTCACTCCCTACTATTATGCCATTTCAGGCGTTGTTAATGATGTGCAGATAGACGAATCCAGCTTTAACTGGAGAACCCACGTGAATACCACCTTTCAGATCACACCCACCACCCGCTTCCAGGCGAACATGTCCTACAGGAGTAAGACCGTTTCGGCCCAGGGTTATTCAAACGGATACTACTACATGAACCTGGCATTGAGGCAGGACCTCTTCAAACGGAAACTCTCTGCCACCCTGCAGTTGCGCGATGTGTTTGGTACGGTCAAACGAGAGAGTTTCAATTTTGGCGAGAATTTCCAGCAGCACATGGTCAGAACCCGCGAACCCAGGGTACTCACCCTTACACTGAGTTACAAAATCAACAACTACCGCTTTGATTCAAATGAGCGCGGCGGCGGTGGGGGAGGTATGGACATGGACGGTGGTATTTAAAAATATTTTATCTTGGGTTGACCTTAACCATGCACAATCCTTGAAATGAAATCCCTTACAGCATTTTCTGTCAGCCTTGTTTTGTTTGGCCTTTTTGCCTGCACTTCACCCGTAAAAGAATCCAGTGAAAACCAGACTGGGTTCAGTAGCCCTGAAGCCATGGGTATCTCCTCAAGCGCCATTCTTGAATTTGTAGATGCCCTGGAGAAGGAGCAGCCCGATGCCGTTCACAGCTTCATCCTCAGGCGGCATGGAAACATTGTTGCGCAGGGATGGTGGGAACCCTACAAGGCAGAAAGCCCCCATATGCTCTACTCGCTGAGCAAGAGTTTTACTTCTACGGCCATCGGGATCGCCCAGGATGAAGGTTTGCTGAGTATTGATGATCCGGTGATCTCCTTCTTTCCTGATGAAACACCTGAGGAACCCTCCGATAACCTGAAAGCCATGCGGATCAGGGATCTTTTGAAAATGAACTCGGGGCACCAGGACAATACATCCGGAAGAATGATGAGCGGTGAGACCTTCGTTGAGGGCTTCCTGGCCCTGGAGGTTGAACACAAGCCGGGAACACACTTTGTATACAACAGTGGTGCCTCCTATATGCTTTCGGCCATTATCCAGAAAGTAACAGGAGAGAGCCTGCTGGACTACCTGGGACCCAGGCTTTTTGAGCCCCTGGACATAAAAAATCCCACCTGGGAATCTGATCCGGAGGGGATCAACATGGGGGGATGGGGATTGAGCGTGACTACCCAAGACATATCCAACCTGGGACAACTCTATCTTCAGAAAGGGATGTGGAATGGTGCGCAACTGATCTCGGAAGCCTGGGTGGACGAAGCCACCAGGTTGCAGACCTCCAACGGAAGCAATCCCGAAAGCGACTGGGACCAGGGATACGGATACCAGTTCTGGATGTGCCGCCATGGTCTCTATCGTGGCGATGGAGCTTTTGGACAATATTGTATTGTGATGCCCGAACAGGATGCGGTTCTGGCCATCACCTCAGGCACAGGGGATATGCAGGGGATCATGAACATTGCCTGGGACAAGCTGCTCCCTGCCATGGAGGAGGCACGCCTGCCTCCCAACGAGACTGGACTTGATTCGTTGAAGCAAAGACTGCAGGGATTGGGGATGGGACTCGTGGAAGGTTCAGAAGTCACTGAGCTTGCATCTGCCCTATCCGGAAAAACCTTTGCGTTGAAGCCCAACGGATTGGCCATACAGGCTGTAACCTTCGATTTTGAATCCCCGCAGAACACCATCACCATCAAGATCAAAGAAGGGGATAAACCTTTTAAGGTGGGGTACGGAGTC
>CAVTME010000014.1:0-152578 GCA_963735755.1 uncultured Bacteroidota bacterium | reverse complement strand
TGGATGATATTGCGGAAATGGCGGAGTTGAGCAAAGGAACCCTCTACCTCTATTTTAAAAATAAAGATGACCTGCATCTGGCTGTGGCACGCAATGCCATTAAAATGCTCCGGGCCCGTACCCAGAAGGCTGCAAATGGCGATGGAACCGCACTGGAGAAACTGCAGCGGATGGGGTGGGCCTGTGTGGAATTTGCCAGAGCCTATCCGGATCAGATGAGATCTATCATGACCCTGGAAGAGCTGGAGCCGGGAAGCCTCGTCTCTATCTGCGAGTGATATTCAGGATATGATCTATAATGAATCTACTGTGGGAACGGTCATGCTGGTTGTGGAACAGGGAGTTGGGGAAAAACTGATCAGGTCGGATCTTCCCGCGGCCCTCATTGCACATACCCTCTGGATGTCGGTGCTGAGTGTGATCCGCTTTGCCACCAGGAAAAAAGATCTTATTGAGATGCTTGAGCTTACCCCGGAAGAGGTATACAAGAGTCATTTTGAATTGGTTATTAATGGAATACGGACATGAAGACTAAATCGAAGCTTAAATTTATTGTTTGCGCTGGTCCTGACGGGCCTATGCGCTGCGGTCTCTTCTGCACAGAACCCGGTCCTGCATGCCTACATATCCGAGGGACTTCAGAGTCAACCAGGGGCTGAAGCAAAGACAGCTGGATTATGCTTCAGACCTTGCTGCATTGAAAGAGGCCAGAGGATTGTTTCTGCCCGATTTCAGCCTTAATGCCAGGTATACGGTTGCAGAAGGGGGGAGAACCATTGTGTTTCCTGTGGGGGATTTGTTGAATCCCGTTTACATACCCTGAATATGCTGACTGCCTCAGAGATGTTTCCCCAGATCGATAATGAGGAGTTTCCTTTTTATCGGCCCAAAGAACATGAAACCAAGGTGTCCCTGGTGCAACCCATATTTAATTCGGATATCATTTATAACTACAGGATCAGGAAACAATATACCGAAATCTGCAAGAATCGATGTGGACCGCTACAAGAAGGAGCTGATCAAAGAGATCACCAAAGCCTATTACGGATATCAGAAAGCCTTCACCTGGTAAAGCTGGCCGACACCACCATCTCCCTGGTTAGGGAGAACCTGAGGGTCAGTCAGCGCTTGTTTGATAATGACAAAGTCACCATCGATGCGGTTTACAGGTCCGAGTCCGAACTTAGCAAAGTGGAGGTCCAGCGGGCCCAGGCAAAAATATGCTGGAGGCCTCCAGGGCCTATTTCAATTTCCTGCTGAACCGTTCTCTGGATTCACCCATTGAACTGTGGATGAGGCCCCTGCTCCTGTTGCTGTTTCCCTTGAGGAAGCAAGCCTGCTGGCCTTCAGAACAGGGATGAATTGCAACAGATCGAAGCAGTACCAGGCATTGAACCGAGCATGTTACCGGCCTGCACCGGGGCAAGAATATCCCGGGACTATTTGGTGTGGTGGATTATGGGTTCCAGGGAGAAGAATACAGTTTTACCGGTGAGATGATGATTTTGTGATGGCCTCCCTGGTGATGCGATGGAACCTGTTTCAGGGAACCACCAACCATCAGAAGGTACAGCAATCGAAAATCGAAGGAGAAAAACTGAAAGAGCTCTATTCAGAAACCCAGCAGCAGATCCGGCTGGAGGTGATCAACCACTATTATGCCCTTCAGGCTGCCTATGAATCGGTACAGTCAGCACAGAAACAGACCCGGTCGGCCAACAGGGCCTATGAATTGATCAGCCGCAAATACAGCGAAGGTCAGTCTTCACTGCTGGAACTGATCGATGCACGTACCAGCCTCACCAGTGCTGCAGCCAATTCTATCATTGCACAGAGTGAATACTTCAGTCAGCAGGCTGATTTTGAATATGCCATGGGAGCAAACAGTCCTGGAAAACTACCAATAGAAATCCATGAGAATAATACAGCATATCCATTGCCATCATCCTGCTGGCTGCAGTGGCAGGATGCACACCAGCAGACCAGGAAAAGAGCAGTCAGAGACCAAACCCATAAGGGTCAGGATCTCAACCTGCGGAGTCATGAGATGTATAAGATCCCGGTGAGGGCCACCGGATTGCTCAGCACCACCACCGAGATGAAGCTGAGTTTCAAAACCGGAGGTATCATTAAACAGATCAATGTCAGGGAGGGCCGGTCGGTACGCAGGGGTGAGGTCCTGGCTGTCCTGGACCTGTCGGAGGTGAAGGCCCAGGTGAACCAGGCCCGTATTGGACTGTGAAAAGGCCGAGCGGGATCTGGAACGGGCAGGAAACCTGTACCGAGATAGTGTGGCTACCCTGGAACAATACCAGAATGCAAGATCGGCCTTTGAACTGGCCCAGGTCACAGAAGCAGATCGCTGATTTTAATCTGCAGCATTCCCAGATCAAAGCTCCTTCAGACGGAAAGATCCAGAAGATCCTTGTGGAAACCAATGAGGTGATTGGTCCGGGCTATCCTGCCATCCTGTTCGCTTCCACTGAAAATGACTGGGTGGTGCGGGCAGCTCTGACAGATAAGGATATTGTCAAGTTTCCCTTGGGGATTCGGCACGGGTTACCATGGATGCATTTCCGGGTACTGCATTTTAAGGCTGAAGTCACCGAACTGGGTACCGTGGCCGATCCGGTTACCGGAACCTACGAGGTGGAGCTGCTGATCCTTCAGCCCATCCCCAGTTCAGGACCGGCTTTATCTCACGGGTACAGATCTATCCCACCGAAGATCAGCCGTTCGCTGGTGGTTCCCATTGAAGCCCTGCTTGATGCCAATGACATAGTAGCTTCTGTATTTATTTATCAGGAAGGGATGGCCAAGAAGAGGAAGGATGAGGACCGGGATCGATCCTGGGTGATCAGGTTGTGGTGCAGGAAGGCCTTGAGGAAGGAGAGCTGGTGATCACCGAAGGAGCCAAATACCTGTCAGGGAGGATTCAGAGGTAGAGCCTGTTGGACCAAACCGAAGGACCCAACAGCCATGAAACTACCCAGGTTTGCCATAGACAATAAATCATTTACCTGGATGGTCTTTATCTTCCTGACCATCCTCGGGATCCGGGCCCTGATGATCATGCCCAGGACCGAAAATCCAGAGGTGACTGTTCCCGGATCCCCATTATTGTTCTGATGCCGGGCGCAAGCTCCATTGATATGGAAAAAATGGTGGCTCTTCCGGTGGAAGAGGCCCTGAATGAGCTGGAGGATATTAAACATGATTTCATCCGATGTGAGAGATGGACTTGCAGTTGTTTCGGTGGAGTTTGATTTCAACACGGATGCGGATGAGAAGTATGACGAGGTGGTTCAGCAGGTCAACAGCATGCGAAATACCCTTGCCGGATGAGATCATTCAGCTGGAAATGTGGCAATGGTCCATCACCGATATGGCCATGATGCAACTGGCGCTTGTTTCTCCGAAACCGCCACTTCTGCTGAACTGGAGCAGATAGCCGATGACTTGAGCAAACGAATCGAAAAGATCAGAATCATCAGAAAAGTCGACTTTCTATGGGCTCCCGGAGCAGGAGATCCATATTCACCTGGATTTTGAGAAGATGGCCATGGTCAATACCTCTCTTGACCATATCACCAGGGCCATTGCAAGCAACAATATGAATATTCCCGGGGGGGATATGAACCTGGGTCCGACCAGTCTGAGTGTTAAGTCTTCCGGCTCGTTTCAGGATCTGGATGAAATCCGGAATTGTGTGGTTAACTCTTATCAGGGAAGGCTCATCTACCTGAGGGATGTGGCCAGGGTAGAATTTGGATATGAGGAACAGAATCACCTGACCCGGTATGGAGCAAAAAAGATGACCAGTGAAGATGGAGGAGGACACCGTGCCATCTTCATTGGGATCGGTCAGAAGGAGGGACTGAATGTTCTGCACACCTCTGAAGAAGTTGATGCCTGTTATTGAAGCCTTTCAGGGAGGAGTTGCCGGAGGAAATGGCCCTGGAGATTGATCTATAATCAGCCCTCCACGGTGAGAAACCGGATCAACGGATTTCTGAATAACCTGCTGCAGGGGATGTTCCTGGTGGGCCTGGTGATCTTCCTTTCCCTTGGATTCCGTTCCTCCATTGTTGTGGCCATTGCCATTCCCCTGTCACTTACCATCGGACTTGGATTTGTGGACCTGGCCGGATTCGGGCTGCAGCAAATCTCCATTGCAGGACTGGTGGTGGCGCTGGGTATGCTGGTGGATAATTCCATTGTGATGGTGGAGAATATCAACCGGTTTATTCATATGGGCCATAACAGGAAAGAAGCTTCCATCCTGGCAGCCTCTGAGATCGGCTGGCCTGTGATCACAGCCACACTTACCACCATTCTGGCTTTTGTTCCCATTGCTGCCATGCCCGACCAGACAGGAGAGTTCATCAAGTCACTGCCCATTACCATCATGATCACCCTGACCGTATCTCTGTTCATTGCCCTTACACTTCACGCCAGTGATTACAAGCAGGTTTTTCAGGGAGCGAGGTGCAGTCCAGGCCAAAGTCCATGGGTCTCGGTGGTTTTCTGAACTGGGTCATTGAAAAACCCTTCAGGAGAAGCCTGCGCCGGGCTCTGAAAAGACCTTTGCTTACCCTGTTACTTGTCGCTGATTTCCTGGCGGGATCCTCTTACATGTTCAGGTATGTGGGCATCAGTTTCTTCCCGAAAGCAGAGCAACCCAACCTGATGATCCAGGCCACCCTTCCCGGAAGGATCAAACCTGGAAAGGACCGACCAGGTGGCACGCTATATGGAATCGGTTCTGGATACCATGCCCGAGGTGCAGTATTATGCTACCAATGTGGGACATGGCAATCCCCGGATCTACTACAATGTGTTCCCCAGGAGGTATGACATGAGGTTTGCAGAGATCTATGTGGAGCTGTATGACTATGAATCCGAATCATTTGCAGAAACCCTGAAAAACTACGAGATGAATTTGAGACAGATATCCGGGAGCCCGTATCCGGGTGAAGGAATTTGAACAGGGTCCTCCCTTTGATGCACCGGTGCAGATTTTCCTGACCGGAGAGGACCTGGATGTTTGCGGGAGATCTCCTCCGATGTGGAAGGATTCATCAGGGAGCAACCGGGATGCCATCAATATTGAAAACCAGTTTGTAAAAACCAATACGGAACTTCTGTTCGATATCAATAAGGAGAAGGCCAATATGCTGGGTGTTCCGGTGATTGAGATCGACCGGACCATCCGGACCGCTGTTACCGGAATGGGAATCTCCAAGTTCAGGGATAAATCGGGTGAGGAGTACAGGATTGTGCTGAAAATGGATCATGGAGGGGATTTCAGGATTGAGGACCTGGACAAGATTTATGTTTCTTCACTTTCGGGAAAGCAGATCCAGATGAAGCAATTTGTGGATCTGAAACTGCAACAGGCTCCCAGTTCCATCAGCAGGTATGATATGGAACGTACGGCTGAGATCCTGGCAGATGTTCGAGCCGGTTATTCCCTGGATGAGGTGATTGATCCGGTTATTGAAAACCTGGAAGCAATATCCCATGCCGGCCGGGTACAATTATCACCATCGGCGGGTGAACTGGAGAGCCGGTCAGAATCTTTTGGCGGAATGACCAATGCCATCCTGATTGCCATTATCTCCATTTTTTCAGTGCTGGTTCTGCAATTCAGGTCCTTCAAACAACCCCTGATGGTTTTCATGGCCATCCCCTTTGCTGTTACAGGGATGATCTGGGCACTGTGGATCACAGGGAATACATTCTCCTTCACTGGCCTTTATCGGACTTACCAGCCTGGTGGGGATTGTGGTGAATAACTCCATCATCCTGGTGGACTACATCAATAAACTCAGGGAACAGGGGAGAATCTGAACGAATGCACTGCAACTGGCAGCAGAAACCCGGCTCACACCCATTGTGCTTACTGCCCTGACCACCATCGGGGGACTGCTGCCGCTTACCCTGAGAGGAGGAACCCTGTGGGCACCCATGGGCTGGACCATCATCGGAGGATTGCTGGTCTCCACTTTGATGACACTGGTTATTGTCCCTGTATCTATCAGTTGCTTGAAAGAAGGAAAGAAGCATTGAAATAATCCAGGGGATTGACACGTTTAATAACTTCGCTTTAACTTGCCATGAAACATAAAATATCAGATTATGAAATCTTATCTTATTCTCATTTCGCTGGCAGTTCTTGATTAGTATACCATGCCAGTGGACAGTTTGAAAGTGATGTGATAAAGACCGCCGAAGGTGACCTGGAGATGTTTTTCATCGGGCATGGAACGCTGATGTTCAAATTCAATGACATGGTGATTCATATTGATCCTGTCACCATGAGAGAGCAGATTATTCAAACTTGCCCGATGCAGATCTGATCCTGGTTACCCATCAGCATGGCGACCACCTGGATAACTGCCATTAACCAATTCATGAAAGCGGGACAAGAGGTTGTGATGACACAATCCTGTATGGATCAGCTGGAGGATTTTGAGGCCACTGTGATGGAAAACGGGGACAAGGAGAACTATTCTGGGCATTGGATATTGAAGCACTCCCGGCCTACAATATCCAGCACATAGAGATCAAATGGAAATCCATATCACCCTAAAGGTGAAGGCAATGCATATATGCTGTACTTCGGTAACACCCGGGTGCTGATCGGTGGCGATACGGAGAATATCCCGGAGATGAAAGCACTGAAGATGTGGATTTGCCTTTCTGCCCATGAACCTGCCCTATACCATGACCCCGGAGATGGTGGCAGATCTGCCAGAGCAATTCAAGCCGGATATCCTTTATCCTTATCATTTCGGGAATACTGATCCTCAGGAACTGGTGGAACTGTTGAAAGATGAAGAAGAGGATAGAGGTGAGGATCAGGGATCTACAGTAGTTCATCAGCAGTTCATCACCGGTTCTACTTCCCTGAAAAGGTCTGTGGATAAATGTCTTAATGTCCGATTCCAATATCCTATATATTTATCATGACCATTATTGAAAATTGAGCCATGAAAATCAGAAGGTTTTTATGATCATGTTCCTGGGATTGCCATCAGGTGTCTCCGGACAATATACCAAAGAATTCAAACGGATCTTTTTTGATGCCGAGTACCTGTATCATGACCGGATTTTATGATGAAGCATTCAACAGGTATAAGAATCTGCTTACCCTTGATCCGGGAAACAGCAACATCCTTTTTCATTGCGGTGCATGTTGTCTGAATATTCCGGGAAATGAAGGCCAGGCCATTACCTATCTGAAGGAAGCTGCACCGGGAGTGACGCAGAGATTATAAGGAACGTTCCCATAAAGAACCAGGGGCCCCGGTGCTCACCTATTTCATGCTTGGACAGGGCCTACCATCTGAATAACGAATTCGGCAAGGCCATTGAAAATTACGACCCTACATGAAGGGGTGGATGAAGATCCTCTTCAGCTTGAATTTGCAGGATTGCAGATTGAAGCCTGCCACAGGGCTGAACAAGAGATGGTGGAAGGCTCCTTCCTTTGAGTTTCAGAGTGTGCTGGATCATTTTGATGATGATCTTCCTTCCTGCAACAATCCGGTCATTTCGGGTGATGGGAATATCCTGATCTTCCTGGTGGATTATCCCAATGATAAGAAGATCATGATGACCCGGCGGACCGACAATTTCTGGTCCAGGCCAGCGGTGATCAACAGTGAGATGGGCATGGTGGGTGTAACCTACCCGGTTTGTCTCTCCTATGATGGGAAGGACCTCTATCTGGTTCACCAGTTTTATTCCCATTCGGATATTTTTGTTTCCAGCTTTGAACAGGGACGGTGGTCTGAGGCTGAAGCACTGGGGAACAATGTGAACGGGCGGACTTCTGAAACACATGCAAGTATTTCCAAAGATGGGAAAACACTTTATTTCACAAGTGATGCCAGGGGAGGACAGGGTAGTTTTGATATTTTTGTTTCCAGGCTGCGATGCCAAAGGTGAATGGGGGTTGCCAACCAACATGGGACCGGTTATCAATACCCCCTACGAAGAGCATACCCCTTTTATTTCAAGCAATGATTCCATCCTCTTCTTCAGTTCCCAGGGGCATAGACCATAGGGGGATTTCGATGTCTTTTATTCGGAGCTTGGGCCAGGATGGTCATGGGAAGAGCCTTAAATCCTGGGATACCCTGTAAATACAACAGGAGATAACCTGTTCTTCAATCCGGGATGGGATGAACTGGAGGGATATTATGCTGTAAGACGCAGAAGATGATCCCACTTCAAATACCATCAATATGGTCATCGAACTGGATCCCCGGAAGAGTTGCAGATGAAGAGCTGTTGCAAGGGATGAAGAGGCTAGCGGCATCGCCGATGGTCGCTGAAGCCGGAACAAAGGCCCACTGGGTTGGATGCTGCCATTGAGCCCGAAGAGACCGATGAGATTCATGAAGTGCTTAACAAAGGCCTGAAGAAGATGAGGTAATTGTTCACTCAGCCTGCCACCACAGTGGGCGCAACAAGGCTGCAAACCAGTGTTCCATTTGAACACAACGCCTTATGAACTGAGCATGGCTGCCATGCTTGAGGTGGAGAAGGTGGCTGATCTGATGCAGACCTATCCGGAAACCCGGGTGAGTCTTACAGGTCATGCCGATGCCACAGGTTCTTCGGACTATAACCTGTTGCTTTCACATCAGCGGGCCGACCAGATCTCCCATTACCTGGAAATGCGGGGGATTGATCCTTCACGGGTTTCACTGGAAGGCAAGGGTGAAAGCTCCCCGGTAGCCAGGAACATATACCCCGATGGTACAGATGCGCCCCTGGGCAGATACCTGAATCGCCAGGTGACTGTGACCATTGAAAGCCCCCAGCCCATTCAGGCAGAGCTGGCAGGTTTTTATGTGCCTTCCAGCTTAAAACCCGCACCCCGGAACGGGCAGGCAGTGATCCCGGATTACTGGTTCACCATTCAGCTTCATGCCAGTTATAGCCAGACACAGATGTCCCATTTCCAGGGACTTGGCGGAGTAAAGGAATACCCTTGTCAGGATGAATGTTACAGGTATGCCTATGGCGAATACCGAACCTTTGAGGAGGCAAAGATCCACCTGGACGAAACTGAAAGATTCTGGATATCCGGATGCCTTTATCCAGACCCTGGATTGGTATGCCAGGGCGGTCCGCTAGCTTCGTTCCATTTTCCTGAAAATCAGCGACAATATTATCAGGTATGCTGATACAGATCTCCTGGATCAAACCAAGGTATTGGTAGTCTATGCAAATGCTGACAGGGAGTTGTCTGGCAGCGGCGGATTCTAAGTCAATAAGTTTCAAAAGAAAAGGATTGTTTTTTAACCAAAAAGTATTTCATTTGTGAAATAGTTGCTGTGAAGCCTTATTTGCAGTAAGCGTGCTTATTAGCTATAGATTGTACTAATAATATTAACCAAATGAATTATCGATTATGAAAAAGAGTATCAGATTATTTTTAGCAATTGCATCCGCAGCTGTTTTGTTGACAAGTTGTGGAGTGGAACCCACTGCAGAGTTTACCTTTGAACCCATGGAGGTAAGCGTATATGATGAGGTAAGCTTTACGAATGCTTCTTCTGAAGCAGACAGCTATGCCTGGGATTTTGGTGATGGGACCACCTCCACAGAGGAGAACCCCACCCACATGTATACTTCAGCAGGAACCTTTATTGTGACCTTGGTTGCAACCAATGACAAAGGCGAACATGAGGTGATGCAGACTGTCACCGTTGAAGAAATTGAAAACACCTATTCTATTGATGGAACGGTCTACTATCCCACAGAGGATATGTTCTGGTACCAGAGTGGTATGGGTGGTGATCCCTACATCAGGCTGATTACCGAAGTGACCGGTCAGGACAATCCCGACCTTCTGAAGCTTTATCCCAACAGGGGTGTGAACGCGCTTGCTGGCACCTATACCTGGGACGGAGATGAAAATCCTCCGGGAACCTATGATCATGGCTATACAGCTGGTTATGCCGGAATGGGTTATGATTGGACTTCCATTGGAAAAACCGGTTCCTCAGACCTCGTGATTACTGAAGTGGTTGAAGGGATTTATAATGTTACGGCTGAGCTGATTCTTTCCGTGGGGACCTACGATTTTCAAACAGGTGAATTCACGGAAACAGATGTCAAGAACCTGTCACTGGACTACACGGGGGCCATCACTCCCCTGTAATGCTTTTCCTCTGAGGAAGAATAAACTGTCAAAAACGGAGGCTGCCTCGCAAGGGGCAGCCTCTATTTTGTTGAAAGATACGAGGGGATCAGGCATAGACTTTTCCTGTGTCTATTCCGATCCCAGGTATTTGAATTCGATGGTGGGGTAGTGGTCCTCACCCTTGTCGTTCTTGTAGTCGATAATCTGCAGCTTAAAGTACTTGATCTCACCGGATTCGGGTATGACTTTTTTCAAGAGGTATTTCTTGTCCCTGTCCACATCAAAGATATTCCCCGATTCAGGATCCCCCAGGACCTTCCAGTCGGCTCCGATGGCTCCCTTCTTTTCCAGAAATTCGTAATCGTAAACGGAGGAGAAATCAATTTCTTCGAAGCTGACTTCGGGATCCCATACGTAGGCCACCCTTACCCCGGCCTCGTTGTTAATCATGATTCCGCTCATGTTGAAGGGAGCATACACACCAGCTGTACCGGTTTCCCACCAGCCCCTGTAAGGAGTGCAAAGAATGTCCCATTCCCTGTAATCCGGTTCTATGATTTGGGTTGAGTAGGAGTCGAAGGAAAAATAGACATAGTTGAAGGCAGATGACCTGTATACTGTGGCTTCCCTGACTTCAGAAAGGGCCTGCACCGATGAATACCTGAAGGTGTAGGAGTCAGGGTCGGAGGAGACAAATTGGATGGCATAGTAATTATCGTCGATAACACCCCTGTTCTGTATCCATATCTCGCCGTTTTCCCAGTGATTGGTCAGGGCGAGAGAGTCATAGGTATCGTCGTTCAGGAAGGTGGGATCATCGAAGACCCAATCAGCTGTATCGATCAGAGCCAGGACCAGGTCCTGGGTGATCTCGTTAAAATCAAATTTACCGGTGGGTGTTCCCGTGGAAAAAGTGGCCCAGCCCAGCAGGATTCGGCTGCTATCGCCTGCTGACTCGAAGGCCAGGTCCCACCGCGAGTTTTTAGCGGTATCCACTTCCACAACAGCGGTTTCATAAAAAAGAAGGTAGGATTGGATCTGCTTGATGGAGTGCTGTAGGATGAAATAGTCCTCTACCTCGGGCAGGGGGATGGGTTCCG
This sequence comes from uncultured Bacteroidota bacterium, assembly GCA_963735755.1. Classification (GTDB taxonomy): domain Bacteria; phylum Bacteroidota; class Bacteroidia; order Bacteroidales. The sequence goes on along the minus strand of CAVTME010000014.1, from coordinate 141,313 downwards.
TGTCGATTTCTTTGAAACAGGAAGTGGTCAGCAGGGTGGACAGCAGAACGCTTATCAGGGCCACGATGGGTGAGTGTATGCGTTTCATTGTTTAATTCATCAGTTTCAGGTTCAACTTCACAAACCATATCCTGCCATAGTAAAGCGGGTTGTACTGGATCTCCTGGTCCGTCTGGTAGCCGGTGGTAACACCTTCATAGTAATTCAGAAGGTTCTTTCCTCCCACCACCATGGTCAGCCTGTTTTTCCAAAGGTTCTGTGTGATGGTCGCTTCCAGGTCGCCATAGGGCTGGGCATAGACCTGGTAGATTCCTCCACCCTGTTCTTCTGGAAGGGAGGCCAGTCTGGGTGTCTCACCGTAGTATTTCAAATTCACATTGAAAACGGTCCCTGTCTTCCTCATCGTGTACTTGGTGCTCAGGTTGTAGTTGTTATAGAAAAACAGGGGTGTCCACTCATCCGAACTCGAAGCATCATAGGTTTCTCCAATCCGGCTGAAACCGGCCCTGACCGACCATCCTGACATATGCCGGAAACTGGCATTAAATTCGCCTCCCATGGTCTTCTTCTCTCCAAGGTTGTCGTAGGTAGCTGTATTGGATTCGCCATCAAGAACTGCCAGGATAATGACGTCTTTACCGAGGTTATAAAACCCGCTGGGTTCCAGTTTGATGTTAAAAGAGCTGGCAGCCAGGGTGTAATCCAGTGAAGTATTAAAGCTGTTGGTCGTTTCTGCTTTCAGATCCTTGTTCCCGTTGATGTCATGGTTGCTGTCTTTGAAATCCATGTACAGCTCTTTCAGGGACGGAGCCCTGAATCCCCTGGCATAGGAAATCCGGTAGGCCAGGTTATCCACGATGGTCCAGTGAAAGCTTAAGGAAGGTATGAGCGGGGCACCATAGATTGTGTTATAGATTAGGCGCAGACCCGGTTGAATGGTCAGTTTTTTAACCGGGTTATACTGGCCGCTCACAAATAGTGCAAAATCCCCGATTTCGGCATCCTCTTCTATTTTATCACCAATTCCATTGTCATAATTGATGTCCCAACCCGTAAGCAGGGAGAGCTTCTCCCCAGCCACAATACTGAGGCTGGCCCTGCTCATGATGGTATTGAAAATGTCGCTGGTGGTGTCGGTAACCTCATGGGTCAGCTCGTGCAGATCCGAGGTAATGTGATGGGTTTTACGTCCGTAACGGGTATAGGCTCCCATGACATTGTAGGAAAGGCGCTCCGATACCTGGTCGCTGATGACCAGGCTGTTGGTGGAGCGGTTGGTGATGTAATCCGCATCATAGGCCTTTACATCCAATCCCACGGTGTAATTGCTGTAATCCTTCAACAGGGAGTTCATGTACTGGGACTTGAGACTCACCACGAAGGTCTCTTTCTTATAGGCATACTCTGCATCGGCATTGTAAACTCTTTTGGGTTTATACTCCATGTAGCGGTCGTTGCCATCAGGGTAGTCGTCCTCATCCACATTCAGATCAATATCCATACCCTGGAAAAGGCTTCGGTTGCCCGACAGCGTAAAGGTGTGTTTTCCACGTATAGCCGATCCGTACAGGCCGAAATTGTACTTTCCCTTGAGATCGAGGTAGGTATTCGCTTTTACCAGGTTCCTGAAATACTGATTCTTCTTTGTAATGATGTTGATTACACCAGCAATGGCCCCGGTACCGTATTGCACCGCCATGGGGCCCTTCACAATTTCAATGTGGTCGATGTTTTCCATATTGATCTGCTCCAGGTCAATATTCCCGCGCACCCTGCCGGTAATGGGTATACCATCCACCAGGTATTTAATGTTTTCTCCACTCATTCCCTGCATCTGGATGGACATTCCTGTTGCGGGGTCCAGTGAGAGGCGGATGCTGGTTTCATTGGAAAGTGCTTCGGCCAGATTGTTCACCCCTCGCTCCTGCATGATTTTGGAGTCAACAATATCAATCTTGTAAATGGATTCATCAACAGGCTTGGGTGCATGCTGCCCGGTGACCACTACCGCATCCATGCTGATCATGTCCACCTCCAGCTGCACTGTGAGTGTTTCGCCCGGACGCAATGTATCCGTATGGGTTTTGTAACCAACAAAAGATACACAAACACGTGCATCCCTGTCCAGGTCAAAGGAAATTACCCCTTCGTTGTTCGTTGCCCCGGCATCTACATAGAGCCCATCCCCGTCGGTTAATACCACATTGGTATAAATACAGGGCTTACGGGTATCCTTGTCTATTACCCGGACCACAGATCGCTGGGCTACTCCCTGCATAGAAAGCATTGCAATCAGGAAGGTAATCGCCACCTTGCCAGCTATGTGGTTCATCGCCATGGGTCGGAGCTATCTGTTGGTTTTTGTCATGTTCTCCGGAACGCATACCACATAGCTGGCAATACCAGTATTGTCCTCTTCAAGGGTTTCTATCTGCTCTTGCTGGACTGTAGAGATGGTCATGATTTTCAGGTCAGGATTCTGCTGCTTCAGGTGCCAGATGATGCCTTCAAAATTTCGGGAGTGATACTCCCCGTTAAAATGGAACATGGTTTTTCCTTCGCTCCAGTTTTCCAGTATGAAATAGGCCATGGTGGCATCTTTCGCAGCCTGGGCTTTGGGAAGATTGGCCGTGGGAGGGGCTGAGGAGCCTGCACCGTGCATGGCTGGGCCTTTGGCGGGCATTGTTTTCTCTTCGGAAGGTTTTGCAGGCATCGTCTTCTCTTCGGCAGGTTTTTTCATTCCCATTCCCATCATGCTCAGCATGTCCTTATAACATTTCACTTCAGGATCATAGCGCATGGGCAGGGGTGCCATGTAACTTTTTGCCTCATCGGTCAGATCCTCAAGGCCCTCAAATCCTTTGTAATGAACAAGGGATGCATAACGGCGGGGAATATTGGTGGCAATGAAGGGAAGCTGGTGCGCTTTGGCAAATTCCACAAGGGGTTTATAATCGGTTTGGTAGTTGCCCCACAGGCGGACCTCTGCTTCAAATTTGTCAGTTTTATGGATCCCTTCCAGGTACTCATCCAGGATAAGCTGGTTGTCTGCTTCAAACATCTCTGCACCCAGGATCAGGTTCTCCTTTTTCTGCTTGTACAGCTCCCTGGTCAGTTCAATTTGCAGCCAGTGGGAGATGGGATCGGTATGAAGCTCTCCAAAGAAGATGATATCAGCATCCTCCATCTCCTTTGTCATCCTGGAATACTTCACCTGCTTGCCATCCTGGTTATACAGCGTATAGGCAGGCTTATCACTGGTGAAGCTCAAGAACATCACAGCAGAAATCAGGATCAGGTAGTATTGTTTTTTCATATGGCTATGTATTTCATCCTTTATAATGCGGATCGAATATCCACAATTTAATCATGGTTTATGAGCTGCTAAATATCGGCATAATTCCCTATTTTACAAATGTTAGAATGGGTTTGAATTACCGTGCGCTGCTGAGGGCTTTGCGGATGGGCAGTGTCTGTGTGACCTCCGGTTGATCGGGATAGGGTATCACATGATCCAGCCGGGAATTCAGCACGGGGAAAACTCCCTTCAAGACATTGTCAGGTGCTTCTCCTTCGAATCCCAGGTAGCCATAGCTGCCATAATGGACCAGCTTCCTGGTGAGGCCCTGAATGGCCTCCGGCTGGTGGGCCCCGATAAAACCGATGGTAAAATCTGGCTTACCAAGGTTTGGAATGGCATATACCAGCGAGTTTTCATTTGTCAGCAGGGAGATTTGTTCTTTTTCCTCCCCGGTCAGGACACCGGCGTAGCGCTTTTCGATCCGAATCTGGTCAAACCATTTGTTCTCAAAACCCAGAATCCAGAACGATATGTCAGATGGAAGCTTCTCCAGGTCTGTATCATACACGATCCTGAGATCCTTGTCCTGGGCAGCCTGGGTTTGCTTCCAGAACTGAGCCATGGCCATGTATTCTGAAGACAGGCTGCTGTTTTTCGGCACGATAATCAGGGATTGTCTGGCCCCGAACAGCTGAGAAAGGGTAGAGGGTACCTCACTCCTGTGGAGGGTACGCATCAATTGATATTGTGGATCGATGCTGATTTTCAGGGGTCTTTCTGAAAAGCCAAGGGCAACCTTTGTTTGTCGCTCCTTCATAGGGACCCTGGTGAACCGCACCTCTTCCTCGCCTTCAAGGTAGATGGCCACAGGGACATTCAAAAAGAAGGGATCATCTTCCTGGGCCTGGTCCAGCTGAAAGCTAAGTTCATACTGATCATCCTTGTGGCTTACCTTCACATCAGACAGGACCAGGGATGGAGCCCCTTCCCTGTTGATCCACTGGTTGAACATGGGTTCAAGTTTCTTACGGGTGACCTTCTCGAAACTGCTTTGAATGTCATCGTATGAAGCGGCGCGGAACCTGTTCGTTTTGTAGAAATCTGCATAGGCATCCACAAAGGCTTTGTCACCCAACTCATATCGAAGCATATTATTGAACATGAGTACTTTGCCATATCCAATGGCCTCCTCAGCCGGATTGTTCCTGGAGATGAATTGGGAGGGAGGGAAATCATTTTCTGCATGGACGTAATCTGTGAATTTCTGCAGGGTATTTCGTCTGTATTCCATGGCGATCCCCTGTTGCTCCTTGATCAGGTGGTCGGCCATGTAGGCAGTAATGCCCTCACACCAGTTCCCCTTTTCATAGTCTACATAGACACAGTTGCCCCAGTAATTATGAAGCAATTCATGGGGGTAGGAGGAGTGAAGAATCCAGGGAAAACGGATCACCTTTTCACCCAGCAGCGTGAAGGAAGGCATTCCGAATCCTGTCTCCCAGAAATTTTCAACAAGCGCAAATTTGCTATAGGGATACGCCCCGATCAGGTCTCTGTAGAGATCCAGATAGTGTTTGGTGACTCCCAGGTACCTGTTGGCCAGTGCCTCATCGGGAGTCCGCAGGAAAGCCTGCACCAGCACATCCCCGGCTGGCAGTGCATATTCTGTCCACTGTCCCGCGATCAGGAAAACCTCATCCATGGGATCGGGCGAATGATATTGAACAATCCGCCTGCCGTTCTGCGCATGGTTGATGTTTCGTGTTCCCTGTGAAACTACATGCCAGGATTCATCCAGTTCAACATTGAGCTTAAATGTAAAGAGACCGGCATTTTCAAAATAAGGTACCCAGTTGGTGGCACCGGCCAGATAGATACCGTCTGTTCCGATGATCCCGTCCGTATCACTGAATCCACGGGCATATTCAGCAGCGCCGGTTGTGATCGCTTCATTGATGACCCCACTGCAGTAAATAATAATGACGGGGCTGTCCTTTTCTCCATGATCGCAGATGAGCGAGTAAGTCTCTGTTTTTGCATGCTCAGGGCTAATCAATTTCTCTATTCTGAATCCCTTTCCTGAATATTCAAGCCCAAGGTTCTTGTTCAGGGTAAACTCCAGCGATGGGTTTTTCTCCAGGAATCCCGGTGGAAAATGAAGTGTATCGATCACAGTGATTTCACTTGTCTCATGCTTGATGCTTGCATGGATGTTGTGGTGCAGGTACTGGGCATTCAAACCAGCACCCAGCATGACGAAAACGGTATGAAGGAGCAGTCTTCTCATAACAATGCAATTTTGATCTTTGGGATAAACAGCGAATTTAACGGTTTGTTGCCATAAAGATAGGTTTTCAGAAATGAGTGAAACGACCCTGACCATTAACTGTGTTGGGATACAGTGTTCTTGGAATGGTCAAAAGCTCGGTTTGCCTGCCATCGATGTAGCTCACGTTTTCCCCATCGAAAAAGGCATCTTCCTCCAGCATAATTCTAATCTCCTTTTGCCAATCTTCAATATATACACCAGCATTAAGCTCGATGGCATATGCTGTGTTTTTACGGAGGGGATAGTCGCCCTGGCCGGGTATGCTGCTTTGCTGATTCCAAAGCCCTATGGTCGGACCGGCGCCATGCCCGTGAAATCCCAGGGGATGGGAATATATCACTCCTTTTATATTTTCTGTTTTGCATTGATCCAGGGTAGCTTTCAAAATTTCATTGCCCGAAGCACCGGCCTTAAAGTTGGACGTTAAAATATCCTGAACCCTGTTTCCGATTTTGAAGGCAGCTTTCAAATAGTCAGGAGCAGTTTTCTCATTGAGCCGGAGGATATATACATGCTGCTGGGTGTCGGTATTGAGGCGCAAATACGTTATGCCCAAGTCCACATGCACCAGGTCTCCAGGTAATATGACCTGCTGATCGGGCCGTTCGGAGAAAGCGCTCAAATGGTCGAAGGCTACCTTATCGGCCCGTTGAATGGACACCGAAGGATGAAACCATGTTGTCAATCCAAGTTCACGAATTCTGTCTCTATACCACCACGCAACATCATCTGTGCTTGTAACGCCAGGCTGGATTACTTTTTCTGAAAAACCTTCTGCAATGATCTGATGCGCCATGCGAACAATATTCTGATAAACAACCATTTCTGACATGGTCCTGGTTTCCAGCCACCCTATGGCGATATTCTCAGCACTCACTACTCTTGATTGGTATTTAGCAGGTAATACGTCCATCAGCTGATCAAAATGTGTTGCAGAGAGCCCGTCTGCCAGCGCAAATGTTTTGGATTTGTTGATGCCAACTTTCTTCGGGTCTTTTCTGGAGATCATGTCTGCCAGTGCCTTCCATTGATCGGGTTGCGCTTCTTTATCCCATTCTGTTTTGAATATATTTCCCGTATTGTATGGAGAAATTCCGAAGGTCTCCAGAGGTTTTCCTTCTCCCGGGTCATAAGCAATCAATATGCTTGTTCTTCTTGCTGAAAACCAGGTTGCAGGTAAAAGCGTTTTGATCACAGGATCTTCATTGTATTCTCTGGCTATGATGACCCACATATCTATACCTGACTGTCTCATCACTTCAGGCAATACCGTTTCAACCCTTTCTTCAAGCCACGCATCGATCACCTCTGCGCGTTCCTGCATGTTGAGCGTTTTAGGAAAATAGGGATTTTGTGCTGAAACCTGAATATACAAAATGCCAAGAATCAGGAAAGAGAGGCTGGATTTGATTTGTTTTGTTAGGCTCATTGGATCGTAGATTTTCTTTTGCAAACAACCGGTTCTAAAAATACCAATTTATATTTGAAGTGCTGCAGCGACGGGATGAAGCTACGAAGCCATATTTTTTTCTACTTTTATGAGCAGGAAGCCTTCAATCATCTAAATCCCAACCATTATGACATCCGTTTCCAGAAGACAATTTATTTCAACCGGTGCTGCAGGGGCATTACTCGCAACATCAGGAATTGGATGTGTCAATTCGCAGGAAGCGCAATCTTCGAAAGCCAGGAATCATCCACTGGATGGAATCTCCAAGGAAAAACTGAAGATAAGCGATGTGAAAGTGACTTTGTTATCAGCCGAGTATCCACCTGAAGAACAGTGGTATCTTGATTGGATTCCGGAAAGATACAAAGCCTGGAAAGCTGATGCGATCCTGGTAGAAGTGTTTACAGATGCTGGCATAAAAGGAATTGGAGGGGCTACCCAATATGGTGGGCCGGCCAATGTAAAAAGCTATATAGAGGAAACAATAAAACCGGCCATTCTTGGACAGAATCCTTTCGACATAGAGTTCTTAACCGCTGGTGTTTCCAGGAGAGGGCCCAAAGTTGGGTGGGCTGGTGTGGATTGTGCGCTGTGGGATATCATAGGCAAAGCAAAGGGCAAACCTGTATATAAGTTCCTGGCAACTGACCATGAACCCCAGCCCAAGATTCCAGTGTATGCGAGTGCCGGAGAGATGTATGATGGCGATGTGTGGCCTGACAATCTGGTTGCAGAAGCCCTGGAAATGAAATCCAAAGGATTCAAGGCCTACAAGTTCAGGCCTGGAACCCATTGGTCGGTGAGTGGCATGACCATGGATCAATACATCGATGGGGTGTACAAAATCCGTGAGGCAGTGGGCCCTGATTTTGGTCTGATCCAGGAGTGCAATGCCCAGTGGAACATGGAACAAACCATGCAGTTTATCCCACATGCTGAAAGAATGAACCTGCTGTGGATTGAAGATCCGGTGAGAAGGGGAGGAAAGGATGCAGTCGAAAACTATCAAAAAATCCGGGAAACACTGACAAAGGTCAAACTTTCATTTGGCGGAGATACCATGGATAACCGCTTTATGTACAAAGAGTTTATTGATAACAAATCGATGGATATTGTACAGCCCGATGCCGGGGTTATGGGATTAACCGAATCATGGTATGTTTCAAGAATGGCCCACCTGCAGGGTCAGCTCTCTGCTCCACACTGCTGGCACGGAGCCCTGCTGGCCATGTCCAATGCAAGTCTGGCAGCAGGCATACCCAATCTGATGATGTTGGAGGTAGGGCAGACTTTCAATCCCCTGAGAACCGATTTGCTTAAGGAGCCCCTGAAGATTGAGAATGGCTATATGCATTTGCCAGATAAGCCGGGTTTCGGGGTGGAGGTGATTGATCATCCCGAAGAGAAGTTCCCGTATATAGAAGGATTGTATGACCGCCCCAAACCCACCAAAACATAGTCACATGAAATTTTCAGGTCTGATTTTAAGCATTTTGTCTTTCACCTTTTTACTTTTCACTTCTGTGGGATGTGCAACATCCGTGGTCTCTTACCCACCACCTCCGGGGCTGGCGACCAGCCCTGATTTTACTTTAACCGCAAACGGTGAGGCCGTATGGGTTGAACGGATTTTTAATGATCTGGAAGCCATGGATTACATGGTATATGGGAGCAAGGAGATGGAAGATCTGAACGTGGCCAATTTTTCATGCAAAGGCCAGATAAACATTGAGATAGAAACATCTGAGCAGATTGATTCCTTTCTAATTCGTCCCAAAAGCCGCCATATTGTGGCCAAGGCGAATGGCAACAAACTCACTTTTACTTTGCCGGGCCCGCAAAAGCTTTACCTGGAAATAAATGGATTGCCCCACCTGGCCATCTTTGCCAATCCGCTTGAAGTGAATCCCCCCAAAGCCGGGGATCCCAACGTTCTGTATTTTGGAGCGGGGAGTCATGAGTTGGGCCAGATTGACCTGCAAAGCAACCAGACCATTTATATAGAAGGAGGCGCCATCGTGTATGCCGATGTGCGGGGCAAGGACCTTCAGAATGTAAGCATCAGCGGCAGGGGAATTCTCCAGGGAAATGTGAAGGTTTCCGGCACATCCGACCTTCACGTGAGTGGCATATTCAACAGGAACACAAAGGGCTGGACCAATACCCTGACCGATTGCCGCAACAGCAGTTACCGGAATGTGAAGGTATTCGGCTACGGGGCCATATGGGGACTGGATGGCATTAACCCCGTCTCATGCCAGAACTTCACCATCGATGATTGCTTCATGCGATGCCGGGACGATTGTGTGGCCATCAAATCCATGGATCATCAGCTGCATGTGGATTCAATTTTCGTCACCAACTGTGTGATGGTCGGATGGTCCTGCAGCGACGGGGTTACATTGGGATTTGAGCTGAATGGAGGTCCGGTACAAAATATCCTTGTAAAGAATTGTGATATCCTGTATGCGCGAGGAGGTGGAAGGACCGAGGGACATGCCGGTTTCAGCATTGTGTGCGACGGACCCGCATGGGTACAGAATGTCCGATATGAAGATATTCGCGTTGAAGAGCAGGTTGAATTCAAAAACCTTGAATTTATTGTTACCGACGGAACCTTGTACGGCGATGATCCTCCGGGACATATCAAAGGAGTTTATTTGAAGAACATTAGCTGGGAAAATACAGAGAAACCCTTTGTCCTCAGTGGATTTTCAGCCGAGAACATGGTGGAGGATATCACCTTTGACCATTGTTATGTGGGGGATAGACTGCTTACAGATACCTCAGATTTTGATTTTCAAGTCAATGAATTTGTAAGCGGTATCAAGTTTCTAGAATAATTCGGACTGTGTTTCAGTAAGCTATGAACCAAGCGCCATAGCACATTTCACACCATCGGCGGCGCTTGAGATGATGCCTCCTGCAAATCCACTGCCCTCGCCTACGAAATACAGATTTTCGAAACCGGTGCAATTTCCAAGCCTGTCGCGCGAGACCTGAATGGGCGAGGAGGTTTTACTCTCCAATCCCATGAGCATCCCCTTGTCAAAACCGTGCAATTTCCTGCTAAAATCCTTCAAACCATCCCCAATGGCAGTGCTTAGCATTGAAGGAAGCATATTGAAGAGGGGTGCGGCCTGTAATCCAAGGGGGTAGCTGCTTTTGGTCAGCTTATTTGATCCGTTCTTACGCAAGTAATCGTAGGCCATATTGGCTGGAATGGTGTAGCTGTTTGAAAATGCAAAGAACTTTGCCTCCAACGCATCCATCCAATCCAGTATCTCCAGGGGTGAGCATGCATGTCCCAATAACATATCGGGATGAACCCCCGCAACACAGCCTGCATTGGCATAGTGACCGTCGCGTTGATAATGGCTCATGCCGTTTACCACGCTTTTTTCCTCAAACGCTGCTGCCGGAACCACAGTTCCTCCAGGGCACATGCAGAAGGTATACACGCCCAGCCCCGATGCTGACTTTGTGCTCAGGCGGTATTCCGCTGCTTTCACTCCGGGTAAAGCTTCTCTTCCCCATTGTGACTGGTTAATAAGTGCCTGTGGATGTTCGATCCGGTGACCGAGGGCGAAATTCTTGGTGCCAAACTGCACCCCCTTCCCAATGAGCATGCGGTAGGTATCATAGGCAGAGTGTCCCGTGGCAAATATGACATGATCGGCCTCCAATTCTCCTTTGTCGGTGACCACTCCTGATGCCTTATCTCCTCTGATTTGAATGTCCTTCACCTGGGTATCAAACTGGAAGGATCCCCCATTGTCAAGAAAGGTCTGACGAAGATGGGCGACAATCACCTTGAGCTTGTCGGTTCCCACATGGGGGTAGGACATGTACTGAATTTCCTCGGGGGCACCGGCTTTCACATATTCTGAAAGAATAAAGCGGCGTTCCCCCGAGATGTGCTTTGATCGGGAGGTGAGCTTCCCATCCGAAAAAGTTCCGGCACCTCCCTCGCCAAAAGCGTAATTGCTCTGCGCTTTGAATTCTCCCTTGCTGTCGAGCAACGCTATGTCCCTGTTGCGCTGCTCCACCTTTGCACCGCGTTCGATGATGGTGACCTGAAATCCAGCCTGCTGCAACACATGGGCGGCAAAAAACCCGGCCGGCCCACTACCCACGACCACCACCTTTTCATTGCGCTTTTTATATGGAATGGCCAGGGGTTCTGGTGCAGCATAAGCATCTCCTTCAATCTTTTCTGAAGAGACTGTAAGCCCCAGGAGCCAGTGTATATCATTTTTTTTCCGGGCATCCAAGCTTTTCTTTTCAATCTGGAAGGAAAAATCCTTTGATCCAACCTTTTCGCCAACAGCCTTCCTCAGCTCTTCTTCGGAATAATCTGTGGGTACTTTTATCTGAATGCTTTTGTTTCCCATGATATGTGTTTCAAGATTACAATTTGTAATTCAGCCCAATATGTAAGGGACGGCATGATAGTGCTGGCGATTGCTCAGCTTATGCCAAACGACCATAACGCTGCCGGAGAGTTAAGAAGGATTCTTCTTTAGTCTCCCTTCCAATTATCAGTAAGGGTATTAAGGAATGCAACCAGATCTTCAACCTCCATGTTAGAAAGGCCCAGATTTCCCATCTCATCGATATTGACATTTTCAGCCACCTCCGGAGGTGGCCAATCGAGCAGGTCTCTTGTATTGTAGAATGCAATAACCTGATAAAGAGTCTTAAATAGACCATTATGCATATATGGTGAAGTAATAGCAACATTTCGAAGTGTCGGCACCCTGAATTTGCCATTCTGCGATGGATCATTTAAAGTTGCCCCCAATCCCAGATCTATGAAATTTATACCTTCAGGATTGTATTCAGGAGGCAATAGATAAAATGGATTCTCAGGATTCTTTGGCACACCAAGGTTATCATAGGTGAAATCTGTGAATAGAACGGGTCCTTTCTCCTCAGATGGAGTGTTGGGATGACAGGCAGAGCAGTTCCCTTTATTCTCAGCAACAAAAAGAGATAAACCTCTCATCTCCTGATCTGTCAGCTGAACCTCTCCTTTAAGATAATAATCATACTTTGAATTAAACGGGTTTACCTCTTCACTTTTCTCATAAGCTACCATTGCTTCAACCATATTCTTAAATGCCCGTCCCGGGTCAGAAAGGGCATCATCACCATAAATCTCATAAAACAGATCTGCATAATCAAGAGCTCTTAGTTTTTCGGCTATTGATACAGTATCGGTATTGGCCATCTCAAGTGGGTTAAGTGGAGGACCCATGGCCTGCTCAGCAAGTGTATTGGCCCTTCCATCCCAGAAGAGACCACCCTCCCATACACCCTCCTCTTTATCAAAATAAAGCGGATGCACATACATAGAGTAGGAGACAGGCATATCATTCCTGTTACCGTAAGTCCCAGCAAGTGCACCTTTGGATACCGGAAGCTCGGAAAGAGGATTGGAAAATGCAAAGGCAGGATCATGACATGTGGCACACGACTGACCAGGAGGTTCCGACAGGACTGTTTCAAAAAACAGTAATTTACCCAGTTTCTCCTCACTATTTAATGATTCAATTGTTACCACCTGCATATCTCCCTTAGATAAATCCAAGCTCTTATTATCGGCAGAATAATTACAGGAGCTCAGGATGGTTGCACTCAATAATATAATTGAAAGATGTTTCATCAGATTGTTAAGTGTAAATATAAGAAAAGCTTAGATGAAAAATACAGATGAGCTCGTATAGAAAAGGGCGGAAGTATCAGAATAGAAAAATTAGTAGAAAAACGATAAATTAAATCCACAAAGATAGGTTGGTGACGTTCTTTTACGGCTTGAAAAATGACTGCTCAATTTAGATTGGAATATTCTGCTCAGTTACGCCTGGAATATGCACCTGGTCTTCATTGGCTGGGGGTTTTAATTTGTGATATATTAGTTGAAATACGAGTAAAAATGAAAAAGCAGCTACACTGTGACTTGTGCAAATGCTTGATTTTCAGTGTAGCGAGAGGGAGGTTTTTCGCCTCACGGTGTGAGGCTTAAGAAGTCAGGGGAGGAGGCTTAACAAAAGGGAAGCCCATAATTACTTTCAGTGAGCTCGCAAGCTCGGTTCGCTGCGCTCACCATGGTCTTTTTCCCTTTTGTCCTTATGAAAGCAAGCTTTCAGCGTCCAAAATGAAAAAAGCCCTTCAGACTTCGTCTGTTGGGCTTTCTGTTTGTAGCGAGAGGGAGACTTGAACTCCCGACCTCATGATTATGAATCATGCGCTCTAACCACCTGAGCTACCTCGCCATCCTATACATTGTGACTTTCGGGGTGCAAATATAGTTTTTTTTGAGATTACGGCAAAGGGGATTCCGGGGCAAGAAGGGATTTTGGGTTATCGGGGATGATACGAATGGAAGTTTTTTCATATATTACAGGAAAGAGCTTAGGAAAGAAACCAATGGGAATCGTTTCTGGAGATATACATACCATATGGCAAATCCTGATCTATCTTGGAGCCTTCAGTATTGTAGCCGTTGCTTCGGGGAGAATTGCCCGTGTGTTTGAAAAATTAAGATTGCCACAGATCACAGGATTTCTGATGATCGGCCTGATTTCAGGACCCGAAGTGTTGGGATTGATCAATGCGGAAGCCCTGCCAAAGCTTAATTTCCTGAATGAGATTGCACTGGCTTTCATTGCATTCGCGGTTGGATCTGAACTTTTCGTCAAGGATCTTAGAAGCAGGATGAAAAGTATTATCGCAATGATTCTAAGCCAGGCGATCGTACTTTTCCTGTTGGTCAGCCTGTTCACTTTTCTTATTTCAGATATGATCCCATTTATGGAGGGTCTGAACCTGGCCACAAGAATAGCCATTTCACTCCTAACAGGGACCATTGCCATCGCAACTTCTCCGGCTGCTTCCATCGCTGTAATCGACGAACTCAGAGCAAGGGGTCCCTTTACCCAGACATCGCTGGGCGTTATTGTAGTGAAGGATTTTGTGGTGATCATCATGTTCTCTGTCGTATATACCTTATCAAAATCCCTGGTACAGGAAGCTGAATTCAGTTTACTTTTTATCGGCCAGGTTTTGGTGGAACTAGCTTTGGCCTTCGGACTGGGGTTCATTATCTGGTACCTGATGCGATTGATCCTGTCCATCAAGGGATTATTGCGTTTGAAAAAGTTGCTTATTCTATTTTCCGGATTCCTTGCATATATGATTGCGGGCATTGTCGGAGACCTTTCATCGGCATACTTTGGCTTGGAATTGCATGTGGAGCCACTTCTGATCTGTATCATTGGCAGTTTCCTTGTGGCAAATTATTCTGTATACCGCAATGACTTCATGAAAATCCTGAAGGAATTGGCGCCCTATGTATATGTCGTATTCTTTACATTGACCGGTGCAAGGATCTCGATAGAAGTGGTGGCCTCGCTCTGGTTTATTACACTTATGCTTTTTGGGGCCAGAATCATTTCCCTGATCCTGGCCGGAATGGCAGGTAGCAGGATAGCCGGCGACCCACCCCTTTTTTATAGAATATCATGGATGCCATATGTGACCCAGGCAGGGATAAGTCTGGGTCTTGCCATGATGGTTGCAACAGCTTTTACTGGTTGGGGAGATCGATTTGCAACCATCCTTATTTCAGTAATTGTCCTCAATGAAATCGTTGGTCCACCTATATTTAAATGGGCCCTACAACTTGCAAAGGAAGTTCATGTGAAGTCGGATGGCACTTTTGATATTGAGAAAAAGATTCTGATTTTCGGTTGGGAGAACCAATCCCTGGCGCTGGCCAACCAGTTGAAGAAGCAGAACTGGAAGGTGGAGTTTGTGGTGATCGATCCCTCAGAAGAGGTTCTGGGAAACACCGATCATGTGGTGCATGCGTATACGGGTGCTGACCATCTGGCTTTGAGGAAATTCAGTGCGGAGACTGCCGATACAATGGTCTGCCTGCTTTCGGATGAGGAGAATTATGCCATTTGTGAAACGGCCTATGAGCATTTTGGAACCAAGCACCTGATTGTCAGGCTTCATGACAGGGCTTTTTACAAGGATTTAACCAGAATCGGGGTGATGGCCATGGATCCCAACACCGCCATGGTTTCCCTCATGGAGCATTTCGTAAGAGCCCCCATCGCCACATCCCTGTTACTGGGTATGGATGAGACCCAGGACTCCATTGATATTGAACTCAGGAGTTCGGATTACCATGGACTGACCCTTCGCGATCTTCGCCTGCCATCGGATGTGATCATTCTTTCGGTGACCAGGGGCGATCATCCCATCATCTCTCATGGGTATACCCGGCTGAGGCTTGGAGACATTGTGACCCTGGTGGGTTCCAATGAAAGCCTGGACAAGGTGAGATTGAACCTTCAGGGATATTAGGTAAGGTAGAGCTGATTATCCCATTTCACTCACCTGGTATGCTGCCTGGTCCAGCCACTCCTGTCGGATAGTAACGCCCCATCCCGGTTCTGCCGGCAGATGAAGGCTTCCATCTTCGATCTCAAGGGCCGGAGCATACATGGCGCGGGCTTCCCGGTTGATCCCGTCCTCAGATTCAATGGAGAATTCCAGGTATTTTCCGGGATTGGGGATGGCGCGCATGAGGTGCAGTGTAAAGAGGGTAACCATTCCGTGGTTGGCTGAGTGGGGGATGCAGGGGATTCCTGCCTGATTCGACATGAGGGCTGTTCTCCAGGTGCGGGTAATGCCTCCAAGATAGAGGGGATCGGGCTGTATGATATCGAAGGTATGGGAGTTTATCATCTGTCGCCAATGGGCAATATCATTATCCTGTTCACCTCCCGATACATCCATATCCAGGGTCCCGGTGACCTCCCTGATCCAATCAGTTTCCCAGTAAGGGCACGGCTCTTCAAATTGGTCCACGCCATGTTCTTCCAGCATCCGGCCATAGTGAATGGCGCGGTCCGGCGTATAGCAGCTGTTGGCATCGGCCAGCAAATTGCATGATAAAGCCAGGGCTGTGCCCACGGTGGTGATCATCTCTTCAGAACGATTTTCCCATGCATCGACGTTGCGGGACGCTTCACTCCCTATCCTGAATTTAAAGGCCGTGATCCCTTTTTCATCACGAAGTCGTATCATTCTTTCTACCTCGTTTTCAGCTGAAATGGATCTACTCATGCTGGATCCGTATATGCGTACCGGCTTCACCTCTCCTCCAAGAAGTTCACATACCGGCTTGCCGGTGATCCTACCATAGAGATCCCAGATGGCCGTATCGATCCCACCCAAGGCCCTGTTCACGTATGACCATGGATATTTGAGGTTGCGTTCGATACACTGGTCCACCATATCATCGATGCGGGCAGGATCCTGGCCGAGGACATAACTGGCCAGGTTGCGATGCAGAAGGGTGGAAGCAATATCTGAATTGTAGGTGGAGATCTGTCCCCATCCGATCTGCCCCTTATCCGTAGTTACCTTGACCAGCGCAATGTTTTGCTTTGAATAGGTCTCAATCTTTGAGATCTTCAATCCCTCTTCAATGATTGCAAAATCCTCATGGCCCGGTATTCGTCCCTGGTGGAGGTAGGAGCCGGTACCCGGTGGCTGTAAGCCTGTTTCCTGATTGTTGTTCTCCGTGCCCGTGCTGCATCCTGCTACTCCTGTCAGAAGGGCAGCTGAGGCTGTGTTTCTGATGAATGATCTGCGTTTCATTGTTTTGCAAGTTTCCTGTAAAATACAAAGAAAATCCAATGAACCTTTCTACTTTCGAGGGGTTCTTATGTAGTAATCCAAATTCGCAGCATGATCAACATTCCACGGCTTCATTTGGCCTTGATTCTGGCCCTGACCCTTGTCTCCTGTAGCCATGACTATAGCTCCGACACAATGGACCTTGCTTTTTACCAGTGGAATTTTTGGATCGAAGAGAGGGTTTCTGATGATGCTCCTTCTCCTTCATGCGGCTGGGATGAGATGCACCGGGGAGTCGGCAAGCTGGTTCGTATTCCTGCTACGGTGGGTGAGCACTTTTCCAGCGAATTTTCAGGGGTATCCTGGTTCCACGTTCGGTTCACCCTGCCAGAATTATGGGCAGGGAAGGACATCGCCATTCACTTTGAAGGGATCAATGGAAATACCCAGGTTTTCCTGAATGAGGAGTTGGCCGGGGTTCAACCGCTTACCAACGGTCCCTTTACCATGGATGTGACGGGGAAGATCTATTATACCCGTGATAACCACATGGCCATCCGGATCACCGATCCGCGCCCGGGTAGGGGAGGTGTAACTGGTAAGATTATCCTGGAAGCTGAAGCCCCGGATGAGAACACCCCATCCGAAGAGTAAAATCAAAGACGGTAGATCTCTTAATTCACAAGTTTCATCAGCTCGATGTGATTAATTCGTTCATTGTATCAGCCAAAACTCCAAGGATCAGGGCACAGGAGGCTGAGCCTGCATCGATGACGCCTTTTGAGCGCTCTCCCAGCCTGCTGGAACGTCCCAGTTTGGCCACCATATCCTTGGTGGCATCCCGTCCGGTCTCTGCTGCCTTTTTCATGGTCTCAAGCGCTTCTCCGAATCCTTTGCCGGCATCCAGGGCCTGGTTGTAGGCATCAATGGCCGGGTAGAGCGCATCCACCAGGGTTTTATCTCCCACGCAGGCCGGTGTCAGTGGTGCAAGACTGTCACGAATTCCATTCAGGGCACTACCGAACAAGGCCGCATCGATCTCTTCATGACCGGAAAGGCTCTTCCCCATGGTCTTAAAGATCTTTCCATACAGCGGGCCCATGGATCCGCCGATGCGCATCATCAGGATCTTGGCCAGGGTAAGAAGTCCATGGGATAAGTCACCCGGATCCTTGTCCAAAACCTCCCGGGTCATGGCAAATCCCTTGTTCATGTTAATCCCATGGTCACCATCTCCGATGGCCCCGTCGATATCACTTAAATACTGCTTGTTTTCCGCTATGGCCAGGATCATCCTGTCCATCACAATGGCTCCTTCCTTGTTGCTGAATGTATCCATTTGCTGTTTATTATTTTACGCTCGCTGAAACTGCCTCAGGCCGACCGAATTGGCTTCATAATCCATACACTCCTTCAATTCCTCATCCAGCTTCATCAGGCTGAGGGTAGCCCCAGCCATCTCCAGGGAGGTAAAATAGTTACCTACGTAAGAAATATGGACTTTTAATCCAAGGTCTTCCAGCTTTGTTACCACATCACGGTATAGAATATAGAGTTCCATCAATGGGGTTGAACCCAGCCCTGACAATAGCAAAGCCACTTCATCCCCGCGCTGGAAGGGAAGATCCGGAACCACTTCATCCACCATCCGTTTGGCTACTTGAGCGGCAGTCTCAAGATCGGCAATTTCAATGCCGGGCTCACCGTGATGCCCGATGCCCACCTCCATTTTACCCTGTTCAACACTGAAGTTGGCATGTCCCACCTCCGGAATGGTACAGCCGCTGAGCCCCACGCCGATGCTCCTGGTGTTATCAATGGCTTTCTGCGCTGTGGCAATCACTTCATCCAGCGATCCGCCCATGGCCGCCCTGGCTCCTCCTGCTTTCCACATGAAGATCTCACCTGCCACACCTCTTCTTTTTTCTCTCTCTGAGGCAGGTGCAGAGGGCACATCATCGTTGGCCACTACCTTTTTTACCTCAATCCCGTTTTCCTCTGCTTCCTCCATGGCCATGGCCACATTCATGTTGTCCCCGGCATAATTCCCGTAGAGGATGGCCACGCCTTTTCCTCCGTCTGCGGCTTTGATGGCATCATAAAACATTTGTGCAGGGGGTGATGTAAAGATCTCACCCACAGCCACAGCATCGCACATGTTTTTTCCGATGTAGCCCACAAAGGCAGGTTTGTGTCCCGAACCTCCGCCGGTCACAATGCCCACTTTGCCTTTCAAGGGGGCATCTTTATATTTCAGTACACGGTCATTTTCTGTAAAACTGACCAGGTCTTTGTGAGCCCTGACAAATCCCTGCAGCATCTCATCCACAACCAGGGAGGGATCATTGACAAATTTTTGCATGAGGTCCTATTTTTTAAATGATTCTTTTTCCAGATTTCGCATGGTATCCACCTTGGGGGCTGACCTGCCTCCCTGGTATTCGGCCTTCAGCCAGGCATCCACAATGGTCTTGGCCAGCTCATCTCCCACCACACGGGCTCCCATGGTCAGGACCTGGGCATTGTTGCTGGCCCGAAGGCGCTCTGCAGAATAGACATCGTGGCAAACCCCTGCAAACACCCCTTCCACTTTGTTGGCAATCATGGCCATGCCCAGTCCTGTTCCGCAGATCAGTATGGCCCGGTCGAGCTGTTCTTCCTTTACTTTTAGAGCCAGGTTATAACCCACTTCAGGATAGGTGGCATCTGCTTTGGTCTTATGAAAGTCCAGATCGTCCACCTCCAGTCCTTTGGCTTCAAGGTGGGCCACAATCACTTTTTTCAAATCAAAGGCGGCATCATCCGCATCAATCACAATTTTCATATTCCAATTCTTTAATCTTGTTCTTTTTACTTTTCAAGATAAGGTAGGATTTTACCAAGATAATCGAGGCTTTCCTGTACCCACCGATCGGGATCCTCCACAAATCCTCCGCTGGCCTCGCTTCCCATCTCGATGCCTGCCACACAGGGCTCTCCCCACTTTTTGCAGTTCTCTTCGATACCCAGCTCCAGCAGCTTGTCCACGTATGCCTTGAAATCCACTGCGCCTGTACCCAGGATGCTGTTGGTATGGGCAAAGGATTCGGTCTCACTCAGGTGCACATGCAGGAGCCTGCTTTTCAGTTTCTCCAGGCTTTCGGGTTCTTCACGTGTAATCACCAGGTGACCCACATCCACGTTGGGATATACATTGGGAAGACCCAGGTCTTCTACCACCTTGGCCAGTTTGTATGTACTGTTCACAATGAAATAGACGTGGGGGTCCAGTTCAAAACCCACCAGCAGGTCCTTGTCCAGGCACCACCGGGCAAACCTTCCCACATTCTCCAGCATGTATTGCCACGACTGTTCAGGAGTTGTCCCCAGTTCATAGAGACCGCCGCCCCAGCAGACCAGCAACTGGCGTCCGCCCAGTTCCATCTGGAAATCGGCACAGCGCTTCATGTACTCAAAAACGGCGTCCCGCTTTTTTGGATCGGGATGGGCCGTATCCTTCGTAGCCACAAGCAGCATCTGGGAACTGACCAGCCCGTTGTCTTTGACAATGCGTACAGTTTCTTTTTTCTGTTCATTGGTCATGGTGGCAGGATTTCCCTTCCGGATTCCTGCATACTCAATGTATTTGAAACCGAATTTGGCAGCACTCCGGAGTGACTCTTCCGGGCCTTTGTTGCCCACTTCGTAGACCAGTGTATTTAAGGCCAACTTCATTGAGATCGGGTATTTAAGATTTTTTTTCTGCAATTAGTTTTGCCGGATCCATCCTTAACCAAAGAATTATGGCTACGGCAGAAAATGCCATGCATACGTAAAAGAAAGGCTGGAAACTACCGGTCCACTCATAAAGGTAGGGGAAAGCGATGATCGTTACAAATGCCCCCAGGTTCCCGGCCATGTTCATGGTTCCTGAAATAACTCCTGCATTCTCCTTTCCAATATCAATACAAAATGCCCAGGAAGGGCTCAGGGTCATATCTGCCCCGAAAATTGCAATGGCCAGGAAGATGATTGCCAACTGGGGAGTATCAATATTGGCCATCATCAGCATGCCAAATGCAGCAAGAACGAAGCCTGTGATGGCCGGAAGTCTCCTGGAGATTTTCAGATTCCTGCGTTTGTACAGACGGTCCACCCATAAACCGGATACCCAGTTCCCGGCAGCACCTGCAAACAGAGGGATCATGGCATAGAGTCCCGCTTCAACTCCGCCCAGGGCAAACCTGTCTTTCAGGTAAGGATACATCCAGGTGAGGGTGAAATAAAAGGTGAAGTTGCTGGCCATATACTGGACCATGGTGAGCCACATAATACGGGAGGAAAAGATGGATCGAAATCCAATAACCGGCCTCCCGCTGGGCGAGGGCTTTTCCCTGTTTTCTAAAATATATTTCTTTTCTTGCTCGCTGATTGCTCCGGACTCTTCAGGCGTGTTCCGGAACAGGATCCTCCACAGGATGGCGTAGACCAGTCCAACGACCCCGAAAATCAAAAAGCTCATCCTCCAGCCCACCTTTCCGATAATTAGAGCCACAAGTGGAAGTGCGAATGCGGCCCCAATCCGGGATCCTGAAAAGTTTATACCCTGAACGATTCCCCTCTCTTTCACCGGGAACCAGTTGTATGTTACCTTGGACAGGGTGGGATATGCTCCGGACTCTCCGGCCCCGAAAAGGAAACGAATCACCAGCATGGACACATAGCTCCATGCTGCTCCTGTCAGGGCTGTCAGCGCTGACCAGACCACTACAATGGTAGTGATTACCTTGCGGGGCCCCTTTCTATCGGCCCACAGGCCTGAGGGAGTCTGGAAGAGGGCGTAGCCCAGTGTGAACATGGCCATCACCCAACCAAATTGGGTCAGATCAAAATTGAGGTCAGATGATATCTCCTCCTTGGCAGCCGAAATGCAGGCCCTGTCAACGAAAAGTATAACCGTAAGCACGAATGTACTGAAAACCAAAACAAATCTCAGGGGCAGGATGGGTCGTTTCATCTTTTTCTCTTAAATGAGTTTCTCTCGTATTGTGTTCATGGATTTTCTCGAATGCTCCCGGATCAGCTTTTCAGCAAGTTCACTGTTTCTTTGTTCAAGTGCCTTAATGATGTCCAGATGTTCATCCAGTGTATCTTCCGGCTCCCTGATCAGGCCACCCCTGTATGTTCGGGATGTAATATTATTCAGCATTTCAAACCTCTTCAGGATTTGATTCCCGCTGAGTTTCAGAATGACATTATGAAACTCCTGGTCCGATTCAATGTATTTCTTTTTGTCGATCCTCTTCTTCCCCACGAAGGGCTGGAACAGGGATCTCAAGTAAGCAAGATCTTCAGTACTGATCACAGCGGCCACATTTCTTGCCGCAATACCTTCAAGGGCTTCCCTGCATTCAAAGGCATCTATCAGTTGCTTGCTATCAATTTTTGTTACAAAATAACCCCGCCGGGGCAGATTTTCCACAAGCATTTCGTTTTCCAGCATCTGGAAGGCCTTATGAAGTGGCATGCGGCTGACCCCGAGCATGTTGGCAATTTGCTCCTGCTTCAGTTTTTCACCAGGTTTGAATTCATTTGCCAGAATCATTCCCTTTAGCCGCTTGTAAACTTCATGGCTTAAATCCTGTGTAATGATTTCCATCTTGTTTTGAGCTTCTGAATACAATGGTGTGAATGAACAAATATATTGTATTTTGTATACAATATGCAAAATTGATCAGTTGTTTTATTATATTCTTCATCATTTGATCCTGGCTCTTAGATTAAAAGTGTGAGTTTCAAATGAAACACTTAGAAATTCACGATGCGGATTTGAATTCTGATTGATAAGTATGTAGTTTTAATGACCCAAGCATGGGATCATATGTGTTAACCTTAATTACTATTCACCATGACTGAAAGAAGCAAAATCGGAAGACGTGCTTTCCTGGGCACGGGACTTACTGCAGCAGCATCCATGGCTGTTGGAAACCCTCTTCATGGTACACCAGCCGGTGAACTGAACCTGCAAAAGCTAAAAAGCGAGCATCCATATAACGAGCGGACCCACCTGGCCATGCCCACCAATGCTTTTGGCAAAACCGGATTCAAGGTGGGAATTCTGAGCCTGGGGGGCCAGGCCACCCTGGAAATGAAGGGGACAGAGGAGCAGTCAGAAAAGATGATTAACCGGGCCATCGATCTGGGTGTAAATTATATCGATACGGCGGCTTCCTACGGCGGCGGGATCAGCCAGAAAAACATTGGACGGGTTTTGAAAACCAGACGCAAGGAGGTCTGGTTGTCCACAAAAACCCATGACCGGAGTTATGACGGGTCCATGAGATTGCTGGAAGAGAGTCTCAACAGCCTTCAGACAGATCACCTGGACCTCTGGCAGCTACATAATGTGCAAAGGAAGGACCAGGTGGATCAGATTTTTGGGGAAGATGGTGCATTGAAAGCATTAATCAGGGCGAAAGAAGAGGGAGTGGTAAGGCACCTGGGGATTACAGGGCATTATGAACCAATGATACTTCTTGACTGCATTAATATATTTCCTTTCGACGCTATTCTGTTGGCTGTGAATGCAGCTGATGTGCATTACCTGAGCTTTAAGAATTACCTTCTGCCTGAAGCGCAGAAGCAGGGAATTGCCATCATCGGGATGAAGGTAGCCACACGTGGACGGATGATCTCCACCTGGACGCCTCCCCCCCTTGATGAACAACCCGAAAGGATGCGGACACCGCTGCCAGGTACCCTTACCATCAAGGAGGCCTTGTCATATAACATGAGTCTTCCTGTAAGCACCACCATTCTGGGGGTTGACAATATGGAGCAGATCGAGGAAAACATGCAGATCGCTTCCCAGTTTTCTCCCCTTTCTGGCCCCGAGATGCAGGCACTGGAATACAAGACCCTGCCCATTGTCCGTCAGGGCCTCTATTTCAGGAGGTGGAATCTGGGAGCCTGATAAAATAACTAAAACCAACTGATCATGAATTCTCTGAAGAAGACCATCTCCTTATTTTTACTTACCATCATTTCGTTTACAGTAGTCGCACAGGAGAACAGCTGGTGGCTGAACGAGCCCTACCGTATGGTACAGACCAATCTTCGGGAAATTGATGCGGGTGATTTCAATATGGATATATATGTAGAGTCACTGACAGATATGGGTGCCAACACGGTGTTGCTTAATGTGGGGGGGATTGTGGCCAACTACTATACGGACCTGGAATACCATTACCGGAATCCTTATATGAAATTTGACCTGATAGAGGAGGCGATTTCGGCGCTTCATGAGGCTGGATTGAAGGTGATGGGACGCTTCGATTTCAGCAAGCTGAACGAGGAGATGGCGGTCAAAAAACCGGAGTGGCTTTATGTGAATATCCATGGAGAGACGGTGAACTATAATGGACAGGTGCATACCAGTGTGAACGGGGGATACCAGCAGGAATACGCTTTTCAGATCCTGAGTGAAGCCCTGGAAAGGTTTCCTCTTGACGGCGTTTTTTTCAATATGATCGGTTACCAGACAAGGGATTACAGCAACAACTATCACGGGATTGACCAGTCGGATGCTGACAGAAAGGCGTTCAGGGAGTGGAGCGGCGGACTCGATCTGCCGGTAAAGGAAGATGATTCGGACCCTATCTTCAGGAAGTACAGGCAATTCAAGGCCGAATCCGCCCAGGACCTTTTCTACAGGATCAGTGAACACATCAAGTCCTACGGAGACCATATCGCCCTCTGCACCTATACCTACGCGGGGATTGACCTTTACCGGAAGGAGTCCCATGGTAGTCTGTTCAGCGATAGGCCAGCCTGGGAGTATTCGGCTTCCCACAATGTGAAGAGCGGACTGGGCTCATGGAGTGACAAGCAGGTGAGCAATGCAGCGGTCCATTTCCTGGATTATCCTGCCCGTCATGCCGCAGACGCAAGGTTTTTGACTGAGATGCGACTGGTTCAGAATGTGATGCACGGGGCGGGGCCTGACTTTTATTGTATTGGTAGACTGGATAACCTGGAGGACCGGCGGGTACTGGACCATGTAAAAAATGCGTTTCAGTTTCATAAGGCCAATGAGCATGTTTTTACCGGGATCCACTCCGATGCTGAAGTCCTGCTTCTGCATGACAACACTACAGAAGGTGAGTACAGGGGTCTGTTTGAGTTTCTTTCGGAGCGTCATATTCCCTTTGATGTGATGGAACACTGGCGGCTGGCGGATGGTGATATTCCCAGATCTCTCTCATCCTACAAACTGCTGGTTTTGCCGGATATCCGCCGCATGAGTGAAAAAATGTGTACAACGGTGGATGACTATGTGAACAAGGGGGGAAAGATCCTGGTAACAGGTTTTACCTCCACAGCGGATGAAATAGGGAATCCATTGGAGAAATTTCGCCTTGTTTCGCTGGGAGTTGAAAAAGAGTTTGAAATATTTGAGAAGGAGCAGGGGCTCTATTTCAGAATTTTCCCGGCCGACAAACCGGCCCTGGCAAACGAAGACCTGGAGTACCTTGACCTGGTGTATGCATGGGAAGATATTGCCCTCTGTACGCCCAAAGAAGAAGCCAGTGCCTACCTGGGATTTATTCCCCCGGCCATGATTGGCCCGCCGGAGAAGTGTTACTATACGGAAGTCACCAATACTCCGGGGATCGTCACCTACAAGTACGGCAGCGGAAGCACTGCACTGATCACCTTTCCCATCGGATCACTCTACGACAGGACCAGGCACTATGGCCACAGTGCGCTTTTGGATGCTGCCATTTTGAACCTGCTTGGATATGAGGCGAATGTGGCCACAGATGCATCCCCCATGCTTGAACTGAGTCACCAGGTGAGCGATACGGGTGCATTTGAGTGGTTTGGCATGGTGAACCATACAGGTCAGATGGGAAATGGATTTTTTGAACCAACGGTACTTTCAAAGTTTACGCTTTCATTCAAACCCGGGAAAGAGCTTGCGTCCATTCATTTGCTGAAAGACGGACGGACGGTTGAATTTGAAGTGAATGGAAATGGGATGGTACAGGTAGAAATTGAAGGGCTGAAGTTTTATGATGTGGCCCTTGTTACATATAAATGACCAAAGATCATGGGAAGAATTTTACAAACATGCAGGGATAAAAAGGTACTGGTTTCGGATGGAGCATGGGGCACATTTTTGCACCAGAAGGGACTGGCTGTCCAGGAGTGCCCCGAATCCTGGAACCTGAGCAGACCGGATGATGTGTTTGACATTGCATTGAGCTATGTTGAAGCTGGTGCAGATATGATCCTTACCAATAGTTTTGGAGGCAGCTCGTTTAAACTGGATGGATACGGTATAAAGGATCAGGCCTACATACTCAACAAAGCAGCCGGTGAGATCTCAAAAAAGGCAGCCGGTAAAAGGGCCCTGGTTCTGGGTTCCATGGGTCCGACCGGGAAGATGGTGATGATGGGCGAGGTGAGTGAAGAAGAACTGTTTGAAAGCTTCAGGGAGCAGGCCAAGGGCCTCAAGGATGGTGGCGTGGATGGGATTGTGGTGGAGACCATGTCCGACCCGGAGGAGGCAAGAATTGCCATACAGGCAGCGAAAGACGCAACAGGTCTGGATGTGGCATGCACATTCACTTTTTCAAAAACCCAGACCGGGGAATACCGGACCATGATGGGAACCGGGGTTGAAGCGTACCTGGACATGGCCAAACTGGCCGGGGCGGATATCATCGGCGCCAATTGTGGAAATGGTA
The DNA here is from genome assembly GCA_963735755.1 of uncultured Bacteroidota bacterium. GTDB lineage: Bacteria > Bacteroidota > Bacteroidia > Bacteroidales. Next base: position 114,842 of record CAVTME010000014.1, on the reverse strand, counting down.
CCGCCGGAATGATCGAGATCGTCAGGGAGATCAGGGTTCTGGACAGCCACATTCCCGTGCTGGTTCATGCCAATGCCGGATTGCCGGTCTATGAGGATGGAAAAACAGTATTCCCGGAGGGGCCGGAAGAGATGGCCTCGCAGGTAAGCGACCTGGTGGAAGCAGGAGCCAATATCATCGGAGGTTGTTGCGGTACCACCCCGGAACATATCAGGCAGATCGTTGCCCTGCTATCCTCCTCGATAAAGACATGATTTTTGATGCAGTAGCGTTCATGCCAAATATGGTTTTGACGAAAGTTAGTTTAATGGGTTTAAAAGTTACCTAAAACACAGGATGGACTTCATAGGGTGCTGGAATACAGGGTCCTTCCCATTTGATAAATATATGTTAAACCGGGTTTCCCGCTTGATTTATATGAACCAATTCCGTAATTTAATGTCATATCAGCATTAACAAGCCTTTTGAAATGAAACTGTTTCTTCCGACAAGATTAGCCACCGCATATTTTCCGGCCTTTCTGTCTCTGTTTCTGATGTTTAGCCCGATGATTTCTGGTCAGTCATGGTCTACCCTGAAAACAACGGGTGAAATGGATCCCCGTGAAGAAGGCGCTTTCATGGCCTGTAAAGGCAAATTCTACCTGATGGGTGGGTTCGGATTAAAACCTGTGAATATTTTTGATCCCGGAACTGGGATCTGGACCAGGGGCGCCATGCCCCCTGTGGAGATGCACCACTTCCAGGCAGTGCGAAATGGCGAGAAAATTTATGTGATGGGTGCTTTTACTGGTACCTTCCCCAATGAGAAACCATTGGATCATATCTATATTTACGATACCGTAAATGATCAGTGGGAGAAAGGGGACCCTATTCCAAAAGACCGCCTCAGGGGATCGGCCGGGGTAGCTGTATACAGGGGTATGATCTACCTGATATGCGGATCGGAAGATATGAATAGCGGGACCCATACCAACTGGGTTGACCGTTACGATCCCAAAACAGGGAAATGGAAGAGGATGGCCAATGCACCCCGCACCCGGGATCACTTTCATGCAGGGATCATCAATGGAAAAATTTACGCTGCAGGAGGGAGAAATACCTGCAAAATTGGCAATACAAATCTGGACCAGACCATCGCAGAGGTGGATGTTTATGAAATTGAAACAGGCAGATGGAAAACACTTCCGGCTGAACAAAACCTGCCAACCCTGAGGGCAGGATGCACCGCCGTATCGATCATGGATCATTTGCTTATCATTGGAGGTGAGAGCAATGACCGGGAGGATGCCTACTCGATTGTGGAAGCCTATGATGTGGACAGAGGAGTATGGGAGCACTGGGGGAGTCTTGAGAAGGGAAGGCATGGCACCCAGGCCTTTATGTGTGTCGGGACTGTTTTTGTAGCCAGCGGATCTGCCATGAGAGACGGGGGCAATGAACTCGCCTCCATCGAAAGACTCAACTTCGATTGATTTTCTGATTTTTCTATCTTTGCACGATGGAAAAAGTACGTACCCTGTTGACATTTCATGACCTGAAGGTTGAAGTGGAAACGGCACCTTGTGATGAACTCATCGATCATATGTACAATACAGTGCTGGGACAACCGGGTAGTTTCCGTTACAGGCACCTGGACCTGGTAGAAAAGATGTATGTTCCTGGCGAGAATTACTTCATGTACCTTCGGAAGAGTGGTAAGATGCTGGGCTCGGTCGGTTTCCTGGGAAGACATACCGAGACAGGGGGAGTGGGCCATGACAGCTGGATGATCCGATTTTTTTCCATCAAGGCTCCCATGGGGTCCGTTCCTAAAAAGCGAAAAGAAAAGCAGGACATGAAAGATGAAGACAAGCGTTCCTCGGTGCTGGGCCGGTTTATACAACCAGTTTTTGCAAACCCTTCCCAGTTAAGGGGAGAGGATGAAGATGCACAGGCCCCGGCCATTATTTATGCACTTATTGACAAGAAAAACCTGCGGTCCATGAATTTCAGTGCCCAGATGGGAATGGAGACGGTGAGGGAGGTGGTCAACTTTAGTTTCAGCAGGCTCAGGCCCAGAAGATCTGGCAGGATGGAACAAATGCCCGATTCGGAAAGAGAGGCCATGGCCAATTGCTGCATGCTTATTACAGCGATTACAAACTCTTTTTTATGATCCGCTTTTCAAGGACAAGGATTATTATGTGATCAAAGATCGGGGAGAGTGGTGGCCGGACTTCAGGTCTATCCATTTCAGATGGAACATTGTGGATTTTGGGAGCGGCATGGCCAACAAACTGATCGGACTGCTTACCGGGATTCCCTGGGTCAAAAAGCGGATCAATCCCGATGAGTTGAAACTGCTGGCTTTTGACGGAATCTATTGCGAACCGGGGTATGAGGATATGCTCTATGAATTGATGGAAGGAGTACTGGAGCGGACTGGCAGCTATGTGGCCATGCTGATGATGGACATGAACTCAGCTCCACCCATCTTCAGGGATCATCAGAAGCTGGGTCTTCTTCACAAATTGCTGGGGACCTTTACAGCAGATATAAGGGTCACGATTTATCAATATGCCCGAGAAAATCAGCCAGCAATTCCTGGACCATCCCACCTATATTCCCACCTACGACAATTCTTAGAACATGATCATTAAAACAAAAATTGAGGATTTCCAGATCAGAAAAGCCGAAAAGAGCGATGTTCCGCTGGTACTTGATTTTATCAGGAAACTAGCCGAATATGAGAAGTTGTCCCATGAGGTTGTGGCCACTGAGGAAGAGCTGGAAAGATACCTTTTCGGCCAGGAAAAGGTGGCCGAAGTGGTTATTAGGCTTATTACAGGGATACCCCCGTGGATTTGCACTTTACTTTTATAATTTTTCCACTTTCCTGGCCAAACCCGGAATCTATCTGGAGGATCTGTTTGTACTTGGAGGAATACAGGGGGAAGGGCTTCGGAAAATCCTTGCTGATCTACCTGGCAAATCTGGCCATGGAGAAGGAATGTGGCAGGCTGGAGTGGGCGGTCCTGGACTGGAATGAACCCTCCATTGAATTCTATAAATCACTGGGAGCCAGAATGATGGATGAGTGGATCGTGAACAGGGTCACGGGGGAAGCCTCTTGAAAATTGGCAGACCAGCTTTTAATTACGTAAAAAATCTATTTTGTCTGCCCAGAACTACCACTAAAACTCTCTTTATGGATATTCTGGTTAAGCCTGTTTGCACCAGGCGGGACCTGCGAAAATTCATTCATCTTCCGGCGAAAATTCACAAGGAACCATCCGAACTGGATCCCTCCCCTTTATTCCGACGAGTGGGAGTTTTTCAATTCGAAGAAGAACAAAGTCTTTTGAATACAGCGATGTGATCATGCTCTCTGGCCTACAGGGGCAAAGAGGTGGTTGGCCGGATCATGGGGATCATCAACTATAAGTACAATGAAATGCACGGGAAAAGCATGCCCGGTTCAATTACCTGGAGGCCTGGGATGATAGGGAAGTGATTGAAATACTGATTCAAGCATGTTGAGGACTGGGCAAAGATCAAAGGGCATGGATAAACTGGTGGGGCCTCTGGCATTTTCAGACAAGGATCCCCAGGGCTATCTGATTGATGGATTTAACGAACCCTGGTCCATCGCTACACATTGCAATTTCGAATATCTGATCGGCACCTTGAAGGCCCTGGGATTTGACAAGGATATTGACCTGGTGGTCTATAAAATTCTGGATTCCGGAAAAAACACCGGAACTTTATCAGAAGATTGCAGAAAGGGCGCTGAGAAATAATCCGGGATCAGGCTCTTGGAATTTACCAGGCGAAGGACCTGAAACCCTGGATCAGGCCCATATTCACCCTGATCAACGAAACCTTTACTGAAATCTACGGATTCATGCCCTTTACCCTGGAGGAGATGGATGACTTTGCCAACCGTTACCTGCTGATCATGGATCCCCGCTAATTAAAGTGGTGGTTAATGAAAGAAATGAGCCAGTGCCTTTGTGATTGGCATGCCCGATATCAGCAAAGGGATCAAGAAATCGAGGGGCTACCTTTTGCCCATTGGGATTCTTCAGATCCTGTCGGGCCGGGAGGCGTTCCAAACAACTGAATCTTTTGCTGGGTGCGGTTCATCCCGATTACCAGAACAGGGGCCTGGATACCATCATGGGATCGGCCATGCTGGAATCGGCCAGGAAGCAGGAAATTGAAGTACATTGACAGTCACCTGGAAATGGAAACCAATACCAAGGTAAGGGCAGAAATGGAGTACATGGGAGGAGAGGTTTATAAAACCTACCGGATATTTGGGAAATCCCTGAAAAAGAATACTACGCAGAAGACAGCCTTGAAAGACTGAAACAGCTGGCTGAAATTGAATGCGGTTAATGAATCATGTAATTTCTCGGACCATAAATATTTTGTTTTTTCTGCAGAAGCTTCTACTTTTGACATCGATATACTCAGAAAACATGAGGATTATTGGAAATATGACTGTGACCACCCTGCCCGCTTTTTTCTTAAAGCGGGCCGTGCACTTTTTCTCTTTTCTAACCAATAATTCTCAATTCAATGTCACATATAAGTTTCAAATCCAGGTTTTCAAAATCTTCTTTTCGTGAGTTTTTTCAGGATCTGCGTGAAGCCATTGGCGGTTCAGAACGGGATTTCACCAAGATCCCCTTGAGCAAGGCCATTTCTTGCTTCAAGCATTCCCATGGTGCTGGAGATGATCATGGAATCGGTATTTGCCCTGGTGGATATCTTCTTTGTTTCCCGGCTGGGAGCAGAAGCTGTGGCCACTGTGGGGATCACAGAATCGCTGATGACCATCATCTATGCCATTGGGATCGGTCTCAGTGTGGGAACCACTGCGCTGGTTTCCAGGAGGATCGGGGAGAAACGTCCCGAAGAAGCAGCTGTGGCAGCAGTTCAGGCCATTTTTACCGGGATTGTGGTCTCCCTGCTGTTTTCGGCCGTCGGTATCTTTTTTGCCAAAGACCTGCTCCGGCTCATGGGAGCTTCGGAGACCACCATCGAGATGGGATATATGTATCCGACCATCATGCTGGGGGGAAACGTGGTGATCATGCTGCTGTTTATCATCAATGCAGTATTCAGGAGCAGTGGCGATGCCGCCATTTCCATGAGGGTACTCTGGTTTGCCAATATCCTGAACATCATCCTGGATCCCCTGCTTATTTTCGGGATCGGACCCTTCCCTGAACTGGGGATCAAGGGAGCTGCTGTGGCCACCAATATTGGAAGGGGAATGGCAGTTCTTTACCAGCTTTACCTGCTTGGGAAAAGGGAAATACAGGGTAAAGGTGCGGGCCACAGCAGATTGTTATCAGGCTCAAAGAAATGCGTCAAACTGGTAAAACTATCCCTGGGAGCCATTGGCCAGTATATCATTGCCACCTCCTCCTGGATCTTCCTGGTTTGGGTGGTCACCAGCCTGGGTGAAGAAGTGGTGGCCGGGTATACCATTGCCATCCGGATCGTGATGTTTGTTCTGCTTGCCTGCCTGGGGAATGGCCAATGCAGCGGCCACGCTGGTGGGACAAAACCTGGGTGCCAGACAACCTGACAGGGCCGAGCGGTCAGCCTGGGTGGTGGGCATCGGCAACATGGTCTTTCTGGGACTGGTTTCGATCATTTTTATTGCCATTCCCGATGTCTTCATCGGTTTTTTTATCGATGGTGTCGAGGAGCCCGTTGTGATGCAGAGCGGAGTCACCTGCCTGAGGGTCGTCAGCTTCGGATTCCTGGTTTATGCCATGGGCATGGTCATGGTCAATGCCATCAACGGTGCCGGAGATACTGCCACCCCTGTGTGGATCAACTTCATTGCCTTCTGGCTTGTGGAGATTCCTTTGGCCTACCTCTTTACCAATGTACTGGGTCTGCAAATCAACGGGGTCTGTTATGCCATCCTGATCGGGGAGGCAGTTCTCACCTTCATTGCCATTGCCATGTTCCGGCGGGGAAAATGGAAACTGAAGCAAGTCTAGAAGGTAAAAAGTAAAATCTTTATCTTTAGTTTTTAACCTGGGTTCAATTCTATGGAAGTCCGAATCTTTACTTTTATCCTGATTCTTCTTTCTTCACTGGTCGCCTGTACTTCGAAGAAAAGTCCCGGTACAGGCGAACGTATTGCAGAGGGGGCATTTTACATAGAAGGTATTCATTATCTGGATCAAAATCCGGTACGCTTGGGATTGCAAACGGGAAAATCACGGACATCGAAATACTGTCATCCATATCGGATCTCCAGGAGATCTTTGTAGCCCCTGGCCTGATCGATATTCAGATTAACGGCTATATGGGGGTTGATTTTGCAGATCAGGGCCTTAGCCCGGGAATGATCAGGGAAGCTACCAGGGCACTCTGGAAGGAGGGAGTTACTTCTTTCCTGCCCACCCTGATTACTGCAGACCAGGAGTCCCTGAGGAACAGCTTTTCGATTCTTTCCAAGGCACTCGATGATGAAGAGATTGGGATGTCTATCCCGGGATTCCATCTGGAAGGCCCATATATTTCACCTGTTAAGGGATTTCGGGGGGCACATCTTGAAAAATTTATCAGGGAGCCTGACTGGGATGAATTTCAGGAATTTCAGCTTGCAGCAAAAGGGGGGATCAAATTGATCACACTTGCGCCTGAAATTGAAGGAGTTGTTCCATTTATACAGAAATGCAGCCAGGATGGCATCCTTGTGTCCCTGGGACACCACAATGGAAGTGCGAAAGAGATTGACGAGGCAGTAAATGCAGGGGCATCCATGTCAACCCATCTGGGAAATGGCTGTGCAAATATGATAAACCGCCACAATAACCCGCTCTGGCCACAGCTGGCTGACGACCGCCTTTCTGTGAGCCTGATCGTGGACGGATATCATTTGAACAGGGAGGAGGTGCAGAGTTTCTACAAGATCAAAGGGAAGGATCGTACCATACTGGTTTCTGATGCGCTCGATCTGGCTGGAATGGAACCCGGAACGTATAACAGGTGGGAACGAAAAGTAGAATTAACGCCCCATGTGGTGAAATTCCCAGCCGAAGATGTACTGGCCGGTGCTGCATCTCCCATCAGTTTGTGTGTTGGAAATATGATGAAGTTTACCGGATGCTGTCTTTCAGAGGCTATTCAAATGGCCAGTACAAATCCGGCCCGCCTGCTGGGACTTCATGATCTTGGTGAGTTACAGAAGGGGAAGCGTGCCGACCTGATCCTGTTTACCATTGAGAACGGGGAACTGGTCATTCAGCAAACAATCGTTGCGGGGAAAGTAGTATGGAGAAGAAGCGGCTTTTAAAAGGAATTCTTATTGGCTTAACTGCCATTGGACCGGGACTCTTCCTGATCGGGTATAACATTGGCACGGGGAGTATAACCACCATGGCAAAAGTGGGTGCTGAACACGGGATGACCCTCACCTGGGCCCTGGTTCTCTCCTGCATCTTCACTTATATATTGATGGTTGCTTATGGGAAGACAACCCTAGTAACGGGTAAGACAGCTCTGTCCACCATTAAATCCAATTTACGGTATGGAAAGGTTTTGGCCATCTATATATTGGTTGCATTGGTGGTTGGTGAATTGCTTGCCCTGATGGGCATATTCGGAATTGTCACCGATCTGATACAGGAAGCTTCCAGGCTTATACTGGGTGGTTCAGGATTTAATACCCTGGCCATTACAGCAGTGTTGGTGGCTTTTCTATTTGCATTGTTATGGATTGGGAAGTACCAGATTTTTGAGAAATTCCTCACTTTCCTTGTCATTCTGATGGGCCTCTCCTTCATTATTGTGTTTTTCATGGTGAAGCCCAGTTTCTCTTCCATTGCTGGCGGACTTGTACCGAGTATACCAAAAAGTGAAGGTTCACTCAGATTAATTGCTGCCATAACCGGTACCACCTGTTCTGCTGCTGTTTTTATCATGAGGAGCACGGTGGTGGCCGAAAAAGGCTGGACCATAGGGAATTTGAAACTGGAAAAAAGAGACGCAGCTGTATCAGCATCCATGATGCTTTTCCTGAGCCTGGTGATCATGGCTGTATCCGCTGGAACCCTGCATGTGATGGGCATGAAAATGAACAATACAGTGGAGATGATCAGCCTTTTCGAACCCCTGGGTGGGAAGATCGCGGCTGTTCTACTTATCCTGGGGATTGTGGGAGCCGGGATCTCTTCCATTTTTCCGATCATTTTGATAACTCCCTGGCTTATATCCGACTATTCGGGAAGAGAGAGAAACATTCGCTCACCCCTTTACCGGATCCTTGGACTTGGGGGACTCCTGTTTGGTTTCGGGATGCAATTTATTGATACCACGCCTCCTTTGCTCATGGTCTTTTCCCAGGCCTTCCAGGCGCTGATTCTGCCTGCCGTAGCCATTCCCATCTTTATCCTGGTCAACCGGAAGTCGCTCATGAAGGAGCATATTGCGGGAAAAATGATGAATATCAGCCTGGTAGTTATTATTCTATACAGTCTACTTACCAGCTATTTTGCCATCGCTGATTTCTTCTGATCTAAGTTGATTTACAAAGTTCTGTTATGTTTTTACTTTTCCCTTGTTTTTGTAACTTGCGATTGTAATGAAGAGAGGCCCCAACCATATTAATCTGTGTCATTCCTTCGACATCGGGCTTTACGAGTGCTGGATGTTCTATGAACAAGTCAGTACTTAGTACTCAGTGCCTAGTACTCAGTACTCAGTGCCTAGTACTCAGTACTTATTGCGAGAATTCACTTACCACTTACCATTTACCACTTACCATTTACCTTGGTTACAATTTTTGATATAAAACGTTTTGCAGTGCATGACGGGCCCGGTATCCGGACCACCGTTTTCCTGAAGGGATGTCCCCTGGAGTGCTGGTGGTGCCACAATCCGGAGAGTCAGTCGAAGGAGCCTGTTACTGTTGCGGTGGAAAGGAAGCTAAACGGGAAAAGCATCCCGGGCAGCAAAACCTACGGGGAGAAGATGGAAGTGGATGATCTGATGGGAAAACTGCTGAGGGACCAACATTTCTATGAAGAATCAGGAGGGGGCATCACCTTTTCGGGCGGAGAGCCCTTGATGCAGATCGATGCACTTGCCGCCTTGCTTGCCAGGTGTAAAGAGCATGGGCTGCATACAGCAGTGGATACAAGCGGATTTGTCAGCCGGGAAATGTTCGACCGCATTGTGGCAAACACAGACCTCTTCCTGTATGACCTGAAAAACATGGATAGTGAGTTGCACAGGAAGTATACAGGGTTTGAAAATGGTTTGATTCTTGCCAACGCGGACTACCTGCTGGAGCGTGGGTCCAGGCTCATATTCCGGATCCCGGTGGTACCGGGTATAAATACTTCTGAGGAAGAGGTCAGCCGTTTTGTCTCTTTCCTGGGGGAGAGGAGAACCCATCTGGAAGAGGTACACCTGCTGCCTTACCATCGTATCGCCGCAAATAAATATTCCAGGCTGGGAATGATACAACGCTTGCCGGATGTAAAAGAGCCGGATCTAACCTTCCTGGAAGGATGGGTAGCCCGATTTGAAAAAACAGGCCTGGTTGTATCCCTTGGTGGATAAGACCGTAAGATAAATATAAGATGACTGAAAGAATTAAACGATTAAGAGAAGCCAGCCTGAAGGCAGTGAATCGCCTTTCGGCCGAAAGGGGATTGCTTGTTACGGAGTATTATAAGGGAATTTCTCCTGCCCAGTATTCTGTGCCGGTGGCAACGGGCCCGATCATTTGAGTATATCCTGCAGCATAAAACCATCTGTATTAATGAGGGTGAGCTGATTGTGGGGGAGCGGGGTCCGGCACCCAAGGCCACACCCACCTATCCGGAGATCAATCTGCATTTGACAGAAGACCTGGATATCCTGGACAGCAGGAAAAAGGTATCTTTTAAGGTAGACGATGAGACCCGGAGGGCCTTTGAAGAGGTGATTATTCCTTTCTGGACCGGCAGGACCAACCGGGAGCGGATATTCAGTCACCTGGATGAAAACTGGAAGGCAGCCTATGATGCCGGCGTTTTTACCGAATTCCAGGAGCAGCGCGCTCCGGGTCATACGGTGCTGGGAAGCAAGATCTACAGCAAGGGAATGAGGGATATTATTGAGGAGATCCGGACTGCTCTTCATGGTCTGGATTTCCTGAATGATCCACTCGCTTATGATAAGAAGGAAGAGCTGCTGGCCATGGAGATTACAGCCAATGCCCTGATCATGTATGCAGAAAGGCATGCGGAGGAGCTGGACAGAGCTGGCCTTTGCTGAATCTGATCCGGCAAGAAAGCAGGAATTGACCCAGATGGCAACCATCTGTCGCAAGGTTCCGGCTGAAGCCCCGGATACCATGCATGAAGCTCTCCAGTACTACTGGTTTGTACACCTGGGGGTGATCACCGAGCTGAATCCGTGGGATTCCTTTAATCCCGGCCGGCTGGATCAGCATCTTCTGCCCTTTTTATCAGAATGATCTCGCAACTGGAATCCTGAACAAGGAGGATGGCCAGGGAATTGCTGCAATCCTTCTGGATCAAATTCAACAACCATCCCTCACCGCCCAAGGTGGGAGTTACCGCTGAGGAGAGCAATACCTATACCGATTTCTGCCTGATCAACCTGGGGGGAGTGAAGGCAGGACGGAAGCAGATGCGGTGAATGAACTCAGTTTCGTGTTGCTGGATGTGATCGAGGAGATGCGGCTGCTTGCAGCCTTCATCCATGGTGCAGGTGAGCAGTGAAGAATCCGGATGCTTTGTAGACCGGGCCGTGAAGATCGTGAAAACCGGTTTCGGCCAACCTTCCATTTTCAATACAGATGCCATTGTCAAGGAACTGGTCAGCCAGGGAAAGTAGATTGAAGATGCCCGTAATGGCGGTGCATCGGGTTGTGTGGAGAGCGGGGCCTTTGGCACAGAGGCCTATATCCTTACCGGCTATTTTAACCTGGTGAAGGTGCTGGAAATCACCCTGCATAACGGCGTGGATCCCTTATCCGGTAAGAAGATCGGGACTGACACCGGCGATCCGGCCGGCTTTGAGTCCTTTGAGGATCTGCAGGAAGCATTTCAGCAGCAACTTAACCATTTTATTGATATCAAGATCAGCGGGAAACAATATCATTGAACGGATTTTCAGCACCCATCTGCCGGTGCCTTTTCTATCCCTGCTGATTGATGATTGCATTATAAATGGAAAGGACTATAATGCAGGTGGTGCCAGGTACAATACCAGCTATATTCAGGGAGTCGGACTGGGCTCCATCACCGATATGCTTGCCTCGCTTCAATACCATGTGTTTGACAAAAGACCGATTTCCATGGCGACTTTCCTGAGGTGCTTTCTGAGAATTTTGAAGGTCATGATGAGCTGCGGGCCTCCCTCTTGTATGATACACCCAAATATGGCAATGATGATGACCTGGCCGATGTGCATGCCACATGGGTATTTGATGCCTTCTATGATTCGGTAAACGGACGCAAGAGCCCCCGCGGGGCTACCTACAGGATCAACATGCTGCCAACCACCAGTCATGTCTACTTTGGTAAAGTAGTGGGGGCCATGCCTGACGGAAGGCTTGCTCATGAGCCGCTTTCGGAGGGGATCTCCCCCTTCCAGGGAATGGACCGCAAGGGTCCCACTGCTGTTTTGAATTCAGCATTGAAGATTGATCACCTGAAAACCGGTGGAACCCTGCTGAACCAGAAGTTCACACCCGATTTCTTCAGGGATGACCAGGCCATTCGGAAGGTCACCCAGCTGATCCGGAGTTATTTCCGGATGGATGGACACCACATCCAGTTTAATGTGGTATCGGCAGACACACTACGCCATGCACAGATGCACCCTGAGAAATACCAGGACCTGATTGTCAGGGTGGCCGGATATAGTGATTACTTCAATGATCTGGGGCCTGAATTGCAGGAGGAAATTATCAGGCGTACTGAAATTAGGTAAAAGGTAAACGGTCTTGCACCCATTGCAGCAAAAAGGCAGTTCATTCCATGTCACCGGATGCTTTCCGAAATCGGCACCGCAGTGGACACATTTGTTGTTGACTGAAGTTCCCATGCTTACATACCAAAAGTAACTTTTATTGTTATATATTGTTGGGCATAATCAATCTCCACTTCTATGAAAAAAAGATTTCTCATTGTCCTTGTTATTGCAATTATTGTAAATCAGCTTAACGCGCAAAATGTAGTTTGGCCACCCGAAAGCATTGAAAGCCTGACCATCCTGTGGGAAGGAGAACGTACACCCGATGGAAGACCAAAAGTTCCCGACCAGTTGCTGGAAAGATTAAAAACCCTTTCCATGGAGGAGGTTTGGTCCACCCTGCGTTCCCATGGATATGCACACCAGTTTGAAAATTTCGAAGGTACCTATGAAAATGGATGGAAGATCCTCTACCCGGAACAGGTGATGACCGGTCGTGTGATTACCGCCCAGTTTATGCCTTTGAGAGAAGATTTTGACAACTACGTTCAGGCACAGGCAGAAAAGGAAGGGACAAAAACACCGGTAACCAATTATGCGCCCATAATTAAACTACTGGATGGGGATGTTTATGTGGCCGATAGCTATGGAAAAATAGTGGATGGTACCCTCATAGGCGATAACCTGGGAAATGCTATTTATAAGGCTGGAAAGCGGGGTGTGATATTTAATGGTTCTGTCAGAGATATAGAGGGATTGTCAAAGATTGAAGGATTTAATGCATGGATCAGGGGTTCAGATCCATCGGCCATCAAGGACATGATGATCGCAAGTGTGAATGGACCCATCCGCATGGGTCGTGTCACTGTTTTACCAGGGGATGTGGTTCTTGCCAAATCAACGGGAGTAACTTTTATTCCACCCCATCTTGTACAGGAAGTAGTAGTAGCTGGTGAATATACAGCATTGCGGGATGAGTTTGGCCGCTGGTGCATGAAGACCAACAGATACGAATATGTCAACGAAGCCTTTGTTGTTGAGAGGGATGTATATGAAAAGGATTTCCAACAGTGGCTGGACAAATATGAGAATCTACCCATGTCCAGGGAGGAACTGAATGAATACATGGCAGCAAGGGAAGCCAAAAGAGCAGAAAGAAGGGCGAAACGAGCCCAGGAAGAATAGGGTCCTGATCTGCTACGCCGGGTTCTTTGCCCTCACTTTTAGCACTACTTTTTTAACAGTGTCGTACCCTTCGACCTGAATGCCGGGGCGATGGGCGTCGGCCGGTGTGAAAATAAAGAATGTTCCGGGCTCAGCCGTGTAGTATTCTCCTTCTGCATCAAAAAAGCCAATATCATTTGCGCTGTCATAGGCTATAGTGACGGTGGCTTCAGAAACAGGAGCCACACCCATTTGGGCTTTCCCCTTTACAATGTACTGGATGTCACTGAAGTTCTGGTGGGCTTCCCATTTCACGTTCTCGAGTTCTGGTGCGGGAGCTTCGCTCACAATGGCTCTTACATTGTCTTCCTCAATGATATATGTGCCAGGCTCAATGGTATTCAGGTCGGTTGATTTCATCCATGCAAAAGCTTTATCCCATAAAGCCGGATTGGATTTATAGAGCTTTTCAAATGCTTCCTGGTTGGTGGATTCGTGTGCTTTAAGCTCCAAACCTTTCAGCCATTCTCCGCTGCTGAACCATGTGTCTCCTTCAGTGTTGGTCTTTGGTCCCTTGCAGGAAATCAAAAAAATGCCTGCACAGATCAAAAGCAGGGAAAAGATTCGGCTTGTTGACATAACTGTGTTTCTTTGCGTATTCATTTTGCTGTTTTTTGATGTTGGTTCAAATTTATGAATTGACTGAAGCCGGCTTTGGCTTCTCTGTTTTTATGGCAACCATCGTTAAGATGGCTGATGCAAACAGGGAACCCGCCATAAATATGTAGGAAGCTCCAAATCCACCGGTGGTACCATTCAGGTAGCCAACAATGTAAGCGCCCACAAAGGACCCCAGGGCACCCATGCTGTTGATTAAGGCGATGGCGCCTGCGGATACATTCCTGGGTAATACTTCGGTGATCACGGCAAAGAAGGGCCCGTAGGGGGAGTACATGGCACCGCCGGCAATCACCAGCAATACAAAGGAGAGCCAAAAGTGGTTGGTGCCCAGGAGGTAAGAGCCATAGAATGCCAGTGAACCAATCAGCAGAAATGGCCAGATAAACAATTTCCTGTTCAAAGTTTTATCAGAGAAATAGGAAGCGGTAAGCATACCTATGATGGCCAGCACATAGGGGACCGATGCCAGCCAGCCTGTCGATACAATATTGGCATCAGGGGCCGCATTGAGGATGGAAGGCAGCCAGATGACAAAACCGTAGACACCAATGCACCACAATGCATATTGCAGACACAGCATGATCACCACTTTGGATCGGAATGCCACGCCGTAATTCTTCACCGGTTTGATGCCCTCCTGTTCTTTATCCAGTTGCGCCTGCAGGTCATCCTTTTCTTTATCTGTTAACCATTTGGCATCTTTTGGTCTGTCCACCACCAATTTCCACCAGAGAAATGCCCAGACAATGGCGGGGAGACCTTCCAGAATAAACATCCATCTCCAACCCACAGAATCAATCAGGTAACCTGATAAAATGGACATCCATAAGATGGTAGCCGGATTACCGAGAATCAAAAAAGTATTGGCCCTGGAACGTTCTGCTTTTGTAAACCACTTGCTCAAAAACACCAGCATGGAGGGCATGACAGCACTCTCAACCACTCCCAGACTGAATCTGATCACAATCAGTGCATTTACATTGCTGATCATACCTGTGGCTGCAGCCAAAGCGCCCCATAGGATTAAGGACCAGAATATCAATACCTTGGCGCTTTTTTTATCGGCGTAAAGAGCGCCTGGTATCTGGAAAAAGAAGTATCCCAAAAAGAACAGCGATCCCAGCAGCGAGGACATGGCTGCAGAAATATCCAGGTCCTGTGCCATTCCCCCAGCTGCTGCAAATCCATAATTGGCCCGGTCCAGATAAGCCAGGCTATAAGTTATAAAAACAATGGGAATCAGGCGATACCAACGTTTTATGGCGAGTTTCTTTTCCATGTGAGAGAGATAAGTTTAAATTGTAAAAAAACGTAAAAAATTATACGGCAAGGACCTTGACCACTACTTTCTTAACCGGCCCGGGCAAATCACCGGGAGCCACCTTGGGTTGATGCGCATCGCTGGGGAAAAAAATGCCAAAACAACCTTTTGTCAGGGTGACAAATTCTCCTTCACCCTTCAGAAAGGCAAGGTCATGATCTGGATCGTATTCGCTCAGGGGCTCCATCTTGTTGGTGTCTCCAAAGCCAATTTGCTCCATACCCTCCGAAATATACTGTATATCAATATACTTTCGATGGCATTCCCATTTCCCCTGTTCGCGGGGTATGGTCTGGTACTCCTGCACCAGGGCAAAAGCATTGTCACCATCGATATCGTAGCGACCTGGTTCCAGCTTTGAAAAATCAGTAGTTCCCAGATAATCAAGGGAAGCCTTAATCCAGGGAGACAACACTGTATACAAATCCCGGTTTTTGATTGTGTCTATGATCATATCCCTGTTAAAAATTAATGGGTGTATTTTGTAAGTTCTCCCCGCCAGTAGCTTGTTACCCCGGCGTCGGTACCAAACCAAACAACGCCTTCCTTGTCCACTGCAATGGAAAGTACATTGTTACTTGTTAATCCGTCTTCAGCGGTAATCGATGTCATGGCATTTTCATAGAATACGGAAATGCCACCTTTTGTCCCGATCCAGACACGGCCTCTTCTGTCGGCAGCAATGGCCTGAACATAGTTGTTGACCAGGCCATCCTCTTCATTCAATGCCAACCAATTCTCCATGGTAATATCCCCGGTGTGTCTGGCCACTCCTTTGTCAGTTCCAAACCATTGTGTGCCATCGCGCGTGATACAGATGGTGGTGATATGATCGGATGGAATTTGAATCGGTCCCCATTGTGCATACTCGGATGCTCCGGTAATGGCATCGACGTCATTTCGCAAGACCCTGGCAACTCCGGCTCCTTTTGTACCTACGTATAATGAATCGCCTCCTGGATTGGTTGCCATGGATGTGATGGGGAAGTCCTTGAACATGTATTCAGGATATTTCCGCTCATAGGCAGGAGTGAGCCATTTGTCGTTGTCAAAAGCGGATATACCCTTTTCAGTCCCAAACCAGCGCAATGAACCCTTCCCAACAGCCACTGAGAAGACATTTTCACTCAGAATGGTTGAATTGTCTGAATAATAAGTAGTCGCACCCGACCGCGCATCCACTGGTATGGAGGCTACAGTTGCACCCATGGGTGAGGCCAGCCATAATTCCTGGCCAAATTCAGAGGAATCGTAAGCCATGGCTTTCAAATCCTGCGCAGGTATCTGTCTGTTTTCATTGTTTAACTTCCACTCGTTGTCGTCGAAACTCACGATACCTTCTTCGGTCAGGAACCACTTGACATTGTCATCATCCACTACAATTGAATAAAAATTCTTTGCCTGGATGGCTCCGTCAAAAGAGTCTTCATTTAGGTATTGAATGATGCTCCTTTCCGGATCCCTTGTGCCTGGAGCAGATTCAGTTATTACTTCAGCTTCGGGGACAGGCTGGGATTCCTTTAACCATGTTTCTTCGGTGCTGACCTCTGGTCCGTCTCTCCCAACCAGTGTATCCGGTACAGCGATGAGTTCAATGCCTTTGGAGAGGCCCAGGTTACGGGAATACTGTTTTTTTGCAGCATTGTTCCAGTGTTCATGGGTACCCAGGCTTTCCAGGGGGGTCCCTGAACGATCCGGGTCGTAGGTGATCCCGCTGGGCCAATATGCGGGATCGGCAGCCTGGTGAAGATAGTCATCCACACCGTTTACATTGACCATGGCTTCATAGGCATTGTTGTTGGGACTGTGACTGTAGGTTCCGTTCCACTCGGTTCGTAGAAAATCATAACACACCGATTCCAGGGCAACCTGGTCCTGGGACAGGAAAATCGAGCTGCTCCAGTCATTGTTAAAAGGCGGCATGAAATATTTTACCGGTACCCTGGTCTCAACAGAGCCTCCCCCATACAATCCATCGACCACGTAGAGCAGGGTATTCTGGCCGAGATATTTGCTTCCCATGATATCGACCAACGCCCGGTACTTTCCATACCCACCGTTTGTTGGACTTCCCATAGAAAAAGGCGATATGAGTGAATAATGCAGGTGAAAGGCTGATTTTCTGGCGTGTGATCCATAATGATTTTTGGCGGTCAGTGTAATCCCAGCCCGGCCATGGGGTTTCAGGTTGGCTATATTGATCAGGTAATCTGCATTTTCGATGATATCATACAACTTATCACTTTGTGTGCTATCGGAATAGAAAATCAGATCTTCTTCGGTAGGATGAATCAGGGTTCTTCCGTACAGATCGGACATTTTATCTATATAGATCACATCGGGGAATTCAGTGACCCAGGTATCATAGTTGTAAGAGTATATGTGGGCTATGGGATCGCCTATGGCAATGTCTTTTTGATCCACACCTACCACGTACACCAGCTCACGTAATATTTCCAGGGCCACATTGGGATAGGTCTCACAGGTTCCATATCTCCCATCTATTGCCCCCTGGCTTTCAATCACTCTTCTGGGAACATCGAATCCGGATTTTTCGTTGACCCGCCTGATGGACCCATTGGCAGTTGTCTGGTTCACTTTGATGAAAATTTTCTCACCTTTGGTATACCCTTTGCCGCTCTGGCTTTTTTTATAATTGAAAGACCGAAAAATAACATCCCAGGATTCTGACAAAGTTGTTTTGCCCCCCAGGTTCTTCACTCCATCCACAATCATCCGGTTCACCACACCCTGGTTGGTGTTTTGGGGTTTATAATGCTCGAAAGCATTGATGTTATCAGCATTGGTTGCTTTGGGGTCCCAGACCCATACAACCCGCCCCGGATTCACCCCGTTCCCTATTCCGATGGGTTCATTGGGCCCGTCATCCGGACCGGTCTTTGTTAATTCCTGTGCCGATGAACCGGTGGAATGCTGAACCATAAAAACAGCCAAAACAGCCATAGCAGCAATCACCAGCAAACCGGATGATAGGTACCTGGCACGGATGAACTGCCGCCTGGCATTTCGAAGTATAACCGCAAAGCCTCCAAGGCCAAGCAGGTAGACAACAAATCCGGACATGATGGGTGCTGCAATTCGCATACAGGGGTATGCGGCGCGGTATGGTTTGGGAATAACCCTGATTAAAAACCAGATGGTGGAACCTACCCCCATGGCTATAAACAGCAACTTTGCGGGTATCTTATACTTTGATTTCATATGATCCAACTTCACAATATTCAAGAAGCAAATGCCGCTGTCAACGCGCTTGTCAACAGCAGCATTTGTAATCTTTGTTTTCCAATGATTTAACTCCAGATCCTGTCGTGGGCACGCCTTTCGTTCCACTCATCAGTAGGGGCAAAGAAACTCTTGTCCCTGCGGTCCAGATGCTCCTTAACCACATCTTCATTCAGCTCAATTCCCAGTCCGGGTGATTCGGGGACCGGAGAATAACCTTTCTCAATGATGGGCTTGTCACCTGTCATGGTAACAAGATCTTCCCACCAGGGCAGATCCACTGAATGGTGTTCCAGGGCAAGGAAATTCTGTGTGGCTGCAGCACAATGAACATTGGCCATGAAGGAAACAGGAGTCCCAGCCTGGTGCATGGCCATGGCGATACCATTCTCCTCGGCGTAGTCACCGAGCCTCTTGGTTTCCAGCAGTCCGCCCGAGGAAGCCAGGTCGGGGTGCACAATATCCACTGCATGGATATCAATCAGTGGTTTGAAGTTTTTCAGAAGGTAAATATCCTCTCCCGTTGTTGTAGGCGTTTCAAGCGCATCGGTTATGGTTTTCCATTGTTCGGTATACTCCCATGGATACCATGTCCTCCAGCCATGCCAGCCTGTATTTCTCCATGGCTTTTCCCAGACGGATACCATTGTTAGGTCAAAATGGCCATAATGGTCCGTGGAAATAGGAATCTCCCAGCCAATAAGCTCACGGGTGCGTTCTGCAATCTTGGTCATTTCCTCCAGTCCTTTATCGGTGATCTGAATCTGGGTAAAAGGGTGCTTGGCATTGCCATATCCCATATAATTCCTTGTGTCCCACTGTCCGCCTCTCCAGAATTCGTTCGTTCACCAGGGTACCTGGTTTGCCCCGCAGCGACCTGATGGAAAGGTCCATCTTCAGCCAGGTATAACCCTGCTCTTTGATGCGATATCTCACCTTCTCTATCTGATCTTCCTTGTCTTTTCCAGTGGGAGTATCCGCATATAACCTGACGCTGCTGCGATACCTGCCTCCAAGAAGCTGCCAGGCAGGCACTCCATAAGCTTTGCCGGTGATATCCCACAAGTGCCATCTCCACTGCACATACTCCGCCGGCTTGACGGGCCTGTCCACCAAACTGCTTGATGATCTTAAAGATCATCTCCACATTGCAGGGATTTTGTCCCAGGATCCGGCTTTTGAGCATCAGTGCATAGCGCACATCGGCGCCGTCTCTCACTTCGCCCAGTCCATAGATCCCCTGGTTGGTATCAATTCGAATAATGGCTGTGCCTCCCAGGACTGAAGTAACTGCATAACGCATATCGGTGATCTTCAGATCGGAAGGGGATGAAGCTCTGGAAACATTGGCAGTAGTTCTGTGCGATCGTATCTTCAATAGACAGATGCATTAAACCGCCCAGGGCGATTCCCCCGAATGCAGCTTTTTTAAGAAAATTCCGTCGGTTGTTACCGGTTGCCGGATTTTCTATCTCTGCCTGGATGGCCTGGGCTTCCCTGTTTTCATTCTCTCTGTTCTCAGCAGCAATTTGCTGTATTATACTTTTCATTGTGGTATATATTTGTTGGTTATTAGGATATTTCCGGTCTTTGTTGCTCTAGTAATTCCTCTCTTTCAGATAGTTATCCAACTCTTCTTTTGACATGGGCAATTGGCCGGGATAGTTGTTTAGCCAGTCCAGGAAATCTTCTTTGATCTCTTCGGTCCACTTGCTGTCAATCTGTCCGGGCAGGTATTTTCCCTCCCGCAGACGCTGGTGGCCAAATTCATCACGAAGTCCGGTTATTTCTGAAGTAACGATCAGGTCCTCCAACAAATAGGCGGGTATAAAAATGACACCAAATTTATTCGCAAGTACCGCATCGCCCGGCAATACAATGGCACGACCGATCCGAATGGGTGCATTGATGGAGGTGAGCATCATGTCTTTGATGTACGAAGGATCTGATCCTTTGATCCACCCGTTAAACCCTTCGACCTCGAGTATTCCCTGCTCATCTCTTACTGATCCGTTAAAGATCACGCCGTTCTGTGAATTGGCATAGATGGCATTTGCCAGGTTATCACCAATCAGTGTAGCATCCACAATTTTGCCAAAACCATCAGCCACATACACATCTCCGGGGACGAGGACATCGATGGGCCATGAATTGGTTCCCCCCTTTTGAGCCCTCTCCTCAATCTTGCCCTGCTCCTTCACCTGCTTTTGAAAATCAGGCCGTGAAGGCATATACTGGGCTGTCACAACCCGGCCTACCATAACCTGATCGGGACGGATGATGTGCCAGTCACTTTCATACTGGTTCTGGAAGCCTTTGTTGCGTAATACGCCCCACACTTCCTCCATGGAAAGCGCTTTCAATCTTTCCAGCAGGGCATCCGATACCTTTGGTCTGCCATCTTCAAAACGCTCCCCTTCCCAATCAGCGGTCAGGGCTTCGATGTATTCAGGTGATGCGCCTACCCGCTGGGCCATGGTGCTTAAGCTGCACAGGACCAGGGCAATAAGGATTGTTATTTTATTTCTCATGTTGTTGTTTTTAAGTGGTTTATATATGTTCATCCTGTGAATTAAGATCACATCTTATGAATTCCTTCAGAAGGGGGCATCGCCGCCCCCCTCCAAAGGATCCATGCTAATTACTCAATCTATACAATAAGCAGGAAGGTTCAGTATTACTTGTCCCACCATACTTTCGTCCAGAAATTATCCGCACCCTGGCGCGCAATGGCCTCGTTCACGTTATCGGCGTTCTTGGTCACGGCATCCACCGGATATTGCATCCGGGTGGGAATTTCAACCTCGGCAGCCTGAGATTCCAGTACCGGGTATCCAGTTCTCCTCCAGTTTGCCCAGGCTTCCTGTCCGCAATGGAATTTGGTGAGCCAGTATTGTTCACCTATCATTCTTTCCCCGTCAGCAGCACTGAAAGGATTCTCGGCCAGGTAGGCATCAATATCGGCATCGGCAACGTCTATACTTTCATCACCAAAAATAAGTGCCCATTGCTTCATACCTTCTCTCACACCCTTTTCATATAGTGCCGCAGCATCTCCGCTTGCCCAGCCTTTCAAAACAGCCTCTGCTGTCAGCAACGTGCTTTCAGAAGCAGTCATCATCACCATGGGAGCGTCGTATGCAACCATTGAGGGGTGTGCCCTGGGAAAGGCCTGCTGGATGGCTTTTTGGTCACCAACACCTGTTAGTTCCATCAAATCTACCGGGTTTACCTGCATGGGGTGACCCTGCAGACTATCGGTACTCCAGTCCCAGAGTTCATCGTTGAAGTATACATCCCGGGCATTCATTTCACTGCCATTGGGTACCTCCAGGTCTGCCCTGTACACGCCTCCGCTGTATACTGCAATCCTCGGATCATTGGTTTCATACAAGAAATCAATGAATTTTGTACTCAGCTTGCAATATTTCTCAGAATCATTGTCCAGGATCATCAGGGACATGCTGGGCCGGTTGATGGCATTAGGCCCATCGGTATGCATCATCAGTATGTTGTCGTCGTTGCTTGCGACAACCCCACCGGCGATGGCTTTGGCCACGTAGGTCTGAGCCATTTGCGGATCCGCCTCCGATAACCTCATGGCCAGGCGCAGCATCATGGAATAGGCAAACTTCTTCCATTTGCCCACATCTCCCTCATTGATAAAATCTGCATCGGCCCATATCTCTGCACTTTCGGTCATCGAAGCTGCTGCTTCATCCAGTTCATTCAGCATATCGGCATAAATGGATTGCTGGGTATCATACTTGGGATGGAAAGTTCCTTCAAAAAATCCCAGTCCTGCTTCCGAATATGGAATATCACCATACAAATCCGTCAGCTGTGAGAAAGAAAGAACCTTCAGAATGCGGCACATGGCCAGGTTGTTTACCTGGTCAGGGTCCTCTGAGATAATTCCTATGACATGGGTCAAAAGCTTTATTTCGTTTGAGTAGGAACGCCAGGCATTGTCATTTTGGCCCTGATCGTACTGATAATCATCACCGGGCATCACAATGGATGTGGATCCGTAATACTGAACATAGGCATGCGCATACCTGTGGCTCACATCCGCAGTTGAAACATCCAGCTCCAGCTGGGCATTGGCGAACAACCACGAGGGTTCAAGCTTGGAGTCGTCAATGGATACCTTTGGGATATCCAGTTCGTGTAGAGCATCTGTGTCGCAGGATTGCAAACCAGCAATGGCTACAAGCACTAATACCAGGGTAATATATTTTAGTATTTTCATATTAGTAGATTTATATGTTAGAATAAAATCTTCAGGTTAAATCCGTAGCTTCTTGTCGGTAGCATGGCATATTTCTCCTGCCCCTGGTCGTTCCCAGTCTGGGTGGAGGCAAATGCCGGGTCCAGATTGTCAACCTTATCGTACAGATTGAACAGGTTACGCGCTACAAATGCCACACGTATGCTGCTGATGGGAACCTTGCCAAAGGCACTTTTTGGTATGGTATAGCCCAGTACAACCTGCCTTAATTTAAGATAGGAAGCATCATACACATTCAATTCGGTTATCCTGTCTGCATACAAACGTCTGTAGAAGTTCTCGAACTGATTGTTCTCAACAACAAAGGGACCTTCGTTGCCATCTACATCCACACCAATCAGGTTGATACCTTCTTCCCTGTCAACACCATTCACAGACTCTATCCCGTCAATGCCTACCCCAATGGTATTGAGGTGATTGCCCCTCAGGTAGGACAGGTAATTGGTTTGAGAGTAAAAGGAACCTCCAAATTTGCCTTCAAGCATAAAACTGAAATCAAAACCTTTCCAGGCAAATGAGTTGGTAAGGCTTAATGACCAGGGATGGAAGCCATAACCCAGGATCGACAGATCGTCTTCCCTGCTTGGCCCCCAGGTCGATCTTCCTGCATTGTATTCCCAGACCTTGGTGCCATCAGCAGCGCGCTCCTGTTTGTAACCCAGGATGGCGCCGTAACGTTCGCCCTCGATGTGCCTGATTCTTGAACCGGCACTTCCGCTTCCCACCTCCACATAGTCGGTTTCACCTGCTTCAATAACCTCACTCATGTTATAAGAACCGGCCAGCATAATGTCCCATGTAAATTCTCCCCGTACCGGAGTACCGGTCAGCATCAGTTCATGGCCCCAGTTTTTTACTTCACCCAGGTTCACCCGGCCACTTGAGTATCCGGATGAGTTTGGATAACTGGCATTGATGATGTGGTCCTCCGACTTACGGCTATAAAAAGCATAGTCAACGCCGATCCGGTTGTCAAACATCCGTACATCAAATCCCACTTCTGTTTCTGTAGAAATATAGGGCAGCAAGTCAGGATTAGCAAGGGTTCCCGGTATGCTGGCCAGGGGTACACCCAGGTGCCCGATGGCATTGATGTTGTAGGAGAATTGTGTCTGGTAGGGTGTGGTACCACCGCCGCCAACCTGTGCCTGTGTAAGACGGATTTTCGCGAAGTTCATCCAGGCAGGCATATCAATTGCTTCGGAAAGCAGGAAACTACCTCCAATACTATAATAGAACTTGGAGTTGTTCTCCGGATTCAGCGTTGAATACCAGTCATTTCTGCCTGTAAATGTCACATAAAGGAATTTATTAAATGAAACCTCGGCAGAACCATAGGCTGAATTTACCCCAGACTGGTTAAAATCATAAATGGCAGTCTGTACGGAACCATTGGTAACCACATGGTAGAAAGGAATCGACATTCTTTCCCCATGTCCTCCGGTGTTTTCATAGCTTTTTCTCATCCGGCTTCCGCCAAAAAATGCATCAACACCGACTTTACCAAATTCTTTTTTGAAGCCAAGCATACCCTCCATGTTGGTTTCCATGACCTGACGTACACTTTCATCAACTGCCCCCAAACCTTCCGGCGCGGCATGCGCTGTACCATAGGGAATCACCTCTGTAATCTGTGAGGAAGACACATCAGTACCGATACGACCCTGGACATAGAGCCAGTCGGTAAAATCGTAGCGTGCCAGACCTGATGCAATGACCCTGTCAGTCACATCATTGGTGCTGTACTGGTAAGCTGCCCAGTATGGGTTGGTAAACCAGTCGTTGGTAGAGAAATTATAATGTGTACCATCTTCCCGGGCACCCAGTTTATCGGTGGGCCCTTTGAAGTGTTCAACCTCCCAGTTGTGTGGCATGACCATCATACCCTGGACATAACTTGCATAGATGCTATTGGTTGTGGGACGGTTATCCACATCTTCATGTGAATAATTGATGTTTGTGCTTACTGTCAGCCTTTTCCCGAATTTCCCATTCGTACTCAGGGCTATGGTATTTCTGCTCTGACCGGAATTCGGTACGATATGTTGATTTCTTAAATCGGAAATGGAAAGCCGGTAGGTCTGGTTGTTACCCCCGCCCGAAAGGGCTACAGAATTCTGTAGTGTATGGCCGGTTCTGAAAAATTCACTGAAGTGACTCTCCTTTGCATCATAGGTAACCGGGGTTCCATCGGGATAAAAAGCCTCAGATCCGTCGAATTTTGCACCGAAGGAACGGTGGGTCTCAAAGGCCCAGTCGGTGGGTTTCTCATGTCCCAGTCCCTGTCCGTACATACCGTGCTGAGAATCAAAAGTATTTACAGGCTGATCAAAAGTGTAGCTTGAATTGAGCTCCACACCAATGCCGCCTCCGGCTCTGCCTTTTTTCGTGGTAATCATGACCACCCCATTGGCAGCACGATATCCATACAGCGCCGCTGCAGAGTTACCTTTCAGAACAGAAATAGACTCAATATCATCAGGGTTAATGGAATTCAGACCATCACCGTAGTCCCTTCCGCCCCATCCGGAACGGGGGTTGTTGTCTATGGGCAGACCATCAACAACAAAAAGCGGATTGTTATTCCCTGTCAGTGAGTTGTTACCCCGGATCACAACTTTATTTGATCCGGCAACCCCGCCACCGATGGAAATTACATCGACACCTGCAACTTTACCCACAAGGGCTGAGCCAACATTAGCATCCTGCGCCTTCATGAGTTCTTCTCCATCCACCTGGGAAACTGAATAGGAGAGAGCCTTGGTCGCTCTTTCAATACCCAGGGCAGTGACTACGACCTCCTCCAGTTCTTCGAAGGAGGAGACCAGGGTCACATCGATGGTTGTTGCGCCTGCCAGGTCATGTTCCTGTGTTGCATATCCAATGAACGAGAAAACAAGGGTGCCTTCAAGCGGCGCATTGGAAAGGGTATAGGTACCATCACTATTGGAGGTGGTTCCTAGAGTGGATCCTTTCACTACAATGGTTACCCCGGGAATGGATTCTCCTCCGGCATCAACCACGGTACCGGATACCGTTTTGGTTTGTCCATAGGATGGAATGGCGCACAGAAGGAAGCATAGCATCAGTCCTGGCACGATTCTCAACATTTTCGTAAGGGAAGTGATTTCTACCCTTTTGATGGGAATTTTTTTCATAGGATTTAGTTTAGTTGGATAAAAAATAAATTTCAGTTGGTAGAGAAATAATTTTTACACTCATTCTTAATGCATTTCATCAGGGAGGCTTCTCAACTTTCTTCCTGATTTTTAATGGAGTCTGTCTTGTCATTTTGAATTGTTTTAAATTTTATTTTAGGTATGTATTAATTGTAACCTGCAAAAGATATAAAAAATTTAATACATAGTGCACTTTTTGAGCTATGGCTAGTAAGGATTGTGTAAACCGAATCCGGGAAAAATTCTGCAATAGTAAAGTCCAATATTTGGTTTTGACATCGGTCCGGAAACAAGTTAGTTTAGCAGCAACTAAACATAGCCAACTGTAATTTAACATCAAGCAAAAGTGCCCTTACAAACTCCACACACATACACTACAAACACACTACATATTCGTGGGATATTCGGCAAAACTCGGTTCATCTTTGCTTAAACCGCATAATACATCATTCAGATATCTTACTATATTTGTTTTTTAACATTTGGGATTTGATACCATTGAAATACGTGTAGATTGAAATTTGCTCTCTTTCATCATACCGACACAAGGAAAATTTGCGCATGGCTGGTGTTGATTTTATTTACGTGGGTGCCACATATGGATGCTCAGAATGAACTGCTAAAGTTTGAGAACTATTCGAAGGACGATGGTGTGCTGCATAGCCAGATACTGGATATCTATCAGGATAAGAGCGGCTTGATATGGATTGGCAGTTATGGTGGATTGAACAGATTCGATGGAACCAATTTCGTAAGTTATTCCCGCGATAATTCGAATATGCCCACCAATATCATCTATAGCATTGTCAATCCCAAACATGGACCTGAAGATATGTTGTGGCTTGGGACCAACCTTGGACTAACTTCTTTTAATAAAAGGACCAGTAACTTTCACTATTATAGTCAGGTAGCTGCACCTGTCTTTTCCATTGAAGAAGATGAGAATGGCGTATTGTGGTTGGCCACGCGCGATCAGGGATTGCTCATGTTTGATCCCGCAACCGGTGAATATACCCAAACGGCCCTGGGCAGTCAATACCAGACAAATCATCCATCGCAAACAATGAACTGTTTGTTGTATGAACAATCTGGCATATTGTGGCTTGGATATGAGGGAGGAGGAATCATTAAATACTATTGCAAATTCGACACCTTCGAGGTGGTTCTCAATGATTTTGGAGAAACAAAGGGTCATTCTCCGAACAGTATCTCATGCCTGTATAATTTTGGATCTGAATTGCTTATGGGTACCATTGGAAGCGGATTGTACATTTTTGATAAAGCAGAGCAGTCATTAAGGCGTATTCCCCTGTACCTGGACGGAAAAGAAGAAATCCATAGTTCAATTACCAGCATCACCAGCGATAACTTTGGTCATGTCTGGGTTTCGACCTTTGGAGGCGGGCTCTACAAGGTTGAAGGATTTTCTTCCATTCTAAAAGGTGAGTCAAATTATGTAGTTAACAATTTCAGGGTAGGAGATGACAGTCCCAGTCCCATATGCAGCAACCTGATCAATGTCCTGTATAAGGATTATACAGGAAATATCTGGATAGGATCGGAAGGTGGGGGTTTAAGTAAACTGGATTTCTTCAAGCACCGAATCAGTCACTATGTGATCCAGATACCCAATGGGAAAAGGGTAAGGGATAATAATATAAGTGCTGTATTTGAAGATGAAAATGGAGATATATGGTATGGTGTCAGGAACAATGGTTTGTACATCTATAGGGCCGAAAAAGATGAATATCAACATATCCTGCTTTATCCCGACAATGTGGATGATCGTCGGAATGCTGTGCATGACATATATGGGGACAGATACAATAGAATCTGGGTGAGTACTGATCTGGGCTTATTTTTGTTCAAAAACAGCGCCAGACCTGATACATATTTCAATCTGAACAGGTCCGATGCCAATACCATGAACAGGAATGCCTTTATCACCATGTGTCTTGATAACAATGATGCACTCTGGATAAGCGATGGTGATCATGGGATTTATAAACTTGACGCTGAAGAAGTTGATAAATACAATTCCGGAAAAGTCATATCTCTGGATTATACAGATATCCCGAACGATACCATGATTAATTCTACTTTTAGGATTTGGGGGATTATGTGTGATTCAGACGGAAGGGTGTGGATCTCAACCTCAAATGGACTTTATCAATACAATGAAGAAGAAAACAGCTTCAATCACATATTCACCCTTCCCATCAATAGCGCATTTGAACCTGTATCAGGATCGGGGGATTATTTGTGGATGGGAAGCTATGGAAATGGCGTGTATTTATTGAATACGACAGATCTTTCATATATTAATTTCAATGCATCCATGGGATTGTGCCATAACAATGTGCATGGGATTGTCGAAGACAGGCAGGGGAATATATGGCTCAGTACAGCCAAAGGCATCGCCACAATTTACACCAAGGGACTCTATAGTCCTGAGATGGGTGATTTAGAAGATGAATCAAAGGTAGAGCGTATCCAGAATTACAGGAAAAGTGATGGTTTGCAGGCGCATGAATTTAACTTAAGTGTTGCAGAGAAACTGTCAGATGACAGGCTGGTTTTTGGAGGTCCCAATGGTTTTAACCTTTTTAATCCTTTGACAATTGAAGATAATAAATATGTATTCCCGGTATTAATTACAGATTTCAAGATATTCAATAAATCAGTCCTTGAAGATACGAGCTACAGCAAAGGGCCCATTGAATATGTGAAGCAGATTGAACTGAACCACAGACAAAATTATTTCACAATAGATTTTACGGCCAGATGTTTAACCTCCCCTGAGAATGCCGCGTATCAATATATGCTTGAGGGCTTTGACAATGAATGGATTTTTGCCGATGCCAATCACACAAGCGCAACATACACAAAAATCAGGGCTGATGACTATGTATTTAAGGTGAAGGCCTCAAATGCCGATGGCATCTGGAGTGATGATATTACGGCACTTCAAATTTCAATTAAACCTCCTTTCTGGCAAACCCGGCAGATAAGAATGGCAGGGATTTTCTTTTTGTCCCTGATTTTTCTTTTTGTAATTTTCTTTCAAAGGAGATCTGTTTCGCAAAGGAAAAGCAAGGTCCTGCTTGCTCAGAAAGAGAAATATGAAAGGGAGAAGCTCGAGAATGCATTGGAAACTAAAAATCGGGAACTTGCGACTACAACCATGTATATTGTGAAGAAGAATGAGAAGTTAATTGAGGTAAAAAACATGATGCTTGAACTGAAGGATCACATTCTGCCCGACAACAAAACTAGGTTTATGGAAATTTTGACATCCATTGAAGATGACTTGAAAAATCAGGACAATTGGGAAAGTTTCGAGCTCAATTTTAACCTCATCCACAACAATTTTATTGCCAGGCTCATCGAGAAATATCCTACCCTGAGTCACAATGACGTAAAGATATGCGCTTACATGCGAATGAATTTATCCAGTAAAGAAATTGCGAATCTGCTTCATATTGCACCCAAAAGCCTGGAGACAAACAGGGTCAGGATACGAAAACGGATGAACCTGGATTCATCGGTATATTTAAGCAATTTTATTATGAGGTTCTAAGCATATAAGTGGTCTCATTGCGCATGAGCGTGGCCTGTTTTTTTTCAAGACTTTTTTGAAATTTCTTCTCGATCTTCTCTTTGGGCGGACTCAGGTAAGGGATTCCCAGGTTCAGTCCGCGCAATACAAACTACCCATCAAACCCAGAACCAGTGCAGATATCAATATGGCCATATGGTGAATAAGATGTAGGAATAGTTCAGCGTATAATACCTATTTTAGCAAAGGATTGGTCAACAGCAATGGAAATGAAAAGATTCTTTTTACCAGCATGTATCCTTCTTATGATGCTTCTGGCCGGTACCGCATGCCATGTGGGGACGAAGCGCACTGTTACTGAGATCAATTTGCTCCTCGATTCCTTGAAAGGTGTCTATGCTCCCGATGGGCGCATTGCTTACTGGAAACCGGAGCTTAGCACTTCATCCGAAGGCGTCATCCTGGGCGGAGAAGTGGGAGACAGGCTGGCATATGAAGCGGTGCTAAAACATATGTCAGATTTTTTTCCAGGAATAGGCAACAAGCTGAAGTTGCTTCCTGAAGATAAACCTGAGATGCAGGTGAATGGCCTGGTAAATTCTTCTGTGGCCCACATCAGGTCTGATCCCAGCCACAGGGCAGAACTGGTTACACAGGCGTTGCTGGGAACACCGGTCAGGATCCTGAAAAAAGAGAAAGGTTGGTACCTGGTACAGACCCCCAATCTTTACCTGGGTTGGGCCATTGCAGCAGCTGTGGCACCATTGGATCATTCCAGTCTGGATGCGCTGAGGATTTCTGACAAGATCATCTTTGCTGAGCAGTATGGTTTTGCCTACTCCCAGCCGGATGTAAACTCCATGCCCGTATCAGACCTTGTGGTTGGATCCCTTCTGCCGGTCCGGTCCGAAAAGGCAGGCTTCTACGAAGTGCTATATCCCGATGGTACAGTCGCATGGGTAAAACGTGAGCAAGCAGTGGATATGAAAGATGTTTTCTACAAGCCATTCTCCACAGAGGGGATGGTGCAGACAGCCATGAAATTTAACGGGATCCCCTACCTGTGGGGCGGTAGTTCCTCCAAAGCCATTGATTGCAGTGGATTCACATCCATGGTATACTACCTGAACGGGATCATTGTGATGCGGGATGCGAACCAGCAATCGGTTTGTGGCAGCTTGGTTACTACGGTATATTCAGATGAGGATCTGCTTCCTGGCGATCTGCTGTTTTTTGGAAGGAGAGCCAGTGAAACAAAAAAAGAACGAGTCTCGCATGTGGCCATATATATGGGAGATACAGAGTTTATTCATGCTTCCGAAAACCTGGGAAAAGTGGGTGTGAGCAGCATGGATTCGACCAGGCAAAACTACATGGATGGCTATGATGATCTTTTCGTGCGGGCAGTCAGACCCTCAGGAATGGAGGGTGATGGTTTCCAGCCCGTTATTGACAATGCATTTTATAAGGAGATAATCAAACCATAATATGAAATCCACAAGGCGCAGATTTATAAGCCATATGGGCGCAGTCTCCCTGGCGGCATCCTTATCACCAGCAGCCTGTAGCCGCGTGGTATCAGTAAACGGAGATGGGAAGATGAAGCTTTCCTTCAGACCCTATGACCTCCAGTTAAGGCATACCTTCACAGTTTCCGGATTCTCCAGGAATACCACCCCGGTGGTGCTGACTGAGCTCCAGTTTGAAGGGATCACCGCTTACGGGGAGGCTTCCCTGCCGCCGTACCTGGGAGAGACCCAGGAATCGGTGATGAAGTTTCTGAGCAAAGTAAACCTGGGACAGTTCAAGGACCCTTTCCTGGTGGATGAGATTCTTGACTATGTGGATGGTCTGGAGGAGGGAAACCTGGCTGCGAAAGCCTGTGTGGATATTGCCCTTCACGACCTGATCGGGAAATTGGTGGATCAACCCCTCTACAGATTGTGGGGATTGAATCCGGAGGATACACCCATGACTTCTTTTACCATTGGGATCGATGCCCCGGAGGTGGTGAAGGAGAAAACCCGGGAGGCAGCCCGGTTCAGGGTTTTAAAGGTAAAACTGGGTGGGGGAAACGACAGAGAGATGATCGCTGCAGTCAGATCGGTTACCGATGTGCCCCTTTACGTGGATGTGAACCAGGGCTGGAAAGACAAACAGGAAGCCCTGGACCTGATCTGGTGGCTCCGGGAGCAGGGAGTGGAATTCGTGGAGCAACCCCTACCCAAAGCTGGCATGGATGAAATTGCGTGGCTTACGGAAAAGAGCCCCCTTCCCATTATTGCCGATGAGGCTTTTCAGCGCTTAAAAGATGTGGCCGATTTCAAAGGGGTCTATTCGGGCATTAATATTAAGCTGATGAAAAGCACCGGTTTGAGGGAGGCCCATAAGATGATCACTGTGGCCAGGGCCATGGATATGAAGGTCATGATGGGTTGTATGACTGAGACTTCCTGTGCAGTTTCGGCTGCATCACAGCTCTCCCCGCTGGTGGACTGGGCCGACCTGGACGGAAACCTTTTGATCAGCAATGATCTGTTCGACGGCGTGCAGGTGGTGGATGGCAAGATTACCCTTCCCAAGAGACCTGGTATTGGAATTCAGAAAATAAGCAGTTAAGCAGATATGCAGGACAGAAGGTCATTTATCAAAAAATCAGGTACGCTGGCTGCCCTCTCCCTGGGCTCCTGGAGCGGACTGAAAGGTGCCATTCCCTCAGTCAGCACGAACACCATGGACCGCGTCCTACCCATGGGATTAAAAAAGGGAGACCTCATCGGGCTGGTTACCCCCGGGAGTCCGGTTAGCCCGCAACAACTGGAGGAGTGCATTCAAAAGCTGGAGGGCATGGGATTCAGGACCACCCATAACGAATCGGTCCTTTCGGAATATGGATACTTCGCAGGCCGGGATCAGGAACGGGCCCATGAGCTTTTGGATATGTTTTCCAGGGAAGAGGTCAAAGGGATCTGGTGTGTCCGTGGTGGTTATGGCTCCATCAGGATCCTGGATCTGCTTGATTACCCGACCATCCGTGCGAATCCAAAGGTTTTTGTAGGTTTCAGCGATATTACTGCCATTCATACTGCCATTTTCAAAGAGACAGGCCTGGTCACTTTCCACGGACCTGTAGGAATCTCCGATTTCAACCGTTTCTCTGAGAAGTCACTGAAAAAGGTGCTTGTGGAGCCCGGGGAATCCTACCGGTATCCCTATCGCAGGGAGAAGGATACCAACGAAAATCCTGAATTTGACCGGTATACCATTACGGAAGGTAGAGCAGAAGGAATTTTATGTGGTGGAAACATCAGCGTACTGGATTCCATTATAGGTACCCGGTTTGAACCTGACTTTTTTGGGAAGATTGCTTACCTGGAGGAGATCGAGGAGAAGACCTACCGGGTGGATAAAATGCTGTTCCACCTGCTCTCGGGCACCAACCTGAAGCATGCAGCTGGAATTGTCCTGGGTGCGTTCAGTGCTTGCAACATCAATGATGAACCACGACTTACATTGAGGAAGGCCCTGGATGATCTTTTAATACCACTGGGCATCCCGGTTTCTTACGGGCACGCATTCGGCCACATCAGCCGGATGGTGACCATCCCCAACGGGATCAGGGCCAGGCTGGATGCCGGCCAAAATGAGCTTGAGCTGCTCGAAAAAGCAGTACGAACAGACGAATGAAAAGATGATGAATGAATTCGGAATACTTTCGGTTCTTCCGCCGGTGCTGGCCATTGTCCTGGCGCTGAGGACCAAACAGGTCTACATATCACTGGTAGTCGGGATCTGGCTGGGATGGCTGATCATCAGTGACTGGAATATACTGGAAGGCTCCATTGCCACATTGGAAGGATTTGTGGAGGTTTTCAGAACACCCGGGAATACAAAAACCATCATGTTCAGTGCCCTGGTGGGGGCATTGCTGATACTAATCCAGTATTCGGGCGGGGTGAAGGGTTTCACCATCGGGATTGAAAAACTTCTTTTGCGTTTTGAAAGCAAGAAGAAAGGCAAAAGCCGTGTGATTGTAGAGCTGATTGCCCTGGCCACCGGAGTGCTGCTTTTTATCGAGACCAGCATCAGCTCTTTGACCGTGGGGACCCTCTACAGGCCATTATTCGACAGGCTGAAGATCCCACGGGAGAAGCTGGCCTACATCGCCGATTCCAGTTCAGCCCCCAGCTCCATTCTGATCCCTTTCAATGCCTGGGGGGCTTTTATCATGGGCCTCTTGCTGACCCAGGGAATTGAATCACCCTTCAGGACCATGGTCGCTGCACTTGGATTTAATTTCTATCCCATGTTGACCATCTTCATGGTTTTCCTGGTGATTGTTACCCGAAAAGATTTTGGTCCCATGGCCAGGGCCGAACACAGGACAAGGGAAACCGGGTTGTTGCTGAATGAAGAAGCCAGGCCCATGGTGTCCGATGAAATAACAGCCTGCGAAATGAAGGAGGGCATAAAGCCCAGGGCCATGAACATGATTGTACCGCTGTTGGTCATGATAATCATGATGCTGGTAAGCCTGGCGTATACGGGGTGGGGAGAAGTAAACGGCTCCTTTCCATTCTGGAACCACCTGGGCAAAGCCTTTGGTCAGGGTTCCGGATCCTCTGCTGTTCTCTATTCTGTTACCACGGCCATCCTGGTTGCTGCCATCATGTACAGGGTACAGGGATTTATCAGGATGCGTAAGATGGTAGAACTGATTCTGAAAGGGATCAGTGAACTGATGCCCCTTGCCTTACTGATGATGCTGGCTTTTTCCATCAGTCACGTATGCAACACCCTTGGAACAGGTACCTACGTGGCCGGAGTTACCGAAGGTTGGTTGTCCCCCCAGCTTCTGCCGGCTGTTGTGTTCGTTCTGTCTTCCTTTATTGCTTTCTCCACGGGAACGTCCTGGGGTACTTTTGCCATCATGATATCCATTGCCATACCCATGGCCCAGCTGCACGATTCAAACCTTGCACTTGTGGTGGCTGCGACCATGGGGGGAGGCGTATTCGGAGACCATTGCTCTCCCATTTCGGATACAACAATTATCTCATCCATGGCATCCGCTTCAGATCATATTGACCATGTCCGTACGCAGCTTCCCTATGCGCTGGTCACAGGCGTGATCACTGCCTTGCTCTACCTTGCCCTCGGCTTTATAATGAACCAGGAAGGAAATATTAAAACAGGTGAACAGCTTTTTCACCTGCTTCAATGGCCACATCCAGGAAGTTCTCCCTGGGAGGTATGGGGCATGTGGCAAAGGGGCTGAATGCACAGGGTGGATTGTAGGCTTTGTTGAAGTCCAGGATGATCCTGCCTGTTGAATCCGGGGTGGAATACATAAAGCGACCCGCCCCATAGGTCTCCACACCAGTGGTCTCATCTGCAATCACCAGGAAGTATCCCTGGCCTGAGGTAAAGGGATAGAGTACGAGCTCTTTGCGCTTCAGTGTGAAATGCAGTTCGCCCGGACACTGGTAGGATTCTGTGAATCCTTCCACCGGTGTGGCCACGATCATGGTTTTCGGTGCATCGAAAGGAAACAGTGTGGCTTCCACCACGTAATCTGTATTGACCGGGTATGCAGGGATATGATCCAGTTTATCGATCCGGGGATGTTTCAGATCGCGCAGTCGGATTCCATACATCGCTGCACGCTTGATGATATACCATGCCAGGTCTCCCTGTTGGAGGTAGGTGGTGTTTTCGCCATGATCATCTTTTAATTCCATATGGGACACCGGAGAATCGTTGTGGGTAATCAAAGCATTTTCCGATACATTCAGCGTCACCATTCCACTGTCCAGTGTAAGGCTGCCACAGAATGCCTCCGCCTTTTCCGGGAACACGACGTCATTTGCGGGGTCTGAGCCAAAGCTGTTTTCTCCCTCTTCCAGCCAGTAGAGTCCGGCCAGATTCAGCCAGCCCGTTTCTCCTTTCAACCTCTCCAACCTGGCGTGCTGCCACGCTTCTATTGTCTTCAAATACGCAGCTTCATCTGTGATCAGGGATGGGGAGGAATCGCATCCTGAAGCCAGAAGAACAATGACAGCAAAAAAAATGAAAACCGGTTTATAAACCATATACAAGGGTATTGTTGCGAAAGCCCAAATATCGCATAAAAATTATACTTTTGCACAAGTACCGGAGAGATGCCGGAGTGGTCGAACGGGGCGGTCTCGAAAACCGTTGTGCCCTTACGGGCACCGGGGGTTCGAATCCCTTTCTCTCCGCAAAACAGCGAAAATCCTCACGCGAAAGCGTGGGGATTTTTCTTGACCGGGCGCATCAAAAGCTTGCTTTTGAAAGCGTCCGGTCAAAGAAAAACCCATTCATGCACAGCTTGCTGTTCATGAATGGATTTTCACTGTTTTGTTGGTTCTCCCTCCCAGGGATCACGTAAGTAATCCCTTCCAGGGATCACGCAAGTAATCCCTCCCAGGGATCACGCAAGTAATCCCCATGGGATATTTATGAAATCATTCTGCGACTTTGACACACACGATCTGGCTTTGATCCCGAATCAGGAGTTTGCCATCTGCAAGCGCAATAGGGGCCCAATTCTGATTTCCATACCTGGGCTCTGCGACGGCTACTATCTCAAGCACCTCAGCCGAGGCAATCGGTTTAAAGGCTGATGGGTCCGGTTCTATGAGATATAGCGTCTTGTCGCCGTCGGTAGCAAATATCAATCCGTCGGCCAGAATCATGCTGCCTTTGTTAAAACCAGGTTCACGCCCTGTTTTCCACATGACCTGACCATCCATGCTCATACATACCAGACCGTCACGTCGATCGTTGGTTGAGAACTGTGCATAAAAATAGCCGTCATACAGCAGGGGTGGCTTTGTATGGGCGCCAAAATCTGCATTTTTATATAGTTCTGAAACGCCGTAGCTACCATCTGCATTCTTTTCAATTCTGATCATTGCTGCACCGGCCCTGTACCCTCCAATAATGAGCACCTTACTATCCCCGGCATCAAATGCACTCGGGGCTGGAATGACACACTTCCAGTTCGCATATTCCCACAAGATTTCCCCGGTCAGTGGATCAATTCCATAGACCTCACCACCGCTGAGGGGGGTTCCGCGACCACCTTTCGCAGCTGTAATCATCACCACATGATCCTCCTCTCCAATTTTCACAACGGATGGGCTGACATAACCAACAGGACCAAGAGAATCCGTTGTCCACTCTACCTGACCGGTCAATTTATCATAGGCCACGACACCTGCCTGAGGAGCTTGTGAAGCCAGGATAAGCAAGTTTTCATAGACCAGCGGGCATTGAACAATGGCCCATCTTGGGATTTCCCCTCCGCCAAAATCAGTCCATATGTTTTTATTCCAGACGGGCTTGTGTGTATTGATGTCTATGCAATACAGGTCACCGTTGTGACCGCATGAATAGACACAATTGCCATCTACAACCGGTACACTTCGCGAACCGGAAAACCTGACAGTTCCGGGGGCGTCATAGGCAAAATTCCATAGTTCTTCACCAGAGGAAAGCGCAAAACACCGCATGATATCGCCTACCTCGTCATCTCTGTCCAGTAAATAGACCTTGCCGTCTTTGACAGCAGGGCCGCCATTGCCCATTCCCACTGCTACAGTCCATAGGACTTCCGGACCACTTTCAGGCCAGGAGCGCAAGATGTTTTTCTGAGGTGATTCACTGTTTCTGTTTGGTCCGAGGTACTGGGGCCAGTCCTGTGCATCAATATTTGCCATGCAAATAATCCAGACAACAAGCGATGCAAACATTTTGCTTTGTATCATTACATTTCCCTTTTCTATGCTGCTTGTAATTAAGACTAAAATAGGGGAGTATGGTTTAATTTACAAATGCAATAACCCCATTCATGCACATCGTACTATGCATGAATGAGGTTATAATATAGTGTAGGAACTCCTTCTTTGGAATCACCAGGTAATCCCAAACAACGGATAAATCCCTATTTCTTAATAAAGGTTCCCGAGTAGTTACCTGTTCCGGTTTCTACAGTCACCACATAAGCACCGGGCAATAAATCACTCAGTTCAATGACCTTGCTGTCGGTCTTCTGAAATTCAAAAAATTTCACTGTTTTACCCAGTAGATCTGAGACCGTAGCAGCAGTCATTTCAGGATACTGTATGGACATCCTGTTCAGAACAGGATTCGGATAGAGTTTCAGAGATAGCCCGGAAGCTTGTTCAAAAACTGCAGTATTGTCAAAGGTTGTACCGATGTTGTCAATATAGATGGTTGATCCGCCATCTCTTGCTTCTGGAAAATCAGGGAACACGGTGAGCCGCTGATAATAATGTGGAATGGCAATGCTCAGATCGAAGTCTAATAATTCCCATTCATCCACCAGCGTGTTTTCAACGGTAACGGAGAGGTCTTCACCATCCGTTAAGCTCCGTTCAACTTTCATCCTGAGCGGACTGATCATCGGTTTCATGACCATCATGGAAATGGAATGGGACTCTTCACTAAACACCATTACTTCCACGTTATCGGTATACATACCCACCCATGTGTTTGAGTCATCTTTGACAATGAATTGCACAACACTGTCTGAAGTATTGGGATCAACAGCCAGGGGATTGGGAACAATTTCAATGGTTTTCACGATCGTATCTGCCCCGTTGGCGAATGAGATCCAGCTTGTATCTGCAAGGCCTTCTTCAAAGGTGAAGTGCTCAGATACCTGCGCTTTTGCTCCAAGTGCAAATACTGAAAGTACAAGTAAAGTGTAAATTTTTTTCATAGTCGAGGAATTTTAAAGGTTTAAGTTCTCATGTTTTCATAGTATTAACAGTTTTAACGAAATATTGTTTGAAAGTCACACAAAAAGGTATTTTCACTAATTTCACTGAAATGAAAATGAAAGCCATACGGATTACAGCCCTTATCCTGCTTATCCAGACCATCACCTGGGTGGTCTTCATGGCTATTTCAACAGCAAGCATTGAGCCCGATTGGGAATCGCTGGATTATGTGCGCTGGGCCTCTGAAAGGGGCGTAACTTATATAATCAATTACCTGAATGTGAGCTTGCTGACCCTGGTGGCTGTACTCCTGTTCTTTCTTATGTATGGATATGTGAAGGACCTTTCCAGGCAGGCAGCACTCCTGGGATTGATCCTGGTCCCGGTCTACGGTTTGATGAACCTGGGATGCTACTCCATGCAAATCTCTCTGGTCCCGAACCTGGCAGCCAGTGCCATGGCAGGTGAAGGAAGCATTGAAAGGATTTTCCGGCTAATCCAGGCAAATCCCGATTCCCTGGTGGGCTATCTCAACGGGCTCGCCTATGCCATCCTGGGAGTACCTTCCATCCTTTACGGGATCCTGCTTTTCCAAAAGTCAAAAAAATGGTCGGGAGTTCTCCTGTTGCTGAGTGGTGCACTATCCATTGTTGGAATCGTCGGATACACTTTCGGCAACGATCCGCTCTCCGCAGGAGTACTCCTGGGCGGTATGGTTTTTCTCCTGGCCCTTGCGGCCCTGGTTGTGGAATTCAGACCCGGGAAAACCTCTTCCCCGGACTGAATTCTTTTGTAAAAGTGTTGATGTCCATCCTACAACTCCTGGATCCAGATGCTCCTGAACTGAACCAGGCTGGAGGCACCTTGAAGTTTTCCAGTCTCCGGATGAACCCCACCGTGATGTTGGAATCCAATGGGCCCCTTGATGTCAAGTCCCGGGAACAGTGCATTGTGGATCACGACGATGCCGTTGTTTATCACAGTGATACGCTCACCCTTCACCACGATATCGAAAGCATTCCACTGGCCCACCGGCCTGTCAGCATTTTCGCTGGGAACGGCAGCTGCACGGGCCTCTGCCGGGAGATCCTGGTTATTTCTTACACTCCAGAGTTCACCGGAACCCACCGACCAGCACCACAGGTTGGTCTGGCCGGCTCCCTTCAGGAGGATGCCTGAATCTGAATTGGGTCCCAGGGGCTCCACAGTATTTCCTGCAGCATCTTTTACATAGCTTCCGTCGGGCAGGATGGTGGGCAAAGGAAAGAGATGATCGCCGTATCCTTTGAAGCGCCATTCCACGTGCAGAACAAAATCTTCATATTCGCCTTCTGACCACAGGTTTTTGTCCCCGGTGGCCTCAGACCTGGCGTCATAATCGATAACCCCGTCGATAACCGACCAGTGGCCATTGTCACCGTCAGGGGTCTTCCAGCCAGTCAGATCGCTGCCGTTAAAAAGTTTGGTGAAGCCCATCTCCTCATAGATGCATTGTTCCTGGGCAAAGCTGTTTCCTGCAGTCAGCAGCAGGATGAGTCCTGTTACAAGCAGTGAAATGATTCTTTTCATTTGTTTGGTTTTTAGTAAGGTGTCTTGTGTTTGGAATAAAGTTACTCTTTTCCAAGTCTTTTCAGTCCCTGCTTTGCATAAAAGCGCACCTCGAAATCTTCGTCCTTCAAAACCGACTCCAGTGGCATTCTAACGGCAGGATCTTCAGAAAGAATGCATACCATCA
The DNA here is from genome assembly GCA_963735755.1 of uncultured Bacteroidota bacterium. Lineage (GTDB taxonomy): Bacteria > Bacteroidota > Bacteroidia > Bacteroidales. The sequence continues at coordinate 74,950 of CAVTME010000014.1, read as the reverse complement.
CGGCATTCCTTCTTACCCGGAGGTCCGCATCCTCAAGTTCAGCTATGGCATACCTGATGCCCTCAGAAGGATCAATCTCCATCAGTGCATCCAGGGCGCTGATCTGATTATAAAACTCGGGGTCCTCCAATCCGGCAGCCAGGTAGGGGATGGCCCTGGCATCTCCAATGGCACCCAGCGCACCATACATACGAAAGTGATTGTTTTGCTTCATGGAATCTTCCAGCATCACAAACAGGCTGTCGACGGCCTTTAATGATTTGATATCCCCAATAGCCTGGATGGCTGCAGTCCGCACCCTTCGCACAGGATGGCTCATATTCTCAATAAAGATGGACTCAGCCTTGTGGATTTTTTGCTCTCCCAGCATTTGAATGGAGAATTCCCGGATGATGGGATTCTCCTCCCTGGCAAGGACCAGCAGGGAATCCATACCCGGGGCCCCATAAGTGCTTATCTTGCTGACCAAAGGCCAGATAGCCCTTCGGTTATCTCCCATGGTTCTGAGTTGCCCGGTTAGCTCTGCCAGCTCGGTGAGGGACTCCTCCTGCGTTTCAGAAGAGGGACGGTCCTTACCCAGGTCTACCCAGAACAGGGATAACAAGATGAATATCCCGGTATAAATCAGGGTGATCCATACCACCTGGATTCGCCGGGTGGGATACGCTTTCCCTGTCACCAGTCTACCCGGAGCCTTCAGGATATAATCCAGCCAACGGGGGATCGGGATCATAAAGGGTGAAGCGGACCTGTACTTCTGGTATTCCCCACCGGTGATCTCCATCATCTTGAGTTCTTCCATCATACAGATGCCCACGATGGTCATGGTCATCAGCAACCAGGGAAGGGAGCTAGGTACACTCCATGATTTTTTCATGTTGTTGAGGAAAGGGGTGAAGAGAATAAACCCATAGCTCCAGATGATCCAGCCCAGGTATTGAGGATGGCGCGAGATCCTGTAGATCCATGAGGTGGCCACCTGCTGCCTGTTGTACCTGGATTTGAACCAGACAAGGACGCCCCAGGTGAAAAGGAAGGCCCCCGCGGCCATGAAGAGATAGGTCAGGAAAGTATGGGCATTCCACTTAAACAGTCCGAAGAACCACATGAGAATCCAGTATGGTATATAGATCACCTTGCCCAGGTCCAGTACATCAAATGAGGAGATTTCCAGAAAAGGGAGCCAGCCCACTCTTAAAAATCCCAGTCCGGCCAGGAAGAACATGCTCAGCGCAAACTGACCGAATACAGGTATAAAGAGACCCACGGCCCCGGCAAGAGCCCAGCCCGATCTCCTGGTGGTATAGCCGAAAATGATCAGGGACACAATGATCAGAAGTGAGCCATACCCTATCCATCTCAGGTGCAATCCCTGGATAAACATCTCGGTCTTCAGGGCATTGATCTCGCCGCCACCCTGGTCAAACTGGGGGAAGCCCATATGGCTCTGAAGTAAATCATCCAATAATCTGGGAAGCTCAATGAAGGCAAATATCAATCCGCTTGAGAAAACAACAGCAAGGAGCAACAGCCCTGCATTGTTGAGCATTTTGGTACGCATGATGAGAGTGTTGTCTTACCTTTTAAATACAATACGCAGCCGGACCACCTCTTCAGTGGCCCCGTGAGTGTTTGTGGCCGGAATCCAGGAAGGACCCTCTTCGATGAGACGGATGGCCTCTTCTGTAAATACCTTTCCGGGAGAGCGTATGGCTTCGAAGTTGATGATTTTCCCGCTGGCAGTGACCGTAAAATTCAGAATGACAACCTCGCGTGAAGATCCGGATAGCGTGTCGGGATACACCAAATGATCCTCCATATACTTTTCAAATGCCTCGTGTCCGATGGAGGGGACAGCTGCGGCAGGCAGGTTTAGGCTGTCCACATGTGCCTCATCAGCGTAGACCAGGGGTACCGCCTCATTGGCACTTTTTGCTCTCTTGCGAGGGACCCCTTCTGTCTTTTCTCTTGCCTCTGCGCTCCTTGCAGGAGCTGCCGTAAATTGATCTACCTGAGGCTTTGCCTCCATTACGATCATCTCCTCTTCGAAAGATTCCATCTCTCCCATGTCCAAATCTTCCCCGGCTGCAAAAAAAAGCTCATCATCTACAACCGCTCCGGCCTTCGGCTCTGCAGCTGCCCGGGCCACCTGTTCGCTTTCTACGGCTGGACCTTGAGCAGTTTGCTTACCCTTCTTTTCATGGACGGCTACAGGGGCGGGGGCGGGCTTTTCTTCTGCTACGATCCCGGTGGAGATGTCCTCCTGCTCATCCATCACGATCGGAATCTCCAGTTCGGTTTTCTCCTCCCGGGTGTCGGGATTAAAATCGTAGATCTGCAGAAAGACGGTTCCTATGATCAGCAGGGAAGCAATGGATGCAGCCACACTATAAAACGTGATCCTTCTTCTGCGGGCGAGTCGTTTCCGCAATTGTCCGTGCAGGGCGAGGATATCTTCAGATGCCTGGTCAGGGTTCAGGTTCTCCAAACCTTCCATGGCCTCCATTTCGAAGGGATCGGCTTCCAATCCCTGCTCAAATTCAAAACGCTCTCTGCTGGAGAGCTCCCCTTTCAGATAGAGCAGGTACTGATCTGCGGTGCTATGTTTCTTTTTAGCTGACATTTTTTCCTTCCAGACAGATTTTCAAATTGCGTTTGCCATTTTGCAGAAAGCTTTTCACTTTCTTCTCATCCATTGATAGCTGGTCCGATATTTCCCTGTAACACTTCTTTTCATAATAAAACAATTCAATACAGGTCTTCTGTTCACTCTTCAGTTTCTCAATGCAATCCTTCAGGGCCTCCTCAATGGATCTGTCCTCCCTGTCTATGGGATGCATTTCCATACCAGATTCCATAAATTCCTGCTCAATTTTTAATTCCTCCATTCGCTTAACGGCCGTTTTCCTGGACCTGAGCTCCATAAAACAATGGTTTTTGGTCATCACATAAAGCCAGCTTTTGAAATTGGAGACCTCGTGTTTGGGAAGCTCGGTGATCAGCTTTTCAAATATATGCATAACCGCATCCTGGGCATCGGACCGGTCGGCGAGGTATTTCAGAGAAACACCATACACCAGGTGGATATAGCGCGAGTAGAGTTCGCCCAGCAAGTCAAGGCTCCCCGAGTCCCTGAATTGCCGGAGCAATTCCTGGTCGGTTTTATCCGGATGTTTTCCGCTGATTTCGAGCATATGCAGGGAGTGGGATCAATAAAATTAAAAAAAAAGCGGTAGAATTTATGGAATCGTTGAGATGCCTGCATCCTATGGTTGAAATCAAACCAAAAATATAGAAATCATGAAATCGATAATCACAGTTTTAACAGTGCTGGTTTTTTCAGCTTTCAATTTTGCTCCCCAATCATCCCATGTGATCAGCGGAAGCGTAAAAGATGAATCCGGCAATCCCCTGGCAGGGGTAGTTGTGTCAGTAAAAGCGTCCGTCAACAGTACCCGGACCGACATCAAGGGCGCCTACCAGATTCAGGTAAGTTTTGAAGATAAATACCTGGTATTCTCTTACCCTGGAATGGAAACCCAGGAAGTAAAAATTACACGCTCCAACATCCTCCATGTGGTTTTGAAAGCCGGGGAAGTTCCCCTTGACGACATCGTATTCGAGGAAAGGGAGTATGTCAAGACCTGTGATATGCAGGTTATGCCTGATATGGTCAGGGTAGCTGAAACTGTTGCTCCGGGTAGAACTGCCCATACCGGGTATGCCCAGCACAAAACGAAAAGAAGTTACTACCATGCTGGCGGAGCTCCTGAACCAGGGTATGTACAGCATAATACAGAGGGATACAGCACCATCCATGAAAATGGATTCAAGGATGTGTTTCACAACCCGCTTTCCACCTTCAGTATCGATGTGGACAAAGCATCCTACTCCAACGTGAGGCGCTTCCTGAATATGGGACAACTGCCCCCCATGGATGCCGTAAGGATTGAAGAGATGATCAATTACTTCAGTTACGATTATCCGGAACCTGAAGGGAAACATCCTTTTTCAGTCTATACAGAAGTCTCCACATGCCCCTGGAATGGATCACACCAGTTGCTCCATGTTGGATTGAAGGGCAAGAGCCTTGATAAATCTGAACTGCCTGCTTCCAACCTGGTATTCCTGATTGATGTGTCGGGATCCATGAGTGCTGCCAACAAACTTCCGCTTTTGAAACAGGCATTTAAGATGCTGGTGAATGAACTCAGGCCCGAAGACCGTGTGGCTATTGTGGTTTATGCCGGAGCGGCCGGACTGGTTCTGGAATCTACAGAAGGATCGGAAAAACAGGATATCATCGCAGCCCTGGATCAACTACAGTCAGGTGGATCCACCGCAGGTGGTGCCGGTTTGAAGCTGGCCTATAAGGTAGCACAGGACAACTTTATCACGGATGGAAACAACCGCATCATACTGGCCACGGATGGAGATTTTAATATAGGTTCTTCCAGCAATGCTGAGATGGAAAGACTGATTGAAGAGAAGAGAGAACACGGAGTGTTTATGACCGTGCTGGGATTCGGGATGGGGAACTATAAAGATGATAAGATGGAGATCATTGCTGACAAAGGCAATGGAAACTATGCTTACATCGACAACATCCAGGAAGCCAGGAAGGTTTTTATTACCGAATTCGGAGGAACGCTTTTCACCATCGCCAAGGATGTGAAGTTTCAGATCGAATTTAATCCTGCCCGCGTAAAAGGATATCGTCTGGTGGGTTATGAGAACAGGCTCCTGAACGATGAGGATTTTAACGACGACAAAAAAGATGCAGGAGAGATGGGTGCCGGACATACAGTGACAGCCCTCTATGAACTGATCCCGGCCGGATCGGACGAAGCCCTGAAGAGCATTGATGCTTTGAAGTATCAGGCCTATGGTGAAGAAACGAAGAAAGCGAAAAGTGTGAAAGCCGACCAGTCTGCTGAGTTAATGACCCTCAAACTCCGCTACAAGCAGCCCGATGGAACCACCAGCACAAAGGTCGAAATCCCTGTCAAGGGCCGGGTGCTGGACCTGGAGCAAACCTCGAAGAACTACAGGTTTTCAGCTGCTGTGGCAGAGTTTGGACTGATCCTTCGTTCTTCGGAGTATAAGGAAGAGGCTTCCATGGAGCATGTGATGGCCCTGGCCAAGGGTGCCCGTGGAGAAGATGAAGAGGGGTACAGGTCAGAATTCCTGAAAATGGTAAAACTTGCCGATGCACTGAAGGACTGGACCGCAGAGAAATAGTGCAAAGTACTCAGTACGCAGTGCATAGTAAAATGGGGCGAGAAAATCGCCCCATTTCTTATATCTCCCACTATACTATTATCCACTATCTATTATCCACTATCTATTATCCACTTTCCCCTTTTCACTTTTGACTTTCTAACTGATTATAGTATTTGCTTACCATGGCAGCCCCGACAATTCCCGCTTCATTCATCAGCTTGGCCGGAACCACGGAAGCCTTGGTGGTGAGGTAGGGGAAGAACTTGTCTCCCTTTTTACTGGCACCGCCTCCAATGATGATTTTGTCAGGCCAGGTCAGTTCTTCGATACGCAGCAGGTATTCGTTAAATCGTCCGGCCCAGGTATCCCAGTCCATATTGTTCTTGCTGCGGGCTGCGTCTGATGCATACAGTTCGGCGTCAGCTCCGTGAAGCAAGAGGTGGCCGAATTCCAGGTTGGGAACCAGTTTTCCGTCTGAAAATATGACGGTCCCAAGACCGGTCCCTACGGTAATCAGGATAATGGTCCCCTTCACGCCTTTTCCTGCGCCGAATTTAACCTCAGCCATCCCGGCTGCATCTGCATCGTTTACTACATGGACCTTGCATCCTGTTGCTTTCGAGAAAAGCTTATTCAGGTTCTTGTCGATCCACGTCTTATCCACATTGGCTGCAGTCCGGGCCACACCCTGCTGGATCACTCCTGGAAATCCAACCCCAATGGGACCATCCCACTTGAAGTGTTTGGCAATCTTGGTAATGACTTTGGCCACAGCCTCGGGAGTTGCCGGCTGGGGTGTGGGAATTCGGTAGCGTTCGGTGATTAATACGCCTTTTTTTGTATTTACGATGGCTCCTTTTACACCTGAACCTCCGATATCTATCCCAAGGATTTTCTTTAATTTCATATTCACAATGAATTTTGAGCTGTTCAGCAATTTTTTTTCGATGAGTTAAATTTAATTTTTTTTCGATTATTAATAGTATTAACTTAGAATAACCTGATCATCGGGAATGATGGATAATTCGCTACCATACAATTGGAATAATAAGCAGATCCTTGTGGTTGAGGATGATGAATCCAGTGCCTATCTCCTGGGCGTTATCCTTAAAGAAACCGGAGCGAAGATCGACTACACTACAGATGGAGAGGAGGCGGTGGCCTATATGAAAGACCATCCCGAGACTGATTTGATCCTGATGGATATCCATCTCCCTGAGAAGGATGGATTCACCGCTACGCGCGAAATCAAGGCCTTTGCCAATCATGTGGTTGTCATTGCGCAGACTGCCTATGCCTTTTCGCTGGATTATCACCAGGCCACCGAGGCAGGTTGTGATGCATTTTTCGCAAAACCACTGAATCCCACAGCCCTGCTTGACAAAATGGCAAGCTACCTTTCCTGATCATTTAAACGTTGCCCTGTACTTCATATTTGCCTTCACCGCATCACTGCTGAAGTGATCCCTGTGGAACATGTTGTTCACATAGAGCTCAGTCTGATCCAGATAATGGGGGGATGCCGGTACACCCGAAGTCCCGGTTGGGATGACAGTCAGCGACTGATCCCAGTCAGCCGTATTAAAAATATGACGTTCAGAGGCTCCGTGATTGGCGATAAAGGATTTTCCCACGGGGTAACTGTAGGGACAGACCGTATGGAAGCTGCCTCCTACGGAGAAAGGTCCCCTGTTCACCTTAAAAAGCTTGTCCACAATACTTACTCCGCCCATGGGGTGCATCAGGGATACCTTATGGAGGTTGCCCCATTTCCATTCCCCGGGATTCTCCCCGTACATGGAGACAATGGTATCTATTGATTGATGAAATGCGGTTCTGATGTTATCATCGAATGTTTCCACGATTCCTGTGGTGCTCACATCATCGCACCAGACAGACGCTCCGGTAACCCTGACCCGGTTGATCAGGTTTCTGGGTATCACGGCATTGTTAAGCAGCACGCCATACAGTTCCTCGCCCAGCTCATCCTTGAACATGGCCTCCTGTAATTCGATCCACATGATCTCGTATATCAGTGCAGCGGAGGATGAAACCTCAAGATTATAATCCCACTTTTCCAGTACCTGTTGCGCGGACTTATAGATCCCATCAGTTTGTCCTTCCAGGGCCATCAGGTAAACCGGGGTCATCTTTCGTGCAAAAACAGAAGTCTGGTCCCGCAGCATTCTCCTGAAATCATCAATACCATGCTTATCTTGAGAATCAAGCATCTCCCTGATCCTTTCAATCCTGTTGGGAAGACTGTACCAGGTGCCGATATAATGTGGATAATCATCTCCGGCAGTTCGGTTGTTGGCACTTGAAACATATCCGCATTCGGGATTAAATGCGTAGGGCAGCTCTTCAAAAGGAACAATACCCTGCCAGTCATAAAGCGACGTATCCCCTGGGTATACCATGATTCCATTTCCTTTTCTGATGGGAACGCCCGCCGAAGTCTGCAGTCCAATGTTCCCAAACCGGTCAGCATAAACGATGTTCTGGCTTACCGAATTGAATGTTTTGGCCGCATGTCTGAAATCATCCCAATTGGCGGCCCTGTTGAGCAGATGAACGGTTCTTAATTCGTTGCTGAATTCATTTCCCTGCCAGCTGGCCGAGATCACCTGTTCCTCTACACTTTAAATTTGCTTATCACAGGTCCCCTGTGTGTATATTTATTTACCCTGGTCACAGGTTCATCCATTCCTTTTACATGGATGGTCTCCTCAACAAGCTTCAAATCTTCCCATTTTCCATCCAGTTTGTACTGATTACTGTCATTGGGATTGATGGTTTCCAGGTAGAAATCCAGGTCGTCAACAGTCACGTTGGTCATTCCCCACCCGATGTCTTCATTATGCCCTGCAATGACATAGGGTTGTACCCGGCAATACCACACCGGTCACATTAAGACCTCCTTCCACCACCATGGTGCATCTGAATCCAGATCCCCGGGGCCATCAGTCCCAGGTGCATGTCATTGGCCATGAGGGGCATCCCGGTCTTGCTGCGGGTTCCGCTTACAGCCCAGTTGTTGGATCCCTGGAATACCTTCAGTCCAAGCTCTTCTACAATGCCGATGGCATCATCCACGTGGGACTGCAATTCAAGGGTTTTATCTGAGGTCATATAGTCAGGGAAGACTGATGTGGGATGATCATTCATATCGGGAAGCAGTTCATTGAAATGAGCTGAATCCAGGACCTGCTGCATCTTATACAGGGCCATTTCAGGTCCCCATCCGGAAGAGAGGTCCCAGGCCATATATCCAATCAGGTTGAAAGTATGTACGACCTCCCATGGATCAGGTTTATATCCCAGCATGGTAAACTCAAACGGAAGTTTTTTGGTGTTGTTCTCCATATACTGATTGACCCCGTCAGCGAAGGCTTCCACGCAGGCAATAATCTCCGGATCGGTCTGGGCCATCACCATTTCCGATTTCTTGGAGAACTGCAAGGCTCTGAAAAGTTGATCTGCATCCACCAGTCCGGGATCGAGCACTTCCGACAACCTGCCGGTTGTGATCCGCCTCAGAAGGTCCATCTGCCAGAGCCGCTCCTGGGCCATGACGTATCCAACTGTACGGTAAAGATCCAATTCATTCTGGGCATAGATGTGAGGGATACCCAGGGAGTCCCTGTAAACAGTGACTTTTTCCGTCAGGTTTTCCAGGTCAACATCTTTGTCGTAATCGGGCACAGCCCTTGTTTTCAGGTTGTTCAGAAAAATCATTCCGCCTGCCAGCGCAAGCACTATAATTCCAAAAACAATGGTGAGGATTCTTTTCAGGGTCTTCATGGATGTGGGTTTTATTGCTTAAACTGAGCTCAGCCTGGCTTTGAGCTGAACCGGTTGATGGTCACTGAACCGGAAATCAGTATGGATGGTCTTGACTTCTTCCAGTTTAATATTGGGCGATAAGAGAAAGCAATCGATGACCGTGGTTAATGAAGTGGCACGGTTGTAGGGAACCTTCACCCGCCTGTTTGTGGGAACACCCGGATCATAGGCCCAGGTCCATTCCGGTGCGGGATAATCCTTTTCAATATAGGTCAGGTCGAGGGTGTCAAACTGGTGGGATGGAAGTTCAGGAGTCAGACCATGGGGTGTCTGGTTCCAGTCTCCACCCACAATGATATAGTTGCCTTTTTCATATTCGGTAAGCAGGAAGTCCTCCAGGTAGTCCATTTGCTGGATTCTTAATGTTCCGTCGTCGTACGCAGAATTATGGGTGTTTACAATCAGGAGTTCCTTTCCGTTGCTCACCGGGTGCCTCTCCACCAGGAAACAGCGGTCGAGCATAAAAAGCCTGACAGGCCATGAATAGTTACCCGGAAAGCTATATCTGGCCACCTCTGTAGGAACATGTTCTGTTAGTGTCAATAGCCCCGACTCTACTTTACCCATGGGATCGGAAAGAGGGATGGGTACAAAGCCCACATTGTAATTCAATCCGAAATAAGCCTTATATTCCGGGAATACCTGACCAATGCTCTCAACCTGATTCAGGTGGTAGCTGCGTTTGGAGTCCCGGTCCACCTCCTGTAAAAGTATAAAATCGAAACCTCCGTAGGAAGACAGGGTGGATTGGATGCCTTCGAGATTAGCCAAAACACCCTCCTCGCTGGGGCGCATACGCTTACCTCCATCATAAAAGAAATCCATGGAAGCGTCCAGTCCGGCATACCCGATGTTCCATATCAGCAGGTCGAATTCAGCGGTATCGGATAAAACTACGGATTCTTCCTCCACAGATACAACTGTCCTGGCCTCCGGTTTGAAATCGCTGATGGTGGCATACAAAAGAAAGATTAGAAAAGCTCCCACGGGAATGAGAATCACATACAGAAGTACTCGAATTATTCTCATACAGATTGAGTTGAAATAACTAATGTACACATTATATCCCAAATTCTGAAGGGTGAGGAAATGGAAATTATTTCTATATTGCCCCTGCTAAAACCAACGCTCATGAAAATCCGACTGTTCACCTCATTCCTTGTTGCCCTGTTTTCGCTCGCGCTGGTAGCGCAGGAAGCTGATTCAACTTCCTCCCCAAAAAAGGAAAAAGTGAAGGATGGATTCTCCCTGGGTGGAGTGCCTGTTGTGGCCTATGATTCTGATATTGGTTTCAAATACGGCGCCCTGGTGAATCTGTACTGGTATGACAGTCTCCGTTATCCCATGTACGATCATTCCATTTATCTGGAGTGGTCCAGGACCACCAAAGGGAACGGGATCAACCAGATCACATATGATTCAGACAAATTGATCCCCGGGATCAGGTCCTTCCTTGAATTCAGCTACCTTACCGAAAAAGCGCTTGATTTTTATGGATTCAATGGGTACCAGGCTGTTTATAATTCGGATTTCGAGAGACCTCCCGGGGATGGGACGGCTGCACCGGACCGACTGTATTACAGGCACTCCAGGAAATTACTGAGGATCAAGGCTGACTTTCAGGGAGAGATCATCGGGCAGAAGTTCCGTTGGTTGGGCGGTGTTGCCTACTACGGGAACAATATTGACGCTGTGGACGTTGATGACCTGAATGAGGGGAAGGATGAAGATCTCCTGGGTCCAAATTCCCTGTACAAGGACTTCGTGGACTGGGGTGTACTGGATGGAGGTGCGGATGCTGCCAACCCGTATAATGTTATTGGGAACCATACCCTGCTGAAAGCTGGTCTGGTCTATGATACCCGTGATAACGAACCCAATCCTTTCAGTGGGATATGGACCGAGATGCAGTTGCACTATGCACCTTCATTCCTCAGCAACACAGACTACAGTTACACCAGGCTTGTATTTACCCATCGTCAGTATTTCACCATTTTTCCCGAATGGATGAACCTTGCCTATCGACTGAGCTATCAGGGAAAGTTAAGTGGGGAAATGCCTTTTTACATGCTTCCCTATCTGTACAATACGGCGCCCAAGCTGGCCACCGACGGGGTAGGAGGTTCAAAAACGGTTCGGGGTATCAAGCGGAACCGGATTGTGGGTGATGGTTTTGCCTATGGAAACGTGGAGTTAAGGGCAAAGGTGTTGCGAGGTACCGTGCTCAACCAGAACGTATATATTGCCCTTTCGGCCTTTGCAGATGCCGGAATGGTAACACAGAAATACAAATTTAATGCAACGGGAATTCCTTCCGATCCTGTGAATGGGCAACCCGGTTATGAAGACCGGCCTGAACAAGTGGTCGATCTGGATGCAAAAGAGGTTCCCCACTTTGGATTTGGAGGAGGAGTCCACATTGCCATTAACCAGAACTTCATTGTTACGGTGGATTACGGGATGGCTGCCAAGAAAGAGGATGGGGACTCCGGACTTTATATCAATCTGAACTTCCTGTTCTAATGTAAAGTAGCCTCAAGGGACCTGTTCCGGATCAGACTCTTTATAGAACCTGTCCAGGAATTCTAACATGTAGCTGTGGCGCTCTTCTGCCAGGAGTTTACCTGTGGGAGTATTCATCAGATCCCTCAGCTTCAGAAGCTTTTCATAAAAGTGGTTGATGGTGGGGGCCTCGGATTTGTGATAGGCAGCTGAGTTTTCATATTCCTGAAGCGGTACATCCGGATTGTAAAGTGGACGGTTCTTAAATCCCCCATAGTTGAATGCCCTTGCGATTCCTATGGCTCCCATGGCATCCAGTCGGTCGGCATCCTGTACCATCTGGAATTCAATGCTGTTGATCCGCACCTGTTTAAAACCTCCTTTGAAAGAGACATACCTGATGATTTTCTGGATATGTTCAGCTTTCTGCTGTTGCAGACCCTGCCTGATCAGAAAATTGTATGCCAGCTGAGATCCCTTCTCTTCATCTCCGTCATTGAATTTGGGATCGGATATATCGTGTAAAAGGGCAGCCAGCTCGATGATCTCCGGATCACCCCGGTCCTCAATTCTCTGGATATACTTCGCAGTTTTCCATACCCGTTCCATATGAAACCAGTCATGCCCCCCCTCGGCGCCTGCCAGGGTCTCCTTTACAAAGGTGATTGTATGCTTAACTACGTCCTTGCTCAATGCTTGGTTTACTTCTTTACCAGCGTAATGCTTCCTTTCCAGCTGTGGTGGGAATTTTGATCCTCGCTGCTGTTATAATCATCCGTTAGGCCGCTGCCTGTGGCGCCCTCGAATTTGCCGGTGCCTCCAAGGACTTCAAAGGGATCCCGCCAGTAAGAGGTCACATGTTCGGGGTGGTCTTCCAGCCTGCCTGGCAGCACCTGGCCAGCACATGCTATAAATAAAGTGTCCCCGCTTTCGGCAATCATGAAGGCTTCCATTTGAGGGCCCGGGTAATAGCCCATACTATCGGAACAGAAGTCAAAGTGTGACGTGAACGCTCCCAGGAGCTCGTTTTTCCCTGTACAATCCACAATCACATGCATGGACCCGGGTCCGCATACGATTGAATCGGGATAAAACGCAGTGTAGGTACCGGTGAAGTCTGCTTCGAAGGGTAGGGTTTCAGGACCCTGGCACGAGAACGCTATGAGCATGCAGATGCCTCCAAGAATGGTAATCAGATTTGTTTTCATGGGTACAGTTGTTAGGTGATTAGATAATTGAATCAACAAGTTACGCAATGATTCAATGCAAGTCCAGTACCTCACCTGTGGACAATGTCTAATGAAGTCAACCCATTACCCATTACCCATTACCCATTACCATTTACCTATACAATACCTGTAAAACCCATGAAAGCCAGGGCCATCAGTCCGGCCACAATAAAAGCAATGGGTACACCTTTCATACGTTTGGGGACATTGAGCAAGTCCAGCTGCTCCCGGATGCCGGAGAAGGTGATCAGGGCCAATCCGAATCCAAGGGCATTTCCAATGGCGAAAACAGTACTTTCCAGAAGGCTGAAGTCTTTCTGGACAGCCAGTATGGCCACACCCAGGACGGCACAGTTGGTCGTGATCAATGGGAGGAAGATCCCCAGGGCCTGGTAAAGCGGAGGTGAGATTTTCTTCAGGATGATCTCAACCAGCTGAACCAGGGAGGCAATGACCAGGATGAAGGTGATGGTCCGCATGTAGGTAATATCCAGGGGAACCAGCACCGCGCTGTAAATAAGGTAAGTGACCAGGGTGGCAATGACCATGACGAAGGTAACCGCACCGGTCATACCAATGGCTGTCTCTACCTTACTGGATACGCCAATGAAGGGACAAATCCCCAGGAATTGGTTCAGTACAATGTTGCTGACAAAAACAGCGGCGATTATGATCAGAATATATTCCATGCTCAGGCAGTTTTCTCTTTTATCATATTGGCAAGAACGATCAGGTATCCCAGGACAATGAAGGCACCCGGGGGAAGGATGAAGAGCAGCATACCATCACCGTTGATCATTTTCATTCCGAAAAAAGCTCCACTTCCAAGGATCTCCCTGACGGACCCCAGGACGGTAAGTGCCATGGTGAATCCTAGTCCCATTCCGGCTCCATCTACCAGCGATGACCAGACTGTATTCTTGGAGGCGAAGGCTTCGGCCCTTCCCAGAACCAGGCAGTTGACAACAATCAGTGGTATAAAAAGTCCCAGTGCATCGAAGAGGGAAGGGACGTAGCCCTTCATGACCAGTTCAACCACGGTAACAAAGGTGGCAATGATCACAATAAAGGCCGGAATCCGCACCTTATCGGGGATCAGGTTTTTCACCAGTGACACCACCACATTCGACATGACAAGCACAAAGGTAGTCGCCAGTCCCATCCCGAGCCCGTTAATGGCAGAGGTGGTTACCGCCAGGGTCGGACAGAGGCCCAGGAAGAGCGCGAATACAGCGTTCTCCTTGATAAAGCCTTTACTAAAGTTTTTCCACTGACTCATTTTATTCAAGGTTAAAGGTGAAAGGTAAAAGGTGAAAGACCACCTTAACCTCACTCACTTGTTACTTTTAACTTTTTACTTTCCACTTGCTTCAGCGCACCATAAGCGCGCGTCACTGCATCGCAGTAGGCACGGGAAGTGATGGTGGAGGCGGTGATTGCATCCACTTCGCCCCGGTCCTTGGTAACCGCAATATTAAAGTCCTCTGGATGCCTACCCATGAACTGCACATGGAAATCCGATTTGTTCCGTTCCATTTTGTCACCAAGCCCTGGTGTTTCTGAATGTTTGACCACAGCTATATCAATGATAGCCCCATCGGGACTGAAACCCACCATCAGTTTGAATTCCCCGCTGAATCCTTTGTTTGTAAAGGTTTCTACTGCGGTTCCCAGCACCTCTTCCCCTTTCCTTGCGGTATACAGATAGAGGGTGTCGCCATCTACAAATAACTTTTCTACCTCTACTGAGGGTTCATTGTCAAATCCAGGAACCACCACAGAGATGGCCTCATTTTTCTTTTTCAGTTCTGCCAGTCGGATGGGCTCTTTGGTAAGCGCGTAGACAGAACCCAGTAATCCGGCTGCCACCAGTGTGACAACCAGGAGGGTGGCTACCATGTTCACGAAGGTTGATTCTTTCTTAGCCATGTGACACCTCCTTTCCGAATCTTTTAGGTTTGATATACTTGTTCAGAAGCGGCGTAAATCCATTGAATATGAGAATGGCAAACTGCACCCCTTCCGGATAAGCACCAAATACCCTGATCAGGACAGTTACAATCCCAATTCCCATTCCATAGATCAGCATTCCCTTGTTGGTCATGGGAGAGGTGACATAATCGGTGGCCATGTATATGGCCCCAAGCAAAAGTCCCCCGGTAAGCATGTGAAAGAGGGGATCTGCAAACCTGTCGGGATTGGCCAGCCAGAGAATACCCGTAAAGATGAATACGGTACCCAGGATGGAGATGGGAATATGCCAGGTGATAATTTTTTTGATTAAAAGGTAGATCATGCCAATGAGCAGGGCAAAGGCTGCCACTTCACCGGATGAACCCATCATGTTCCCCAGGAACAGGTTGAGGAAGGTTGGTAGCTCAGGCATTATCTCTCCCACGGTTTTCATGGCCAGCCCCTCTTTCATGAGTCCCAGCGGAGTGGCTCCGGTCAGTGCATCGGTATATTTCATCCATTGTCCGGGCTCAGGCCAGGAAGTCATGGCCACGGGGAAGGAGATAAACAGGAATACCCTTCCCACGAGGGCGGGATTAAATATGTTGTTGCCCAGACCACCGAAAGTCATTTTACCGATCCCTACGGCTACCAGTGCACCGATCATCACCATGAAGATGGGAAGGTTGGCAGGTAAGCAAAATGCGAGCAACATCCCGGTGAGGATGGCCGATCCATCCAGGTGCGTGGGTTTGCCTTTCAGGACAAATTTTTGGATAAGGAATTCGAAAAGAACACAGGACAGGACCGACACAAGGGTGACGATCACCATCCCGATCCCAAAATAATAGACCGAAACACCCAGTGCAGGAAGCAGTGAGATGATCACCCCGTACATCAGGGAGGGGACCGACTCACTGGTGGAGGCATGGGGTGATGGTGAGACAATGAGTTTATTCATCGGATATGATTTTTCCTAATAGTATTACACCGCTTTTCTTGACCGCATGATTTTCCCTACCTCAGCTTTTCCAAGCCTGATATAGTCAAGCAAGGGGCGGGCCGAGGGACATGTATAACTGCAGCTGCCACATTCCATGCAATCCATGACCTTTTCTGATTCCATCCTTTCAAAGCGTTTTTTCTCGGAAAGGGTCATCAAAAGATAGGGCTCAAGTCCCATGGGACATACACCCACACAGCGGGTGCACCTGATACATGGTTTGACCTCTTTTCGAGGGGCTTCTTTTTCACTGATCAGGACAATGCCCGAGCTTCCCTTCACCACAGGTACATCCAGATTGGAAAGCGCTTTCCCCATCATGGGTCCGCCGTTGATCACCTTGGCAGTATCACCGGGTAATCCCCCTGCTTTTTCGATGAGGTATGATACAGGTGTTCCGATCCTGACCTGGTAATTGGCAGGTTTTTCCATGGATTTTCCCGTGATTGTCACCACGCGGTCAATGAGGGGCCGGCTTTTCATGACGGCTTCATAGGCTGCAAATGCAGTACCCACGTTAAAGACCACCACGCCCACATCGATGGGCAGGCCTCCCGATGGCACTTCCCGCTTCAAAAGGGCGTGCACCAGTTGCTTTTCACCTCCCTGCGGGTATTTAACCTTCAGACCCTGAACCTGGATGGCTGATCCCTTGGTCAGTTTTTTCATTTTCTCAATGGCATCGGGTTTGTTATTTTCAATACCCAAAATTGCTTTCTCCACACCCAGTCCTCTCATGAGCAGCTTTATCCCCGCCACAAGCTCTTCAGACCGCTCCATCATCAGCATGTGATCGGCTGTCAGGTAAGGCTCACACTCCACGCCATTGATGAGGAGGTATTCGGCAGTCTTGCCACCGGGGACCATCAACTTCACATGGGAAGGGAAGGTGGCTCCACCCAGTCCTACCACACCTGCTTCCAGAATCTTTTTTCTGATGTCCTCCTGTCCCAGCACAGTATGAGGTACCACGTCATCCGAACGGTCAATATCCTCACTCCATTTGTCTCCTTCCACCTGGATCTGAACTGCCATGTTCCGGTAGCCTGAACTGTCCGGGAACTTGTCCACTTTTAATACCTTTCCCGATACAGAGGAGTGAATGTTGGTTGAGATAAATCCGGCAGCCTCAGCAATCATCTGACCCACGAAAACCTCATCTCCGCGGTTTACCAACACTTTTGCCGGGGCACCCAAATGCTGGGAAACTGGAATGACCACTACATCGGGTGGGGGGAGTACCTGGATGGCCATCCCTGATGAAAGCTTGTTTTCCGGAGGATGGATACCACCTCTTGAGAATGTTTTAAGACTCATCGGATCGTTTATTTTGTTTCTGCATCAGCGCTTTCTGTTACAGCGGGTTTTTTCGGAGGAAAGTTCAGCTCAAGTATGGCTCCTGTTGGACATTCCAGGACGCACTTGCGACAGAGTTTGCATTTCTCTGAATCGATGAATGCCAGGTTATTCTCCATGGTAATGGCGTCATATGGGCATACCTTGAAGCATTTGGAGCATCCTATACAGGCCACGCTGCAATTCTTTTTGGCCACTGCACCCTTTTCCTCGTTGATACAGCTGACAAATATTTTGCGGTCTTTCTTGTTCTTCTTGCGCAGTTCGATGATGTCCCTGGGACAGGCATCCACGCATGCACCACAGGCTGTACATTTGTCATCCACAACCTCCGGAAGGCCCGTTTGAGGATTCATATGAATGGCATCGAAATCGCAAACCACCACACAATCACCCTCACCCAGACATCCGTGGGGGCATCCCCCTTCTCCTATGTAGAGGCTGTGCACTATGGCACAGGTAGCAGCTCCATTGTACACATTGAGCCTGGGCCTGAATTCCGGAGCCCCATTGCACCTGACCACTGCCACCCTGGGTGCCTGTTCAATGGCCTCCTTGCCCATAATGGCAGCGGCTTTGGCCATGGTATCGTTACCACCAACCGGGCAGAACATGTCTCCCCAATCATCTTTTTTCACCAGGGCTTCAGCAAAATTCCGGCAACCTGCGAAACCGCAGCCGCCGCAATTGGCTGCAGGAAGCGCCTCTTCCACCTGGTCGATCCTCGGATCTTCGAATACTTTGAATTTCTGTGCTACGAAGTACAGGATTATCGCTGCAGCAGCACCAATGGCGACCAGCGTGATAATGGTAAAGAGAATGATCTGACTCATTGCACCGTCTGAGTTTTCTGTATACTGAATGTAAATGTTTTTTCAATGCGATCCCTGGCAAGATATAAAACCAGGTAGTAGGGTGGGAGTGAAAGCAAAGCCATCAATCCCGCTTTAAGTTCATTGACGCCTGCAGCTGTGAGTATGATGAGTACTGCCATAAGCACGATGAAGGGATACACATAACCCAGGGCTACCGCTTTAAAGCCAAGTCTCCTGGCCACCAGGACCCTGACAACTTCCCCGGGATTATATTCCACACCGTTCAAATGGATGTCCAGGAATTTCTCTTCCTGATCAGCAGCACCGCAAACCCCTTTGGCATGACAGGCTGCACATGCAGATTCACTGTTGATCTTCACATGCGCCACGTCCCTTTCAATATGCTCAATGATCCCGTCGTGGTCAATCATGGCACAAAATTATTGATGTTGGGTGATTCTCACTTGCTGAAGATCATATAAATGCTATTTCACAACTATTTATTCTGGATTTAAATAACTTTCAGCTGATGCTCCTCCAATCGATACGCTGGGGATTGCCCTTCTTCACATGTTTGGCGAAAAGCCAGTTTTTCTCAAGAGAGAGATCGGGGTCTTCTTCGATGATTGATTCGGCCGTGTCCCGGGCCAGCTGCAGGATCTGGCCGTCCTTTCCCAGGTGGGCGATCTTCAGGTTAAAGGGAACACCGCTCTGCTGGGTGCCCTCTATATCGCCAGGGCCCCGCAGTTTCAGGTCCACTTCGGCTATTTCAAATCCATCGTTGGTGGCCACCATGGTATCCAGCCGTTTACGGCCTTCATCGGAGAGTTTGTAACCCGACATCAGGATGCAATAGGACTGATCTCCACCTCGACCCACACGCCCCCGAAGCTGGTGCATCTGGGAGAGACCAAAACGTTCGGCACTTTCAATGATCATCACAGTGGCATTGGGGATATCCACGCCCACCTCGATCACGGTGGTGGCCACCATGATGTGGGTGCGTCCCTCGATGAAATGTTTCATGGAGGCCTCCTTCTCTTCGGGTTTCATCTGGCCATGCACCACGCTTACCTGGTACTGGGGTGGGGGAAAGGCCCGGGAGATGCTTTCCAGTCCGTCTTCCAGGTCCTTGTAGTCCATGGTCTCGGACTCCCTGATCAGCGGGTAGACGATGTAGGCCTGCCTGCCTTCGGCCAGTTGCTTCTTCAGAAAACCAAAGACCTGGAGCCTTTTGGAATCGTAGGAATGGCGGGTTATTATGGGTTTTCTTCCGGGGGGTAACTCGTCGATGACCGATACATCCAGGTCACCGTAGAGGGTCATGGCCAGGGTGCGGGGAATGGGAGTGGCTGTCATCACCAGCACATGGGGCAGTACATCGGCTTTGTTCCAGAGACGGGCCCTCTGGGCTACGCCAAAACGGTGCTGCTCATCGATGACCACCAGTCCGAGTCGTTTGAACTGAACCACATCCTCGATCACGGCATGGGTCCCAATGAGGATGTTGAGCGATCCGTCGAGCAATCCTTCGTGGATCGGAGTCCGGTCTGCCTTTTTGACAGACCCGGTGAGCAGTTCCACCCTCACATCCATTCCTTCCAGGAATTTGCTGATGCTCTTAAAATGCTGCTGGGCCAGAATCTCTGTGGGAGCCATGATGCAGGACTGGAAGCCATTGTCCATGGCGATCAGCATGGACATCAGTGCTACCAGGGTCTTCCCGCTCCCCACATCACCCTGGAGGAGCCGGTTCATTTGCTTTCCCGAACCCATATCCCGCCGAATCTCCTTCATCACCTTTTTCTGTGCGCCGGTCAGTTCAAAGGGCAGGTGTTCCCTGTAAAATGTATTGAAGGTCTCTCCTACGGTTTCAAATATGTTTCCCCTGAACTGCCTGTTCCTGCTGGTCTTTCCCTGGAGGATGTTTAACTGGATGTAGAACAGTTCTTCGAATTTCAGCCTTAGCTCGGCCTGTTTGTACTGGGCAGGTGTATCCGGGAAGTGGATGTGACGCATGGCCGAATCCAGGTTCACCAGATTGAGCGATTGAAGGAGCCAGGCGGGAAGGGTCTCCTCGAACTTCGAGGGGAGTCCTTTGATCAGGTTGGCCAAAAGCTTGCTGATGGCCTTTGAATTCAGGTACTGGTCCTTCAGTTTCTCGGTGGTGGAGTAGACCGCCTGGAGGCTGGAGCTGATCACATGCTTTTTTTCCGGGTCCTCCAGATCGGGATGTACCAGGTTCAGTTTACGGTTGTAAACCGATGGGCGTCCGAAGACCACCAATTCCTTCCCCACAGGGTGGTTTTCCGGAATCCACTTGGCTCCCTTGAACCAGACGAGTTGGATGCGTCCCGAATCATCCCTGAAGTCTGCCACCAGTCTTTTTCCTCTTCCCTTCCCGATGGAAGCGTATCCATACACCTTTCCACGAATCTGGATGAAAGGCAAATCCGAAGTTACTTCTGATATTTTGTAAAACCGGCTCCTGTCCACATAGCGGTAAGGGTAATGGGTGAGCAGATCCTCTACGGTGGAAATATGGAGCTCTTCACGCAGCAATTCGGCCCTTTTGGGCCCCACCCCCGGAAGAAACTGGATGTCTTGCTTTAAATATTGTTGCATGCGTGAAGCAATTTATGTAAAATTAGTATTTTACTGCAAAGCCCATTCATGATCTGGCGGATCCTTAAATACCTGGAGCATTTCTTTCAACTGAAGTACCGGAAGGGCCACGGGATCCATTCTCCCTACCTGTTTGAATTCATCCATGATGTGGTGTTTAATGCATCAGGGGCAAAGGTGCCGCGGGCGATCATGGAGGAGCACCGGAAGCTGAAAAGAGACAGATCCAAAATCCCCGCAGGGAAGCTGGGGGCCAGCTCTAACGTGGATCCATCCGAAACCCGTTCGGTCCGGTCCTTTGCCCGGGGCTCCTCTGTCACAGAAAAGTATGGAGGATTGCTTTACAGATGCAGTCGGTGGTTCGGGCCTGAGATGATCCTGGAGTTGGGTACCGGATTGGGAATCAGCACCATGTACCTTGCGTCGGGTTCTCCCGATATACCTTTGCATAGCATTGAAGGGAATACAGACCGCGCAAGCCTTGCAGCACAGCTCATGTGCCGCCTTGGTTTCGGATCGGTCTCCATACACTGGGGTGAAATGGATCAGAAACTGGAAGAGCTGATACCCGTATTGCCTGGCCGCTTCCTGGCTTTTGTGGATGGAAACCACCAGTATGAGCCCACCATCCGGTATGCACGCGAGATCATCGGAAAAGCCGGGAAGGAGGCTGTGATCATCATGGATGACATCTACTGGTCGAAGGAGATGAACAGAGCCTGGAAAGAGGTGATTCTTTGGCCCGAGGTAAGGGTTAGCATTGATCTGTACCATATGGGGATCCTCTTACTTAGGAGAGGATCTGAATGAAGTGCATCTAAAGATTAAGTTTTAGATGTTTTTTGAATTGAATCTTCCCGATATTGCTTACTTTCGTGTTCAATACCTGGAATTATGGAAACAATTATTAGCCTGGATAAAATTGTAAAGAACTATTACATCGGATCCATTACCGTTGAAGCACTCCGGTCGGTGGATATTGAGATCAAGACGAAATGAGTATGTGGCCATCATGGGGCCATCGGGTTCGGGGAAGTCCACACTGATGAACCTGGTGGGTGCCCTGGATACACCCACGAGCGGTGCAGTACATTCTGAACGGAACCGATGTGAGTAAAATGGATGACAACCGGCTTGCCGAGATCCGCAACAAGGAGATCGGTTTCATTTTTCAGACTTTCAATCTGCTTCCCAGCTACACGGCCCTTGAGAATGTGACGCTGCCACTGGTCTATGCCGGGGTTGGGAAAACTGAAAGGGTTGAGAAAGCCAAAAAAACCTTGGATGATGTGGGATTGGCTGACCGGATGGACCACAGGCCCAACGAATTGTCAGGTGGACAGCGACAGCGGGTGGCTGTGGCCCGGGCCCTGGTAAACAATCCTTCCATCATTCTGGCCGATGAGCCCACGGGGAACCTGGACTCAAAAACATCCGTGGATATCATGAAGCTGTTCGGCGACATTCATTCAAGGGGGAATACCATCATCCTGGTGACCCACGAAGAATCCATTGCCCGGTATGCACACCGCATCATCCGCTTGCTGGACGGTGAGATCGATAAGATCGAGATCAATGAAAATCCTGATACATAGCGAATGATGGTTAAAAAATCGGAGTATATACACCAAAGGTGGAGATAAAGGGGAGACCGCATTGATCGGAGGCAGGAGGGTTCCTAAATACCATTCAAGGATCGAAGCCTACGGGACAGTGGATGAACTGATGGCCCATACCTCCCTGTTACGGGACATGGTGGATGATCCAGAGATTAGAGAAGAACTTCTGACGATCCTGGATATTCAGATGGCTACGGCTTCGGTACTGGCCGCTGATTTTGATGATAGTCCGCTGGTTTTCCGGTGGTGGGGGAGGAGCAGGTCAAGTTTCTGGAAGAGAGAATTGATGAAATGGATGCTTCCCTGGAGCCCTTACACTCCTTTGTTATTCCAGGTGGACATCCGGCTGTTTCCCAGGCTCATGTTGCCCGGACTGTTTGCAGGCGGACAGAAAGGACCATACTGAAGCTTGGTCAGGAAGTTAATATTCAGGAAGATGTATTGCAATTTTATAACCGATTATCAGATTATTTTTTCGTTTTTTCAAGGAAAATTGCAGCCTTTATGGGGTTAAACAGAAGCCCTGGAAACAGCGTGTTGTAGGATTTAATTTTTTTTTTAATTTTGCGGCACAAAACAGGCACCTATAGTTTAATTAAAATTGCTCGTCGATGTACTGGACCCTGGAATTAGCCTCTAAACTTGAAGATGCACCCTGGCCTGCCACCAAGGAAGAATTAATTGACTTTGCCATCAGATCAGGCGCACCCATGGAAGTAATTGAAAATCTTACAGGAAATTGAGGATGAGGGCGATGTTTATGAGAGCATTGAAGATATCTGGCCCGATTATCCAAGTAAAGATGATTTCTTCTTTAACGAAGATGAATACTAAAAAGGAGCCAGCGCCCCTTTATTTAACCTATCCACCAGCCTCTACCAGTACCACTACCCATTACGCCAGCTAGCGTGCATTCAGTCTTTCCACCTGTATACATCCAGGTAATTCAGGGGCCGCCACTCCTCCACCCATTTGAAATCGCTTAGTTGTGCTTCTTCTGCTGGCAATAATTCAAGGGGATAGTAGGTGCCATCCGGTTTTGTCATGTAATTCACCTTCGAAATTTTATTGTCTTTCAGGTAGATTATCAGATCGGAGCACTCGGTTTTATTGGCCCCGACGATTACCTCCTTGTCTACAGCATAGTAGATGGTCTGTCCGTTCCCGGTCACAAGGATCCTGGTAAGTTTGTTGTCTGGTAAAATAACCTGTCATCTCTTTTCCCCGCATCTGGTCAAATTTTACGGAATCTTTCTGGTGATGCACAAATGCCACCCCGGTAAGATACATCCTGTGCAGTTGCTGATCGACCATGACTACCCTGATCTGGCTGGCAGTAAGCTGATTTTCATCGGACCACAGTACCGGTTCACCAAAAAAATCGAAAGTGCTGTCAGCCTCAATATATACCAGCGAATCACACATTACCTGGATATCCGGACGATATATCTTTACTTTGTAATATGCTTTCAGGATGCGGCTCTGCTCTTCCAGGATCGGGATTCTGAATGGAACGGAGGGTGTCTGCATGCACATACATGGTATCTGTTCCGTCCACCTGGATCATCAGGGCGCTGTCGGTGACCATGGCATAATCCTGATCACTGTAATAGAGGCCAAATTTCCCTTCAGGATCATGTTCTCTGCCGTATCGATCAATTCCACATTTGACTTGGCCCTCCCAAATCCCTCTTCAGCTTCATAATATAGTGTATCTCCTCTGAGTGTTCGCCCGGCCTCTTCCAGGTAGGCATTGTCGGTAACAAAGGAAATATCGTTCCGGGTATCATACCATCCGTTTTCGCAATAGATGTACCGTTCATCATTGATGATTTCCGTGGGACCGAAGAAATAGGATATTTCTGTCTGGGTATCATATTTCAGGCTGTCTGTATAGATGGTGTACTCGGGATTGGTGATGACCACACTATCCATGAAGAAGAAAGATCTCGGTATCCACAGAAAACGTCCCTCTTCCACTGGTCAGCCTGCTGTCCTCCTGGGTAAGGATTCCTCCGCCCATGTAGGTGGCAATCTCCATCGCCCGGTAATAATTCAGGGATATCGGTTCGAAGAGTGATTTCATTGTTGACCAGTTTCACATTATTGCGCACCCTCGCCAGTTTTGTGTATCTCCGTTATAATGGACCCGGTCCCCGGTCAGTGTGAGGGTATCCCCCTGGCACCTTTACATTGCTGAATGCATCCACCGAACCCGATGAAGGATAGAAATAGGCCGAATCGCAGGACATGACACATCCTCATGCTTCAGCTGCACATTCCCAATAAGTTTTCGGGCATCCTTGCCGATTTTTATATCATAGGCGGTAAGCTCGGCATTCATAATCTCGAGCCTGGTGACCTTCTGGGCACTCAGGAAATGGAGATAACATCAGCACGCAGAGATCAGCAAGCATGTCAGAGAAGATACGCTTATGCCTGGATGTGATCATTTCTGGCTGGTCTGCTCACCAAAAGGGCACAGTGCTTGAAGGAATTATCCACCCTGATATAGGTGGTTTCTTTCTTATCCCCATACCACTCACTCATTACCTCCTGGTTTTTCTTTTGCAATGCCATGTTCTGAAGCAAGCAGGTAGTCCTGTTTCAAATTGGCGCGGTGAGGTTCGGTCCTCTTTTTCAGGTACAGGAGCTTGTAACAGGCCTTGTTATTGTGGTCGGTCGATTCGTAGGGCTCAGTGAGATCACCCACCTCCATATTCCGGATCATGTAATAATCCTTGGTGGGAAGCTGATCCAGTTCGAAAGTAGCGGCCATGGTCTGCGGATTTACAATCAGTCCCCCGTTCACACTGGTCTTCTATCTTCCGAGTATCGTTTGGCCGCCATGTTAAATGTGATGGAATCGCCTTGATCACCGTTCGCAGACTATCCAGTTTGTGGATGGCTTTCTGCTTTGCATTGGCATCGGCCTTGGGTCTCATCAGGATGTGCCTGGTATTGGCCCTGTCGCCCCGCCGTTCAATCATCTGGATAATGTGAAAGCCGAAGGAGCTCTCTACAATTTTGGATACCTGGCCGGGTTTCAAAGACCATGCCTCCGTTGCATAGGCTTTGTCCAGTTCACTCCGCATCATAAAACCCAGTTCTCCTCTCCGGGATGCACTGGGGCCTTCGGAATAGAGGATGGCCAGTGTTCCGAAATCTTCTCCGTCCTGAACCCGTTTTCGCAGCTCCAGCAGTCTTTCTTTCACCTGGAAAATAGCTTCCTCACTGTATGCAGGATAGGCGATGATCTGTGCCAGTTCCACCTCCGTGTTGATATAAGGAATGCTGTCGGGGTGCAGCGACCTGAAAAAACTTTTTACATCGGAAGGTGTGGTTGATATATCATCTGTAATGGAGGAGCTTACCTCCTGTGTGACCATCTGTTCCTGAATGGCTTCCCTGAGATCGTCCTTGATATCAAACATGGACTTATTGAAATAGGCTTCCATCTCTTTCTCATCACCGAACTGGCTGATGAAATAATCCATCCTTGATTCCATCTGCATTTCCACCTGGTCGGGCCCCACCTCCACACTATCAATCTTTGCCTGGGCCATCAATAATTTCTGTTCAATCAGCTGGTTGAATATCTCACATCTGGCATCTGATGGCACGTACATGTCCCGACATCTTCATCTGAAGGTATTGTTGCTCTACATCCGATTGCAGTATATGAAAATCTCCAACCACGGCCACCACCCTGTCGATGATAAGGGGTTGAGACATGGCACTGACAGAAATAATGCATCCTGCAATGAGGTATATAATTCGTTTCATTGGTGTCCTATTGATAAATTTCAAATTGGTTCCTGGTCACTCCATCACTGTATACCCGTTGCTCCAGATCCTGGAAGAACTCGATTTTCCGCTTGTTCAGGATGATGTTCGTGATATCATTATATACCATCTCCAGGGGAGCAACCTCACCCTCGGGGAGGTGATCGCTGATATGAAGGAAGTAGCGGTATAGGTGATCAGTTGTCTCCAGATTCCTGTTGTACCTCAGGTACCTGGATGGCTGTGATATGGTCATGGGCAACTGGGGTTTAATGGAAGAAAAATAGATCCATGTATCGTTAAAATCACTGTATTTCTCAGCATAACTAATACAATACTTTTCCATCTGATCCAGGTCATCTGCTCCGTTGTTATGCGACCAGGTTCGCAATTCAGCCTGTCTGGGTGAAGTGAGGGGGACTTTGATATAGGTTCCCTTGATCACATCCTGTCCCAGGATGAAGTTATTGATGTTCTCCTGGTAGTAGACCTGTATCTCATCCATGGTTACCACTGTATCCAGCTTTTGCTGTAACAATTTCTGCCTGTAGGTATAGATCAGCAGGGAACGATGGTATTCCGCAATCTGTTTTTCAAAATCTTTCTGCTCCTCGGTAAGGGATTGTTCGGCCCTGTGCACCATCAACTGGTCCTTGACCCAGGTCTCCATATACCTTTTGGCAAGGATCATGCTGTCCTGACTTGAGGTACCATCGGGAATAACCTTGTCGAGATCGGAAGGGTAGAGATGGTGTTCGAAGACCCTGGCAACCGGTTCTTCGTGGTTTTTCACATTGAACAGGGTACATCCATGTACAGACAGCAAACATAAAAGGATCAGGACCGGGTATTTTCTCATGGTCAGGGCTTAATCCCTGAGAGGAGACTCATGTCCACCTCAACAGGATACTTTTGTTTTAACGTTTTAATCCACTCCTGTTCCAGGTAGGTCTGATAATCTGAGGTAATTTGTCCCCTGGCTTCGTCCAGCGCTTTTGGTGTAGGTGATTGAACTCCTCTGATGATAACGAAACTCTTCGAACCATCCTTAGATACAACAGGCCCCAGTCCGGATTTGCCTTTCATGGCATCCACCATCTCATTTTCCCCCTCCTCAACCAGCATCTCTTCAAGTGTAATGCAGGCCACAGTATCATTGGAACAAAATGTCTGTTCAGAGCAGCCTCATCAAGTTTGCCTTTGGCAATCTTCTTGTACGCTTTCCGAACCCCTCCACATCAACACCTTCTCGCAGGTAACCACAACGGCATCGCTTCGTTGTTGCCACATGTAATCGTCTTTGTGGCTTTCCTGGAAAGCATCCAGCCCCAGTGTGTCGGAAACCGCTTTCGACCAGACTTTCTGTTCCATGATGTCAAACAGGAGGATTCCGTCGTGGTACTCCTCATATATATACCTGAACTCGGGATATTTTTCGGCAGTATGGATTCTTCGTAATTGATGATCTCATCTGCTGTGAATTCTTTATAGAGCATCATCCACGTAGGACCTGATGTGCCTTGATTTTCCCCTGGTCGCTTTTTCAGGATATATGCTACGAATTCTCCAGTGGTAACGGTTTGATCCCCGATTTTGAAGAGCGGAGTCTCGTCTTCTTTAAGGCCGGCTCCTCCCACTTACCCTTAAGCAAAGTAGTGTCAACTGTCTGTATATACCTTTTCAATGCTTCCGGATTTTCAGTGAATCGTATTCTGTTTTAAGTTTATTCACATACCGCATCTGTTCTGATATTTCCTCCTGTCTCCACGGTTGGCTTTCTCCTCGAGTTCGGGTTTCATTTCCTCATAAGCTCCAATCCCTTTTTATCTATCAGTTTGATAATGTGCCATCCATAGGAGGATTTGAAAGGTTTTGTATAATCTCCTTTGTTTTCAATGGAAAACAGGCATCCTCAAATTCCGGGATCATCCGGCCGGTTCCAAACCAGGGATTTTCCCTCCCTTCGGGCCGAATTGGGATCTTCGGAATATGTCTTGGCCATATAGCGCAAATCAGCTCCCATCTGAGACTATCATAGATCATTTGTGCCTTTTCATAGGCTGATTTTTTCTGCTCCTCATCCATCCCTTCAGGTGTCACAAAAATATGTGCCACTTTAATCTGTCCCCGTGCCGGCCTTCGGTCATGACCTTCAGAATATGGTACCCGTAATTGGTTCTGAAAGGCATACTGACGTCTCCAATGGGAGTGGTATAGGCAACATTTTCGAATGGATAGATCATGGAAAATACTGTGAAATAATTCAGGTTGCCGCCGTTTCTTCTTACAGATGCATCATCCGAAGTTGCCCTGGCCACTGTTTCAAATTCTTCTCCGTTCACAATTCGTTCCCTGATTTCCGTAATCTTCTCATAGGCTGCCAGTGTGTCCTCCGGGAGTGGGATTGGGGGGTAATTTGATCAGAATATGGCTTGCATTGACATCCGTTTTGATCTTTCATATGCCTCCTTCATCATCTTCTCTTTGGTCTCATCATCTGTCAGGTAGGGTTTGGCAAGCTGTGCCCGGTATCCTTCCAGTTCATTGATGAATTTGGGGGTGGTATCCATGCCCAGTGCTTCAGCTTCCTTTACCTTCAGCTTGAAATTGATGAACAGTTCCAGGTATTCCTCGGGGGTCTGTTGGTTCAGTGAGGTTTCGTTGTTGTTCTTTCTGTAGATCCTTTCAAACTCTTCCAATTAACCTCTTCATCGGCAATGGTCATCAGTACAGCTTTTCCTGACTAAAAAGTACCATTGACTGATATGGCCGCAAGGACCAATGAAGAGTATACTCTTTTTCATTTTCATGAATTATGTTTTATTTAAAACGAGTCTGTAATTGATATATTATCTGCTGTAATTTGGAGCTTCCCGTGGTGATGGTTATATCATGCGGGTGGCTTTCCTGAACGCCTGCATTGGTGATCCTGACAAATTTTGCCTTCTGAAGGGGTGATATGTCCGCTGCCCCGCAGTATCCCATTCCTGCCCGGAGTCCACCGACCATCTGGTAGATTACCTCAGTCAGGCTTCCTTTAAAGGGCACCCTGGCTGCGATTCCTTCCGGAACCAGTTTTTTAATATCATCTTCCATATCCTGGAAATAGCGGTCCTTGGATCCGTGCTGCATGGCTTCAAGGGATCCCATTCCCCGGTATGATTTGTATTTTCGACCATTGTAGATGATGGTTTCACCCGGAGATTCTTCCACCCCTGCAAAAAGTGAGCCGGCCATGATGGAACTGGCACCGGCTGCCAGTGCTTTCACAATATCTCCCGAATAACGGATTCCTCCATCTGCGATCACCGGAACTCCCGATCCCTTGATGGCATTGGCCACATCATAAATAGCGGTCAGCTGGGGAACACCCACTCCGGCAATCACCCTGGTGTACAGATGGATCCCGGACCAATGCCCACCTTGATGCCATCGGCACCTGCTTCGACCAGGGCCTTGGCTGCTTCTGCAGTTGCAATATTTCCAACCACCACGTCCAGGTCCGGGAATTTTGCTTTCACCTTCTTCAGGCTTTCGATCACTGCCTATGTGATGACCGTGGGCTGTATCAATGACCACTGCATCCACACCTGCTTCTTCCAGGACTGCCACCCGTTCAAGGATATCTGCTGTAACTCCGACTGCTGCAGCAACCCTCAACCTGCCTTTGCTATCCTTGCAGGATTGGGCCTGTCCTTGGATTTGGTAATATCCTTATAGGTGATCAGTCCGATCAGTTTGTGATCATCGTCCACTACCGGCAGCTTTTCAATCTTATGTGCCTGGAGGATTTTGCCGCTTCTGCCAGGTCGTATTCTGTGTGGTGGTAATGATGTTGTCTTTGGTCATTACCTCATCGATGGACCGATCCATATCCTGCTGAAAACGCAGGTCCCGGTTGGTGACAATACCGATCAGGATATTGTTCTCATCCACCACAGGGATTCCACCGATCTTATACTCTTTCATCAGATTCAGAGCATCACTGACTGTTCCTTCTTTGCTGATGGTGATGGGCTCATGGATCATCACACTTTCGGCCCTTTTCACCCTTCTGACCTGGCTGGCCTGCTCTTCCAGGGGCATGTTCTTATGGATCACGCCGATTCCACCTTCCCGGGCAATGGTGATGGCCAGCTTCTCTTCAGTAACCGTATCCATGGCAGCTGATACAATGGGAGTATTCAGCATGATGTTCCTGGAGAACTGTGATTTGATATCCACTTCTCTGGGAAGGACTTCTGAATAGGCCGGAAGCAAAAGCACATCATCGAAGGTTAAGTCCTTCGGAAGCGATTTTATCCTGGGCGAACGACATTGTATGAGAATTTGGTTAAATTTAAATGTGGCAAAATTACAAAAAAAAAGCTTAGCTGATCTTGAAGATTTCAGAGCCATTCTGACCCGTTCTGGGGATATTCCGAATTCCGCCCCTTGCAGGAAGAAATCATCCATTCGGTCCTTGCCGGGAGAGGACACCCTGGCACTGATGCCAACCGGGGGAGGGAAATCCATTACTTTCCAGGTTCCGGCCCTGGCCATGGAGGGAATCTGCATTGTGGTTACCCCCCTGATTGCCCTGATGAAGGACCAGGTGGATCAGTTGACAAGAGGAAGATCAAAGCGGTTGCCATTCATTCGGGAATGACCCGGAATGAAATCAGTCACGCTGGACAATTGCATCTTTGGAGATTTCAAGTTTCTCTATGTATCTCCTGAACGACTCAGTACCGATTTGTTTCAAACCAGGGTGAGGGACATGAATGTGAACCTGATGGCTGTGGATGAAGCACACTGTATCTCCCAGTGGGGCTACGATTTCAGGCCTTCCTACCTGGAAATCAGTTCGCTCAGGGAGATACTTGAGGGAGTACCTGTCTGGCCCTGACTGCCACTGCCACACCGGAGGTTTGCGATGATATCCAGGAGCGGCTTGATTTCAGAAAAAGAACCTGCTCAGCAAGAGCTTTGACCGGGAAAACCTGGCATATGTGGTCAGGCAAACGGAAAATAAGAACAGGGAACTTGATCAGGATCATTCAGAAACCTTGAAGGGTGCGGAATTGTCTATGTCAGGAACCGGAAAAAGTGCAGGGAGCTTGCGGAGTTGCTTGAAGCAGGAAGGATATCACGTCCGGATTATTACCATGCAGGACTGAAGCAGGACGAACAGGGACAAAGACAGCAGGAATGGACAGGCAACAGCTTCAGGGTCATGGTGGCCACCAATGCCTTTGGAATGGGAATTGATAAACCCGATGTGCGATTTGTGATCCATATGGATCTGCCCGATACCCCTGAAGCCTATTTCCAGGAGGCAGGAAGGGCAGGAAGGGACGGAGAGAAGTCCTGGGCGATCCTGTCTGTACAGTCCGGCCGATAAAGCGATTGGCCAGACAGCGGATCGAGGTCAATTTTCCCGGGATTCCGAAGATCAGGGAAATTTATATGGCCCTGTGCAATTTCCTTCAGGTTCCCCTGGGAAGCGGGAAGGGACAGCAGTATGATTTTGAATTCGGGGAGTTTCTTCACGGTACAAGTTCAATGCCCTGGTGGCACACAGTGCCTTTAGCATTCTGTCGAGGGAGGGTTATATTGCGCTCACCGAAGCATTTAACAATCCATCGCGGATCATGTTTCGGACAGGTCGGGATGATCTCTACAGTTTCCAGGTGAAAAATGCAGAATTTGATGGATTTATCAAGCTGCTTGCTTCGATCCTACAGCGGATTTTTCACCCAGTATGTTAAGATTGATGAAGTCTTTCCTTGCCAGGCGGTCAGGACTGTCGCAAGGACGGGTATATGAATTATCTGAAAGCACTTTCCATCCAGGCAGATCATCCATTATATACCCAGAAAGGATATTCCGGTGATTACTTTTCTGGAGGAGCGACTCGATGAAAAAAACCTGCTGATCTCACCTGAGCGCTATACATTCAGGAAGGAACGCTATGAAAGCAGGATCAAGGAGATGATCCGCTATGCATCGTTCGGAATCCTTTGCAGGAACCAGTTCCTCTTGGGTTATTTTGGACAAATCAATACACCGCGCTGTGGCCGCTGTGATGTTTGTGTTGCGAAAAAAGAAGCCTGAGCCCGGAAGCGAGGAATTTTCTAGCATCCGTGCGGCATGTTGTCGATACCCTTTCGGAAGGAGGACGGGATCTGGAGACCCTGGTAGAAGCGTCAGGCGGTGAACCCGACTGGTGATTGGTGTGATCGAAGACCTGATCGAAGAGGGAGAACTGATCAGGGGAAAGGATCTGAAGATCAGCCTGAAAAAGGCCTGACTTCATTTGAGGGCTTTTGATTATCTTTGCGCCATGCAAGATGAAAATCCGCAAAGCCATTCATTTGTATATTCGGAAGCAGTGATTGCACTGGTGAAGGCGGCCAATGATTTGGCCACCTTCTTGAAGATCTTAAAGGGACAGAAGGAAAGGAGTTTATCTCAGAAGCGGTGGTCCATCTCTCCGACAGTCTATGCATCCATGGTGAAGCTGGGAGAGACCGAACCTGTGTTTGAGATCCGCCGGAGAACCAACAGTAACCGAACAGGACTGGTCCGGGATATTTCAGAGGATTGCACAGCTACTGGGAAGACACAATGACATTCTTCGGCCCGCCGAAGAAGATGAATTTGACCGTTCCGAACTGGTAACCCATACCATTTCAGAGGATATGGCCGATGTATACCAGGAACTGAGGGATTTTACCACCATATACAGCAGGGGACTTGAAGAAATGATGAATGATGCTGTATGGGAGTTGAAAGAACGGTTTGCTGAACACTGGGGAAAAAAGCTCTTACGCTCCCTGTTGGCGCTTCATGAACTGTATGTGTCCGGGATTGATCCAAGTGCAGAATGATAATGTTTCAGAAAGAGATTAGCAAAGAGGAGGTGGCTCAACTGGAGCTGATCCAGTTTGAAGGGCCCATCACCCTGATCGAATCGGAAGAGGTATTCATGAAAGGAGTTTGATGCCATTGCAGGCAATCCGATCCTTGGATTTGATACGGAAACCAGGCCTTCATTTAAAAAGGGAAAGGTTTATCCCACTTCTCTGATCCAATTGTCCGATCCCGAGTCAGGCCTGGCTCATCAGGGTAAGCAGGCTGGGATATCCCGAACGCCTGCTGGAATTGCTCTCCAGCGATGAGGTTATGAAAGTGGGAGCGGGACTGAACGATGACATCAGAAGGATGCGGTCCGATTTTAATTTTGAACCCGGCGGATTCCTTGATTTGCAACAATATGTGCAAGCATTTCAAATCGAGGAAAAGGGATTAAAGAAGATGAGCGCCATCGTGCTGGGGCAACGGATCTCCAAATCACAGCAGGTCTCCAACTGGGATGCAGATCTGCTCACCGAAGCACAATTGCGTTATGCAGCCACTGATGCCTGGATCTGTCTTGAAATATACAATGCCTTAAGAAACGCCTTATCAGATCAATATGGACTGAACGAACAAAAATAGTTCTTAAATCGGGGAAAGACCAATCGCTCAGGCGTTATCATCCCTGGGTGTTTTCAGGAGCCATCAAAAAGATCCATGGCCCGGCCAGGGAAGGAGAGCTTGTGGATGTTTATGATAACAAGGATGAATTCCTGGCCTGGGCATTACCAGGAGGGTTCCATCGCCAGTCCGGGTGCTGAGCTTTGAACCCGGTGGAGGTGAACCAGGATTTCTGGGAATGACAGAATCGGTTCGGCCTGGCAGCTGAGGGAGAAAGCTGGGTCTTGTGGCCAATCCCGAAACCAATGTTTTCAGGTGGGTCAATGCCGAAGGAGACGGCCTGCCCGGGCTGATCATTGATTACTATGGAGGTGCCGCAGTGGTTCAGATGCACTCCATTGGCATGTATCAAAACCTGGAGGCCATCCAGGAGGCCATGTTACAGGTGGCCGGTGCAGAAGTACATACCATATATAATAAGAGCAATTCCACCCTCCCTGAGAAACCGGGGATTGAAAACAGGTCGGGCTTTTTATTGGGTGATGCAGACCAGGGGTGAGGTTTTGGAGAACGGATTCAGATTTCATGTGAACTGGACCGAGGGTCAGAAAACAGGTTTCTTCATTGACCAGAGAGAGAACAGAAAACTGCTTGGTCAGTGGGCAAAAGGCAGAAAGGTGTTGAACATGTTCGGCTATACAGGTGGATTCAGCGTATACGCTGCTGGTGCAGGAGCAGATCTGGTTCACAGTGTGGACAGTTCAGGGAAAGCCATTGACCTGACCCGCGAGCATATGGACTTGAATTTCCCGGAAGGAACCCATCATGAGGCCTTTGCCATGGATGCATCCACCTATTTAAGGGATATGGAGGCCATGTATGATCTGATCATTCTGGATCCTCCGGCATTTGCCAAGCATCAGAACGTGCTGAACAATGCCTTGCAGGGTTATAAAAGACTGAACCAGAGGGCGCTCGAACAAATTGTCCCTGGAGGAATCCTGTTTACCTTCAGCTGCTCCCAGGCTGTGAGCAAGGAGAATTTCAAGAAATCAATTTTTGTGGCAGCAGCCAATGCGCGAAGGAAAGTCAGGATCCTGCATCAGATGACGCAACCGCCGGATCACCCCATCAGTATTTTCCACCCCGAGGGTGAATACCTGAAAGGACTTGTTCTTGAAGTAGAGTAACATTTTGCTTTCTCCAGCGTCTTTTTATTATTGGATGACCAAATACATAACACTCAAAAAAATTACTGATGAAAAGAACAGCACTTTTTTGTATCGTCCTGCTTGCCATTGGATCTACTTCATGTGTGATCGGAGGCTGGGACAACCACATCACCGGTAGCGGCAACGTGGTAGAGGAATCAAGGGATATCTCCGGATTCACCGGTGTTCATCTCAGTTCAGGAATTGATGTGCTCCTTAGTGAAGGGGATGAATTTAAGGTAGTTGTGGAAGCTGATGATAACCTGCTGGATGTGATTGAAACCGAACTGAAAGGCAATATGCTTGTGGTGGGAACAGACAATGTGAATATCAGGGGTGCCAAAGCGAAAAAGGTACATGTCACCCTCCCATCCCTTGAGGCCTTGAAGATCAGCAGTGCAGGGGATTGTGACGGACAAACTCCGTTTCATTGTGGCGACCTGCGGCTGGATGTAAGCAGCGCAGGAGACCTGGAGCTGGAGGTGGAGGCCGACCGGATCAATCTGGACATCAGCTCCAGCGGGGATGTGCGACTCTCCGGTGAAGTAAAAGAATTTGATGTGTCACTGAGTAGTGCCGGCGATCTGCACGCCTTTGACCTGGTAGCTGAATTCGTTGATGTGAGTGCGTCAAGTGCCGGGGATGCAAGGGTTCATGCCACCAAAGAGATCTCCATGAGCGCTTCAAGCGCCGGGGACATCCACTATATGGGTGATGCAGAGGTAGTACACTCAAACAAATCCAGTGCCGGAAGTATCATAAAAAAGAAATAATTCCCATTATCAGTGGCTGCTAGCCCAGGTAGCTCTTGAGAATCTTGCTTCTTGTGGTGTGCTTCAGCCTCTTGATGGCTTTTTCTTTGATCTGCCTTACCCGCTCCCTGGTCAGGTTGAACTCTTCACCGATCTCTTCCAGGGTATGGGGATGCTTTCCGTTGAGACCGAAATAGAGCCTGATGATACTGGCTTCCCTGTAAGTAAGGGTGCTTAAGGCCCTTTCAATTTCTTTGCGAAGGGAGTCATTCAAGAGACCGCGGTCGGGTGAAGGGGTTTCACCGTTAAGCAGGACATCGTACATGTTTCCATCCTCACCGTCCTGCAGCGGGGCATCCATGGACACATGCCGCCCTGAACTCCTGATGGCGTCTTTCACATCTTCGGGAGCCAGTTCAAGGGTCTGGGCGATTTCCAGAATGGTGGGTTCCCGCTCAAATTTTTGTTCCAGTTCGGCAAAGGTTTTGTTGATCTTATTGATGGAGCCGATCTTGTTCAGTGGAAGGCGCACAATGCGTGCCTGTTCGGCCAGGGCCTGAAGGATCGATTGCCTGATCCACCAAACCGCGTAAGAGATAAATTTGAACCCGCGGGTTTCATCAAAACGCTGGGCTGCTTTGATCAATCCCAGATTTCCCTCGTTGATCAGGTCAGGGAGGCTCAATCCCTGGTTCTGATACTGTTTGGAAACTGAAACCACAAACCGGAGGTTGGCTTTGATCAGTTTTTCCATGGCCTCAG
This sequence comes from uncultured Bacteroidota bacterium, assembly GCA_963735755.1. Classification (GTDB taxonomy): domain Bacteria; phylum Bacteroidota; class Bacteroidia; order Bacteroidales. The sequence goes on along the minus strand of CAVTME010000014.1, from coordinate 38,807 downwards.
CATCTCCTTTCTTGATCCTCCGGGCCAGTTCCACTTCCTCTTCGGCAGTGATCAGGTCAACCTTTCCTATCTCATGGAGATATTTATCCAAGGACGGAGTTTCCCGGTTGGTGACCTGTTTGATGATCTTGAGTTGCCTCATGCCTCTCGTGATGGTTGGGACTCGTTATACGTTAAAAAACCAAGTTTTGTTTCAATGAATGAATCCCAACACGTGAACTTAAATATAGATAAACTATTCATGAAACCAAACCTGAGCCTCTTTGATCCCATTTATTTTTGGTAGTTCACTATAATTCCTTTAATATTGCATCAGAATTCCATTCTAACGAACATTTGTTCCATTCTTTTTTTTCCAACAATCTTGATTTACAATTATCCGCACCGGATTATTTATTAATTTCCAATATATATGTACGATATTCTTGAATTGAATAAGAAGCTTCTCGCTGAATTGCGGGATATTGCTAAAGGGTTGAAGATAAAGCGAGTAGAGTCCTTTAAAAAGCAAGATTTAATATATAAAATACTCGACACCCAGGCCATAGTGGTATCTGAAAGCAAGGCTTCGAAAAAGGATGCCCCCCGAAAAGAGGCTACCCGAAAAGAGGGTGCCAAAAATGAAAGAAGTGCTTCCAGCCCGGGAGAGACCCCGGCCAAGCCAAAAAGAAAACCAGGAAGGCCTAAAAAGGAAAAGCCTTCTGATGTTGCTGCCGTTGCAGAAAAGACCGAAACAGAACCGGAGGTAAAAGCAACTCCTGAGAATGTAAAGGACACTGAGCCCAGGAAGCAGTCTTCCGGCGGCAGGCCTCCCAGATCTGCGGGCCCACGGAAAAGTGATGATAAATCCCAGCGAAAGCCACAAAACAGGGGAGAGCGTGGAGATCAACGCGGAGACCAGCGCAACGAACAACGCGGAGACCAGCGCAATGAACAACGCGGAGACCAGCGCAACGAACAACGCGGAGACCAGCGCAACGAGCAGCGCGGAGACCAGCGCAACGAGCAGCGCGGAGACCAGCGCAACGAGCAACGCGGAGACCAGCGCAACGAACAGCGTGGGGGTGACCGCCCGGATCGCAGGGACAACAGGCAGGATCACCAGAAGAGGCAATTCGAACGCCGGGAGGTTGATAAATATGACTTCGAAGGTCTGATTACCAATTCCGGAGTGCTGGAAATTATGCCTGATGGCTATGGTTTCCTGAGATCCTCCGACTACAATTACCTGAACTCTCCAGACGACATTTATGTGTCCCAGAGTCAGATCAAATTGTTCGGTCTGAAAACCGGTGACAATGTAACCGGAACCATACGTCCGCCCAAAGAGGGTGAGAAGTATTTTCCACTGATTAAGGTTGAGGAGATCAACGGCCGCAGTCCTGATTTCATTCGTGATCGCGTTCCATTTGATTATCTGACGCCACTTTTTCCCGATGAGAAGTTTACGCTGGTTGGCCAGGGTCAGCATAACCTTTCTGTAAGGGTCGTTGATATGTTCGCGCCCATTGGAAAGGGACAGCGTGGATTGATCGTTGCTCAGCCAAAAACCGGTAAAACAGTCCTTCTGAAGGATGTGGCCAATGCCATTGCCGCCAACCACCCTGAGGTATACATGATCGTATTGCTCATCGACGAGCGCCCCGAGGAGGTAACCGATATGGCCAGGAACGTGAATGCTGAGGTGATCTCTTCAACATTTGACGAACCTGCAGAACGCCACGTAAGAATCGCCAATATTGTTCTGGAAAAAGCCAAAAGATTGGTGGAATGTGGCCATGATGTAGTGATCCTGCTGGACTCCATCACCCGTCTGGCACGTGCATATAATACCATTTCCCCGGCTTCCGGAAAAGTTCTCTCTGGTGGTGTGGATGCCAATGCGCTTCATAAACCCAAACGCTTCTTTGGCGCTGCCAGGAATATTGAAGATGGTGGATCTTTGACCATCCTTGCCACGGCACTGACCGAGACCGGTTCCAAGATGGATGAAGTGATCTTCGAAGAGTTTAAGGGAACTGGCAACATGGAACTGCAGCTTGACAGGAAGCTTTCCAACAAGCGGGTTTATCCATCGGTGGATGTTAATCCATCCAGTACCCGCCGCGAGGACTTGCTGCTTGACAAGCCTATGCTTGATAAGATCTGGATACTCAGGAATTACCTTTCCGACATGAACTCGGTTGAGGCCATGCAATTCCTTCGTGACCGGCTTGTAAAAACAGCCACCAACGAAGAGTTCCTGATCTCCATGAACAGTGGTTGATCTGATACAAATCATATAAAAAAGTGACGGCAGACGCCGTCACTTTTTTGTTTATTTGTAATGAATTTAAATTCCGTTATTTCGTTCACAATTGAGGCTATTTTACTAATTTTGGTTGACTTCGGTTGAATTAGTTAACTAGTTGTAATTTAAATATTTAAGTAAAAATATCATGGCAAATAAGAAGAATTTCATGACATGTGACGGTAATTATGCCGCAGCGCATATTGCTTACATGTTCAGTGAGGTGGCTGCCATCTATCCCATCACTCCATCTTCCAACATGGCAGAGCATGTGGATGAGTGGTCGGCCAATGGCAGAAAGAACATTTTCGGTGAGACCGTGAAAGTGGCAGAGATGCAATCAGAAGCAGGAGCTGCGGGAGCTGTTCATGGTTCACTTCAGAGTGGAGCCCTCACATCTACCTTCACCGCTTCCCAGGGACTGTTATTGATGGTACCGAACATGTACAAAATTTCAGGAGAGCTTCTTCCCGGTGTTTTTCACGTTTCGGCGAGAAGCCTTGCGGCCCAGGCGCTTTCCATTTTTGGCGACCACAGTGATGTGATGTCAACACGCCAGACAGGTTTTGCCATGCTGGCCACCGGATCTGTTCAGGAAGTAATGGACCTGGCGGCGGTTGCCCATCTGACTTCCATTAAAACAAGGGTTCCCTTCCTTCATTTCTTTGATGGCTTCCGTACTTCACACGAAATTCAGAAAGTTGAAGCACCTGACCAGGATGACCTGGCCAAACTGGTGGATATGGATGCCCTGAAGGCTTTCAGGGACAATGCCCTGAATCCTGAGCACCCTGTGACCAGGGGTCTGGCTCAGAATCCGGATATTTATTTCCAGACACGTGAAGCCATCAATAAGTATTACGAACCGATTCCCGATCAGGTGGCTGCCTATATGAAGGAGATCAGCAAACTGACAGGTCGCGAATACAAACCCTTCACATACTATGGTGCCGACGATGCAGAAAACCTCGTGATTGCCATGGGTTCCATTACCGAAACTTTGAAAGAGGTTGTGGATCACCTGAATGCCAAGGGAGAAAAAGTGGGCCTCCTTTCTGTTCACCTGTACAGGCCCTTCTCAGCCAAGTATTTCATGGATGTTCTTCCCAAGTCGGTGAAGCGTATCGCTGTGCTTGACCGTACCAAAGAGCTGGGAGCCAATGGAGAACCCCTCTACCTGGATATAAAGAACCTGTTCTACGGAAAGGAAAATGCTCCTGTCATTGTTGGCGGACGCTATGGTCTCTCTTCCAAGGATACCACTCCGGCCATGATGATCTCTGTCTTCGACAACCTGAAGATGGCTGAACCCAAGGACGGGTTCACCGTTGGCATCGTGGATGATGTTACTTTCACCTCATTGCCGCTGCTTCCGGAGATTTCTCTGGGTGATGCCGGCACCTTCGAAGGCAAATTTTACGGACTGGGTTCTGACGGTACCGTGGGTGCCAACAAGAACTCCATCATGATTATCGGGGAATCAACCGATAAGTATTGTCAGGCCTATTTCGCTTACGATTCCAAGAAGTCGGGAGGGATCACTACCTCTCACCTGAGATTTGGTGACAGCCCGATCCGTTCACCCTACCTGGTGGTTAAACCAGACTTTGTTGCATGTCACGTTTCTTCCTACCTGGAGAAATACGATATGCTCAGGGGAATTAAAGATGGTGGAACCTTCCTTCTGAACTCCATATGGAGCGCTGAGGAAACCATCGGACATCTCCCCAATAAAGTGAAGAAACAGATGGCCGATCATAAGATCAATTTCTACATTATCAATGCCACCAAACTGGCGCAGGATCTTGGGCTGGGCAACCGTACCAACACCATCATGCAGTCAGCCTTCTTTAAGATTGCCAATATCATTCCTTACGATCAGGCTGTTGAAGAAATGCGCAAATTCATCATCAAGAGTTTTGGCCGCAAGGGCGAAGAGGTGGTGAACATGAACTTTGCTGCTGTTGAAAAAGGTGGAGATGTCACCAAGGTTAAAGTGGATCCCGCCTGGAGCAAACTTGGAGCCGATGCTGAAAATGCCGAGGCCCGTCCCGTTCCCGAATTTGTGAAGAATGTGGTTGAGCCCATCAATAACCTGGCTGGTGATGACCTTCCTGTCAGTGCATTTTCAGGACGTGAAGACGGAACTTTCCCGGCAGGAACCTCACAATATGAAAAACGCGGAATTGCGGTTGATGTACCCGAGTGGATAGCCGACAACTGCATCCAGTGTAACCAGTGCGCCTATGTGTGTCCCCACGCTGCCATCCGCCCCTTCCTGATTGATGAGAATGAGGCCAAGGCATTGCCCGAAGGAACGGAAACCATCAAGGCCAATGGGAAAGCCTTTGCCGGACTTGAGTTCAAAATACAGATATCTGTGCTGGATTGTACCGGTTGCGGAAATTGCGCCGATGTATGTCCGTCCAAGACCAAGGCCCTGGAGATGAAGCCGCTTGCTAGCCAGGAGGCTGAGATTCCAAGATGGGATCACCTGATCAAGGAGATCTCCTACAAGGATACACTGGTGGATAAGAAGCAAACGGTGAAAAACAGTCAGTTTGCCCAGCCCATGTTCGAGTTCTCCGGAGCCTGTGCAGGTTGCGGTGAGACGCCCTATATCAAACTGATCACACAATTGTATGGTGACCAGATGATGGTGGCCAATGCAACGGGTTGTTCCTCCATCTATGGTGGTTCAGCTCCATCCACTCCATACTGTGCCAATGTTGAGGGACAGGGTCCCGCATGGGCCAACTCATTGTTCGAGGACAATGCCGAGTATGGATTTGGAATGGCTACCGGTGTGAATAAGAACCGTGACCGCATCAAGAATATCATGATCGCTGCGATGGACGAGGTGAAGCCCGCTACCAAAGAGGCTTTTGAGGAATGGATCGCGTCCATGGAGATTGCGGATGCTTCCAAGGCTGCTTCAGCCAAGCTGCTGGAAGTACTGGATGGTGAAAAGCATGCCATTGCCGAAGAGATCAAGTGCCTGAAGCAGTACCTGGTGAAGAAGTCAATCTGGATCTTTGGTGGAGACGGATGGGCTTACGACATCGGTTTCGGGGGACTGGACCACGTACTCGCCTCGGGCGAGGATGTGAACGTGCTTGTGATGGATACCGAGGTATATTCCAATACCGGTGGACAGGCCTCCAAAGCGACCCCGGTGGGCGCAGTGGCCAAGTTTGCTGCTTCCGGTAAGAAGATCCGCAAAAAGGACCTGGGGATGATGGCCATGACCTACGGATATGTATATGTGGCACAGGTCTCCATGGGAGCCAGTCAGTCACAGTATCTAAAGGCCCTGAGGGAAGCTGAGGCTTATCCCGGACCGTCCCTGATCATTGCCTACTCACCCTGTATCAATCACGGATTGCGTGCAGGTATGGGTAAATCACAGAACCAGGCCAAACTGGCCGTGGAGAGTGGTTACTGGCACCTCTACCGTTATAATCCTTTGCTTGAGGAAGAAGGCAAGAACCCCTTCCTGCTTGATTCCAAGGAACCCCAGTGGGACCAGTTCCAGGGATTCCTGAAATCGGAGGTACGTTACACTTCGCTGCAGAAATCGTTCCCTGCTGAAGCTGCTGAACTATTCAAAGCTGCGCAAACCAATGCCAACTGGCGGTATGACAGCTATGTGCGAATGGCCAGCCTCGATTTTGCTCCGAAAGAGTAAGTTCGGGATATTCCCTGCCTTGCTGTTTTTTGCTATCGCAAAAAGAAGGCGTGCGGCAGTTAATATCCCTCACAATAGAATTGAACCGCCCGGGAAACCGGGCGGTTTTTTTTAACTTTGCAGCCAAAATCACAGATTTGGGAAGGATATTGGCTATCGATTATGGGACAAAACGTACGGGCCTGGCAGTGACCGATCCAGGGCAGATGATTGCATCCCCGCTAGAAACGGTCCTGTCACATGAATTGATGGCTTACCTGGAAGCCTATTTTGCTAAGGAAGATGTGGAGACCTTGTGGTGGGACATCCCACAAAAATGGATGGTTCCGATTCCGAATCCATGAAACCACTTCGCTTTTTTGTCCAGGCATTTAAGAAGAGATTCCCTCACATGAGGGTGGAGTGGATGGATGAGCGTTTTACGTCCAAGTTGGCCATGGATGCCATGGTGGCAGGAGGGATGAAAAAGTCGGACCGGCAGGTAAAAGGGAATGTGGACAAGGTCAGTGCAGCCCTGATCCTGCAATCGTGGATGGAGCGAGAAAACAATCTAAGGAAATAGGTGTTATTTATTTCAGAATCAGAAGTAGAAAAGAATGGTATTACCAGTGTACGTATACGGAATGTCGGTACTAAGGAAAATTGCTCCCGAGATTCCCGAGGATTATGAAGGTTTGGATCAGTTTATTGCTGATCTGTTTGAAACAATGAGAGCCAGTGATGGTATCGGTCTAGCAGCTCCCCAGGTTGGGAAATCCCTGAGGATTTTTGTGGTTGATACCAGTCCCATAGCGGAGGATAAAGGTGAACCCGGAACTGAAGGATTTCAAGAAGGCATTCATCAATCCATACATCATCGAGGAGTGGGGAGACCCATGGTCCTTCGAAGAGGGTTGCCTCAGTCTGCCCCATATCCGGGAAGAGGTGACCAGACCATCCAATGTGCGCATCGAGTATTACGACGAAAACTGGAACCTGAAAGAGGAGGAGTATGACGGAATCCGTGCCAGGGTAATCCAGCACGAATATGACCACCTGGACGGAAAATTATTCGTTGATAAGGTCAATCCCATCCGCCGCAAGTTGCTTGCTCCCAGACTGAAATCCATCAGCAGGGGACGTGTGGACAGCGACTACAAGATCATCTACCCGAAAAAATAGCCCCGGCCATATCATTCATGAGTATATGAATAAACAATTTTATTGTTTTGTAATACAATAGTTGTATATTGCAACAGTTTAGTTATGAAACTATCATGAATTATAACAATCTGACAGTTGTAGCGCCCACAAAGATTGTTTCTGACTGGTCACTGAAAGATTATTTGGGATCAACCCGGGTAAGGTTATCCATCGGAAGGAACCGATACAGAGTGGATTCCGGACTTTACAAAATAGGTAAGCCTGGGAAAGACTCAGAAGTTATTGTCACATCAAATTATAAGCTCAGTTTCGATATTGTAAGAAGAAGCCTGAGCGGAATGAATGCCTGGATCCTTATATTGGAGACATATGGCATCAACGTATGGTGTGCAGCCGGGAAGGGCACATTTGGTACAGATGAACTTATTCGGCGGATCAACGAGTCACAGTTAGCGATGTATGTATCTCATAAGCGAATTATTTTGCCTCAGCTGGGCGCACCAGGTGTTGCAGCACATAAGGTAAAGGATGCAACCGGATTTAAAGTGAATTTCGGGCCTGTACGGGCTAAAGATATTAAGGACTACATTGCAGCCGGGTATAAGAAAGATGAAGTTACCCGTACTGTGCAATTTAATCTCAAAGACCGCTTGTTGTTGACTCCCGTTGAATTAGCGAACTCATTGAAGTATTTTCTCCTGGCGCTGGTTTTTACTTTCCTATTGGCTGGGCTGGATTCCGGAGGATACTCATTTTCAATCATGTGGAGTGAGGGGCTCAGGTTCGGTTCGTATTTACTGGCTTCCTATACCACCGGGTGCTTTTCTTATCCCCTCTGTTGTTACCCTGGTTGCCATTCAGATATTTTGGTGGGAAAGGACTTGTGTGCCGGATTCCTGACATTTGGATTGGGAATTATGGTTGGTGTTGTTCAGCACCCTGTACTTTGTATGGCAGGTTGGTTTCTCATATCCGGAGCAGTATCCTCTTTTTTGACAATGAATTTCACTGGTGCGAGCACCTATACTTCCTTAAGTGGAGTGAAGAAGGAAATGAGATTCTTTGTTCCGTTGCAGATTGGCTTTTGTTCTTGTTGGAATATCACTTGTTAGTGATCTCAAGATTGACATGGCATGGATAATCAGATCTACCTTAAAAATGTAACCACCCTTGTATATGATCCGTGCCAAATGTATCGGATGCAGGTTGTGCGTTGAAGTATGCCCTCACAATGTTTTCAGGATGGCCGGCAAACGAGCTGAGCTTATTAACATCGACAGGTGCATGGAATGCGGGGCCTGCGAGGTGAATTGTATCCGCAAATGCCCTGCATGTGAATCAAGGAGTTGGTTGTGCCGCTGCAGTCATTTCTGGTTTCTTTAAAGGAACAGAACCAAGCTGTGGCTGTGATTCGAATACTACCTGCTGCTGATCATTCATCTAAAAGCATCATAAGCATGGATAAAAAATACATAAGACACTTCAGGGAAATTCTTCAGGATCTTCGACAGGGAGATTATATCTCCAAAACAATGCTTCCTGCTGTAATGGCATTAGCCTGGCTCAATGTCATACACTGCTGGAAATTGAAAAAAATAAAAAGATATCGGTTACTGAGCTTGCTAAAAAGCCTCTCTCTTTACAAAAGTACTGTAAGCCGTACAGTGGATGGTCTTGTACATATGAATATGGTGGAAAGGGTCATCCCAGAGGAAAACCGTCGCAAAGCAATGATCAATCTCAGTGGTAAACGGCCAACAAGTATGCAAAACGATCAACTATACCAACGATACCTACATCAGCAGTGTGCTGAAAGATTTTTCAGCAGATGAAAGGGATGAGTTTCTCAGGTTATTCAAGAAGCTCACATGCAATATGGCTGCAATAAGGTAAGTTACTTTAATACCGGGTAGTGCAGCACGGGATCATCCATATCTACCCAGGGCAGTTCTTCAAAAGTAGATTACCTGCTCACTATTGTACATCTCCCGTTCTGCCTGGCCTCCCCGGCCACCCGGATCGCCCCATCTCATGAACCAGGCCCATTTGGGCTGTTCCTTCAGCTTATCACTGGTGGGGGGGGATCCAACCTCTCCAAGAGCCATGGGCTTATCACCCGCCAGTTCCTGCATCATGTCGTAATTTACCTGGTTAAATCCTTCAGAGTAAACGTCAGTTGCGATGATATCCACATAGGCATCGCCCGGATAATAGGTTTCGTGCGGATCTACTCCATCCTTGAATTCATTGGTGTTGTAAACCCAGATCAGGTTGTTCAGGCCATGAAAATTCACGAAGCGATCGTACATCATCTGCCACAGTTTCTTATACCCCTCTTCACCCTCTTTCTTGCCCCACCAGAACCATCCTCCGTTCATTTCGTGATAGGGGCGCCACAGCACCGGTACGTCGGCATACTTCAACTGCTTCAGGAACCATGCAATCACATCCACCTGGGATTTCCAGCGTTCATTCAGTAGGGTTCCCGGAGTGACTAGGTCGGTCCATTCCTGGGCTGTCAGGTCGCCCTGAACCGATTCGCTGAAGGTGACGGGTTCGTCCTCGGTAGGCCGCACTGCATGCCACATGATGCTGATGATGAATCCTTCGTGGTGACGGCGGATGGCTTCGTCCACGATCTGCTGGCGGTAGTTGATACCGTCCCAGTAACCCGGGAAGCTGAATCCGAAGTCCTGTCCGAACAGGGCCGGATACTTCCCGTAAACCCGGTGCGCAACTGATAAGCGGGTGGAGCCCACCAGGGGTGCACAGTGCTGCCCTGATATGGTTTTTTCTCCGGATATGGAATAGATATATTGTAAAAGTTCCACAGCTTCTTCAGAGGCACCCGGTGTGACAGGGCTTTGTCCGAGCAGGATTGTAGTGCTGCTTATCAGCAGGGCGATCAGGATATTTTTCATGTTTGGGATATTGATGCTTTTGCTGATAAATCTACAGAATATTAGCAAGAACATCAACGGGCTGTACAAATACGACGGCATCAATTTTGCACTTATTGATATATCCGGACCAGATGGTTCCATAGATAATTCTGCTGCACATGATCCTGAGAACTCTATATATCGGCTATTTTTATACTTTCAGTTTCAGGAGTCAGATTTATATGCCACATGTTATAGATATTCCTATGCTGATATTGACCTGAACTGTTCACTTAAAAATGATTCATCCAAAATTATCATTCATAATACATTCTGAATATGCAAGAAGTTTAAAACTCCGGCATGCACTCAGACTGAAATTAATTTTAATCGGTATACTGCTGATTGGAGTAAAAGGAAGCACAGGTGGATGTACTTTGCCTGTTGTAGAGTTTGGTATTTTCAAAGATGATTGATAATAAGACATATTACATGGATGCAATTGTTTATGTGTAGGTGCTTGCAGAAGGAATAATATATACAGGCGATTCATCAGAGTAGAAAAGCTGGATGAGGATTATAGTGTTCAATTTGAACTTCATAAGCACTTCATACATTGAGGCAACGCTATGTAGTCCATTTGTGTTAGGTATTTTTCGCAATATCCCGGTTAACAAAAGTGTTAACCCTGTAAAAGAGCTGAAATACAAGATGATGGTTTATAAAGTCCTCATAAATAGATATCTAAATGAATTCGCGGATTTAAACATCCTTTCTTCTCAGTTAACATATTTGTTAACTCAGGATTTTAGAGTAATCACCTCCTGAAAAATCACTCCTAAAAATCACGGATGGAAAAAAAGAGGTCACCCGGCGGGCAACCTCTTCAATTTCATTCGCACTCCGCACTCCGCACTCTTTTCAGAGCACTAAGTACTATGCACTAAGTACTGAGCACTTTTTATACCACCGGATTGAAATACTCTTCCGATTTCAGGATCATGTCGATGTACTGGGCGCGCTTGTAAACGAAAGGATCGTTGATAGACTTGCTGCTCAGTTTGCCTCTGAATGCTTCAATGGAGTCATATCCTTTTCGGTCCATCCAGTCTTCGACTTCTTTCAGCATCTCTGTGGCGTGTCCCACTCCGTTGTGGTAGAATGTGCTTACAGCCTGAACAGCAGTGGCGCCGGCAAGGATCATCTTCACAATATCAATGCCCTCATAGATTCCGTTGTTGGCAACTACATTGGCATTTATATTGCCATAGGTAAGACCAATGTAACGGATGGAGAGTCGGTGGTCACTGTGTGTGCTCAGATTCCAGGGGGAGACATGTTTTTCGGCTTCCGTGTCAATGTCCGGCTCAAATAACCTGTTAAACAGGATAAAAGCATCAGCTCCCGCATCGTCCAGGTCCTTGATGGTTTTAAGCACATTGGTGTAAAACGGACTGAGCTTCACGCTAACCGGAATCTTTACTGCGGCTTTCACTGCCTTCAGAAATTCAATCTGTTGCAGGATAATGTCATGACCCGATTTGTCAAATGTCCGGGGGACTGCAAAAAAGTTGAGTTCCAGTCCTGCTACGCCGGCTTCTTCCAGAAGTTTTGCGTACTCCACCCATGACTCCTTGTAGATAGCGTTCAGACTTGCAAAAACAGGAATGGAGAGGGTGTCCAGTACCTGCTTCAGGTTGTAAATATGTTCTTTGGGACCACCGTGCTCAATCTTTGGAAAAAGGTTGATCATTTCAGCATTGCGCTCATCATAGGCTTCGAGCTGACTGCTCATTTCATAATCCTCAAGTTGAATCTGCTCTTCGAAAAGTGAACGGTATACTACCGCTGCCACTCCTGCCTCTTCGGCCTGCTTCAGTTTATCCAGGTTATTCACCAGGTTGCTGGCTCCCAGGATCAGAGGATTTTTCAGGGTAATCCCCATGTGTTGTGTTGTAAGTTTTGACATATGTTTTTAATTAAGGGTGTTGTTCTGGTATATAAAACTATCAGGGCACTGTAAAAGTTCAAATAAAAGTAAAAAAGATTGGCAGATAAATCTCTCCGGGAGCAATTAATGTTCAGGACCGGACCAACTTTACATGATCGATCTAACGAGAGCTCCTGTCGTCAGGATCCTGGTGCCCTTCGCCGGAGGTTCCCTGGCCGGGTACCTGGAGCTTGTGACGGTCAGACCCGTTGGGGTGTTGTTCATCAGCGTGCTGACAGGATTGACTGTTGTCCTTTGCTTTTTCCCCACAGGCAGGAAACACGGCAGAAGGTGCAGATTTTTCACTCCCCTGGTTTTCCTGTTGAATCTTTGGACCGGGATAGGGTGCGGAGTGGATGACAGGCCCGGGGATCCGGGACTTCCTGTAAATAAGCGTGCAGTCATTACCGGAAGGATCCTGGAGCTGTCCCTGAACCGGCAGGGAAGGATGGCATGTGAGATGGACCTTTTGGCAGCGGTCACAACTGATACAGTTTGTATCACTCCCACCCGGATCAAAGCTGTTTTGGATATTCCTCCCGATTCTGTCTTCCCGGTAAGGGGAGAAATCTGGATGGTCACAGGGAGACTGGCAGCCATCACTGCCGGTGGCAATCCCGGGGAGGTCGACTATGCGGCCATCCTGAAGAGAAAGAACTGCTGGTACAGTTTGTATGGTGATTCCCCCACAACTTTTTCCCGGCATACCGGGGGGAGCAAAATCAGAGGAGCCGGGGCGGTCGGGATCAGGAAAAGGGCCCTTTCGACTGGGATGGTCCGCCTTCGGTGGTCAGCTCCTGGGGGCCGTTTGCCTGGGTGACAGATCAGGTTTGGGTGAGGATTTGCTCCAATCCTATTCCAGGGCAGGGGGGATGCATGTGCTGGCTGTATCGGGCCTTCATGTTGGTTTGATCTGGTGGGTTCTGCACCACCTGTTTTCAGTCCTGGTGCGCCTGACCGGAAGGGAGATTTTCCGGGTTGTTCTGATCACAAGCCTGCTGTGGTTCTATGCATGGGTGACCGGATTCTCATCCTCTGTATCCAGGTCTGTGGTCATGTTCACCCTGCTCTCACTCTCACGGCTTATGAGTCAGCGTGGTCCACCGGTGAATGTGATTCTGGTTTCCATGTTCTTTACTGCTGGTGATCCATCCCGGGAAAATGCTGGATGTTGGATTCCAGCTTTCATATGCGGCTGTTCTGGCCATTGTGACCATTCACCCACGTCTTCATCAAACTGATCAGCGTAAAGAACCGGGTTTTGAAATGGGCATGGGAAGTTACAGGGGTCAGCCTGGCAGCGCAGGTGGGGACCCTTCCCCTGGTGATTCACTATTTTCACCAGGTTCCTGTCTATGCGCTGCTTACAAACCTTCTGGTCCTTCCCCTGCTAAGCTGCATCATTGCCCTGTTTGTTATCTCAGTGCCCTTCATGGTCTCGGGGATCGCCACCGGTGCTTTTAACAATCTCCTGATGCTGCTGGGAGGGTGGATGAACAGGACCATGGAGATGGTAGCTGAGCTGCCCGGGTCGGTGCTTGGTAAGCTCTCCATGGGTCCTGGTGCCACACTTCTCTGTCTGGTACTGGTTTTTCTGGGGATCGCCATGTTGAAGGGCAAAGGAATCCTGTCAAAAACAGCTTTTATGTTTGTCCTGTGTTTTATTCTGGCCTGGTCAACGATCTCCTACCATTCTAAATTAAACAGTAAAGAGCTGGTGGTGGGCCATTTTTATAAAAGCAGCCTGATTACGATCAGGGAAGGGTCAAAGGTTGACCATTACATCTGGTGCTATGATCCCTCTTCACTGGTTTACCTTGACCATTATCTCCAAACCGCCTGGGGACATCGGGGTATGGAGGTTTCTGTCATGCTGATCCAGGGAGATGATCCGCTTTATGGAGGAATCAGTGCGTGTTGTCCCCTTGAAAAAGGATTGTGGCTGGTGGGAAACAGTGAAGTGATGGGTTTGGTAATCTCTGGAAATCCTGCATTGGAAATGGTACCGGCTTTGTCAACTGTTCATCCTGATTTTTTACTGCTTTCAGGTGAGCCGTTTTTGGCAGAGGTTCAAAGAGAAATTCTGTTCCAGGAAGCGCGGGATGTGATTGCGGATGGTACCAACCGGAACTGGTATACCGATCAATTGCAAGCGTCTGCTGGACAGGTCCATATCACCGGAGCCCGGGGAGCCTACCAGCTGCATTATTAAAAAAAGGTGGAAGCATTCGTACAATTGGACAATTATCTGTTATTTTGCCATTGAAATCTTTCAAATATTATGCGGATTGTAATTGCCGGTGCCGGCGAGGTTGGGACACATCTGGCCAAGATGTTGAGCAGTGAAGAACATGATCTCGTAGTGATGGACAATGATGCTGACCGCCTGAAGGCTGTGAGCAGTGCAATGGATGTACTTACCATTGAAGGAAACGCCAACTCCATTACCCATTTGAAAGAGGCCAAGATCAACAAGGCTGACCTGTTTATCGGGGTCACCTATTCCGAAGATGTAAATATTAATTCGGCCGATCCTCAGCAAAAGACTGGGAGCCAAGAAATGCATTGCCCGGATAGACAACCAGGAATACCTCCTTCCGGCCAACAAGGAGATGTTTGAAAACCTGGGGGTGGATTATATGATCTATCCCGAAAAGATCGCAGCGCGTGAAATTGTCGGTCTCCTTTCAGAAACAGGCAGTACAGAGGTTGTGGAATTTTCAGGCGGGAAACTGCACATGTATGTGATCCGGCTCGATGAGGATGCCCCCATCGTAAACAAGACACTCAGGGAACTGACTCCCGGAGACAATGGACTTGAGTACCGTGCTGTGGCCATTACCAGGCATGGACATACCATTGTGCCTTCAGGAGATGACAGGTTCGAAGCGGGCGACCTGGTCTATGTAATCAGTAGTAAAACAGGCTTGAAGGAGTTATACAAATACTCGGGCAAAAAGCAGTTTGAGGTCAGGGATATCATGATCCTGGGAGGTAGCCGGATCGGGCGGAAAACCGCAGATTCGCTGGGGAATCAGCATTATGTGAAGTTGATTGAAAAAGACCGGCAGAGAAGCTACAAACTATCCAACATCCTGAACAATACCCTGGTGATCAATGGCGACGGTACAGACATGGAACTTCTGAAGCAGGAAGGGCTGGAAAAGATGGATGCATTTGTTGCGGTGACCGGGAATTCGGAAACCAATATTCTGTCCTGTCTGCTGGCCAAGCATATGGGTGTAAAAAGAACCATTGCGGAGGTGGAAAATATGGACTATATCCACCTGGCTGAAAAAATTGGTGTGGATACCATCATCAATAAGAAATTGATCACTGCAGGCCGGATCTTCCGTTTTACAATGTCAGAAGAAGTGTCCAGTATCAAGTGCCTGACGGGTACCGAAGCGGAGGTCATGGAGTTCCTTGTAAAACCCGATACCCAAGCAACAAAAGGAACCCTGGCAGAAATTGAATTTCCAAGGGAAGCCATCATCGGGGGTGTGATCAGGGGAAAGAATGCATTTATTGCCCATGGAGATACCCGGATTAAACCCTATGACCGTGTGGTGGTTTTTGCACTTCCGGGCGTCATTCATACCATAGGAAAGTTTTTCAACTAGAGACAGATGCTTAATCCCCGGACCATCATCCGAATCATCGGCCTCATCCTTTTCACAGAAGGGTTTTTCATGTGGCTTTCCATCCCCTTTGCTTTATTTTTCAAAGAGGACGATGTGCTTCTCTTCCTGTTGTCAGGCGCCATTACTTCCAGTGTGGGTGCCCTGGCCTATTTCACCACCCGGAAATCAAAGCTTGAAGTAAACCGCAGGGACGGTTATGTGATTGTATCGGGCGGGTGGCTGTTTTTCTCGCTGTTCGGAACCCTGCCCTTCCTTCTCACCGGCTCCATACCCGGTTTTACCGATGCTTTTTTTGAAACCATGTCCGGATTTACAACCACCGGGGCATCCATCCTGAATAATATTGAAGAGCTTTCCCATGGCGTACTTTTCTGGCGCAGCCTGATCCAGTGGCTGGGTGGAATGGGAATTATCCTGCTTACATTGATCCTGCTACCCTTCCTGGGGATCGGAGGGATGCAGCTTTTTTCTGCTGAAGTGCCCAGTCCCACCCCGGACAAACTTCATCCCCATGTGAAGGATACAGCCAAAAGATTGTGGATCATTTATCTCATCTTCACAGTGGCAGAAACCCTCCTGCTCTGGGTGGGAGATATGAAATTGTTCGATGCAATGTGCCATTCACTTACCACCATGGCCACAGGCGGATTCTCAACCAAACAGGCCAGCATTGCCTACTGGAACTCTCCCTACATCCACTACGTGATCACCTTTTTCATGTTCCTGGCCGGAACCAACTTCACCCTGGCCTATTTTGGCATGCACGGACAGTTTAAGAAAATCTGGGCCAACGAGGAGTTCAGATGGTATGCTGGGTTTATTGGAGGATTTGCTGTGGTGATAACCCTCGGTCTTTTCATGACCACTCCCGGCGGACTGGAGCCGGCATTCAGGAATTCACTTTTCCAGGTGGTCTCCATCCTGACCACCACGGGATTTGCCACAGCCGATTACCTGCTGTGGGCCCCCTGGCTGGGGATCCTCATCTTCATCCTGATGTTTTTTGGAGGTTCGGCAGGATCCACCGGTGGCGGACCCA
This sequence comes from uncultured Bacteroidota bacterium, assembly GCA_963735755.1. Lineage (GTDB taxonomy): Bacteria > Bacteroidota > Bacteroidia > Bacteroidales. The sequence continues at coordinate 22,131 of CAVTME010000014.1, read as the reverse complement.
AGATCATGCGCATTGTGATCATGCTCAAGAACAGTACCCAGGAGCTGAAACGAATGATCCATCCCAAGGGAGTGATCCCGGTACGACTGAATAAAGGAGCCGTGGAGGAAGGGGTGGTGACCAATGTACTGGCTTTTATTGCTTTTTATGGGATCATTGCGGTAATCTCCATGGTGGTGATGTCGGTCCTCGGAAATGATTTTAACACCTCCATCGGTGCTGTGGCAGCCACCCTTGGAAACATTGGCCCCGGTATAGGGGATGTTGGTCCGGCCCTCAATTATGCAGAGATTCATGCGGTGGGGAAATGGTACCTCTCCTTTCTCATGCTGGTGGGCAGGCTGGAACTTTTTACCGTACTGGTACTATTCTCACCGCTGTTCTGGCGGAGATAAAATTTACAATCATCAATGAATAGAATTCAATCCCTTTTTCTCCTGGCAGCTTTATTGGCTGTACCATTCCAACTCTTTTCACAAACCCCGCTGCAGTTCAGATCTGTGGGCCCCACCCGGGGAGGCCGGGTAACGACCGTCAGGGGTGTGGATCAAAATCCGGCCACCTTTTACATGGGTACAACGGGGGCGGCCTTTGGAAAACTGAAGATTACGGAGCGCACTGGAGCAATATCTCCGATGGATATTTTATCACCCCTTCCATGGGGGCCATCGCTGTGTACCAGGAGAACCCGGATATCCTTTATGTGGGAACAGGTTCGGACGCGATCAGGAGCAATGTGATCGTGGGAAAGGGAATCTATAAATCAGTCGATGCAGGTGAAACCTGGGAGCACAAAGGACTCATGAATGCAGGGCAGATCGGCGCCATGGAGATTCATCCGGATAATCCAGACCTGGTATTGGCCGCTGTAATCGGTCAGCCCTTTCGCAAATCAGCAGAGCGGGGCGTCTACCGTACAAGCGATGGAGGCCAAAGCTGGGATCAGGTACTTTTCCTCTCCGATTCGGTGGGAGCTGTGGACCTGGAATTTGCCCCCGGAAATCCGGAGATCGTCTATGCAGCCATGTGGAGGGGAGAACGAAAGCCCTGGACCATCATCAGTGGTGGGGCAGAGGACGGGATCTTTAAGTCATCAGATGGTGGAAGCACCTGGGAGCGAAAAACCCAAGGTCTTCCACAGGGGCTCACCGGAAAGATCGATTTTGCAGTGAGTGCGGAAAATCCTTCAAGGGTCTGGGCCCAGATCCAGGCCGCGGACGGTGAAGAAGGATTGTACCGATCCGATGATTATGCCGAAACCTGGACAAAGGTTGAATCTCCCCGAGGAGGTGCATACAAGCATCATGCACCGGCCCTTCTACTTCACCAACCTGCATGTGAACCCCGAGAACGCAGATCACCTCTGGTCGGGTGCGGTGAGTTTCTGGACCACCCGTGATGGTGGGGAAAGCTGGGAGCGGGTCTCAACCACCCATGGCGATCACCACGATCTGTGGATCCATCCCCAGGATACTTTGCTTATGATTGAAGGAAATGACGGAGGGGCAGCCATCTCCAGGGACGGGGGTAAAAACTGGTCCACCCTCAATAACCAACCGACCGCTGAGCTTTACACCTGTGATGTGGATGACCGCTATCCCTATTATCTCTATTCGGGACAGCAGGACAATACCACCATATGTATTCCAGGACGAAAACCCCGTGAGGATCTGTTTGCCGGTGACGGCTTCAGTGGAGAAAGCGATATGCCATATTGGGAAGATGTGGGAGGATGTGAAACCGGTCCCGCCATTCCGAAACCGGGAGATCCCCATATTGTATATTCCAATTGCAAAGGACGCTTCAGCGTATATAACAGGGCAGCCGGAACAGAACATCTCTATGCTGTGGGAGCCGAGAACCTGTATGGAAGCCATCCCGATGATGTGACCTATCGTTTTCAAAGGGTAACCCCCATGGAGGTATCTCCCCATGATCCCAATGTGGTTTATTATGGTTCGCAGTACCTGCATAAAACGGACAATGGCGGAGTCAACTGGAATGTGATCTCCCCAGATCTTACTGCCAACAAGGAGGCCTATCAGGATGAGAAGCGGCGGACCCATCAGCGAGGATATTACCGGTGAGGAAAACTACGCAGTGCTGTACGCCATCCAGGAATCTCCACTGGAGCAGGGAGTGATCTGGACAGGCTCCAATGACGGACTGGTCCATCTGACAGTGGACGGAGGAGAAAGCTGGAAAAATGTCACACCAGAAATGCCTGAGGATGGAAGGGTGTCCAACATCGATGCTTCTCCCCACGATGCAGCGAAAGCCTATGTGGCCATCTACCGTGATTACCTGGGGGATGACAGGCCCTACATGTATAAGACCGAGGATTACGGTCAGACCTGGACCCTGATCTCGGGAAGTACCAGCGGAATCCCAGAGGATCACCCGGTGCGGGTGGTCAGGGAAGATCCCAACCGCGAAGGGCTGCTGTATGCGGGTACCGAGTTCGGATTGTTCATCTCATTTAATGACGGATCATCGTGGCAGGCTTTCCAGAGAAACCTCCCTGTAACACCGGTCACTGACCTGCAGGTAAAAAGAAAAGACCTGGTACTCTCCACCCATGGACGATCATTCTGGATTCTGGATGATATTTCTCCCCTGTATGAACTTGAAAAGGGTGGGGCAGAAGAAACGGCGCTCTATACCCCCAAAGATGTTTACGACAGCGACCAGATGGTATATTTTTCCCTTCCCGATGCCAGTGGGGAAGATCTGTATACCCTGACCTGGTCCCGTGAGGGTAAAACCATATACAGTGTGAGCGATACGGTGAAAAATCTTGCCGCAGATGCGTGGGGACTGAATGGGCTTACATGGGATCTTCGCCACGAATTATCCGACGGTGAAAAGAAATTTCGGGGACCCATGGTGGCTCCCGGGTCATATAAGGTGGAACTGATTGTTGGAGAGGACAGGATGGAAAAGTCTTTTTCAGTTCTGATGAATCCGAATCTTAAACGCACCGGCACTTCTGCGGCTGACCTGGAGGAGCAGGAAGCGCTTGCCCTGGATGTGGCGAACCTGCTTCTGGAGGTCCGGGCCGAGATCCGAACCCTGGAGCAAGCCCTTGAAGTATGTAAAAAAGAGAAGAAAAAAGAGCAACTAAAAATCCAGATCAGCAAGTTGAAGAAGGGACCCGGACCCTACGATTTGCCCATGTTGCAGGAACAGGTGGAGTATCTCTACAGGATGGTTTCCAGAACGCCGCAAAAAGTTGGGGCGGATGCGTTTGCCAGGCTGGAAGTCCTGAAGCAGGAGTGGGCAAGCCTGCGCTAGCTCAGTTCTCCGCAACCAGGTACTCGGCGGGTAACTTTCCAAAGGTTTTCCGGAGCCAGAAATGGAACTGGTGCATGCCTTCGCCATAGAACATCAGGGGACAGAAGCCGTACACCACCTTGATCCCGTTTTCTTTGCATTTTTTATGGGCGCTTTCCGTATAGGCACCCCTGCCCATACCACGGATCATCCAAACCCGTTTGACGGGGGTACCGATGCACTGATCGATGATCTCATCGGTCAGTCCTGACGGAACCGCCACAATGACGCTTTCCACCTCCTTGGGTAGTTCTTTGACTGTTGGAACACAGGCCACGCCCTCCACCTTCTCGTATTTGGGATTTACAGGAAAAACTTCGTACTCTTTTTTGGAAAGCTCCACCATCAGGCTGCGGCCGAAGTTGTCTTTGTTGCTGGATGCGCCTACGATGGCCACTTTCTTGTGCGTCCAGGAATTCAAGAATTGTATCTCTCATATCATTGGGATTTGTCTCCTCTAAATTTATGGTTTTTTTGCAAACATGAAAAAGTCCCTGGCTAAGAACCTTCGAAAATCCTCATTATTATCCTTTTCTTCTACTTTTTTTCGTCCAAAGTGGTATTGCCCCCTGCCACTTTGCCTCCCTATCTTTGAGTAATCATCTAACCCAAACTGATTGCTCATGGTATGCTATTCTGTAAAACACGGGCCGAGAAGCAACAAAGTAGTAAGAAGGATTCTACCTGGTGTGATCATTTCATTGCTCATCTTCACATTTTGTACTTCAAACCTCACGGCACAGACCCTGGACGGGGAAATTCACCTGCCAGATGATTTCTCAGACGCATACATCTTCGTTTCCGATGTTAAAATATCAGGGAATAAAAGAACCAAGGAGAACATTATCATCCGGGAACTTGATTTTCAGCCCGGAGACAGCCTGGCTACTTTCTCGGGAAAAGGACCGAATTTCAGATTGCAGGGCCAGAAACGCTTCGGCAAGGTTGACTCCAGTGAAGTGGTTATGAGAATGAAATACAGCAGGGAGAACATCATCAATACAAAGCTTTTCCTTACGGTTGACATGCGTCTCGAGCCTGTGAATGAGAATGACTATGAGCTGTTGATCGATGTAACGGAGCGATGGTACTTCTGGGTATTCCCCGTGGTGAGGCTGGACGCTCCGAACTTCAATGACTGGCTGAAAGATCCGGATCTGAGTCTCATGAATATGGGGCTTTTCATGAGCCATAACAACATGATGGGATTGAGCCACCAGGCTTCCATTGCAGGATATTTTGGCAGTTCCAATGTGTTTGCCCTCGGTTACTATATACCCTGGATCGGGAAGGGCCAGAAAATCGGGATGCGGGTAGGTGGAGGTTACCAGAAGGATGCAGTGCTGGAATATGCATCGGTAGATAATGAAAGGCAGATGATTTATGACAAAGGGAGTATGATACAATACTCTCTGAGAAATACAATCACTGTCCGTCCTGCTTTATATAATTACAGTAATCTGAGGATCGAAGGACATTATTTACAGATCTCAGATTCATTGTATAGCATTGCACCAGACTTTTTTCCTGTGGGAAAGCAGGACCTCACCTATATCAATCTCTATTTTGAGTATTACTACGATTCACGAAACAGCCATTCCTACCCCCTGAAAGGGAACTATTTAAAAGGGTTTTTGGATAAGAGGGGAATGGGGATTCTGTCCCATGATGTGGATTATTTCTTCTGGGGTGTGGATTTCCGGTTTTATCAGAAGCTCAGTGAAAGATGGTATACCGCAGAAATGTTTAAACTGACAACTTCTTCAAGTGAGAACATACCCTACTATTTCAAGCAAACGCTGACTTCCGGAGATGACTTTATCAGGGGCTACGACTACTATGCCCTTCGAGGGGACGAGATGTACTATTTCAGAAGCAACCTGAAATATATGCTCATCAAGCCCAATATTATGCACGCCAGGAAAGAGAAGAACAAAGACAGCAAGTTCAGAAATGTGCCCTATGCATTTTACCTGAACCTGTTTGCAGATAGCGGATATATGTGGGATGAGTTTACCAATGACGTCAATCCACTGAACCATAAATTTCTGTTTAGCTGGGGCCTTGGCCTGGATTTAATCTCTTATTACGACCTGGTCCTCAGGTTTGAATATGCCTTTACCAGCATTGGCACCCATGGATTCTTCTTTGGATTTGGGATGCCTATTTAAAAGAATACGAATGGACTAAACGACTGCATGGATGAAGACTGCTTATTATGATATTGAAGACAACACTGTTCGTACACTGCCGTCCTGCGACTATGAAAGAAACGGTGGGAATGCTATCATTCATGTGTGTGATATTGGAGTCAGCAAACGGGAAGAGGCGGTTGAGGTTTTGCAATCCATGATGGTGGACACCAAGAATTCTGCGTTCTCTCCTGGATCCCTCCAAGCATATATTATTCGAGTTTACGGATGTTTTGTCTACGGTGAACTGGCTTATTTCTCCTCAAATGCTTCAGATCCGCTCAGGTACCTGGGGGTGATTCAGAATGAAAACTCAATTATTTTTGTGCATGAAGAAGGGGAAGCAGTGATTGAGGAGTTTTTTAAATCCCTGCCCAAATTGGCGAAGTATTCCTTGAATCAACTGGGAATCCCTTTCTTGCTTTTTGTCCTGATCCGGGAGATTCTATCGGCCAACGGGAAATTGATTATTTCCTACCGGGAGGAAGTAGAGGAAATTGACAAAGATTTTGATGAAAAGTACAGTTCAATTGATCCTGCTGAATTCAAAGCGTTCAAAACACATCTTTCAGATTTTAACAGGGCCATTGAAAAGCAGTATTATTCACTCAGTTTCCCACCCACCAAAAGTCTGGTAAATAAAAATAGTCCATACACCCTCTATTTCAAAGAGTTAACAAATACACTGGATATATTGAAGGAATCCCTGGACCAGACAGAGAAACGTCTCGATTCGCTTCATGATCACTACGACCTGGTTTTACAGAACAGATCCAATAAACGCTTGAATTTTCTGACCATTATTCAGGCCGTATTCGTACCCCTTACCCTGTTAACCGGGATTTATGGGATGAACTGGGCATACATGCCAGAGTTGAATTACCGCTACGGATACTTCATTCTTCTGGGAGTCATGGTGGTGGTTGCACTGATTTTTGTAAGATATTTTTATAAACATGGATGGTTTGATTAAAGAGAGCTCATTCATAGCAGGCTCAAAGCCAGTTTCTGCGATTGGTGTTCATCATCATGCTCATCATGATACCGGGTGCCGGATCAACGATGCTTATGGCACAGGATGATTCCGGGGATCCATTGCCAAAACAGCTCTGGCTTGATTTCAATCCCAGCATTAAAGTTGCAGAAAGAGTGACGCTCTATGGGGCAGTTGGGGCAAGAGCCAATTTTCCAAACTCCTGGTCCAGGTACCTGATCACGCCCTCTGTAAAATACAACTGGCCAAGAATGATCCTGAAAGATTACAAGTATAAAGAGGAACTGCATGCGGGTATTGGTTTGTTTTTCACGGATAACAGGAAACAGTAAACAGCTTAGAGATCAGGCCTTTCCAGGCCTATAGTATTACCGCTCCCAACAGGTACAGGATACAGATCAAACACATGTTAAAGCTGGAAGAACGCTTTGAGTTGGAAACCGATGATTGGGTGAATACTTTCGGATTGCGACTGAGGTATTCTGCCCAGCTTACAATCAGGTTTCATGGAGAAGTCTGGGCTACGGGAAATGGTTTTTTTATCCCTATCAGCACAGAGTTTTTCTGGAACCTGAAAGGGACCAACCAGTTTAACGATAAAATCCGGCTCGTGCCAGGCATCGGGCGCGATCTTTCTAACGATTGGAAAGTTCTCTTTCTGGTTGGATGGTTCTATTCGAAAGCCTATTTCGAAGATCCCTTTAACTCCAGTGAGATGCTGTTCAGGCTCAGGGTATATCATACATTTCATAAAAAAGATAAGTGATGAAAAACACAGGCAAAACACTATTCTTATCCGTATTATTGATTTTCCTCATTCATTCCATTCCGGGCAATGATTGCCTTGCGCAGAAGAAGGATGTGATGGAAGAAATGGCACATAGCAAAAGGGACAGTTCCGAGCGGAGGTCCTCTTTTAATGCCTACCCCTATGCCTACTATACCCCGGAAACAAGCCTGGCCTTTGGAGCAGGAGGGATATTCATATTTTATACCAGCAAAGATCTGGATCTAAAGCCTTCAAAAATTGGTTTTGGGGGGATGTATTCAACTTCCAAACAATACAGGATCGGGGTGAATCCCAAATTCTACTTTCTTGACAGCAGAATGTACATCGATCTGCCCCTTTCTTATGGTTTTTCTCTGGACAGATTGTATGGGACTTGGTCCCGATACCGAAGTGAGCGGAAATGAAGCCTATACCAAGAAGTATTTTACTGCTTCCCTGACCCTCCAGGTACCACCAGTCATCTTTGCTGCCGACCGGACAGGGATCATCTTTGACTTCAACCACACTGAGATTGTCGACAAAAGGACCAACGAGTTTCTGATCAACAATGAGGTTACCGGAAGCAACGGCGGAAATGTTTTTGGTATCGGGAGCGATCTGGTCTGGGATTCAAGGGACAATATTTTCTTCCCAAACACAGGGGGGTATCAGTATTTTAAAATTGTGATTTATCCGGAGTTCGATCTACCCACCTTTTCTTTCCTGGAACTGGATGTAAAACAGTTTTTTGCCTTCGCCCCTGACCATGTAATTGGCGGCAACTTTTATATGTCGTCCACCGCAGGAGATGCACCCTTCTATCTATTGCCGGCCCTTGGTGGTCAGAAAAGAATGCGTGGTTATTTCATGGGAAGATACCGGGACAACTTTTTTATGATGTTCCAGGCGGAATACAGACAATACTTCTGGAGAGATTTTGGCTTTGTTGTATTCGGTGATGTGGGAAATGTATCCAACGATTTGTTATCATTCAGCTTCAATAATGTTAAATACAGTTTTGGGGGAGGATTAAGGTATAAGTTCAACAAAAAGGAGAAGGTAAACCTCAGGGTGGATTTCGGAATGGGCCCGGATAAAAATATGGGAATATACTTTGGGATAGAAGAAGCATTTTAAATCTAAAAATTTTAAACAAAATTAAAAATCATGAAGAAGAGTATTTTAAGTACCATCGCTATTATTGTTGTTTCTATGACCCTTTATTCACAGGGCAATGTGGAAGAAGTAGACTATTACCAGTCCATCTTTGGCATGGCAAAAAAGAATATCGTTTCACTTTTCGTTGAAGTGGATGGGCAGGCCGGAGACGAATTCTGGTACCTCTACGATGAATACGAACTTGCGCGAAAAGAGCTGGGAAAGAAGAGATTGCTACTCCTGGACAGCTACGCAGAAAACTACCTCACACTGGACGATTTGAAAACAGATGAGCTAATCAAAGCAATGGCCACCCAGAAGAAAAGCCTGGATAAACTGATTGACAAATACTACAAGAAAATGAAGAAATCAGCCGGGGTCAAACCAGCTGCACAGTTCTATCAGCTTGAGAACTGGTTGCTGAGCGCCATTCGGTTAAAGGTCCTTGAAAGTATCCCCTTCGTTGGTGAACTTTATAAGCCCAGCCAAATTCAATGAAACACAGGTGTAATAATCTGCCGGTTTTCCAGTTAAACCTAAACTATGATTAGCATAAATTCGAATGCCAGAATAATACTCCTGTGTTTCTTCGCTGTTTCCAGCATCGTTCCTGTCTTTTCACAAAAAAAACAAGGTGTTTTCAGGGACAGCCTCGATCATGCATTTGACATCAGCGAATGGCTCCTTGATCTTCATGGGGTTGTTCCGACTGATCTCTCCGATTACGGAACCAGCCATAGGTTACGGTGCTGCTGTAGCCGGCGTTTATTTTATTGCCAAAAAAGAAGTCGCCCGAAAAGGGATTTAGCATGCCTGATGTTGCAGGAATTGGCGGTGGGTATACCTCCAATAAAACCTGGCTTGCTGCAGCTGGCTATGCAGGTTTCTGGAAGGAGAATTCGATCCGGTACAGGGGAGCACTGGGATATGCCAGTGTAAATTTAAAGTATTACGGAACAGGGAATGGTTTGTTGGCTTCCCATCCCCTGAAATTCAATTTGGAGAGTTTCTTTTTACTGCAACAGGTTCAGTTCAGGATCTCGGAGAGTAATTTCTTTCTAGGGGGGAATTATATATTCAATGAAACGAAAATTACCTTTTTTGAAGAGAGCGAGCTGCCAGGACTGGATCCTCTGGATTTTGATATTATCAATTCCGGCTTTACACTGATTGCAGAATACGAGAGTTTTAATACTATTTTTTCTCCTTCAAAGGGAGTAAGGGTACAGCTTAGTTCCCGGGCCTACTTTGAGGCCTTGGGAAGCAATAGAAATACCCAACGTCTGGGCTTCTTTACTTTGGCTTATATACCCCTGGTCGAGAAATGGAATACAGGTTTCAGGTTTGATGCGCAAATGGCCTCGGATCAGACTCCTTTTTTCATGCTTCCTTATATTGATCTAAGGGGGGTTCCGGCCATGCGCTATCAGGATGAACTGACCATTTTGCTTGAAACCGAGCAGTATTTTAATGTATACAAAAGATGGGGACTGGTGGCCTTCGGAGGATACGGTAGGGCCATGGAGGATATTGAATCATGGAAGGAGGGTATCTGGTGCATGGAATGCCGGGGCTGGTTTCAGGTACCTGGTCGCGAGGAAACTGGGCCTGAAAATGGGAATTGATGTTGCAAGGGGACCAGAGGATTGGGCTTTTTATGTTGTATTCGGTTCATCCTGGTTAAGATAAACAAGTTATGAAAAACAAGTACAAGATTATAAATGTTCTGTTGTTGGCCAGTTCGAGATAAACAAGCACTGGCCGATTCGGACCGAGGGTGGTATTATTGGTGATAGAAAGTCGTTTATGGCTTCTGTGAGCTACAGATTCTGAATCTGATGGAATGAAAAATTGATATCTTTACGCATATGGAAAGTGAAAATTATAAAATCCTTGCTGCCCTTGCTTTTGGAGCCATGGGAGGGATCATGCTCGGTAATTATATCTGGGGATCCGGAGGCAAGCAACGAAGCCTTTCAAAGCATCTGGCTACCCTGACCCAGGTGATTGAGCAGATTGAAAATATCAATACCGAAGAGTCTGAGGAGCTCAAGGAGCGGATTGAAAATATTTTATCACACCATTGAATCAAGCTATGGAGACTCTGAAGAATCAAGTCAATGATATTTCCAAGGACACGGAAAGTCTGGTAAAGGATTATGTGAAGCTTTTTTCCATCAAACAGTCTGAGAAGCTTGCCCTGTTTTTAGGGATAATTGCATCGGTATTTTTACTGGCAACCCTGCTGCTCATTGTGGTGGTATTCTCCTCTTTTGCCCTGGCTGAATATTTAAACAAGATAATAGATGGAGCATACTGGGGATACGTGATTGTGGGAGGAGCTTATATCCTGATCATCCTATTGCTCATTGTAAAGATTTTCAGGACGAAAACCCCGCTTTTCGGTAACTTTTTTGCCAGTCTCATTGTCACCGTCCTCGGTCTTGAAACCGATGAGCCCAAAGACCTGAAAGGACTGAAAGATGCCAGTGAAAAAACACGACAGAAGATAGATGTTAATCAAATCAAGATAAAGGGTAATATTCAATTGTTCCGTTATACTATCTTTGAGACGCTTTTTAAAGAATTCATCGGCTTGTTCAAACCCAGGAAGAAAGAAAAAGATAAGGAACAAGAAAAAGACAAGGAGCAAGAATAGTACTTTACCCACAATGCCTGAACGTATCATTAAATACCGCAGTTATATTATAATTGCATCCATTGCTATTACCGTGCTTGCCGCGTTCATGTTGCCGCGCTTGGAAATCAATCCCAATCTTGATGATTATGTCCCCGATCACCTTGAGAACAAAGCCTACCTGAAGGAGCTCAATTCCATTTTTGGTAGTACCGAGATGATACTGGTGATGCTTCGTTCCGAGGATGTGGTAAATGCAGCTACCCTGGAGAGGTTGAGGGTACTCAAAAACGACCTTTCCCAGGTGGAGGGCATTTACAGCTGTATTACCCCCTTCGATGCCAAGGAGATCTCTTACGAGGATGGTTTTATGCTGATGGAGCCCCTTCTTGTGGAGGAATCTCTGGGTGCATTGGATTATAACTCACTAAAGGGCAGGATTGCAGTCAACCCAATGGCCAGTCGTTTTTTTTCGAAAGATTTCAGTCTGGTTTCGATCATACTGACCAAGAATACGGATACGCCCGACTCAGTCATTGAAGAGATACAGGCGGTGATTGATCAACATCCGGGAAGTGAAGAGGTCCTTATTGGAGGATTACCTTATATACTTTATTCCATTTCCGGAAATATCAAGAGTGATATGAGGGTACTCGTTCCCCTGGCTCTCCTGTTGATGGTAGGAATGCTTTATTTCTTCTTTCGGGAATGGAAGGGGGTCTACATGCCTTTCATTGTGGTAGCCATGAGCATTGTAATCTCTTTTGGCGTTATGGCTTTACTGGGCTGGCAAATATCGTTGATCTCCATCTTAATGCCCATCATGCTCATTGCCATAGCCAATGATTATGGTATTCATTTGATTGCTCGTTATCAGGAACTGGCGAGAAGGGCTGAACCCATGTCCATGATAGCGATGTGCAAGCAGATCTATGTGGATTTGAAGCGCCCGATAGTGATCACGGGACTGACCACCATTGGGGGTGTACTGGGTTTACTTACCCACAGCATGATCCCTGCCGCCCAGCTGGGTGTGTTGACTTCTGTAGGCATTGGAGTGGCATTGATTTTAAGTATCTGGTTTCTGCCAGCCATGCTGTCCTATGCAAAATTGCCCAAAGCTTCGGTCATTGCCAGGCAAAAAAAGACTTCCTGGACCGATCGGTGGCTCAACCGTTTCAGCAGGTGGATAAGCTATCACCCCAGGCTGATAGTGGCCATCACAGTGGTGATTGCTGTGGTGGGTACCCTGGGTGTATTTTTAATCAGGGTTGATACCAACATTGAAGGCTACTTTCTTGGTAAATCGGAAGTGCGTCGTTCTACGGATATAATCAACAACCAGTTTGGAGGAGCGCAGTTCATCTCCATCCTGTTTGAGGGAGATGTGTTCTTGCCGGAGATTTTACGACGGATGGAGGGCTATGAGGAAGAGATCAGAAACGAGCCTGCAGTGGGGATGGTGAATTCTCCGGTCACGCTTATTAAAGAATTGAGCAAGGGATTCTATCATGCCCATGAGGAAGGCTACAATCAAATTCCGGAAACAGCCGATGAGGCCTACCAGTTTATAGAAGTTTTTGCCATGGGGGGCAATGAGGAGGCCGTGGAGCAATTTATGGATTATGACTATGAACACGCCCGAATCCTGATCAGCCTCAAAGATGGCAGCAACAGTGCAGGGAAAGAACTGTTGAACAAACTAAAGGAGATGACCAGGGACGATCCAAATGTCCTCTTTATCACCGGGAGCGGTCTGACCAAGATAGAGTTGGCCGATATGGTGGTCAGAGGTCAGGTGAATTCCCTTGTTTTTGCCATGGTGGTGATATTCATACTCATTTCCGTGATTTTCCGCTCCCCAAAGGCGGGCATCCTGTCGAGCCTGCCCCTTTCCATTGCCATCATCGTGCTCTTTGGTTTGATGGGTATTCTGGGTATATCCCTGGATATAGCCACTGCACTGCTCTCCTCGATTATGATCGGGGTTGGAATTGACTATACCATTCATTTTCTATGGAGGTTTAAAATTGAACGGGCAAAGGGATTGGATCACAAAGAGGCGGCCACTGAAACACTTTGCACTGCCGGAAGGGGGATTTTCTTTAATGCAGTATCTGTAATTATCGGATTTTTGGCACTTTCCTTCTCAAATTTCGCACCAATGCGCTATTTTAGCGCCCTAATTGTGTTATCCATTACCATATGTCTGATCAGCGCACTGGTGCTTGTTCCGGCCATAGTAGTTTTAACCAAACCCAGGTTTCTGGACAAATGATCATCATGAGATCTTATCGTATGATACGAGGCTTTTTTATACTTCTTTTAGTTGCTTCTGCACTGCAGGTTCTTGCGCAGGAAGATTCAAAAGAGATCCTTACCAGGGCGGTGGATCAAATGATGACCGATCACATGGAGCTCTCCATGGACATCCAGATTACCGATGAAAAGGGTAGAGTCAAGGAAAAAGCCTACGATATATTCATGGCCAGATTTGGTGAGGTAGAGAAAACCATGATGGTCATGCAAAAACCGGAACGTGCCAGGGGAGTAACTGTAGTAATCACCAATGTACCAGGGGAAACAGGGGTCATTGAGGTCTACACTCCTGCCAACGGAAAAGTAAGAAAAATGCAGGCAACTCCTGAAAACATGGAAAGGGTGGGTTCAAACATGGTACTTTCTGAGTATACCTCCCGGAATCTCGATGATTTGAATTATAGCCCTGTTGAAAAGAAAGAATTGGATGGAAAAACCTGCCATGCCTTTCAAGTGAGTGATCCGTCAGATCTCGAGGGAATAATAGCAGAATTCCTGGTGGAAGAGAACACTTACTGCATCCTGCAAATACGATTTCTCGATGACCTTGGTAATACTACAAATGTGACTTCCCTTTCAGACTTTCAATCAATCCCGGGAGTAAAAGGTAAAATTCAGGCCATGCAAATCGAAGCAAAGGATGTAACTGAGAATACCCAGACCAGGATGCAGATCCTGCAGGTTTCTCACCGGCCCGATCTGAAAGAAGAGGACTTCACCCTTCAGGAGACCAGCAATTAGCTGCAATACTTCCACTTTTATTATCCTAAAGGGGAATTGATAATTCCACCTTACCAGACGTAAATTTGTATCTGTCAGTATTTCTGATGATACAATGAAGCAAAGGCGTGCAATAAAGATATGGTTTGTAATGGGACTCCTCCTCCCATTGATTGGAAGCGGTTGCGGATCCATTGGTCCGAAAAAGATTACACGCGACCGTTTTGATTACAGTTATGTGCTTGCAGAATCCTGGAAGAAACAAATGTTGCTGAATATTGTGAAGGTGCGTTACCTTGAACTCCCCATTTTCCTGGATGTGGGGCAACTGGTAAGTGGCTATTCCATGGAGACCAGTGTAAACCTGGGGGGGAATCTCACACCGAATGGAGGCTTGGGTTCCATAGGTGCATCGGGCCGATATACAGACCGCCCTACGATTACCTACCTTCCTATGACAGGTGAAAAGTTCCTGGAGGGTTTTCTCACCCCCTTAAAACCTGTCAATGTTTTTTCGCTGGTTCAATCGGGTTATGCTGCAGATTTTGTCCTGGAGCTTTGTCTCGATTCTTTCAATGGTCTACATAACCGGCCGGCCAGATTGGCTTCCACCCGTGAGCCTGATCCGGAATTTTTCAGGGTACTGCAATTAATGCGGGAGGTACAGGATGCAGGTGGATTTGGAATCAGGATCCGGCAGGTTGAAGGCAGTGATCCGGCCTTTGTTATCTTCTTCCGTAAAGCCAATGTTCCAGAAGAGATTCGCTCTAAAAGTGAGGAAATACGAAGATTGCTGCAGATCCCCCTTGGTCGGGATGAATTTGAACTGGTCTATTCTCCCATGCGGGGAGAAGAAGGGGAACTGGGAATAGGGACAAGATCGCTATGGCAGATCCTGGCCGCCATGGCCATGGGAATTGACATTCCTGAATCACATCATCAGAGACAGCTGGTCCCTCCTTTGGCGGAGATCCCCAAGGACGAAATAGCTCTTTTAAGCGTACAAAGTGGGCCGGATGAACCCAAGAACTCATATGTGGCTGTGTCCTTCGAGGATGAATGGTTTTGGATTGCTGACAGTGACTGGCGTTCAAAACGGACCTTCAGTTCCATCCTTTTCCTGTTTACACTGGCCGATACGCATGGAACCGAGAGCCTCCCAACCATCACCATTCCGACTTTCTAAAACTTAACATGAACCATTATGACAGACACAAGCATTAAAAAACTCACCCCCACAGCCATCGGGGTGGCTGCTTTTATCATCATCATTGCCGGTTTAAGGCAGGCAGAATCTTTTGTGAATCCGCTCCTGATGGCCTTATTTATCAGCATCATTATTGCACAGCCTGTGATCTGGCTGAAAAAGAAAAATGTATCCTCAGGGATTCGCAATCCCCATCGTGATCATCGCGTTTCTGGCTTTTTATACAGCCCTTGACCTGCTGGTCAGCTCATCACTTTCATTGTTCCTGAAGGATGTCCAAAAGTATCAGCATAATATTAAAGAACTAAGCGATACGGCAGGAAGTGTTTTAAGTAGTAAAGGGATTCAATATCAGCTTTTTAAGTGATTCTGGTTCATTGGATCCAGCAAAGATCATGGAGTATACCCGCAAAGTGGTTGGTGTGATCAGGGAACTGATGAGCAGGGAGGTTACCTTTATTTTTCTGACCATTTTCCTGATGGTGGAACTGGAGGTAATTGGTCTGAAGGCGAAGGTACTGGCCAAAGGGTCAGAAACGACACTTACCTATATGAATACAATCGGGAAGAGCATCCGGCATTATCTTTCCATCAAAAGCATGACAAGCCTGGCCACAGGCATCCTGGTGGGTGGAAGTCTGGCCATCATTGGGGTGGATTATCCCATACTCTGGGGATTGCTGGCTTTCCTGCTCAATTATATCCCGACCATCGGATCCATCATAGCGGCCATTCCGGGAATCACTTTCTCCATTCTGCAGCTTGGATTCCCCGCAACGATCTGGACCATTGCAGTGTATGTGTTGGCCAATCTAGTGATTGGCAGCATACTGGAGCCCAGGATCATGGGCAAAGGCCTGGGTCTGTCCACCTTCGTGGTATTCTTCTCATTGATTTTCTGGGGATTTGTATTGGGACCGGTGGGCATGTTTCTATCGGTTCCCATTACCATGACCATCAAAATCATACTGGAAAACAATCCCAGAACCCATTGGATCGCGGTGATGCTTGGTTCGAAAAACGATGCTCTTTCAGAACTTGAAGCTTATATCATGAAGAAAGACAATGATAATCAGAAAGGTGGATTTAAGAAACCAGCGATTTACCAGATTAAAATTGATGGAGTAGTTCATCCTGACCTTTCCGAATATATGGCAGGAATGCAAATCACCACAGAACAAAAGAAAAGTGGTAAGCAAGTATCGACCCTTACCGGGATTGTGAGGGACCAGGCTGCTTTATCGGGTGATTCTGAATGCGATGTATGAACATCATCTGTCCATATTGTCTGTGAAAAAGCTGAAAGGCAGCCATTGAGCATGAAAATTCCACTTTTTTACCACCACCTGATTATTGACTCTTCCACCTTATTGGAAGTAATTTAGTTCTGAAATTATAAAGACTACTAAAACATAGCCTTATGAAAGATTTTCGCATTCTCAAATACACAAGCAGGATCGCCATGCTGGTGATGGCCGTATTATTCATTTCCAACAGCCATGTGAGCGGCCAGGCAGTATCTCCCTTTCAAACCGGGGCATACATGACTGCTTTTTCCAATGTTCGGGACATGGCCGCAGCACCTCCTGGTTTTTTTGTGCTTGTGTACAACTACTATGCCTTCACGGATACCTATGTGGACCAGTTTGGGACCAAGCATAGCTCTTTTCCCCTGGATATGCTTGATCCGGGCCTGCCGGCCGATGTTGATCTGAGTATCAATCTGAATTCATATGCCGCTGTCCCTGCCTTTTTCTGGGCCTCCCCCTTCCAGTTTCTGGGCGGTGCCCGTTGGCTGATTGGAGTCGTGCCTCTTTATTCCACTTCAAAGGTTTCTCTGATCACCGAACAGAGAGATGGGAGCATCGACTCGGATTATAATGCATCAGCAGAGGAAAGAATTTCAGGATTTGGAGACATGTTTGTTCAACCCCTGGGTCTTTCATGGGCAAACAGGTGGATCGATCTTACCCTGGCCTATGGCTTTACAGCTCCAACCGGAAGATATACAACCGGTGCGGACGACAATGTGGGCATGGGTTTCTGGACCCACCAGGTTCAGGCCTGGGGTAATTTCTACCCTGTAGAAGACCAATCCACCGACCTGGTGCTGGGGCTCACCTATGAGTTAAATGGTTTTGTAAAGGATACAGATTTTAATCCGGGCAACCGCTTCTCCCTGGAATGGGGCATTAGCCAGTATGTATCCGATGGCCTGGAGCTGGGCATCATGGGTGGACATAATTGCCAGGTAACCGACGACAGGGGCTCAGTGGCAGACTGGGACCTCAGCATCCATGATAAGAAGAGTACCCTGGCATTTTCAGCCGGATACTGGGTATGGCCAGCACGTATGCAGCTTACAGCTAAATACGCCTTTGACTATGCCTGTGCCCAGCGTTTCAAGACCAATTTCTTTATGCTTAACCTGACTTTCTTAACCAACACCTTAACAGGCCAATCAAGTAATTGATCACTTTAAATAACACTTAAAACCCAAACTTAAATCTTAAACAACATGAAAAAATCAACGTGCAAACATTTTTAACATGCTGCTGGCAGTGCTTTTATCGGTCCTGATTACCGGATGTGGAGACACCTCCGGCAGCGGAAATGACCAGGCAGGTAGCACCTCTTTGGAGGGGGCTGCTCCAACGGTTCAGCTAAGCAAACAAATGCCAGATGGCACAACAAGTATTTTTGACTGGGCTAAAACTCAAACCCCCTATGTAACAGGCGGGTTTAAGCCAGCTGCTGTAAGCATGGATACCCGTTTCGGAAAGCTTGAATTTCCGGGTGGTTATCCTACAGAACAAACCATTCAGAAAGTTTACGACGAGCTGGATTTGCAAAAAGCTACTCAGTTGTACTTAAGCATGTACCCTGCGCTTTCTATGAAAGGAATGATAGAGGGAGTTGTTCGTGATTACGGAACCCATAGCAGCTCGCACATCGCTGTTACAGCCGATCGATTGGATTCAAAAGCATTATGGCTTACAGGTAACACCGAAAGTATTTATTCTATGTTGGTATTCGACTTAAAGGCCGATGGCCCAACGGTATTTGAAGTACCTGGAGGTTTAATGGGACCTGTTGATGATGCTAATTTTAAGTTTCTTTTTGATATTGGACCAACCGGAATGGATAAAGGCAAAGGTGGAAAATATTTGATTTTACCTCCTGATTATGAAGGTGATGTTCCTGATGGATATTGGGTGTTTAAATCACCAACTTATCGGGTATTCTCATTTGTTCGCGCCAATGCTGCAGTGATCGGTTTTGGAGAAGGCGCCATGGATTATTTCCGCGAAGGTTGTAAAATTTATCCTTTAAGTACTGGTCCGCGCGAATGCACCTATACCAATGTAACTGGTATTCCTATCAACACTTTGGTGCCCGAAGATGCCACTGCATTTGCCTGGATGCATGCTTTAATTAATTACGAGCCAGCCGAAGCATTTGGCAAAGAACGTTTGGGTGAATTAGCTTCTATTGGTATTGAAAAAGGGAAGCCTTTTAATCCCGATGCCCGCATGCAGAAAATATTGGCTAAAGCAGCTGAACAAGCGGTAGCTATGTCGCGTGTAATTGCGTTTAATACGCGAGTTGAAAACGCGAAAGTATATCCTGACCGCCAATGGGAAAGTCCATATGTAATTAACAATTCTACGTTCTATCAGAACGACTATATCAACCTTGAAGCACGTACGGTATTTCATTTTACTGCCGATGGTATTACTCCGGCAATGGCTATGCAAATGCCTGAAGGTCTTGGTTCAAGATACCAAACTACCTATAAAGACAGTGATGATAATTTCTTCGAGGGAAACAAGACGTACAAATTAAATATGCCTCCTGGTGTTCCTGTTAAGCTTTTCTGGTCAGTTACTATTTACGATAACTATAATCGCTGCGTGGTTAATACGATGCCTTATCCAAGTATTAGCAGCCAGCAAACTCCTCCACCAGTGACTAATGAAGATGGTTCTATCGATATATATTTCTCGGCCAAACAACCAGCTGGTGTTGAAAAACAAAACTGGGTAGAAGTTATCCCGGATCAAGGGTTCTTTGTTTACATACGCTACTACGGTCCGCTCAACGCATTCAACGACAAAACATGGGTTCCGAATGATGTGGAGCTGGTGAATTGAAAATAGTCTGAAAATGAAGATCTGGAAAGTATCTGTTTTGCTGCTGATCATACTAATGGGATATACTGAGCTTATGGCCCAGCAGGATACCCTTATTATGGTCAGTGGCGAGATACTTTTGGGGGAGATCAAATTTTTTGATAATGGGATTGTCACTATCGAAACAAGTTACAGTGACAGTGATTTTAAGGTAGATGGAGTTGAAGTGGAACAGATTAGTACTTCTAATCAATTCGTGATTTTAACAGCTCAGGGTAATCGCTATCATGGCACATTAGCTAGCGATAAAGAAAATCCCTCCGTAGTTCTGATTAATGATACGGAGAAAGGCATAACGAGAGAGCAATTCGAGGATATCCTGTTCTTAAAAGAGGTAGATCCGACCTTCTGGAGCCGTGTTGACTTTTTGGTATCCATCGGATATACCCTGACTAAGGCCAATAACAACCAGCAATTCAGCGGCAATTTAGAAACAGGCTATGTGTCGAGTAAATTCAAATCCGATTTAAGCATTGGTGTTATCCGGACTTTTCAAGAAGATGATGAATATACTTCCAAAACCAGTCGTACAACTGGTGGATTGGGCTTCCTTTTCTTTATTGTCAAGGACTGGTTTGCCGTGGCCAGGACCGATCTCCTGCAAAGTTCCGAGCAGCAGCTTAATCTCAGAGCCATAACCAAAGGCGGTGTTGGTAATTATGTGCTGAAAACAACTCGGATGAATTTGGGTCTGGCAGCTGGTGCAGCCTGGAACTATGAGAATTATAGCGATGTCACAGCTACTGGCAGAAATAGTGCTGAAGCATTTGTTGCCCTTGAATACAACATTTTCAACCTGGGTGACCTTGATCTCCTGACAAAGGCGATTGCTTATCCCAGTTTAACAGAAAGCAAACGATTCAGGACCGATTTTTCCTTCAACATGAAGTACGAGTTCAAACGGGATTTTTTCATTAATCTGGGTCTGTCTGTCAATTATGATAACCAGCCAGCTGAAGGATCATCCCCCTTTGATTATGTTTTTCCGACCACCTTTGGGTGGGAGCTATAAGGCAAAATGGACTCATTAGCTATGCATAAAATAAAAACAGTAAAAACCATAAAAACCATAAAAAATGAAAACAATGAAAACAATGAAAACAATTGTGAGCTGTGTTGTACTGGCTTCGGTAGTCAGCTTAGGCATGGCACAATCCACCAAGACCAAGATGGTCACACAGCAGCCTGTCATGAAAATGACCACCCCTATTCCGGAGAATATTACTACTCCGGATTTAATAGGATCACCCATCGGAACCCTGGAATTTTTCGATGGAGTACCCAATCGAAAAACCATTGATAATGTATATGAATATGTCGATCGGGCACGCGCTGTGCAGGCTTTTATCAATATGACCCCGGCCGTTTCTTTATACAATCTCCGTAAAGGGAATCGTGATATGGGAATGGGTAAATCCAATCAAATTTTGATCTGGGAGCAGTTGGGTGATTCCAAGTCACTCGCGCTTACCTATAACAACACCTCTTTATATACTTGGGGATTTCTTGATCTTAAAAATGACGGTCCTACCGTTATTGAAATACCTCCCGGAGTACTCGGTATTTTAGATGATGCTGCCTTTCGATATATTACCGATATGGGTGCTGCTGGTCCGGATAAAGGAAAAGGTGGCAAATACCTGGTTTTACCTCCGGGATACGAAGGTGATGTACCCGATGGATATTATGTATATAAATCAGAAACCTATAATGTTTGGAATTTTATGCGCGGTTATACCGAAACAGGTGTTGAAGCTGCTGCAACACGAATTAAGGAAAACCTGAAAGTGTATCCATTGTCGCAAAAGGACAATCCTCCAAAAATGGAGTTCAAAAATATGTCGGGTGTTTATTACAACACTGTTGCTCCCAATGACTATACATTCTTTGAAGACCTGAACCAAATTATTCAGGAAGAGCCAGAGGGCTTTTACGATGCAGAAAACTTAGGTATTTTAAGAACATTGGGTATTGTAAAAGGGCAGCCTTTCAACCCGGATGCACGCATGAAAAAATTATTATCAGAAGCAGTTGATATAGGAAATGCTTATGCTCGTGCTAATACGATTGAACCTCGCGATCCAGGGCACTATTACTACCCAGGCGAAAAAAGTGAATGGGTAATGGCTTTTGCCGATAACGATACTGAATTCTTAAAAGATGGTGCCCGACGCATGGATTCTCGTTTTTGGATGCATTATAATGCAGTATGCGTAACGCCTGCTATGGCATTAACAAAGCCAGGTGCCGGATCGCAATACGCAATTGCTGGTATGGATTCGGAACACAGAGAATTGGATGGGGCCAAAACCTACAAAATGCACTTACCCGCAAACTTTCCGGTTAAAGACAACTGGTCGGTAACTATATACGATCCGCAAACTCGCTGTATGTTGCAAACTGACCAACCTTTTGCAGGTATTAACAGTTTAACTGGCGAAATTAAAGAAAACAAAGATGGATCTGTAGATGTAGTTTTTGCTCCAACACTACCTAAAGGGGTAGACGAAGGAAACTGGATTCAAACCATTCCTGGCAAAAGCTGGTTTATCCTGCTTCGGGCATATGGTCCTTTGGCACCATGGATCGATAAGACCTGGAGACCAGG
>CAVTME010000013.1:0-202480 GCA_963735755.1 uncultured Bacteroidota bacterium | reverse complement strand
CACCGCTGCATCTCCATCACCCTCCCTTCCGGTTACAACATTCGCACAGTAATGCACTCCGTAGATGAAATAAACATATAGAAATCCCCCGGGTTTGAACATTACCTCATTTCTTGCTGTTTTACCGGCATAAGAATGAGCCGCTTTATCACAATTTCCTTTATAGGCTTCAACCTCAACAATTTTTGCAGCTAGAACTTCATTATCATCAATTTTTACTAAAACTTTTCCGAGTAAATTCATTGCCACTTTAAGTACATCATCCTGGTAGAAGTTGGATTTAAGTTTCTTAGAGATGTCTATTGATATTATTTTAGAGTCTGGCACGAGATAGTTACACTACTCATTTTTCAGTATATTATCTATCTCTGGATCTATTATTGAACAAATCCGCTTTTTCCGGCTCAATTTCGATTAGTTTTTGATATATGTCTTTTGCAGCCATTATAATTTTCCTGCGCAAAATAAATTCCGGCGAGTGTTTCTGAAATAAATTCGCTTGCTAAATAATCCTCATCTTTGTCTGTATATTCGTGAGTTATATTCCTAACATTTTTCAAATCTTTATCATGCCTATTTCAGTTCCAGGGGTCCCTCCTGGGATGGGAGGGTAAAACCGGAACTGGTTGCCATGGGTTACGGTACAGGGCGACAGTATGTGGACGGAAGTTTTAACCGGGAAAGCGGGACCTCCTTTTCGGCGCCTTTGCTGACGGGATCTGTGGCCTCTCTCTGGCAGGCATATCCTGAGCTTTCAGCGAAAGAGCTGATCTACAGAATCAGGGATACAGGAGACCGGTTTGAAAACCCGGATAATTCCTTTGGCTTTGGGATCCCCAATTTTGCGAAGGCATTCTGGCAGATAAGCGCCACGAGAGAAAGGGAGGCTATCAGGTGGATTGGAAATCTATCCCAATCCGGCCCGTGACCATCTGCAGATCAAAGCCCCGGGATCCGAACCGGGAACATACACCCTCAACTGCTATGATATGAGCGGAAAAAGGGTGTTTACCGAACTGACACAACTCCCAGGCCATCTGAAATTAGCACATCGGCTTACCTCCGGAGTGTATATTCTTGAACTCATCACATCAAGGGGTGTATACCGAACCCGGTTATTGAAACAATGATGAAAGAAGGATCCACATCACTATCCGAACTTCTGGGCAGGGTAAGCAAAGCCCTGAAAGAGGGAATTCCCGGATCAAGCTGGATCATGGCAGAAATTCTGGAACTTCACGTAAACCAGCGGGGCCATTGTTATCTGGAACTCATCGAGAAGGACCCGGAAGACAATGCCATCCGGGCCCGGGCCCGGGCCACCATCTGGGCTTCACGTTACAACATGCTCAGGCCCTTCTTTGAAGCAAGCACAGGGATGCAGCTTGAAAAGCGGCATCAAGCTTCTCTTTAAAGGAAGCGTGGAGTTTCACCCCCAATTCGGATTCAGCATCAACCTGACCGATATTGATCCGGCCTATACCCTGGGTGACCTGGCCAGGAAAAAACAGGAGGTGATCAGGAAACTCCGGGAGGAGGGTGTAATGGATATGAACAGAGAACTCCCCTTCCCAACGGTTCCCCAGCGCATTGCAGTGATCTCCTCAGAAACCGCAGCAGGGTATGGCGATTTCATGGAATCCATGACGGAACAACAGCCAGGGTTTCCTGTTTCAGACCCGGCTCTTTCATGCAGCCATGCAGGGCGAAGAAGCTCCTGCTTCCATCATGCAGGCTCTGGACAGGGTGTATGAGATCTGGAGAATCTCTACGATTGTGTGGTCATTATTAGGGGGGGCGGATCCAAGGCCGACCTGGAATGCTTCAACGATTACGATCTCGCCTTCTACATCACCCAGTTTCCCCTACCGGTGATCACCGGGATCGGTCATGAGCGGGATGAATCGGTGGCAGATATGGTGGCAGCGAAAGGATTAAAAACCCCAACGGCAGTGGCCGAATTCCTGGTGGACCAGTTGCTGTCCTTTGAATTCAGGCTCTCTGCCTTCAGGGATCAAATCACCGTTTCAGTGAACCGAACCGTGCAGCAGCAGAAGATACTCCTGGAGAGAGCTGCCGGGCAGCTGGCCCATCTCACCAGGGGATTCATCAGGAGGGAAACGGAGTTCCTGCAGAACGTCTCTGTGATGATGCAGAAAGGGCATCAGCACCATGTTGGCCAGGAAAAAGGACCACCTGGCCCTGCTGGAAACCAGGAATGGCCTGGTCAATCCGGAAAATATCTTCAAACGGGGTTATTCCATGACCCTTCACAAGGGAAAGCCATTACCGGAATTGAGGAGATACAGCCGGGGATCTTCTTGAAACCCGGCTTTATCGAGGGAACAGTGTTCAGTAAAGCAGAAAAAATAAGCAAACAGATGGCAAAAGAAAAAATTAGTTACGACGACGCAATGAAGGAAATTGAAGAGATCCTGGGAAAAATTGAAGAGGGTGACCTGGGTGTGGATGAACTGGCCGAAAAAGTAAACCGGGTAACCCATCTTTTAAAGATCTGCCGCGACAGGCTGTACAAAACCGAAGAACAAATCAACAACATCCTCTCGGAGAGTGTACACTCAGCACTAGGTGCAGCTATGCAGCTAGTCTCATGCTTTACCAGCACGGACTACATATGGTTGGCCAAGGTTTCCAGCAACTCTTTCACCTTGATGGGTTTGGCCAGGTAATCATCACATCCGGCCTCCCGGCTGATCTCTCGCTCCCCTGACATGGCATAGGCAGTTTGGGCAATCACCGGCAGATCGGGACGCTCCTTTTTGATGATCCTGGTGCACTCATAGCCATTCTTGAGGGGCATATTGATGTCCATCAGCACCAGGCCCAGATCGGTGTTTTCCCTGAATATGTCCAGGGTTTCCTCCCCATCCTTGGACCAGAGGATCTCCACACCTGTATCCTTCAGGGCCTCATATAGGAAATAGTAGTTGGAGTGGTCATCTTCGGCAATCAACAGTTTCTTTCCTTCCCATGATTTCACCTCCGAAGAGGGTGCCCTGAATGCCGCTTCATATTTCAGGGGACCCGTTCCGGGGCAGGATAAACCAGAAAGTGCACCTTCGCCCGATTTGGAGTCCACCCCGATCTCACCGCCGAGTATCTCAGTCAGATTCTTCGAAATGGCCAGTCCCAGACCTGTCCCACCGTAAAGCTTGGTTTTGGTTTCATGTCCCTGCATGAAACGGTCAAAGATCACTTTCTGCTTCTCCTCCCTGATCCCAATCCCTGAATCCTTCACATAGAAACGGATTCCTTCGGGGTCCTCCTCAATTCCCAGGACAATCTCACCCTCTTCGGTAAATTTCACTGCATTGCTCAGCAGATTCACCAGGATCTGTTTCAGTCTGAATGGATCGGTATAAATGGCCAGTTCACTCACAGGCCAGTCCCACTTGAGGCTGATGGAGACATTGTCCTTACCCGAGCGCTTGATGTTCTGGATAAACATCAGGTGCAGTTCTTTGAACAGATCCCTGATAAAACACTCTGCAATATGCACATTTACCTGTCCCGCCTCAATCTTGGCAATATCAATGATATCATCAATCAGCCTCATAAGGTCATCGGCTCCCTGGTTGATCTGGGCAATAAAATCCCTTCGTTCTTCGAAGCTTAAACCTTCATCCGAGAGCAGGTCAGAGAATCCCACAATGGCATTCATGGGGGTCCTGATCTCATGGGACATGTTGGACAGGAAAGCAGTTTTCAGCTTATCCGATTCCTCAGCCTTATATTTGGCCTCCAGAAGCTTCCTTTCCGCCTCCTTCCTCTCTGTGATATTCTTCAGGATGAGGACCATGGATTCCGGTTTCCCTTCACTGTTATAAATGGCCCCGCTGGAAACCTCGCCATCAAAAGTGATACCGTCGGGACGGACAATCTGGTATTCAAGATTTTTCAGATATCCCGTTCTCCCAGGTCTGGTTGAAGTCCCGGATGGCCTGCCTCCAGTGAATCCGGTTGATAAACCTGAAGATCTTCTCTCCATGGACCATTCAGGCTCCACATCGAATACTTCCAGGAAAGCACTGTTGAAGTCCGTGATCAGGGCATTGCGGATCCACCACAATCATGGGATCGGGAGAGGATTCAAAGACCCTGCGCTGCTTCTCCTGGGTGGCCCTGATGTTGTCCTGGTGCCTGCGCCGTTCGATGGCCAGGGCAATCTGGTCACTGGCAAACTCCAGCAGCCCGGCATCCGACTGGGTATAGACCACATCCTCCGAATAGGACTGAACAGCAAAAACACCAATGGTTTTTCCATCATGTTTCAGGGGTACGCCAAGCCAGCTAACACAGGGGGCGCCCACAGGCTCAATCTCACCCAGCCTGGTCAGCTCCTTCTCCCGCTCTATATCCACCAGCTGCGCCTCCCCGGTCCTGATCACATAACTGGTGAGGGTTTTTCGGGCAGGAAACTCGGTAAATGAGTCCTTTTCATCTTCCATAAAGGGAAGGGTCAGGGTATCCGCCTTCTCATTGTAGAGGGCCAGGAAACAGTTGGTAGTATCCACCACCTTCCCCAGCGACTCCCTGATCTTCACATAGAGTTCATCCAGGCTCTGGGTGGTGGTTACTGCATTGGAAATATCAAACAGTACCTGCCTGACCTGTTCATCCCTTTTTCTTTTATCAATATTTTCATGGATCCCTGTCAGCCGGGTGGTGTTCCCTTCCCTGTCATTTCCCACAGCTTTGCCCATGCCCCTGACCCAGACATAAGAACCATTTTTATGCCTCAGCCTGAACTCTATTTCGAAGGAGGCATCCCTGTTCTTGATCACTTCCTGAACCGTCTGTATGGATTTTTCCTTATCATCGGGATGCTGCAGGGAGGTCCAGGTCTCCAGCTCCTGGGGTAGTTCATCGGGGCCGTATCCCAGCATGGAAAACCATATGGGTGAGAAGTATACCTCGTTGGTGACCAGGTTCCAGTCCCACAAGCCCAGTTTCGTTGCCTGCAGCGCCAGATTCAGCCGCTCCTCACTCTGCTTCAGGGCCACCTCCGAATCCTTGGTGTCTGTGATATCCCTGGCAACACCAATGACCGATTCAATGGCCTCTGAACTGCCTATTTCAGGATAGAGTCGCCATTCATAGGATGAATGCTGGTCTCCCAGGTCAATATCAAACACAATGGTACTTGGTTTTCCTGTACTAAATACCTGGTTCAGCGCGTCCTCCCATATGAGAATCTTTTCCTCGGGAAAGATCCCCATCTCCCTGTGACTCTTGTCGATAAAATCATCGATCTGTAAGCCGGTCTGCCCCACCACAGCGCTGTTCACATAAACATGCCGGTGATTCCGGTCAAAGCGCATGATCACATCCGGCGAGTTCTCGGCAAGTGCCCTGAAATGCTCCTGGGACTCAAGGAGCGACTGCTCCATTTTTTTCTGATCATCAATATCCCTGGTAACCAGTAGTATATAGGGTCTGTCGTCTATATGAACAACGGAGATGGAGTTCAGGGTCCAGAACTTCCTTCCGCTTCTGGTTTGATTCCGCCACTCGAAGGATACGGGCTCTCCCTTCAGCAGCCTCGGCAATATACTCCCTGGCCCGCTCCATGGTATAGCCTTCCTCCTCAACAGAGAATTCTTTCAATCTTCAACCACATCCATGTCCTCTCGGAAAGTTCGAACAGTTCCAGAACACGGGGATTGTAATCGGTAGATGCTTTGGTTTCGAAATCCAACAAAATGATCCCGTCATTGACCGTATTGAAAATGGACATGTACCGGTCCCGGGATTCACTGAGGGCATGTTCTGCCTCCTTCTCAGTTTGATTACCCTCGAATACTTCAGGGAAGAGTATACCGAAGGAATCAGTTTGAAAAGTTGATCCTTTCTCCATATAGTCCCAGACCCCCGTTTTCAGCGTATCGGCAGCTTTCCTCATTCTTCTCCCCCACCAGGTAGATCAGGGGAACCTCTGATAATAGGGCTCCATCTCTGTTCTACAATCTTTCCGGGTCTTTTGGGGTAAATCAAAATCGGCAATAATCAGATCGGGTGGATCTTCAGCTTAGCCTGGCCTTGACAATACCGCACGGTCGTTGCTGGCACTGGTAAGTAGCTCACAATCTTCCCCATCCTTGAGGATTTTGAGGACATCTTCTACAACAGATGCGTCCAGATACCAAAAACAAATCTTAATTTTCAGGCCGGTCATCAGGTTGAATCAACATTCCATGGTTTCTGGCAGAAAATTAGTCAAAAAATTGAAAACCAATGAAATGTTATTATTCGATATTCACTATAAATTAAGATCAGAATCTTCAAGCGGACTCCGGCCATGAGATGAAATCCTGCCTGGGGATAATATCCGTCGTAGACTCCCTGCTCCCCCTCAGTAGTAATACCTGTATATCCATGCATTGGTTCATACTCCACATTGAAAAGATTGAGGAGCTGCAGGTGAAGGGAGAGCTCCTTAATAAATTGTGGATAAAACGCATAGGAGATCCTCACATCGTTGATAAAATATGGATCCAGTCTCCGCTCCTGCGAAGAAGTATTATCGATATACTGCTCTCCCACATAACGGGAAGCAAGGTTCACATGCAGGTTTTTAATGGTTCAACATCCAGCTGACTGTTGAAAATGAGCCCCGGGGAAAAGGAGAGATCGGTGGTTCCCAGCTCCTCCTCCACCTGGTAAGGCTTCATTCTCCGGATCAGCCCAGTAGTCCCAGTTATCCACATATCCCATATAGTTCTTGATCTTGTTGCTGCTGAAGGTGGCATTCAGATCCCAGCGGAACCAGGGTGAATCTGACCCCACCCGAAATCTCAATCCCTGTCCGGTAACTGTCTTTCACATTGGTCATCACCGCACTGCCCACATCATTGATCTCCCCGGTAAGCACCAGCTGGTTGGTATAATCCATGTAATAGAGGTTGGCATTGAACGAGTAGATCGCCTCCCTGATAGCTGTACCCGGCTTCATAGTCCAGCAGGGTCTCATGCACCGGGACCGGTCCGGCCGGATCGGCATCGATAAAATTGCTGCGGTTGGGTTCCCGGTTGGCCCTGGCCACAAATATGTAGGCTCTTTGCTGGCCGTCCAGCTGGAAATTAATCCCGGCTTTGGGATTAAAAAAAAGTAGTCGTGTTTCTGGGTGATATCCCTCAGATCATCGTCCGATCCCTCGATCCATAGTCGATTCCCCGCACGCAGTCCGCAAAAAGGGAGAACCTGTTCACCTGCCTCGATGGTGGTTTTCAGGTAGCTGTTCCAGTCGGTTTTAATCCCGGTGTTTTCATACCAGCGGTGCGCTGATCTCGATGTCTCCCGGGTACCTGGCCCAGATGACGCGTCCCGAAATGATCCCCGTCGTACCGGTTCCATCCTCCCCCAGGACTGCGCTCAGATCCTGTCTCCTTGTAATGCAGCCCTCCCACCACTCCATAGAAATCATTATCCAGCCATCTTGTCGGATCAGGTCGGTCTCCGTAATGGTATCCCCTCCGATGATCACATCATCCATCAGGTAGTCGGAGAGCGACTCATCTTCTTTGTACTCTTCCTAGTAACCCGCTCCCCTGGTATAGTGGAGGGCTGCATTGAGCATACCAGCTTCGGCTGAATTCACGGGTAAAATGGAGCTGGTAATGGTCCTGCTTGTAATGGTCCATCTGGTTGTCGTAATAGACCAGTATTCCCGCTGGTATCTGTGTAGGCCCCCAGTTCATTATAGGTCCTGTCCGTTTCCAGGAGATAGGACGGAACCCCGTTCCAGGCCTGGTATAACTCCTCCGTGCCAGAAAAGGTGATAAACTTCAGCATGGTTTTTTCGTCATGGTATCCTGCCGAGGCATAATAGGACCGCAGATCGGTCCATGCACGGTCGATGTATCCATCCGAATGCAGGTCCGAGAGCCGCAGGTCCACAGCAAAATGATCCCTCATAAGTCCGGTTCCCGCCGATATGGCATTCCTGTAGTATTAAAGGAACCAAATGTTCCTTCATAGGTGGCATAGGGTTCTTTCTCCACCTTCCGGGTCTGAAGTTCACACTGGCACCAAAGGCAGGAGCACCATTGGTGGAGGTCCCCACTCCACTCTGCATCTGGATGTTGTCCACCGAAGTGGCAATATCGGGGAGATCCACCCAGTACACCGAATGGGATTCGGCATCATTGAGGGGGATTCCGTTGATGGTCACATTGATCCGGTTGGCATCCGTTCCCCTGATCCTCATGGAGGTATAGCCGATCCCGTGGCCGCATCGGAGGAGGTAACCAGGGAAGGGGTCATGGATAGCAGGTAGGGAACATCCTGCCCAAAATTTCTGCGATTCGATCTCCTCCCGGTCCAGGTTGGTGAAAGCCACCGGGGTTTTTTCCCCTGCCCGGGTGGCAGTTACCATCACCTCTTCCACCATCAGGGTAGCCGTCTCATGGTAATCTCGGCCCAGATCCAGGTCAGCCGTCAAGCGTGAAAGTCCGGGTCCTGGTCTTATATCCCACAAAAGTGATGGTCAGGGTGTAGATCCCGCCGGGATACTCATCAAAAGTGAAAGTTCCATCTCTGATGTAACTGTTCCCCTGTTGAGTTCTTCGATGACCAGGTTGGCACCGGGCAAAGGCTGGCTTTTTTCATCTACTACTACACCGGAAAGGGTGTGCTGACTGTATGCCGCCATGTCCAGACAGACATGACAAGCATCAATGCTGCCCGCTTCATAAGATCTTAATTATGGTTCAACATATGATCTTCTTTATCCCTACACCGGCATTATCCGGATCAGGTTCTAAGGGTATAATCTCAGCCTGGAATTTAAGGCACCCCCTTAGGGAAGTTCAGCAGCAAAGGTAGTGAATTATTCTACATGAAGGACCTCTTTGAAGGCTTTCACAAAGGTCTCCCTGGTGAGTGCCCCCACAGCCATCTGGGGTTGTTCCTCCGAAGGGATGAACAGCAATGAAGGGATGCTCTGGACTCCGAAAATAGCAGCAAGTTCCTGCTGGTCCTCGGTATCTATCTTGAAAAAGTCCAATTTCCCGGAAAACTCGGCGGCCAGATCTTCCAGGATGGGAGCAACGGTTTTACAGGGTCCGCACCAGTCAGCATAGAAGTCAATAATGGCCGGTTTTTCACCCTGGAATTTCCATTCCTTGTTCGCCGAATAATCAAAAATCTTCTGTTTGAAGGTCTCTACATTTAAGTGTTCAATCATCTCTATTTCATTCATATTATACTAATATTAACAGGCTTTCTGGCGGTTTGTTCTGGGATCCCGAAATGCCGTGCAGCCTGGGGCCGGGAAAATATTGTATTTTTGTCTGACAAATGAAATTTCATGGATCTGTCCAGACACCTTAATCATCCTGTTTTCAAGGTGATCGCATCGGTAGCTGCCCGGGAAAAGGCAGAAACCTTTGTGATCGGCGGATTTGTGCGCGACCTTCTTCTTGACGGAGAAGGAGCTGTTCTCAAGGATATTGATGTGGTGGTGCTGGGAAGCGGCATTGAAATGGCTGAAAAAGTACGCCGCAGCATCAAGGGTGAGGTGCACTTCACCGTGTACAAGAATTTTGGCACAGCCATGCTGAAATGGGGAGATACGGAGATTGAATTTGTTGGCGCCAGGAAGGAGTCCTACCGGAGGAATTCTCGCAAACCCCTGGTGGAGAACGGGAGTCTTGAGGATGATCAGAACCGTCGCGATTTCACCATCAATGCACTGGCCATCTCCCTCAATCCCGGATCTTTTGGCACCCTCTCCGATCCCTTTGATGGCGTCAGGCACCTGGAGGAGAAGCTGATCACTACCCCACTGGACCCCGGACAAACATTTTCGGATGATCCGCTGAGGATGCTCCGTGGCATCCGTTTCGCAACCCGACTGGGATTCCGGATCGAAAAGGCCACACTGGATGCCATCGCACAAAACAGGGAACGGATTTCCATAGTATCCCAGGAACGGATTTCCGATGAGCTGAACAAGATCCTGAGCTGCAGGGAACCGGGGAAGGGATTTCTCCTGCTCGATCAAACAGGTCTCCTGGAAATCATCTTTCCCGAACTCTACAAAATGAAAGGTGTGGAGGAGGTGGATGGCCAGTTTCACAAGGACAATTTCCTCCATACACTGAAAGTTCTGGACAACATCTGTGAGAAAACAGACGATCTGTGGCTGAGATGGTCAGCCCTGCTCCATGACATTGCCAAACCCCGGACCAAAAAGTATGAACCGGGAACCGGGTGGACATTTCACGGTCATGAGTTCCTTGGAGCCAAAATGATCCCGGGAATCTTCAGGAAGATGAAGCTCCCCCTCAACGAAAAAATGAAGTTTGTGCAGAAAATGGTATTGCTGCATCTCCGCCCCATTGTCCTTTCCCAGGACATCGTATCCGACTCGGCTGTGCGCCGCTTGATCTTCGATGCCGGAGAGGACATTGATGACCTGATGACCCTCTGCGAGGCCGATATCACCTCTAAAAATGAAAGGACGGTGAAAAGGCACCTGCGGAATTTCGAGATTGTGCGTCAAAAAATCGTTGAGCTGGAGGAGAAGGATTCAATCAGGAATTTCCAACCACCTATTTCCGGCGACGATATCCAACGTGTGTTCGGCATAGAACCATCCCGGCCGGTGGGGATCATCAAGAACACCATCAAGGATGCCATCCTGGATGGTGAGATTCCCAATGAGTTTGAAGCAGCCTACCGGAAGATGCTCGAGGAAGGGGCTTCACTGGGCCTTACCGTCCGGAACCCCCTTGAAAAAAGGAGCGACTGAGATCCAGAAGGATGGGCAGGTGATCACTGTAACCTCCTGTATAGGTGAATCCATTATAGGTACGGAAAGGTCTCAACCCCCCGTAATCCTCGTCGGGGGCCAGCAAGGCAGGAAGGCTGAAAACAGATCCGGATATCCGGTACTTCACCCTGTTTCCGCCGATCAAAAACTGATCTATCCCACTCCAAATGCCCCGGTACTTGTAACTTGTCAGTTGACCAGACATTGGCACTGGTGTCAGGAGCGTTGCGCCCACAAGCATGTCCCGGAAGGGCCCCAGGGAATAGCCCTCCCAGGGCTCATTGAAATCTCCCGCCAGCACCACCAGGCTGCCGGGTCTCTCTCTTTGAACCGAATCGGCCTTCAACACCAGGCTCGCTGACTGCATTCGCCTGTATTCTGCAGTAATTCCCGTACCCCTGTACCTGGATATGAAGTGGCACAGAAACAGATCCATGGTATCCCTCCTGCCCCACCTGCCCCATACATGAAGCACCTCACGGGTATGGCCAAATGAACCGGATTGAACAGGGCTGATGGTCTCCCAGCCATCCGGATGAAAGCGTTGCTCCCTGAACAGGCATGCGATATCCATTCCCCGGTGGTCGGGACTCTCCCTGTGAAAGTAGCCGTAAGCGAAGGGCTCCAGGATGGGGTGCGAAACCAGGTCCTCAAGTACCTGTGCATTTTCAATCTCACACAATCCTACCAGGCCGGGAGTCTGCCACTGTCCACTTGCAACAATCACCCTGGCCAGGTTTGTCAGTTTTTTTCTGTAGCGAACCCAGGTCCAGTGGCGTACCCCATGGGGCGTGAATTCATCATCCCCCGCCAGGGAATCATCGCTGGGATGAAACAGATTCTCCACATTGTACCACATGATCCGGTACGCTCCACGTGCCGTTTCGCTCTGCGCATGGAGAGACAAAAGTGCCGCATGGAGACCGCATACCAACACCAGGCCGAAAGATGCATGTCTCATAAAGTCACAGGGGAGAATCCGATCTCCTATATGGTGAATGTGCTGTGGGAAAAAAGATCAGCGTCAGTTCTCAATACGCTCATAGGCGCCCATGTCAGGAGCTGCATCCCCAAGCCGGTTGTTTCCCTCAATATCGAAAGGAACATCGATGGCATGGGAAGGCTGACCGGCATTGATGGCAGGTGAAAGGGTATCAAGTGAATAGAGGGCAGGAATGGAATCCAGCAAGGGATCCTGGTAGTTGATGATGGTTGTGAACAGGGGATCATTCTCATAATCCAGGCTGTCAGTATTGATCTTGGTCAGGCAGTGGTCGAAAAGGTAATTCAACTGGCTGCCATCGTAGCTGTCAATGACCAGTTCCATGATGGAATTCCCGTAAATGATGGAGTTTCGGAACCTGGCCCTTTCAAAATCACCTCCGGCATATATCAACAGATTCCCCCCATCATCAAAGGTCGCGAAATAGTCGGACAGATAGAGCGCCGGAAGGCGTCGGTTGGAATACCATGAAGGCCACGCATTATAAAAGGTGCAGTGGGTAAAATCATAGTCTCCTCCAAATATGAGCCCCGCACAGGCACCACCGCAGTTCCCGATCACCAGGTTGGTCCCTGTTACCCTGGCATTCAAACCATAAAAGCCATTGGAACTCATGTGATTGATCAGGGTGTTGCTCAATTCCAGGTCGGGCTGCAATCCCGATTCAGGAGAGGCGCTGATCAGCACCCCGATGGTCCCGTTCAGGATCTCAGCATGGTCAATGATATTCCCGTGGCTGCTCTCCGATAAATAGATATATCCCCACTGTCCCGGCTTATCCTTATAAAACTCTTCCAGTCTGTCACCCTGGAACCTGACCGGCTCATCCAGCAGACCATTCACCTGCAGGGTTCCTTCCACATAGATCAGGGCATCCCTGTGCATGTATACGGTAACCCCTGGCTCAATGCTCAGTGTGGAAACCGAATCCACATATACATAATCGATGACCAGGTAAGGTTTGTCGGCCGTCCAGTTTACCGCTCCGTTGATCACCTCCTCACTAAGGATATGCACATCCTGTCCCCAGGCCACCAGGTCGACGTCCTGCACATTACCGTTGGTATGGAAAACGATGGAATCCTGAATTCGAAGAATGTCATCGGAACCATTGGGACCCAGCGTAGCCTCCACAAAGACATACATGCTGTCGCGGGGAGCGATCTGCACATCGCTGAAGCTAATGCCGGGTTCTCCATCCACATTAATTCTGAAGACCGAAGCGCTGCCTCCTGCCAGAGAGATCTGGTCAATCCTGATGAAGTGGTTGTGCGGATTCTTGATCCTGAACGCTTCGGTGGCTGTACCGATGGTGGTAAATACCGTATCAAAGAAAACCGTGTCCAGGGTAAATATGAGCTTGGCGTCCGGGTCCTCTTCAAAGGATCGTTCGGGCTGACACGCAATGACAAGCGCAAGAATTGAGAGGGCTATGAGTATGGTTTTTTTGATTGCTGTCTGCTTTTGTTGTTTTAGAACGCAAAAATGGAGAAAATAATATGAGAATACTATTTTTGTTTCAAACCATCCACCATGCGCAATTACAGCTTTCTTTTAACAGCCATCCTGATGATCCTGACAAGTTGCAGTAACAGTAAGACACAGGCCGACCTGATCCTAACCGGGGCGAAGATCTACACCGTAGATGAAAAATTCAGTACAGTGCAGGCCATCGCCATAAAAGACAGGAGGATCATTGAAACAGGGAGCATTGCGGATATCATGAAAAAGTATAGCGCCGACCAGGTTCACAAGCTGGAAGGGAAATTTATTTACCCCGGCTGGATCGATGCCCACTGCCATTTTTTCGGTTACGGAATGAACCTGAATGCCGTGGATGTGGCAGGAACCTCTTCTGTGGAGGAGATCATCGGGATGCTTAAGGCGCACCAGGCGAAGCACCCGGGGAACTGGATCACCGGAAGGGGCTGGGACCAGAATGACTGGGAAATACAGGAGTTCCCAAACAGGGAGATGCTGGATGAACATTTCCCGGATACGCCGGTGATGCTTCGCCGCATCGATGGTCATGCAGCCTGGGCCAACACCAGGGCGCTGGAGATGGCCGGTGTTACGGCAGAAAGCAAAGTGGAGGGCGGATCGGTTTTGCTAAGCGAAGGTTTGCCCAGCGGGATCCTGGTGGACAATGCCATCAGCCTGGTGGCTTCAATCATACCTCCTCCCACCGAAGAGGAGATGATACAGGCCTTGCAACAGGCTGAGCAAAATTGCTTCAGCGTAGGCCTTACCTCGGTTCAGGATGCAGGACTCTCCAGGCAGGTGGTCCAGCTCATCGATGCAAAGCATCGGGAGGGCTCATTGAAAATCCGAATCAATGCATGGCTCAGTCCTTCCGAAGAGAACTTCACCCACTATGTGGAGAAAGGGCCCTATCAGACCGACCACCTGTCGGTGAATACCATTAAATTGTTCACCGACGGGGCACTGGGTTCGAGGGGTGCCCTGATGATTGAACCCTATTCGGACGATCCTGGAAACCGCGGACTCCTGGTCACCCCCATGCAAGTTCTGGAAAAGCATTCCCGAAGGGCCCATGCGCACCATTTCGCAGTAGCCACCCACTGCATAGGGGATGCGGCGAACCGGGAAACCCTGAAAATGTATGCTTCCATCCTGGGAGGAAAGAACGACAGGCGCTGGCGCATCGAACATGCGCAGATCATCCATCCCGATGATTTCCACTATTTCGGAGATTTCAGCATTGTCCCTTCGGTTCAATCCACCCATGCCACCTCCGACATGTACTGGGCAGAGAAGCGGGTGGGTCCCCAGCGGATGAAAGGGGCTTACGCATACAAACAATTGTTGGAGGAAAACGGTTGGATTCCCAACGGCAGCGACTTCCCGGTGGAGCGCATCAATCCGCTCTTCGGTTTCTACGCATCGGTGGCGCGAAAAGACCAAAAAGGATATCCTGCGGATGGATTCCAGACAGAAAATGCCCTCAGCCGGGAGGAAGCCCTTCGTGCCATGACCATCTGGGCTGCCCGGTCTGGATTTGAGGAACAGCTGAAAGGAAGTATCGAACCCGGCAAACTGGCAGACTTCGTGGTAACCGGAAAGGACCTGATGACCGCATCGGAAGAGGAGTTATTCGGCATCCAGGTGCTGGCCACCTATTCGGGCGGGGAACGGGTCTATGAGCAGCCCGTATCAGGCAAACTGAAATGAATCATCTCCCAAAATCCATCCACATACAGTGTCTGATTTTTCTCATGGTACTTTTCCAGGCTTGCCCCGGTGACTATGGGTATAAATACCACACCGGAGTCTTGCCCACCTCACCAGTCAATTTCGAGGAGATCAATTCCCCATATGATGATTACAATGCTACAGCCCCTACCCTCGGGGAGACCTTTCCCCTGTGCTTCTCTTCCTCCAGGAGCTCGAAAGGGGAGCAATATGATATTATATATAAACTGATCTCCATAGAGTTCTCAAAAACCACGGGGGAATTGTCTGTGTTTGAAAACACTGCTTCCAACCTGGATATAGTACAGGTGAATGCCAACCTGAACAACGCGGTGAGCAGGATCAACACTTCCTCAGACGAGCTGGGGCCATATCTGATCCCTGTACACGATTACAGACCCAGTGAATCAGCCACAACAGGCAGGTACAGGCCTTACTATCTACTTTATTCAAATGATGAAAACGGGAACCAGGATATTTACTTTACCGACAACACCGAAACAGAGAATTATGAAGATCCGCTCCCTGTGGCTTTTTTGAACTCAGAAGCCGACGATGCCTACCCCTGTTTTAATGAGGACCGTTCGACCCTGTATTTCACCTCGAACCGCGATGGGAATTTTGACATCTTCAAAGCCATTACGGACCCTGACCAGGATCTGGCAGAGCTATTGGGCACAGAAGAGGCAATCCCCGTTGAGAAGGATAGCATTCTCTCTTCAGACCAGGATGACAAATGCCCCTACATTACCTACAACAACACTTACTATCCGGCTGAATCGGTTCCAGTCAACATGATGGTATTTGCTTCCAACAGAGAGGGGGGATTCGGGGGATATGACCTCTATTATTCATTGTTCGATGAAGGGGTTTGGACAGAACCTGTAAACTTCGGTGCTGCCATTAATACAACGTATGATGAGTACCGGCCCATCATCAGGCCACTTTCCGACTTCTCCAGCGATTTCATGCTTTTCTCATCCAACCGTCCCGGAGGAAAGGGAGGATTTGACCTTTATTATGTGGGTGTCAGAATGCTAAAAGATGCCCACGAATAGTTAAATTTTGCGCTTATATCCCTTGTTTTTCATATGTTTGGATCATGAATAGTTGCAGATCAAAGATATTGACCATGGTGGTCCTCCTGGCCCTGAGCCTTGGGGTTTTTGGCCAGATGAACTACCGCCCGGGCCGTATCATCACCATGAAGAATGATACCATTGATGGCCTGATCAGGGATTACGGCGTCCTGCAAAGCTCAAGGGTTTGCATGTTTAAAGAGAACAAGAAGGACAGGGCTGTGGCATATCTGCCGGGTGACCTGAAAGCCTACGAGATAAACGGTTACAAACACTATGCATCCATGAGCTGGATCAAGGACAGCGGATACGCCTTGCTCTTTGCAGAGGTTCTGATCCAGGGAGAAGTGAATCTCTATCATAACTGGAAGAACAAAAGCCTGGCCTATTATCTTGAAAAAGAAGCCGGAAATCCTACCGGGCTTCAGAATGTGGAGTTCAACCTACGGAGAAAATCGGACGGCTTCTATGCCTATGGTGACCAGGTACAGGGTTTTTTGCCAATCTACCGGGATTCTCTTCGCTCCGTTTTCCAGGATAGTGAAAGCACATATAATAAAGTGGAACAGGTGGAATACCGGATGAAACCCATCATGGATATCACAAAATCTTACCTGGAGGAGACCTGTGAGGGAGAGGAGTGCATCACCTACGAAAAGGACCTGAGACGCACCAGGGACAGGTTTGGCGTTTTCGCCGGGGTACAGATGAGCCAGATGTTCTACTCCAAATCCATGGTTGAGTCCGATATCACAGCATCTTACCCGGTGGGAATATTCTATCAGATCCCACTCTCTGTGATCAATGAAAGAATCTCATTACAGGTGGAATTGCTTTACAGGTACCTGAACTATGATCCACTCTACAACCTGCCCTTCAACCATACCGACAGAACACTGAAAACACACGTATTGGGCATCCCCTTGCTTTTTTCTTACAGGATGTCGGTACGCAGGTTCTCTCCCACCCTGGGCATTGGAAATGAGATGGGATTTAATGTTGATTCGGATGTAAGATACAATTACATCGACGATGAAGGCGAAGCTGTAGAAGACCAGTACTTCGTCCACAGCATCAACAAGGGTGGCTGGTTTCTGGATGTGGGTGTCGACTATGCCCTCAGCCCGGGAGTGTCCATGTTTGCCAAAGCCAGGATTCAAAGTTATCGGAACAAAATCATCGATAACAAAGTGGAGAACAACGTGACTTTCAAGGTGGCCGAGGGAGAGGAGTATTTCAGCTATGCAGCAGCCCTCTATGTCGGTCTCAGGTTCTAAGGGCGGGCTCCCTATCCACCCTATCTACCCTATCCATTTCCTGCTCGCGCAGCGAGCATCCTAACGCTTGGGAAGCAAGCTCTACCTGAATATAAATTTCACACCCAGGGCTGCAATGCCCCACGACCACTCTGAGACCTGGAGGTTGTACTCCGCAAAGAGAACGGTCTGCTCATTCAGGTTGAAACCCACATTCACCGGCAACCACACCCTGGCCCTGATCTTGTTGTCCATGGCCGGGTCGTAATTCACATCCAGATCGAGGCCAGCCGTCAGGTTGATGTGATACCTGGGTGAATAGGTAAAAAGCCCGGTAAGGTCCACTCCAACATTATCCCAATAGTGCACTCCGGCGCTCATGGAAAAGTATGATTTCCTGGTTTCGTAGAGCAAGTACTGCAGGTTGACCCCAAAAAAAGGCATTCCATTCATCACGTAGATGAATTTGGCATTTATATCCAGGGAATAATTGATGCCGTACCCACCACTTAAGCCAATGGCCAGTGCCCCTTCGTCTTCTGCCTCAACACCGATACTCCTCAGACCAACGTTTCCGTTATCAAAAAAATATGAAGGGGTTAATCCAACACTGAAAGCTCTTTCAGGAAGGATTTTTGCATAATTTACCACCTGGCCATAGGCCATAAAAGGAATAAGCAGGAGCAGCAACAAGAAATGTTTTTTCATCCGTTCAGGGTTTACGGGCACATGATAAACCCGGACATCTGAGTGATGCCCGGGTAACAAAAATAAGATTTCTCTGCTACTTACACTAAAAAACAATCTCCTTACCCATATAGAAATCAAGGATTTTTGAATAGAAGATCAACACATACCTGGATGAGATCATCTCTGCTGTGGATTCAAAGAGCTGTTTGCGGGCCTCCTGCATCTCCAGTGCTGTCCCGGTACCCACTTTGAACCGTTCCTCAGCAAAACGGAACACCTCGTCACTGTTGGCCACCGACTCCTGGGCCGATTTATAATTGTCAAGCGAAGCCAGGGCCTCGGTATGGTATTGCTGGATCGATTTCTGCAGCTCCAGCACCACATTGTTATACTGGTACTCAGCATCCTGCAACTCCAGTTTGGCCTTGTTGATGCTGGTCTGCACCTGCCACCTGTTGAAGAAAGGAATCTGGATACCCATGGATACCTGCTTGTACTGGTTGTTTGTGATCTGTTCCGTGATGGGGTATTCGGAAGATGGGGCGTTTGGATCCGGATTCTGTAGTCCGTCACTGTAATTGGAATAGTAGAACCCACTGGCATAAAGCCTGGGAGAACGCTGTCCCTGCTGCATGGCCAGGAACCTTTCCTGCGCCTCAATACCATGCTCGGCACTTTTGATCTGGGGCAGGTTGATCAGCGCATACTGGAAAACGGAATCCAGCGACGGAATATCCGCCAGGGAGGGTTCCGGGAAGAGCGGTTTCTCAATCTCAAAGGCCACCTGTTCGGTGATGTTCATGAGGTGCATCAGGTCGAGCCGGGAGATCTCCCTGGCATTGATGGCCTGGGTCTGGGTCAGTTCTGCTGTCGAGAGTTGTGCCTTCACCTCCAGCAATCTTCCCCTGGGTTCATTCCCTACTTCCACAAGCCGCTCCATACGCTCCACCTGATCCTGGTTACCTCCACGTTCAGCTCAGCCACCTCCACCAGTTCCTGGTTGCGCAGCAGATTCAGGTAGGCAGTCATCACATTCAGGGTCAGGTTATCCTCCATTGCAGCCAGGTCCTCCAAATTCATCAGGTAGCTGGCCTTGCTCATCTTCATGTTGTTCAGTCCCTGCAAACCATTAAAAAGAGTCAGGTTGCTCTGCATTCCCAGGTCACCCTGGCTCACGCTGGCATCCTTCCAGGCATAGGTCTCCACGGTCAAGCACGCGTCCTGCACCCAGCTGGTGTTCCATGGATCCGTTCAGGTTGGGAAGCAGATCCATTTTGCTCTGCGTTACATCCTGGGTAGCCGATTGCAGCATCAACTCCTGCCTTTTCACACCGATGTTATATTGAATGGCCTGCTCCACACAACGATCCAGTGTCCACAGGCTGTCGGTCTGGGCAAATATTCCCGAGACAGTGAGGCCAAGCAGTAATGATAGAAATCAATATTTTTTTCATGGGATGGGGCTTAACGGTTATGCTTCAGGATCAGTTTGTCGTGATCTGCGTAATTCTGGTACGAGGATACGATCACCTTCTCTCCCGGGTTCAAGTCCGCCCAGCACTTCATAGTACCTTGGATTCTGTCGTCCGATGCTGATGTCCCGCTTCACGGCAAACTCTTCCGTTTCGTCCAGCACAAATACCCATTGTCCACCGGTGGTCTGGTAGAATCCACCCTTGGTAAGCAGAATGCCCTCCTTGGATTCCCCCAGCTGCAGCCTGATCCTGGAAGTCTGTCCGATCCGGATCTGCTCCGGAACCTCTTCTGTAAAGACCATGTCTACTGCAAAACGACCGTTCTGCACTTCTGGGTAGACCTTGGTAATGACCCCTGTATAGGGTGTACTTGCAAAATCACACTCCCCTTTGAGTCCCCGCTGCACACGGGCAATATAATGTTCGTCAATATCCACCCTGAGCTTATAGGAATCCAAGACATTGATGGTCCCCACCCGGGTTCCATAGGTTACCACCTCCCCGATCTCCGGGTTGAGCGAAGCCAGTTCACCATTTACAGGTGCTTTGATGTTCAGGTTATCCAGCCGCCTGCGGATAATCCGCATGCTCTCTTCCATACTTTTTACGGAAGTCTCCAGGCTGTTGATCTGGATGTCCCGGTACAAGGAGTCGTTCCGGTAGTTCTCAATCACCAGGTTGAGCATCTCCTGGCCTGACTCGTATGCCTCCTTTGACTGTTCGAATTCCTCCCTTGAAATATGTTCCTGCTCCCTGAGTGTTTTATTGTTTTCATACATCCGGTGGGCCTGAGCCACTGTGGTTTCCAGCTCGATGATCTGCTGCATGTATGCCAGGCGGGTCTGATCCATTTGCAGACGGGAAGTACGCAGTTCGTTGACAGCCCTTACCACCAGGGCCTCATTGTTAGTAATCTCAAGAAGCAGGTTGTCATTGATGAGGCGTGAGGATCACATCCCCCTTTTTCACCATGTTGCCTTCATCGATAAGGATCTCTTCCACACTGCCTCCTTCCACAGCATCCAGGTAGATGGTGGTGATGGGCTCCACAGTTCCCTGCACGGTAATATAATCCTGGAATACATCCCGCTTTACTTCTTCAATGGTAATGCGTGATACATCCACGTTATACTTGGAACTTTTGTCACCAAAAATGATGATCGCCAGTACGGTGATCATCAATGCTCCAAACAGGATATACCAGATGTTCTTCCGGGTAATACCCCTTTTCTTGTCAAGTTTGCGGTCCATTCCGTCCGTATCAGTCATATGCACAGTTTTTATAATACCCTCTTTCCACTCTAATCTTATGCCAAACAAAATAAAAATTTGATTATCACAGCTTTACGAAAACGCTATTTCGGGGTGACATAAAAAAAGTGTTCGATTTTGGGATTTATGTGTTCATTTTCGAACACTTCGCATGACTTATGCGTTATAGTATTAATAGAAAAACTCTGAAATATAGCCTTTTGTACCATAAGGCACTCTTTTTGTAATAAATAGCTTCAAACGATAATGCGAATCTAATATGGAAGAAAAAATTGGCAGAATCCTGGCTGTGGATGACAACGAAGACATCCTCTTTGCACTGAAACTTTTGCTCCGCCCTCATGTGGAGATCATTGAAACCATCACTGGTCCGGAACAACTGCCGGAGATGATGGAGAAACAGGACTGGGATGTTGTCCTTCTGGATATGAATTTTACCAAAGATGCCATCAGCGGACAGGAGGGTTTTGATGCCCTTTCCAAATCCTGGAAATTGATCCCAATGCTGTAGTGGTCTTTATCACCGCCTACGGGGATGCTGAAAAGGCCGTCAAATCCATCAAGATGGGTGCCACCGATTTCATCCTGAAACCTTGGCAGAATGAGAAAATCCTGGCTACCATCAATGCTGCCATCAGCCTGCGCCGGACAAGAATCCAGGCCCAGAACCTGAAAATGAAACAGCAGGAGATCTCTGCGGTTCTGGATCAGCCCTATACCGATTTCGTCGGCCAGTCTCCTGAAATGTATGAGGTTTTCAATACCATTAAAAAGGTTGCTGCCACCGACGCAAACGTACTGATTCTTGGGGAGAATGGTACCGGTAAGGAACTGGTGGCCAGGGCCCTTTACAGGAACTCCCTGCGGAAGGACGAAGTCTTCATCAGCGTGGACCTTGGATCCATCCCGGAAACCCTGTTTGAAAGCGAACTTTTCGGCCATGAGAAAGGGTGCTTTTACCGATGCCCATAAAATGAAACAGGGACGTTTTGAAATCGCCTCATCAGGTACCCTGTTCCTGGATGAGATCGGGAACCTTACCTATCCCCTTCAGTCCAAGCTTCTTACCGTACTCGAACGCAGGGAGATCACCCGGGTGGGATCCACCAAAGCCCATCCCCATTGATGTGCGCATGATTTGCGCCACCAATAACAACATCCACCAGGATGTGGCCGAAGGGGTCTTCCGGCAGGACCTGCTCTACCGGATCAATACTGTGGAGATCCATCTTCCCGCACTCAGGGACCGGACAGGCGATATACCCTTGCTGGCAGATCACTTCCTGAAGATCTATGCCCGGAAATACCGGAAATCAATCCGGAACATCCAGTCTGCGGCCATCAAGAAGATGAATCACTACAACTGGC
Source organism: uncultured Bacteroidota bacterium (assembly GCA_963735755.1). Taxonomy (GTDB): domain Bacteria; phylum Bacteroidota; class Bacteroidia; order Bacteroidales. The sequence goes on along the minus strand of CAVTME010000013.1, from coordinate 180,328 downwards.
CCGGAAATGTCCGGGAGCTTCAGCATGCCATTGAAAGGGCAGTGATCATGTGCGACGGAACCAGCCTCAGTCCTGATGATTTCATCCTTACCTCTGCAGTAAAAAGCAGCGGAGGACTCGAACTGGAATCCTACAACCTGGAGGATATCGAGAAAACCATTATTGAAAAAGTACTGAAAACGAACCAGGGAAATGTTACCCAGGCTGCCACGCAGCTGGGACTTACCCGTACATCCCTCTACAGGAGAATGGAAAAACATGGTCTTTAAGCAATTTCGGTTCAATATTGTCCTCAGGGTACTGGTGCTCACCGCCACATGCCTGGCCCTGTTCATCACGCTGAACAGCACCTTTACCTTTACACCCATACTGGTGGTGGGCCTGATCATCTACCAGGCCTGGTCGCTGATCAGGTATGTGGACCGGACCAACCGGGAACTGGCCAGCTTTCTGGAGAGCATCAGGTATTCCGAATTTACCCGTTCCTTCCAGATCTCGACAGCGGATCTTCCTTTGATGAACTCAATACCGCCTTCAATGATGTGATGAAGGATTTCCAGCAGGTCAGGTCGGAAAGGGAGGAGCATTTCCACTACCTCCAGAGCATTGTTCAAAACATCGATATCAGCATCCTGGCCTACCAGCGTGATGGTACCGTGGAGATGATCAACCCGGCGGCCAAAAAGCTTTTCCAGGTCAATACACTTCGCAACATCAATATGCTCAGGCCCCTGAGTGAAAAGCTGGCCAATACCCTGCTTTCCATCAATCCGGGAGAAAACAAACTTGTAAAAGTCCAGGACGAAGAGGACATTCTGCAACTGGCCATTTATTCCACCGAATTTAAGGTCAAGGACAAAGTGATCCTGCTGAGTACGGTAAAAAACATCCAGAATGTGCTGGAGGAGCAGGAAACCGCTGCCTGGCAGAAACTGATCAGGGTTCTGACCCATGAGATCATGAATTCCATTGCCCCCATTTCTTCCCTCTCCTCCACCGTAGAGAGCATGGTGAAGCCCTATGCAACCGGCGAGAAAAGCGCCGCGGATATAGACATCGAAACAGTCCATGAGATCCAGGGAGCCCTAAAAACCATCAACAAGCGGAGTACGGGACTGATGAATTTTGTGGAGACCTACCGCAGTCTAACAAAAATCCCGGACCCCAATTTCGAAGTGGTGCTCATGAAGGATCTGATCAACAATGTGCACAGGCTCATGAAAAAAGATGTGCAGAAGATGAATATTACACTTTCGGCTGTGGTGGAGCCGGAATACCATCGAGGTACAGATTGATGAGCAGATGATCGAACAGGTACTGATCAACCTGGTGAAGAACTCGGTCCAGGCTCTGGGAGGTACCAAGGACGCGAAAATTCAGATCCGCGGATTCTATAACAAGCGGGGCCGGCCCACCATCCAGGTGAAAGACAACGGCCAGGGGATTCTGGGTGATGTGATTGATAAGATCTTCATCCCCTTCTTCACCACCAAAAGAAGTGGTTCGGGCATCGGCCTGAGTCTCTCCCGCCAGATCCTCCGGTTGCACGGCGGAACCATTACCGCCCAGTCCATACCCAACGAAGAGACCATCTTTACAATGACATTCTAGTAAAAATTCCGTAAATTTCTGCTTCAGTCAAGCAAGAAATTTACAGCCATGAGAAGGATTTTCATCCTGCTGCTCATTGTCACACTGCTGCCACAGATCAATGCACAGCTCAAAACATACCTTACCCTTGAAGCCGGTCCCCACTGGAGCTTGATTAAAGTGGATGACCCCGGGAATTACTTTGAACCGGCCAATGTGGGTAGTAGCATCGGAGGATTCACCCTTGAACAGGAGGTGATGGAAAACATCTCCGTGGCCATCGGGCTCTATTACCAGCCTTATAAAACGGGTATAAACATGACCGATAAGCGGAGGCAACAGTCCAGGCAAGAGGCCTATACTGCATTGATGATCCCTTTCAGGGTCCAGTACCGCATCCAGCCCACCGAGTACCCTGTTAGTTTCACACCCCGGCTGGGTTACTGGTACAGTATCAATACTGCCCAGGCAAGCAGCTTCTCTAACTCCGGCATCATTTCAGCACCCGATGGCACCGCATTTTCGTATAACCAGGTTCAGAGCGGGGAAGTTCCGGGTGGTCCCTTCTTGAGATGGGATTGAGCATTGGACTCAGGTTCTCCGGGCTATGGGCGGCATCATTGAACCTCTCCTATCTGTCCGGGGTATTCAGCCAGCCCGCCACTTCATTCATGCTGGATTATAACGATCAGCAGGGCACCTCACAAACAGCCGAATATACGACCAGGGGCAATGGACTCTATACCTCCCTTGCATTCCATTTGCCGCTAAGCAATATGTGGCAGAACAAAGACTACCGGATCCGCTCCAGGATAGAAAACTCAATGTCCAGGGGAAAAGCAGTGGAGCGTAAAGGGCAGGTATATGCCGGAGGAGAGATAGGAGCCCTGTGGCGGCTCTTCAATACTTCCAATCCAGCCGTGGGCGCCAGGCCCATGGAGGGAAGGGGTGTTGTTCCGGTACTCCAATTTACACACAGGGATCTACGTGGGATATATGCTCACCGAGGAGCTTGGTGTGGACCTGGGGGTTAATTACCAGCGTTCCAATACCTTTTATTCGCTCATGTATGACCACGAGGTGGACTTCGTGGAAAAAACCGGGGCACCTTTGTACCTGGAAGTTCCACTCAGATTCAGGTACTTCTATGATGTATACCAGGAGCGGATCTTTGCAGTGGTTTACGGGGGAGCCTCCCTCCTGACGCATTTCTCATCGGGTGGATTATGCCACGCCCGGTGGTGATTTCACCTATACCGATCCTGTTACCCAGTCCCCTGTGAATGGCAGATGTTTCATCCACAACTTCACGGTTCTCCCATTTCAGGCCCTTACTGAGACTCGGCGCAGGGGCAGAGTACAAAGTTCCCATTGATTTCCCCATGTTTATCACTGGCTATGTTAACTACATGCAAGGATTCATGGCAACTGAGAACATCCGGGTCAGCACCTCGGTCACCGAAGTTCCCGCTGAGAACTCAGTATCGTACAACGGCAGCGGATGGAGTGTTGATGTGGGTGTAAAAATACCCTTTGCCTTTGATGACAGGGAGAATTGTGTGCGGTTGACAAAGCAAAAGTAAATGGTAAATGGTAAATGGTAAATGGTAAATGGTAAATGGTAAATGGTAAATGAGGTAAATAGTAAATGGTAAATGGTAAATGGTAAATGGTAAATGGTAAATAGTAAGGAGAGAGTGGATAATAGATAGTGATGAAGAAGAGGAGGATATACATATTGATGGTTATCTGTTTGTGCACCACGGCCCTGATGGCGCAAGTGACGGAGATCAAGGTGGTCGACAGGGTGGATATTCCGCTTGCGCTAAGCGCTCCGGCAGATCCGGCCGGATCCCTGGAGTTTATTGAAGCCTGGTCCATTGATGCTGGGCGCCCGGGAATGAGCAAAAAGGTTGATAGCCTCAGCACCTCCGGAATCTCAAGAGATGCGTTCTGGAAAATGGTAAAGGGGCAGGCCTTGGCAGGCGGAAAAGTTCAATGGGACGATGTATCTCATGAGTTTATGCTGATGGATCCTGAAACAGGACAGGCAAACAGGCTGCATGCTCCCTTTGTTTCCCTGGTATCCTTACACTCGGAAAGAGCCGGAAGTTACAGGATTCAAGATCAGCTCCTGTCGGTCCAGTTTCATGAGACCTGGAGTTTGGATCCGGATTCGCGCATGGTGGAAAAACGGGTCCGTGGGATTACCCCCGTGATCTGGCAGAGAAGACAGACCACCGATGGAGAACCCATCAATGATGGTGATACGGGTCTTCCTGTCTACTTTAAAATTGAACTGGACCGGATTGATGTACGCAACCTGTAGGCCCCTTTGTTCGTCTCTATACTATATACCAAGCAATACCTGACCATCATGAAAAAATATCTGCATCTTTTTTCAGCCACCCTGCTGGCAATTTTGATCCTCTCTTCCTGCCAACAGGCAGAGGAGCGTGGGCATCTGAAATTCGGTCTCGACCTGACTGAAGACAGCGCTCTGAAGGCCGCCACCGACGAGCGGGAGGTAGTGGCCGCACTGGTCTCCGTTCAGGACATAAACGGGGGCATGGTCTATGACAAAGAGTACCTGGAACTGATCCGTTTCGGTGACCAGTTTGTCACCCGCTCCCTGATGCTCTCTGTGGGTGATTTTATGCTCACCGAGTTCATGCTCATCGATGCCTCCGGAGAGGTGGTCTGGGCAACCCCAAAAGAGGGATCCAGGCTGGCCAATCTTGTAAAAACGCCACTGCCCCAATACTTCGGAATACATCCCAATGAAACCACGAGCATGGATGTTCAGGTAGTCCGCGTATTTGAATACCAGCCCGGGGACTTCGGATATGCCGAATTCAATATCGATTTTGTGAATCGTTTTTGTCTGAAGGTAGCGTTTAACTACCGCTGTATGGAATATTGGAACGATTCAACTCCCGCCATACTGGATCCTTCAGGCGCTCCCATCTACCAGCCCAGGATCACCATCTGGGCAGGAGACCACACGGTACTGGATGAACCATTGCTTGCCGGACTGAACCATTTCAATCTGCCTGTACTGGACACCTATTATTCGGTTGTCGCCTTTGGCTGCCAGGGTGAACCGCTGCTGGAAGAGAAGTTCAGTCTCGACGAATTGATGCAATTCCGGTGCAGGGAAGATTTTCCTCCCCTGGTCATCGGCTCCGAGCCCGGCGGAAACGTGATCATCACCCCTGAAGGACTGCAACAGCCCAATATTCAACAGGGTATATTCGGCCAGCTTACCATGCCTGTGTATGTGGACGGAAGCATGGATAATGTTGACGTTTTTCCCATGGTAAGGGATGTTTACTTCTTCCCATACTACCTGCTGGATTCCATGTATACTTTTGCCCCCATTGATTGCTATTTTCCAATGGAGATGATCTGGGAGGAACCGCTTGCCATTGTCCGGTCCAACTCGGACGGCTTCTTCCAGGCACCCATGGATCCGGGCGCATACCTCTACCTGGTCAGGACAGAAGGCGGATACTACTGGGATGCCTACATCAGTTCCCACAGACCGGGCTTTGTTGAAGTATTCCCGGGGAAGGTCACAGAACTATCCATCCACGTGGTGGACTGTTCCATGTGGCAGTAAAAAGCGAGACATCCATTAAGCGGGTTTTTCTATCTTTGGGAAAACCCGCTTTTTTTATGACCTACGATCAACTTCAGGACACCTATTCCCAAAGAATTATACAATTCCAAATTGCTGTCAGGCACCACGTCAGGCTGATGAACTACCTCGCATTGTCCAGACTTGCAAGCCTTATTCTCCTGGTATGGTTCATCGTTCTCGGTGCAAAAAATGACCAGCCATTGTTCTATGGCGCTTCGGTCACCATGTTGGCCGCTTTCCTTGTATTGGTAAGCAGGTACAACAAGCAGAAAGACCTGAGAAATCTGAACACAGCTTTGAAGGAATTAAATGAGCGGGAACAGGCCTGCCAGGAGCACCGCTTCCATACACTTCCCGAAGGGATGGAATTTGCAGATCCGTCCCACCCCTGGTCTAATGATCTGGACCTGTTTGGGAAAGGATCGCTATACCAGTTCATGAACAGGACCTCCACCCTGAAGGGAAGCGCTCTCCTGGCCGGGTTCCTTACCACTGAACCCGGGAGCCCTGAGACGATTACCGAGAGACAGGGGATCAATGAGAACCTGCGGAAAAAGATCGATTTCAGGCAGACTTTTACGGCCCGCGGCTCGCTGATCATTGAGAAGGATGATGATATCCAGGGTATCCTGAAATGGCTGTCTGCACCTGCATACATCGTGAAGTACAGGTGGCTCTTCTTCCTGGCCCTGGGAGTAAGTATAACGGCGCTGGTAATTATTGCCGCCGGGATCATCAACCCGGCAGCATTCAATTTCCTGCTTCCCCTCTTGTTTTTTAATTTTACTGTGCTCTCCCCATTCCTTGCAAGAACCAACCGCTACCAGCAAACCATTTCAAAAAAACATGAATTGCTGGAGGGCTATGCCCAGTTACTGAAGATCATTGCAGCATCCGGCTTTGAACATCCGGTACTTCAGGAAAACTGCAAGAAAGCCCGGGAGGGTATGAAGGAGGTTGAGAGGCTTTCCAGGCTCCTGAACTTCTTCGACCAGCGACTGAACATGTTGCTTGGCTCCATATTCAACGGCCTCTTTCTGTATGATTTTATCATGATGCACCTGCTCGAATCATGGAAAAAGAGAAACAGTGGAAAGATCATGGATTGGATAGAGATTATGGGCTGGACCGATGCCATGATCACCCTATCAGGCTTCGCCTACAACCATCCTGATTTTGTGCTTCCCGAAATCAAAGCGGAAAACAAATCCCTGGAATTTGAGGAGATGGGCCATCCCTTGATTCCTCCGGGCAAAAGGGTGAACAATCAGCTCACCATTCGGGATGAGAAAATTGTCATCATCACAGGGGCGAATATGGCGGGTAAATCCACATTTCTCCGTTCACTGGGTATCAATACCATCCTGGCATATGCCGGTTGTCCCGTATGTGCCAGCCGGTTCTCAGACCGGTTTCATGGGGCTCTATTCAAGCATGCGTACGGCCGACTCCCTGGCCGAAGAAGAGTCTTACTTTCTGGCTGAGATCAAAAAACTACAGCGCATCGTCCAGCGGATGGAGGCCAGGCCACCCCATGCTGATCCTGCTGGATGAAGTACTGAAAGGCACCAATACCACAGATAAAAAGCGGGGTTCCGTGGGACTGATCAAACGCTCCCTTCCCCATCCGATCCGGTGTTTTATTGCCACCCATGACCTTTCGCTGGGTGAACTGGAGAAGGAGATGCCCGGACAGGTGGTAAACTACTGTTTTGAAAGCTATATCAAGGCACTGGAACTGAAATTTGACTACACCATCCGGAAAGGAATTGCCACCAACATGAATGCCTCATTTCTCATGAAGAAAATGGGAATCATGGATTAGTATACACCCATGCAGGAAGCAGGAAGCCCATATATCGTCCGTAGAAAGGATCATCACCGGATTCTCCGACCTGGCGTGGGGCACCCCCCTGCTGATCCTGCTGCTGGGAGGCGGGATCTTTTTCCTGGTCTACTCCAGGCTCTTACCCTTCAGGCATTTCAGGCACGCCATAGGCATCCTTACCGGAAAGTATGACAATCCCGATGAACCGGGCCAGATCAACCACTACCAGGCCCTCTCCACCGCCCTGGCGGCCACTGTGGGGATGGGAAACATCACCGGAGTTGCCCTGGCCATTACCATGGGGGGGCCAGGGGCCATATTCTGGATGTGGGTCAGTGCCCTGCTGGGAGTCACCACCAAATATTTTACCTGCACACTGGCGGTCATGTTCCGGGGCCGGGATTCAAACGGGGAGCTCCAGGGCGGACCCATGTATGTGATCATGGAGGGTCTTGGCAAGAACTGGCGGCCCCTGGCCGTATTTTTCAGTCTCATGGGTATGATCGGTGTACTGCCCATGTTCCAGGTGAACCAGCTTACACAGATCGTCCGTGATGTGGTTCTGATCCCCAACGGGGTAGCAGGCGGATTCACCACCAACCTGGTCATCCGGACTGCTGGTCAGCCTGGTTGTGGGGGCGGTGATCTTCGGAGGGATCAAGCGGATCGGGAAGGTAACGGGTCGTATGGTGCCGATCATGGTGGTGCTCTACGTGATCTGTGTTCTCTATATCATCTTCTCCCGGCCGGACAGGATCCTCCCCAGTTTTGCACTCATCTTCAATGATGCTTTTACTGCCGAGTCTGTTCTGGGCGGATCGCTGGGGGCACTGGTCATTACCGGGGTTCGAAGGGCTGCCTTCTCCAATGAGGCCGGGATCGGTACCGCGCCCATGGCCCACGGGGCCGCAAAGACCAATGAACCGGTAGGCGAAGGCCTGGTGGCCATGCTTGGTCCCATGGTGGATACCATCATTGTGTGTACCATGACAGCTCTGGCACTGATCATCACCGGAGTATGGGATACGGGTGAGATCAGACGGGATCACCCTCACTGCTGATGCATTTGAAACCTCCATGCCAGGCTTCGGATCCTACCTGCTTACCATCTGTGTTTTCGTCTTTGCACTCTCCACCATGCTATCCTTCCCCTACTACGGCACCAAATGTTTCTCCTTTGTGTTCGGGGCCAGGCGAAGCTACCTATACAAATGGTTCTACATTGTGACCATCCCCATAGGAGCCACAGCCACCCTGGGCACAGTGGTCGGGATCTTCGACGGGGCTTATGCCCTGATGGCCTTCCCCACCATGATCTCTGCGCTGATCCTATCACCCTCGGTGGTCAGGGCCTCTAAAGACTATTTCAAACGCCTTAAATCGAGCCGCCATGCAAAAAATAAGCAGCTGGATCAGGGATAACGGGATCATTCTCTCTTATGCCGTGGCCAAACTGCTGATACACCTGGTCACCGCCACCAATTACGGATTCCAGCGGGATGCCTACCTCTATATGGCCCAGTCGCAGACATCTGGACTGGGGATATTTCAGCTACCCCTCCCCTGCTGGCCTTCATCACCCGCATCCACACCTTCATCTGGGGAGATTCCCTGCTGGCGGTACGGCTACTCCCCGCCCTGGTGGGGGCCGTCAGCATCTTCATTGTGGGCTGGCTGATCCGCCAGCTGAAAGGAGGTGTTGTGGCGCAGGTACTGGGACTCTCAGCCTACCTTCTCTCACCAGCTTTCCTGAGGCCTGCAGCCCTGCTGCAGCCAGTGATCTTCAACCACCTTTTCTGGCTGCTGGCCGCCGTGGTGGTCTTCCAGATGGTCCGCAAACAGGATCCGAGACTACTGCTCTGGATGATCCCGGTGCTCGGACTGGGATGGATGAATAAATACTCCATCATCTTTTACGGATCGGCGCTGCTCTTGGCCCTGGTAGTCAGTCCACACCGAAAACTGCTCTGGACAAAGTACCTGCCCCTTACACTTGCCGGCGGACTCCTCCTGATCCTGCCCAACCTGATCTGGCAGTACCAGCACAACTGGCCTGTTTTCTCCCACATGAATGCGCTCCAGGAAACCCAGCTGGAGCATGTGCTGCTGAAGGACTTTTTGTTGGCTCAGGTATTCATGCACATGCCGGCCCTGCCCGTATGGCTGGGAGGCCTGGTCTGGCTTATCTTCAACCGGAAACACCGCCAGTTCAGGGTTTTTGCCTGGGCATTCGGGCTCACACTGCTGCTGATCATCCTGCTCCGGGGCAAATTCTATTATACCATCGCAGCCTACACCATGCTGGTGGTCTTCGGTGGCCTGGCCTGGGAAAGCTGGGCAAAAAAGCCCAGGCGCTTCCTTGCTGTGATGGCCCTGGGCATGACCATCCAGATCGGGACCACAATTCTGCCTTTCAGCCTTCCCCTATACCAACCTGACCGCATGATCGAATATGACCGGAAAATGATAAACAGGGGGATGGATGTGATGCTTAAGTGGGAAGACGGGGCGGTCCATGACCTGCCCCAGGACTATGCGGATATGATCGGATGGGATGAGCTGGGTGAAAAGGTATGGGCTTTCTATGAAACCCTGCCCGATTCAGTCAAGGCGCACACGCTGGTCTACGGAGAACACTATGGGGCTGCAGGAGCAACCCGATATTACCGTCCAGACCCGTTGTATCCCGAAGTCTACAGCTTCAACGACGCGTTTATGGAGTGGATTCCCAGGAAGCCTGAGGCCAGGCATGTGATCTATGTGGGATACTCGGACAGGCTCCCGGGCTATTTCGAAAAACTGGAGGTTGTGGGTGTGGTGGAGAATCCCTATTTCAGGGAACGGGGCCTTCCCATCCATTTCGGAAGCCATCCCACCAGGGATCTGTATGATGATTGGGAACAGGCATGGCAGGAATCCAAAGGCCTTTTTACCAGGGTTCAGGATGATTGATCCGGAAGCAGAGAAATACAGGAACCTGACAGGATTCAGGAAACCAATTTCTTAAGGGACCTCCTGAACTGTTTCATGTTCACAGGCCGGGCAATGATCTTCTGCTCCCTGTCCAGCAAAAACATGGAGGGTGTGGCATAGATGTAATATTCTCCAGCTACCCTGCCATTCCAACCCAGGTGCTCGTGCGAGGTAATCCACTGCATCTCAAACTCCCGGGTATATGCATCAAAATTTGCTGCAAGGGAATCAATGGAGATGGCCACCACCTCCACACCCAGGTCATTCTCCTCCAGGTACCACTGGTGCAGTTCAGGGATCATGGCCGTGCAATGTGTACAGGTGCTGGCCCAGAACAACACCAGCACAAAGGGATTGGGCATGGCAGAGAGCCGTTGCATCCTTCCCTTGGTATCACGGACCACAAAATCGGGTGCTGAAGATCCCACTGCCATCTTCTTATATCCCTCCATCCTTGAGCGAACCAGTCCGGCTACGTCCGATTCGCACGATTCATCCAGGTAGTTCTCGGCCAGGTAAACCTGCACAAGCTCCATGCCCAGCAGCTCAAAACCCTCCAGCAGAAACTCCACCACAAAAGAACGGAGCTCCGGCACCGGGGCCACATTGACCAAAATCTGATCCACAGCTTCCAAAAACTCTTCTTGCTGCCTCTCCATGGAGAATGTATCCACCCTGTAAAGCGACAGGTAGTCAATGATCCGGAAGGTGTAAACAGGCGCATATAGCAATTCGGGATCGTCGATGGGATTGCCGTCGAAGAAGGTCTGTTTCAGCATCTGGATACGCTCATCGTGCGTCATGGAACCGCTTGCGACAGGAGCGCGGAATGCATTCATAATTTTGGTTGCATAAAGCTCCGGGTAGAGCGATGATATTGAATCCATAATACCGGTACCTTCCGTGTTGCAGCGCTTCATACCTGAGAACAGCTGATTCGTAAGCGCTATCTCCCGGTATGGCCGGAAAAAGTCTGTCGTAAACCTCTGTCAGTTCTGCCTCATAATCCATCTGGAATGTCATAAACTCAAAATAGACCTGATTCTCCAGGGTATTTTCAAAAGATGGGAGCGGACCCCGCGCTGTCCTGGAGACGTTCATGGACAGATCCTCCCCGTTGAAAATGAACTCCACAAACCGGTTCTCGGTCATAACCCCCTGGTATATTTCAGAATAAACCAGGCGATAGATCCCCCTGGGCGCTTCTTCCGACAGCAGAAAGTAGAATGAGCCTGTACTCGTCTCCATACTGTCAGTGATCATGAAACGGTCCCCGTAATAGGAGGCCAGATAGATAAATCCCCTGTCCGCATATTCGATATCCCCCTGGATCACAAAATGTTGCCCATTTAGCCCGAATACATTGAAAAGAAGGCCCAATATCAGGATATGGTGCTTCATAGCATTGTGAATTTAGCAATTCTGTCCCAGATTAAGCAATTCTATCACTTTTAACTATTCATATTGATTTTGAATAGGGCCAGTTCACAGAATGGTCTAACTTTGCTTCATGACATCAAACGAACAAAATGGTAACTCCTGGATCGCTGTAATCAGGAAATACAATCAACCTGACATCCGCAGCAGCATCTGGCAGATCATTAATTCCCTGGGGCCTTACCTGATCCTTTGGGTGCTGATGTACTATTCGCTGGCCATCTCCTACTGGATTACCCTTGGGCTATCGTTTTTTGCAGCTGGTTTCCTGGTCCGTATCTTTATCATCTTTCATGACTGCGGTCATGGCTCATTTTTCAAATCTGAAAAAGCCAATCGCGTCGTGGGTATCATCCTTGGCAGCCTGGTATTTACTCCCTACGACAAGTGGCACAATGATCACGCGGTCCACCACAGTACCGTCGGAAACCTGGATAAAAGAGGACGTGGAGATGTCTGGACCCTTACCGTGGATGAATACAAAGCCCTGAGTCCGGGGCGAAAACGGATCTACCGCATATACAGGAATCCGGTCATCCTTTTTGGCATCGGGCCCTTCTTTCTTTTTGTGGTATGGTTCAGATTTATCAGAAAAAATCAACCAGTCTCAGAAAAGAAGAACAGCCTTTTAACAAACCTGATCATCCTGGCATACATCGCAGGGACCATGATACTGATGGGATGGAAATCCTTCCTTCTCATCCAGCTCCCTGTCATCTATATTGCCACAGCAGTAGGCACCTGGTTGTTTTATGTCCAGCATCAATTTGAGGATGTGGTATGGTCCCGCCAGGATGGATGGGATTACAAAAAAATGGCACTGGAGGGAAGCTCCTTCCTGAAGTTCCCCAAAATTCTACAGTGGTTCTCAGGAAATATCGGATTTCATCACATCCACCATCTCAGTCCCAAGATACCCAACTACAACCTGGAGCGCTGTCACAAGGAGAATGAAATGTTCGGAAGCATTCAGCCGGTCTCCATAGGCAAGGGACTCCGGACTTTACAATACCGCCTGTGGGATGAGAAGATCGGACAACTGATCAGCTTCAGGCAATACAGGAAAACTGCAATGAATTGATTATATTTCCGGATCAAATCAATCTCCCTTTAAAAACGACTTCAATGAAAACCCTTATTCCCATCACCCTTTGTTTGACTTTACTCATTTCATGCAATACAGGTACACCCAAAACCCAGCAAAGTGAAGCTGAAGAAGAGTGGATCCAGCTCTTTAACGGGAAAGACCTGGAGGGTTGGACCATTAAAATGGCCAAGCACCCGCTCAATGAAAACTTCAACAACACCTTCCGGGTGGAAAACGGCATGATGGTCACACGTTACGATCTCTACGAAACCTTTGATGGAGAATACGGGCACATTTTCTACAAAACCCCTTATTCACACTACAAACTGAGAGTAGAGTACAGGGTTGTGGGAGAACAGGTGACAGGCGGAGAGGGATGGGCATTCAAGAACAGCGGCGTTATGTTCCATGCCCAATCACCCGCATCCATGGGTGTGGACCAATCTTTTCCGGTTTGCCTGGAGGCCCAGTTCCTGGGAGGAACAGGCGAGGGTGAACGCCCCACGGGCAACCTTTGTACTCCTGGTACCCATGTAACGATGCATGGCGAACTGATCACCCAGCATTGCACCAGTTCAAGCTCGAAAACATACCATGGAGAGGAATGGGTACATTTCGAACTGGTGGTTTACGGTGACAGCATCATCCACCACCTTGTGGATGGCGATACCGTGATGACTTACTCCAAACCCATCTTCGGGGGAGGTGATTTGCCGGAAGGCTTCCCCATGGCAGAAGGGGACCCACTCTCATCGGGCTACATCGCCCTGCAGGCCGAGAGCCATCCCTATGAATTCAGGAAAGTTGAGCTGCTGGACCTGAGTAAGTAGCTTCGCCACCGCATTCTTTATATCAATACTTCCCGTAGGTTCGGGCCGTTTCCACCATAGCAAACAGGTTCTCATCGGGTGTATCACGTCCGCACTGGTCACCGGTGGATAGAATAAAGCGCCCTCCCTGGGCTGCATCATCAATGGCCTTTTTGGCAGCTTCGATCACCACATTCACATCCTTGCTGAGCATGACCTCTGTTGTATGCAGGTTCCCCTTCAACACAATCTTATCACCGTAGTTGCGCTTTAAATCGGCCAGAACGCAGTCACCCATGGGTGGTATTTCCAGGGGATCAATGACCGTCAGATCGGTCTCTTCGGCCATCAGTTTAACCAGGTCCGCTTGCGGGCCGCAGGAATGAATATGGGTGGGCAGTCCGGCTGCCCTGGCCAGGTCGATGCCCCGCTTCACCGCCGGAAATGCAAGCTGCCTGAATATATCAAGGGTCTGAAACACCAGGGTTCCGGATCCGCCCACACAGATAAAATCGGGCCTTACCTCCATGGCCATGATGTCTTTGAAGCGCCTCTCCACCCGGTCCACCCGCTCCTGTGCCCACTGCTCATGCATTTCGGGATGGTCATAGTAACTGTAAATGGCCTCCACGCTGGTCAGTGCCCGGGAGGAAATCAGCTCCAGACCCACCAAACCCTGGTCGCCCATCAACTCCAGAACCCTGGGCAGACCGGTGGGTCCCACATCCACCTCCTTCACTCCCTCCAATGGCTCAAACTTCCGGGGAATGGCCTGCAGTCCTATGGATTCCGGTTTCACCTCTTCGGTGGGCGGGTCGGCCACATAATAAACATCCACTGTATTCTTCCAGATGCGTTTTCCACTGTCCAGGTAAGATTCCTGAACCACAATACGCTCACTGTTCTTCAGTACAATGAACTTCTCCCAGGGGGGCATATCCGGATCGTAATCGGAGGGGTAGCTGATCTGGAAATAACCATCCATCACAGCATCGATATCGAAATATCTGGCCGTATCGATATAGGCCTCCCAGATGGGCGGATCATTATACAGGTATAGATCCCAGAAGGGCTTGCCAGTCCGGCGTGCCGGGATCATATTGGAGAAATCGGGAGCCACAGGAACACAATCCGGAATCTCCCCCCTGAGTACAGTCTGAATCCTTTCTCTGGAAGTCATCTTTAGATTTAGAAGGAAACAGGATCTACCTTCTCCTGGCGCCTCCTCCCGACCTGGAAGGGGCAGACCTGGATGGTGAAGCTGAAGGCCTGGATCCACCCGACTGAGATGGAGAGGGCCTGCTGTACTGGTAATTGTTCCTGTTCTGGTTATACTGTTGCGACCGCTCGGCTCCCCGGTTTCGTGAGTTGTAGTCCCTGTTCAGATTCTGACTTGGAGAAGTAGCAGGCTGAGAAGGCCTGGTGGAAGGCTGGGAAGGTCTGGTTGAAGGCTGCTGCCCGGTGGAAGGCCTTGTCTCCCGGGTGGAGGGTTGCTGCCCGGTGGAAGGCCTTGTTTCACGGGTGGAGGGTTGCTGCCCGGTGGAAGGCCTTGTTTCACGGGTGGAAGGTTGCTGCCCGGTGGAAGGCCTTGTCTCCCGGGTGGAAGGCCGGTTGGCACTGTTATCCACCTTGTTCCAGTTATCCCCGTCTCTTCGATAGACATTGCCATTCCTGTCGGTGTAAACATTGTTATCGCGGTTGGCCGGCTGGGCAGTGGGTCTTGCAGCCCTGTCGCTTGATGCGACCCTGTTCCCGGTTTTGGGATCATAGTTGACGTTGCCCGTCCGCGTGACACCCTGAGACCGGTTTTTATAAACATTGTTGGTGGCAACCGACCGATTGGAGTAGGGAGTAGGTCTGCCAGGGGAGCTCTTTCCTGCATAGTAACCCGCCCGGTAACCCCTTGAATATCCCCGGTGGTACCCGTAATGATAGCCGTGCCTGTACCCTGCGGGCCCCCAATAGCCACGGTAGGGCGTTCCCCAACCCACGGTCATCCATCCATAAGAAACTCCATAAGAGAAACCCCATCCCATATATGGATTCCAGTGCACGTTAAATCCGTAGGTCACTGGCCTGGGGTAATAGTATGTTCCATACCAGGGCCTGTAGTAATAACCCGTTCCGTAATAGACACAGCCCCCATATGCATACGAGTTCACATAACCGGGTGTGTACCCCACATACACTACCGAAGGAGTAGATTCATAGATGTAGACATACTTCACATTATAAACCGGCGACTCCGGTGGGATTTCCTGAACCTGGTCCGGAACCGAAGTACATACAACCCAGGGTCCGGTAGCGGACAGGGATTCAAACCAGATGGCGTTATCACAGCAGAAATATCTCTTGTCGATGTAGAGGACCGATTTTTCCGTATTGACTGCATAGGTCATACCGGTTTCACCAATGGGTTCAAACTTGGGTTTCCCATCATAGGTCACCTCAAGTTTGGCTTCATTCCTGTCCACTTCGGCGGTCTGGGGGATCTGGTTCTCCAGAACCGCCTCCTTGGCTTCCCGGGTACCAGCTACACTCGATCTTACAGATCCCACATCTGATTCGGCCGGAATGTCAGCAAACACTTCAGGGACCTGGTTTGGCTCAACAAAACTCCAGGGGCCATCGGCAAGTGAGGAGGATTGGTACCACCTTCCGGATACCAGGATAAAATATTTCTGGGTTTCAATGTTCAGCAGGATGTCATCGGCTGTGTTGGTCATATAGAGGATCGAAGTCCCTTCAACGGGAGCGAAATCAGGTTCGCCGTCCGACTGCAGCAACTCGGCAGGTGTGGTCCGAAGGATAATTGCCGGGATCACCTCCTCCTCAAGGCCCTCCCCTTCGGCAATGGCTTCACTGGAGGCATAGCCATCCTCCCCGGAATCAAGTGCCTCCTCCGCAATTTCCATCAGTTTTTTGGGTACCTTTTCGCTATACTCCCAGTCAGCCAGATTGTCGGAAGTGTACCAATGCTGCCCACCGTTGAGGTAATACATGTCTTTTTTACTATCCTTTACCACAAAGAAGGGTGTATTTAAAACCCGCTCATATTGGCTTTTCTCAATCTCCTGGAAAATGGGATCGCCATCCACATAGATCAGCACAGAAGGTGCAGTGGTAAAAATGATTTCAGGCGGTGCGTTGTTCAGCCTGGCGGATTGCTCGAGCTTGGTTTCAGACAACTCCAGATCAGCGAGCAGCTGGTCCAGCGACATCTTCAATTCCCACCGTGGGATTTCGTCCTCCAGCAAAGCACTCAGTTGATCAATTTTCTCCTGCTCAATTTCCGGAAATTTCGCAGCCGAAACCTTCAGGTCGATCAACGAGACCGTTCGCTCATCCCTGTCCGTAGAAACCTTGCAATCAAACCAGACGGCTCCAAAGACCGGACTGGTATACTCTTCATTGGTCACCGAAACAGCGGCCCTTGCCTCAAGGGTATTGGCAGTAAGGTACTCAACCTGAGGCTGGTATATCACCACGGTGGTAGTTTTTCCTTCAAGTTTCATGGGCCATTCATTCTGGGGCTCTGCAAAGAGCGAGGCCGAAAAAAATGCAATCATGATTGTTGCTACCCAAAAAACATGGATGGTCTTCTTCATTTCAGGATATTTAATTCATAAGCAAGTTAGCCATTTTTATTATTCTCAAATAATGTCCTCAGTCAAAAATGCCAGATTCCTGGCTTTCATAGTACTTTTTAACACCAGTTTAACATGCTGGTTTTATGTGATTTAGATCATCTTACCTTACCTTGCATATTTCCTTTTGCATCCCACCCGAAGGAAGCTAACCTAAATCATACATGATGAACAACTTCAAAGAGAGTGTTACTGGTTTAAAGGATCAGGTAGAGGGAACAGTATTGCTTCCAGGCGACCTGGAATATGATGAAGCCAGGGCCATCTGGAATGGGATGTTTGATAAAAAACCTGCCATTGTTGTCAGGTGCCTCAATCCACAGGATGTGTCTCATTCGGTTCGATTTGCCAATAAACACCAGCTGGTTATTGCCGTGAAGGGAGGCGGACATAATTCGGCCGGGAATGCTGCCTGCGATGACGGGATGATGATCGACCTGTCGCTGATGCAGAAGGTGAAGGTGGATGCGGCCAATCGGACGGTCAGAGTTGATGGTGGCTGCCTGTTGGGAGAAGTGGATAAAGCCACGCAGCAGTACGGTCTGGCCCTGTCATCCGGAATTATCTCCCATACAGGAGTGGGCGGACTCACACTGGGTGGCGGATTCGGATGGATCAGCCGCAAGCATGGCTTGTCGGTTGACAACCTGCTGTCGGTGGAGATGGTCACCGCAAAGGGAGCCTTGGTTCAGGCCAGCAAGAGTGAGAATCCCGATCTGTTCTGGGCAGTCCGAGGCGGTGGCGGCAACTTCGGCATTGTGACCTCCTTCCTGTTCAAGGTGGCCGACATCGGAACAGAAGTGTACACAGGCCCCATCGTCAAGCGATTCGAGGACCTCAAATCCTATGTGCAGTTTCACCGGGAGTTTGTGAAAACCTTGCCCGACGAGATGACCGTCTGGATGGTAATCAGGCATGCACCTCCCCTTCCCTTCATCCCCGAAGAATACCATGGGAAACTGGTGGTTCTTATTCCCTTTGTCTGGCTGGGTGATCCTGCAGAGGGTGAAAAGCTGATCCAGCCCGTCAGGGACCAGGGTGTCAATGTGGGCGATGGTTCGGGAGTGAAACCATGGATCGGATGGCAATCAGCTTTCGACGGACTGGTCACCCACGGTGCCCGGAACTACTGGAAATCGCACCATTTAACAGACCTCCCGGATGCCTGCATTGATCACATTCAACATTTTGCAGAAACCATGCCCAGCCAAGAGTGCGAGGTATTCATTCCCCACATGGGAGGGGCTCCATCCCGCGTTCATCCCGAGGAGACTGCCTTCCCGCACAGGAATACACCTTATGTACTGAACCTGCATACCCGCTGGCAGGATGCTTCCGATGACCAGGCAGCCATCCAATGGGCCAAAGATTTCCATGATGCCACCCGGCCCTTCAGTCAGGGCGTCTATGTAAACTTCCTGAGCGAGGAAGGAAGCGACCGGGTCAAAGAGGCCTATACTGCCAAGGTATGGACACGGCTGGTGGAGGCTAAAAACAAATGGGATCCGGACAATATATTCCGGATGAATCAGAACATCGAGCCCACAGGATAGGGTATTTTAATCCTGGTTGGAAGCCTGCTGCTTGTACTTCTCATTGAACCTGCGGTAAAGCATTTTGTGCTTGTTGTCCAGATCGATGGACCTGCCACAGATATAGGCCTGTACCACATCATTTGTTTTCATGTCGAGAAGATCCCCGTTGGAAACCACAATGTTGGCATCTTTACCCGTTTCCAGAGAGCCTGTGCGGTTTTCGATACCCAGAATTTTTGCATTATTGAGCGTCACCATGGACAATGCCTCCTCCTTCTCCAGTCCGTAGGCCACAGCCTGTCCGGCCACGAAGGGAAGGTTGAAACCATAGGCAGCGCTGGAATAGGTAATGCCGGTAAGGATGCCTTCCTCTGCAAACATTTTCGCCAGTTTAAAGGGCAGCCTTGTATCGCTGTGTTCATACCGGGGCATGCTGTGAATGTGCCCCAGGATCACTGGCAACTTATTCTCCTTGATGAAGTCTTTCACCAGCCAGGCTTCTTCACCTGCCCCTACCAGGGCCAAACGTTTCACTCCGTGTTTTTTAACAAAATTCACTGAAGCAATAATCCCTTTGGATTCGGAGGTGTGGATATAGAGTGTGCGGGTTCCGTCGAAAAGTCCCCGGAAAGACTCCAGGTGAAGATTTTTGTGCTCCGGTGTCTCCATAGCAGTATAGGCAGCAGCGTCCGTAAACAGGGTCTCCAGCTCTTCCAGCGACTTGTCATAAGAGCCGCCTGAAGCTCCGCCACCCATATACCTGGCACGCATGGCAGCCCTTCCGGTAAGGGGGGCCATTCTGGGCCAGTTCAGGTGAACCCCTTCATCCATCGCGTATACAGCATCTTCCCAATTCCATGCGTCCAGCTGGACAACACTGGAGGTTCCGGAGAGGGTTCCCCCCTGGGGGGTGATCTGTGCCAGCAGGATCCCGTTGGATCTGACCACAGGGGTCACATGCGAATCGGTATTGTAGGCCACAGCCGTACGTACCCCGGGATTCATCTGTCCCATCTCCTGCATGTCGAGGGTCACATCCACCGATCCGATCTCAAACAGACCCAGGGTGGTATTCACGTAGATCAGACCCGGGTAGATCTCTTTCCCATGCACATCAATGGTGGTATACGTGGCCTCGTTTTCCAGTGAAATCTCCTGGCCCACGGCCACAATCTTCCCCTCCCTGAAAGCGATACTTCCGTTTTCAATCACTTCGCCTGTTCCAATATGGATCGTTCCACCCTTGAGAATGACCGGGTTGTCCTGTGCCGGGGCTACAACCGGAAGCGCCTGCGCAGTTGCGATTTGTGATGCAAGCAAAAGGATGCCTGCCATATATAGGTTTCTTTTTTTCATGATTGCTGGATTTAAAATGATTTTTTTGCTGTACGCGCCATGGACGGCTTTTTGCCTCCTTCTTTCAGCATCTTCTGGATGATCCTGTTTCGCTCTTCATCCACAGAAGCTTTTTTGGCTGCATCCTGCTCTTCATCAAAATAGACTATTCCGTCCACCAGGGTCATTTTTGCCCGGGCATAAACCGAAAGCGGATGGTCGGTCCACAACACCAGGTCGGCATCCTTGCCCGGCTCGATACTCCCCATCCGGTGGTCCAGGTGAAGAATCTTAGCCGGATTCAGCGTGACCAGCTTCAAGGCTTCAATCTCATCAATCCCACCGTACTTCACAACCTTGCCGGCTTCCTGGTTCAACCTGCGGCCCATCTCCCCGTTGTCCGAATGGAGGCAGGTAAGCACTCCCTGCTGAACCAGGGTGGCTGCATTGTAGTTGATCCCTTCATACACTTCGTACTTGTAATCCCACCAGTCAGAGAACACCGAAGCTGCGGCCCCATGCTCCCTGATTTTGTCGGCCAGCTTAAATCCTTCATTCATGTGGATCAGCGTATGGGCCTTGATCCCGAAGTCTTCTGCCAGTTCCATGATCATCATGGCCTCACTTTGCACATAGGTGTGGCAGGTAATGAAACTGCGCTCCTCCAGGACATCCACCAGCGCATCCAACTCCAGGTCTCTGCGGGGCTGAATAAGCCCGAGCTTTTCATGATCGCTCAAAGCATTGTAAAACTGCCATGCTGATCTGTAGTCACCGGCACGCTGATAAGCATCCCTGATGATGTGTTCCACACCCATGCGGGTGTTGGGATAACGGTTGGTGCTCCTCTTCACATTCTCGCCCAGGGCATGTTTCAGAAAGCCCACCTGACCCACAATCTTCATTGCTTCTGCCGAAGAGCCCCAGCGGTGCTTGATCAGCACCGATTGTCCCCCGATGGGATTCGCCGATCCGTGCAGGATATGGGCTGCCGTAACCCCGCCCGACAGCTGCCTGTAAATGGTGTTGTCGGCCGGATCAATGATGTCACCAACCCTCACCTCTGAGGTAATGGCCTGACCCACTTCGTTGGAAGAAGCCATGGCAATATGGGAGTGTTCGTCGATAATCCCAGGTGTCACATGTTTGCCCGTGGCATCAATCACCCTGGCTCCTTTTGCTTTGAGGTCCTTGCCCACCGCAGCGATTTTTCCTTCAGAAACAAGCACATCCGCTTCCTCCACCATTCCATTCCTGTCAAGGGTCCAGACCGTGGCATTCCGGAAAAGGATGGTCTCCTGCACCGGCTTCTCTTCCCAACCATAGGCAATGAAGGGATAGATGACCTTCCCCATGGAGTTGTCTTCCGCTCCCTCCTTGCCTCCTTTTTTCTTTCCCTGATCATTCTTCGCTTCCGCATCCCCTGTCCCGGCTCCGGGTTGGGTACTCCAACTGACCCAACTGCCATCTGCCATCAATGCATCCCCTTTCAGGGTCCCGTCATAACTGGCACCGGACAGGCTGATCATTCCCTTCGGGGTGGTCAGGCTTATGTTCACCAGGTTGT
Source organism: uncultured Bacteroidota bacterium (assembly GCA_963735755.1). Lineage (GTDB taxonomy): Bacteria > Bacteroidota > Bacteroidia > Bacteroidales. The sequence continues at coordinate 158,877 of CAVTME010000013.1, read as the reverse complement.
TCTTATAAGTGATGGTGGATTTCAGCTCTTTATCACCTGATTTTACCTCAATGGTGGGTTTGTCAGCCTTGCCCTTAATCGTCAAGACATAGGTACTGTCCCCCGCCACCAGCGTATAGGTTCCGGCAATGCTGATCAGCCCTGGGTCCACAAATGTGTATGGCTTCCCCTGCACCCAGTTCTGATAGATCACACACTCCTTTTCAAACAAGTCACCCGATGTTACCAGCAGGTTGGCCACCATACCCTTCCTGATGCTTCCCACAAGCTCTCCGGCCCCGATCATCTGAGCAGGCAGATAGGTGGCGGCCTTTAAGGCCTGCTCCTTCTCCAGTCCCCTGTCGACTGCCTTGCGCAGTGCTCCCAGGAATTCGCCCGGTTTGGAGAGTCCGTCAGCAGTAACAGCAAACTCGATTCCGGCTTTGCTTAACATACCGGCATTGGCCGGGGCCATCTCCCAGTGCTTCAAGGTACTGAGCGGCACCGCTGCAGCCAAATAGGGATCTTTTACATCAGGCGCATCCGGGAAATTCAGCGGGATAAGCAGCGAAACACCGGTAGTCCGAATCTCATCCATAAGCTGGTATTCGTTGCCGCCTCCTTTGATGATGTAATCCACTCCAAACTCCTCTGCAATGGCAAAAGCCCTTAGAATTTCATACTTGTCTTTCACTTCAAAAACCTTGGGAAGGGTTTTGTGGTCCTGAAGAACCTCCAGGGCATCGTCGTAAAAAACACCTTCCGGAAGCTGATCATACCATACGCCATCCAGGTACATCTGCCTGAGCAGGGCGATGGCCCCATACTGGGCCGTTGGATACATGTCCAATGAAGTACCGCGCGCGAAGGAGTAGTTGGAACTGGCCCGGCTCTTCAGGATAACATTGTTGGCCTTGTCATCTGCCAGGCTCACCAGTGCCGAGCTTCCCCGGGCAATTCCATCCTTCTTCAGGGTGACCACTGCTCCAAAGCCAGCCTTTCGCCATTCATCAGCCGATTTTTGATCGGGTTTGAATTCGCTGACCACATCATAGTTCAATTTAATTCCCTGGTTCCAGTAATCCGCTGTCCGGGGCTTTTCCGGCACAGAAGGCCCCCTTTGGCTCTGAGAAAAATAGGCAGCCATGGGGTTGCTCTCTGTCACAGTGGAAGCGGCCAGACCATAACTGGAATGGATATCCACAAAGGAGGGATAGATTGTTTTTCCGTCCAGGTCGATCACCACGCACCCTTTGGGGAAGTCGAGGTTTTTGCCTATGGCCTGAACCGGCCTTTAACAATCAGGATATCGCTTTTTTCTGGCTCCTGGTCGTAAGATGTAACGACCATGGCGTTTTTCAGACCGTAGATTCCGGGGCGTTCATCACTGACACCCACCACCGGTGCATTGGTCTGTGAAATCACCGGGACAGATGAGAGCCATCAACCCGGCCATCAACAGGATTTTTTTCATGTTGGAGTAATTTACAATGATATAATCTTTATGTTTTGGGGTACCAAACAGGCCAGGCAAGATAGCCATAATCCCGCCTCAGAATAAGGCCGGGGTGTAATTTTTAGGGGGTATAAATTGGGATAGCATAAATAGTTAAGCCATTAAATCTCAATGGAATACTTGACTTTCACACAATAAATGTTGTAAATTGGATGATGATCCCTAAAACCCACCAGGATGAAAAATTCAATTGTTTTTCGAGTATTCGTATTCCTGTTAATGGCAGGTATGTTTTCCTGTGACAAGAAGCCATTTGAAAATTGCGTCACAGAAACCAGTGCGTGCGGCTCATTTACAGCCTGTTGCACAGCACTCCAATGCTACTACCTGTATGATGGGAAGAAATATGAATGTGATGGCACAGATTGTACGGATGCTGCCACTGAATTGGCCAACGATATGTGCAATCCTTCAGGAGTAACAGGACTGCAGTGCTTCACTGAGGAAGAAATACTGGACTGCCTTGCCCTGTATCACTTACTAGAAGGTGTTCATTTGGCATGAATACATTACTTTGGTCCTGTTATCGCAAAAATTATAGCCATGTATTACAGTATGTATCAATCCGCTATTTCTAAACTCAAACTTGTTTTTTTGTTACTGGCAGTACTGGCCCTGATTTCCTGCAAAGATGAGCCTCAACTATGGAAGCTTAGCTCCGAGCAGCAGGTCATCGGGGATTATATCGTTGCCAATCCCGATCAGTTTTCAGAGTTTGAAGAACTGGTGAAGCTCGCAGGGATGAAGGCATTGTTGAACATCAGGGGGCCCTTTACCGTGTTCCTCCCAACCAACGAGGCGATGATGGAGTATTATACCTTCAAGGGAGTAGGTGGATTGGGGGATTTTAGTGCTGCATTTTGTGAGGAGCTCTGCCGGAATCATTTCATTGCCCATAGGATTTCAACGGGCGATATTGGTCTGGGTGCACTACCCTTCATCAACGGTCTGGGCGATTACCTGGCCTCCGAATTTGATGAATCCGATATCATTATTTCTAAAAGTGCCAGAATAATCGACAGGGATGTCTTTTGTTCCAACGGGGTGATCCAGGTCCTGGACAAAGTACTGGATCCCATTACGCTGGACATTTTCACTACAGTATCTATGGATGCCTCATACTCGATTTTCTCTGAAGGGCTTCGCATTACCGGTCTCATGGATACCCTGCAGATCATTAGTTTTCCCTATGGAAACAGTGAAGCCCGAACCAGGTATACCTTACTGGCCGTTGCAGACACCATTTATCAGCGTTACGGAATTTTTAGTGTTGAGGATTTGATCGATTGGTGCGGCGCCAACCCGGATAGCATTACCTTCCTGGAAAATCCTTTTTACCGCTACATTGAATACCATTGCCTGACCGGGAGTTACTTTTTATCGGATCTGAATACAGGGGTTTACCCGATTCTTTCCAAGGATAATAACGTAGCCATGACCATTGACACTGACTACAAGCTAAATTATGATAAAGATACCAAGCTATATACAGGCTTTAATATCAAGGCTTCAAATACACCCGCTAAAAATGGCGCCCTCCACGCTGTGGATGATCTCTTGCCGGCCATTGAACCCACTCCGGCCTATGTATTATTTGAAACCACCGACTTTTTCGACGTAAAGCAGGGAGATTATTACCTCAACTATTTCAAGAAATTTTTTGATGGTGAAAACACCTTCGAAAAAGTAAAATGGTGGGGTGACTACCTGCAGTACTATTATCATGAGGGCAGTACAAGTAATATAAACGGTGACAATTGGGCCATCCAGGGAGGTTGGTGGCAAATTTCCATCACCTTTCCCAAAGTAATGAAAGGTACATACGATGTGATTCTCAGGATGCCACCCTGGGATTCCATATCAGATTGTGTTGTTTCACTGGACGGAAAGTCCACTGGTATCACCTATACCGGCAAAGGGGGTACCGGTGAAGGGGGCCCTCAGACCATTGCTTTTGCAGCAGTTTTCGAAACCACCGCGGAGCATACGGTTACCATCAGGAATATAACCAATGGCATGGTATTCTGGGACTGGGTCGCCTTTGATCCTGTGAAACAATAAAAAAAGATTCATGAACTGATGCTGATTACTCAACCGCCAACAGCGGTTTGGGATCATGGATGGGAACGGTCAGCGTAGTACTAAGAAAGTGCAGCAAGTTAAAGGATGGCAGGTATCCCATAGCGATAGGGCTAACTCATAACGAGAAAGTAAAGTACATCTTCACAGGACATGCTGCCTTAGAATAGGGACAATTGTCAAGGTTCAGCTAGTTTATTCTTATACCTAGTTTTATTCTAAAATATCGAAGATATATGGGTGTTCTATACTCGGTCGATGTTGGATTTAGCCCGTATCGATAATCTGTACTAAGGATCAACTCAACTTTTGAAACTGGAATTCGCAGGCCAGCACCAATGAATAGGCCATAAGTGTGAGCCAATTCTGCATCTTCGTTATATGGAACGGCCTTACAAATCAAACCAAGCTCTTCATAGTAACAAGAGTCCTCTTCTCCTGACATCTGAGATTTAAACACCAGATCCGTATATATTCCTGCATCAAGGAGCACTTTCTGTTTGGTTCCGATGTTAAACCTCGGGCCAAAGGAGAATGACATGCAATTAGCAACTAATGTAATATCGTAAGCTTGCTGATAACGTGCTGCATAGAGATATTCTTTGAACTGGGAGATCCGATTGTATTCTAACCCAAGAAGCAGGTTAAGCGTTTTTTCAGACCTGAAAGCATGGTATGCGCCAACTCCAAAGCCAATCCCGGTTTCAGTGCTATTTTCATTAGGGACCATCCTATTTGTTGAAATCTGGAACTCATCGAGGAAAAATTTCCTCTTGTTTTGACTTTGCGAGTGAAGAGGAATTGCAACTAAAACTGAAATGAACAACAAGATTCTAGACTTCATGGCCCAGGTAATTTATTGGTAAACAGTCTATCTATTTCACCGATAAGCTATCAGTCCTGAAATTCTCGCATATGGAGAAACTCACGACCAATACAGCCAGAAACCCCACAAAAAAAAGAATGCACCTCAAAGCAATTTGAACTAGAAAATTATAGTGCCTAAACGTTGTTGGGGTTGAGATGCAATAAATTTAACGATAATTCTCGGATTACTCAACCGCCTGCGGCAGTTTCGTGATCCAGGGATGGGGGGAAACATCAACAAAAACAACCACAGGCTACGCCTGGTTTTGTTATTTTACCCCAGCCATCAGGCAAGCCTGAGCTGGGGTATAAATAACAAAAACCCGACCGGAAATCCGATCGGGTTGATTTTGCTGTGGGAACTACTGGATTCGAACCAGTGACCCCCTGCTTGTAAGGCAGGTGCTCTGAACCAGCTGAGCTAAGCTCCCTTTTGCGGGCACAAATATAGATGTTCTCTATGAAATCACAAAATAGAAAATGCACTTTTTCTATTTATTCTTTTTTAAACCCGAGGATCAGTTTTCGCTCCATCAGGTCACCCATAAATGTCGAAAGTGCCTCATCCAGGTACCTGCCGCTTTCAATACCTGTGGTCCGTGCAATCTCACCCTTGATGTCATTGACCGGGATATCCTCTTCCACAAGGTGGGTAAGGATGAAGATGTTCAGTACCGGCAGGTCCAAAAAATGCACATACCCGGTGTCCGGGGATCGAAATACCAGGGCATAATAATCCCCTTTCATTCTCTGGAGTCTCTTCTGCAGGATGCATGTGAACGGGGTATTCCAGCCTGATGATCTCATACTCGGGGTTGAATGCCAGCCTGTCCTTAAGCAGATCTCCTTCAGCCACATATTCCGGAAAAGGCCTGTCAGGCATGTTGTGGACCTCAATTTCCATCCATTCGAAATAGAGCAGATCATCCAGGTAAGGCTTCTGAATCCGCTTCCCGGTTTCCTGTGCGGCATGGTACTGGTAAAACTCAAAAGGGAGCCTCCATATCTGGGGTGATTGGGGTTCACCGCGCTGAAAAAAATCCTGAACCAGCTGGTCCCACGCTTCCTCACCAAATGCTGCATACGATATGGGGAAGGCCGAGTCGAGGTTTTCCCTGACCACGTTGTTAACCAGTCTCCGGTAATGATGAATCCTGCCGGGGGTCAGACCGGGAATCTCGGGTTCCATTCCGGTCCTGCAATAGGCACCGAACTGTCTCCTGGATCCGGGCTGTTTCCTTATGCAGATGCATGTTCAAGCCTCCAGTGTTTTTTAATAATACTTTTCAAATGCAGCAGCTCTGACTGAAGCTGATCCAGGTCTTCAAAGTTGTAATCCCTTTCCAGAAGAACCGGAACGGGATCCATCTGTTTGATGGTCCACTCAAACAGATCGTATACCGGATCAATGATGGGCTGACCGTGCGTATCGATGATCAGGTCAGGCGCCACCTGTTCATGCCCTGCCATATGGATGTATGCCACCCTGTCAAGGGGAAGCTGGCTGATGTAATGCTTCGCATCGTACTTGTGATTGAAGGCATTCACATAGACATTGTTCACATCCAGAAGAAGCTGACAATCTGCCCTGTCTACAATTTCACTTACAAATTCGGCTTCTGTCATCTCGGCAGCAACGGGCGTGTAATAAGAACGTTTTCGATGGCAAGCGGCCTCTCCAGAAAATCCTGCACCTGCCTGATCCTGTCCACCACATGATCCACTGCATCTTTCCTGAAAGGAATGGGAAGCAGGTCGTAGAGGTGGGCATTCTGACTTTTTGTATAACTCAGGTGTTCTGAGAAGATCTTTACCTGGTTCTCATCCAGGAAACACTTGAGATCCTTCATAAAATCCCAGTCAAGCTCCTCCGGACTACCCAGAGAAAGGGATAAACCATGACAGGTGATCGGGTACATAGACACGGCTTTTTCCCTGGTTTTGTTCCAGTTCCCTCCCACGCCCATCCAGTTCTCCGGTGCAAATTCCAGGAAATCGGGGGTGAGCAGCTGCACTGTTCAGAATCTCTTCTGAAATGTCGCGCCTGAGTCCTATGCCTACTTTTCCGTTCATCATTTTGGTTTTTAAAGAGGAGCCCCGCGTCTAAGACGGGGCTCCGGTCCAAGTCAGATTAACCACATTTACCTTCACCACACTTGGCTTCCTTAGACTTACTTTCTGACTCAGATGTTTTAGCTTCTTTCTTATCAGCTTCTCCGCATTTGCCTTCACCACATTTTGCTTCGGCTGTTTTGGCCTCGCCAGCAGTGGCTGATTTGGCAGCTTCACCTTCTTTGGCAGCTTCCCCTTTGGCGGTCTCGCCTTTTTTGGCTGCAGCCTTCTTGCCCTCTTCGCCACATGCTGCTTCACCCACTTTAAATGCAGTTGCAGTTGAAGAAGATGCCTGGTTGGAATTCATATCCACCAGTTGTGTGCGGACCTGTGAACCTGAACCCAGGTCATTATAGGCCAGGATATCCATGCCGCCGGCAGGAACTGCGGCCAGGGAAGTAGTCAGCAAGGCACCTGCAATCAGGGATGCGGATTTTAAGATCTTTTTGTCTGTTTTCATGGTATTGAATTTATATTATGATTGTATTTGGAGGGTTTGACGTGGACCCATGGACTACCTTACAGCGAGCCCCGGTTTTAACAACTATTTGGCATTTAACGCTGCACTGATCACCTTCTGGATTTTGGTCCCGGCTTCAGCTGGAAGATGGTGCAGGCAGGCCGGGCTTGTGCAGTTTTCTCTGTATAGTCCTACTGCCCTGTTAAGCTGTTCGATCTGACTGGCATATTTCCTGCAGAGATGACAGCTGAGAAGGTGCATCTGCAGGCGCCACCACTTTTTCAACCCCAGATGATTGTCCTCTTTGTAGGAGATCAGAAAACTGGCTTCATCACAGGCGATCATCCGCCTGCTCATGAATACCATCATTCTGTGTTTCATTTTTCTGAACATCCTAACTCAACCATTTGTTTTCAACGCAGTTACGCATCTTGAGCCTTGCCCTGTGAAGCATGACCCACAGATTAGACGTCGTGATATCCAATTCCTTACACACCTCGTCCGACGTAGCTTCATCAATCATCTTCATCACAAAAGCTGCAGCCAGGTTGGGTGGCAGGTTGGAGATACACCACTCTATGATTTTCATCAGTTCCTCCTGTTCGATCTCACCCTCGGGCATCAGGGAATGGGAATGAGGACCATCGCCTTCAAGCCAGTGTCCCTTGAAAGGGTCCTCGGTCCGGTAAAAATCACCATCTGAAATATCCTTTTCATAATCTCCCAGGGAGGAGACTTTGGAGGCATATTGTTTGCGGTAGGTATCAATGATCTTTCTCTTCAGGATGGAGATCAGCCAGGTTCGTTCCGTACTCAGGCCCTGGAAATTATCCTTCGCCTTGAGACCGGCCAGGAAAGTCTCCTGGACCAGGTCCTCGGCCTTCTCCTGGTCGTTCACCCTGACGATGGCATAGTTATACAGGTAGTCACCATGCCTTTCCACCCAGTGCTGTGGCTCAAGGATATGAGTTTTTTCTGTCATGGTTCAATCATCAGACAAGATATAAAAAACTGGAGAGTTCAGCGGGATTTAAGTAAATTTGCATTTTGAAACAGGATTAAGTTCATATGATGAAGACAATTGATACCAAAGGGCTCACCTGTCCGCAACCCCTGATCATGCTCAAAGAAGGCACTGCAGGAAGCAGCCGAAGGTGAGAAGATTACAGTCATTACCGATAATGAGACCTCGCTGAAAAACCTTCTCAATTACCTGAGAGACCAGGGAGTAGAGACCGAGCTTAGCACGGCTGGCGGGGTTCATACCATCCTTACTACCCGGCCCGAGGAGCATTGAGTGCCGAAGACCCGGCGCTTTATTGCGAGAGCGGTGTTGTTCTGAACGACTACGTGGTTTGTGTGAAGAGTGACCTGATGGGCGAAGGAGATCCCGACCTTGGCAAACTGTTGATGGAAACCTTCCTGGACAACCTGAAACTTCAGGAACACCTGCCCACCCATGTCGTCTTATACAATGCAGGAGTAAAACTGGCCATGAAAGATTCCCCGGTTTGCGCCTCACTTTCTGAGCTGGAAGAGCTGGGATGCAGGATCATGCTTTGCGGAACCTGCATTGACCACTACGGACTACAGTATGAAATTGGTGTGGGAATGATCTCCAACATGGTAATCATCACTGAAACATTGGCCGCAACGGTCATGTGGTCTATCCATGAAAGAAGCTTTCGACCTGCTTACTACCATTGAATATGGGGGTTGTTCGGCCAAACTTCCGGCCGGTCTGCTTTCCGAAGTTCTGAAGGACCTGCCTGTTTCACTGGATCCCAGGCTGATGGTGGATGTGGATACCCACGACGATGCAGGGGTTTACCGGATCAACGAAACTACGGCCCTTATTTTTACCACCGATTTCTTCCCTCCCATCTGTTCCGATCCATTCGAATTCGGGGAGATCGCTGCGGCCAATGCCCTTTCGGACGTTTATGCCATGGGAGGAACACCCCTTCTGGCACTGAACCTGATGATGTTTTCACAGACAGATTCCCCTTGGATGTTTTCGGGGAGATTCTCCGGGGAGGTGATGCAAAAGTAAGGGAAGCCGGAGCACTTACTGTGGGTGGGCATACCATTGATGATCATCCTCCCAAATATGGTCTGGCTGTTATTGGAACCGTCCACCCCGACAAACTGATCACCAATGCAGGAGCCCGACCGGGCGACCGGCTGATACTGACCAAATCCATTGGGACCGGGGCACTGGTATCGGGACAAAAAAACGGGCTGGCCGACCAGCAGCATTACCAGGAGCGCTGGATCAGATGAAATCCCTGAACACAGAGGGAGAAAAGATCGCCGGGAAATACGGGGTAAGGGGATGACCGATATCACAGGATTCGGACTGGCAGGGCATGCCCTGAAGATGGCTGAAGCCAGCAAAGTGAGTTTCAGGATTCAAACCGGAATGATCCCTCTGCTGCCCGGGGCATTTGCCATATTTGAAAAAGGCAGTATTCCCGGTGCCACATTCAGGAACCAGGAGTTTACCGGGAAGTCGGTCCATTTTACCAGCCAGGGTGGACTATACCTTGAAAATGCTGGTCCATGATGCCCAGACCTCGGGGGATTGCTCATGGCAGTATCTCCCGACCATGCGGAACATATGGTAGAGGAGTTGAACGGACCGGAATCGGTGAACAGGGCAGCCATCATCGGTGAAGTTCTGGAGGAAAGTCCACGCAGGCTTTACTTTGAATAATCCATGCGGAAAAGCTACATTTGTATTTATGATTTCCCACAAGGCTACAGCATATTTACAGGTTCAGCGCATCATTCTGCTGGTGTTCTATACCATCTCCATTGCCCTGTCCATTCCCTTTGCCAGGTTGTTACCACGCTATTTCCCGACCATCTGTATCCCCTGGTGTTACCCTGTTCTTTATATGGTGCTTGTGGTGGTGCTGGGAAGCCTGATCCATACCATCTAGCTTATATTCCCTTTAACCTGGCCTCTGCCTTTGATCCCATTAAAAATGATATTGCCTCCGGGGAGATCACGGACATGGAAGAGCTGGGAAAACGGATCTCGCAATTCACTGTACATTTCTTTGATTTTGCTTTCCTCGATATTGACCATGCCTTTCTACATACTCGGAAGGTCAGATCCCATCTCCCACGAGGATCTTTCTGCAGCCATCGAGGGCCATGAAAGAATTCGGGATGCTGGAGAATGAGCAAGACACTGGAAGATATCATCCGGGCAGGCAAGATCACGCCATGAACAGAAGGAGTACCACATCTACATCCTTCCCATATGGTTTGGAGAACAAGTGGCTGGGATATATGGGACTGCTCTCCAAAAGACGGATCAGCCGTTTTTCCAGGAGATTCCTCATGGAGTATGAGAATAATTTCCTGGATGATCAGATCATGCTGTAATCCAACAAACCAAGTAATCTTGTAAGCGCATGTCAACTGAGCTTCTTCCTTCATCCTGCTTATCACCGCAAGCTGCATCATTATCTGGCGCTCCTCCCATGGATTCGAGGTTGCCTCCGATTTCCTGGGCAGAAAATTTCCCGCCGGGGATCAAAGGGGCCACCCTCAATGCCATTGCCAGTTCCATGCCCGAATTCCTGACCACCATGTTCTTCCTGTTTCTATCTGAGGGATGCTGATGGTTTTTCGGGCGGACTGGGAGTCACATCGGGAAGCGCCCTTTTCAACCTGCTTATTATTCCGGCCCTGGTAGTATTGATGCTCTTTTCCTGGGAAGAAAGGAGCAAGATTGTCCTGAATAAAAAGGTTCTTGTTACGGGAAGGTTTGGTACTGCTTATTCTCCCAGGTGGTCTTTGTGAGATTTCTGTTCAGAGGGGAACTCACGGCAGGCAACGGGCTCATGCTGGTTTGATATATCTGGTATACCTGTCTGTCTTTTGATCACCAGGAGAAAGAAGACAAAGCGATCCGGGATTTGAAACACCGGTACCAGAACACAAGCATTCCATCATGGCGGCGTATCCTCCGCTGGATATTACCCACACTGATCCTCAGGGGAAGGATCAATACGCCTGCAGGGCATGGATCCTGCTGGTTATCAGCACCATGCGTCATGACCTTTGGAACCTGGCTGCTGGTATATGGGTACCGATCTTTGGTGAGAAGACCGGTATCCCTCTGATTTTCGTGGCTGTGGTTCTTTCAGCTGCAGCCACCTCGGTTCCCGACACCATCATCTCCATCAAGGATGCCCGGAAGGGTAATTACGATGATGCAGTTAGCAATGCACTGGGCAGCAATATTTTCGACATTGCATTTGCCCTGGGCTGCCCATATTTCTGTACAATCTGATCTATGGTGGAATACTGTCCCTGCCTGAAGATGTCCAGAGCTTCACCCAGGAAGTTTGGGTTTTCCTGCTGATGGCCACCTTCATTGCCCTGGGTCATGCTGGTGGGGAAATACTTTAATCGGCTAAAGGCCTTGTTTTGCTGGGGATCTATGCCCTTTTCCTGCTGTTTGTGGGAACCCAGGTGAATGAAGAATCTTTTAAGGGATCGGGCATCCCATTGGCGAATTTTTAACCGCGGATGGCCGATTGGCTCGGGGACATTATCTTTTGACAGAACTATCTCATTTATTCATATTCCGACTACCTCCACATCTGCTTCCAGCCAATCCACCTCTCCAGTTCCTCACAGGCAATCCAGCTGTATTCTTGTGTTCTGAGAGCGCAATGGTCCCTCCTGCCACCCTGCATATAAAGGGGATCAGTTTGACTGCAATGTGTTTCATAATGATGGATCACCGTGGGCAGAAGCTTGATCCACCAGCATATTCACGCCCAGCTCTTCCCTGATCTCACGTTTGATGCAGTATCTCAGGGGTTTCTCCCTCCTTCAGTTTCCCACCCGGGAATTCCCATTTGAAGGGATGAGGCATGTTTTCACTGCGCTGGGTGACCAGTACCTTTCCTGTTTTCAATGATGATTGCACAGGTTACTTCAATCATCGGCATGGATCCGCCTACCCTCTTCTTTTTGGATAATCCACATAGGTCTGTTTTACCTGTGATCTTGCCAGGCTTTTCCAGCCGTCACTTTCCAGGGTTACAATAACCACACCGGCAGTGGGCAGGTTGTCCAGGGGATGTGTCCAGAAATTTATTGGCATACAGTGTAAATGAAGGATTGTGACCGAATATGGCCAGTTTGGTCACTTCATGCAGGAGCCCTGCAACCACCTGGTCAATCTCGGACACATAAGCCATGTACAGGCATCGTGAATTTCTAAGGTATCCGCGGTCCAGATCCCAGACCTCGGCCATGATCAGTGCGGTATTTAGGGCCCTGTTGGCCGGACTTGCAAAGATCAGTTCAGGGACAAGCCCCAGTTCTGCCAACCTGTGGGCCATCTCCTCTGCATTCCTGGTTCCCCTTTCGGCCAGGGGCCTGTCAATATCATCCAGCCCCTCGTTGCTCCCAGCTGGATTTTCCGTGACGGATGATAAACAGATGTGCGTTCCATGATCAGAGCAGGTTGCTGGCCAGGTCGGCCAGGTAACTTCTTTCACCCTTTACCAGGTGAACATGCGCAAAGATATCCTGACCTTTCATCCGGTCGGCCAGGTAAGTCAGTCCATTGGATTTGGTATCCAGGTAGGGAGAATCGATTTGCTGGATATCACCGGTAAAAACCATTTTTGTTCCCTCCCCTGCCCTGGTGATGATGGTTTTCACTTCATGGGGGGTCAGGTTCTGGGCCTCATCCACAATAAAGAATACCCTGGAAAGGCTCCTTCCCCGGATATAGGCCAGGGGTGTGATCACCAGCTTTTCGCTCTGCTGCATCTCTTCGATCCGGGAAAACTCCTTGCTCTGCTGTTTGAATTTCTGCTTGATCACTGCCAGGTTATCGAAAAGGGGCTGCATATAGGGTCCGATCTTTTCATCCACATCACCGGGAAGATAACCTATATCCCTGTTTGCCAGGGGAATAATCGGTCGGGCAAGGAAAATCTGGGTATACATTTTTCGCTGGTGGATGGCAGCAGCCAGCGCCAGCAGGGTTTTTCCAGTTCCCGCTTTCCCGGTGAGCGCCACCAGCTGAACCTCGGGCCTGGCCAGGGCATCCAGGGCAAAGGTCTGCTCCGCATTGCGCGGATCAATACCATAGGTGCGGGTTTTCTCCACACGGTTGATCACTTTATTGAAGGGATCGTAATGCCCGAGCCCGCTTTTTGATTCATTCCTGAAAATAAAATACTGGTGGGCCACCGGTGGTTTTCTCAATCCAAAACGCTTCACAGGGACCCCTTCCATGGACTCATACATATCGGAGATCACCGTATGGTCGGTCACATCATTGGACTTCACACTTTCGTAAATGTCATCGATGTTCTGCACCATGTCGTTGTGGTAATCCTGGGCCATGATCCCCAGGGACTTGGCCTTCATCCTCAGATTGATATCCTTGGTGATCAGGATCACGGCCTTGATGGGGCATTTTTCAGGTGAAGGTGCTCGGCAATGGCCAGGATGCGGTGATCGGGTGTATTCTCCGGAAAGGAGTTGGAAAGCTTCGCCGATGGAATCTGGCCGGTACCAATGCTCAGCTTGCCTTTTCCGCTGCCCAGTGACAATCCACCGTTAAAGATCTTGTCCCCGCTCAGCTTATCAAGCTCACGGGTAAACTCCCGGGCATGATAATTGATCATATCATTCCCTTTCTTAAAACGGTCAAGTTCTTCCAGTACAGTGATGGGTACGATAATATCGTGCTCATCAAAGTTGTGCATACATTTGTAATCATGCAGCAAAACATTGGTATCCAGTACGAAGATCTTTCGATTTTTTTTCACAGCAGTTGCCATATCCCCTTCCATTACGCTAACTTTACCTCTGGCGAGCTCAAGTAAAGTAGACTTCCATTTATGGCTTTAAAATTAGCTTATTTTGCTCCGCACAGGCCAGAGAATTATTCACATTGGAGTAAGTTTTTCACACAGTTATGAACCACCTGAACCATGGAAAATCTGGAACTTTTTTTTGACAGGCGCAGCATCCGGAAATTTACGGATCAACGGATTGATAATCAAACCATTAAAAAGATTCTTCAAGCGGCGATGTATGCCCCGTCTGCAGTGAATTGTCAGCCCTGGCATTTTATGGTGGTGGAAAGCAGGGAGATGCTGGAAAAGATCATGGAAATTCACCCCCATGCAGGCATGCTCTCCACCGCCTCTCATGCCATCATTGTGTGTGGGGATGAGGTGCTCCAGCACGACGACGGCTACTGGGTGGTGGATTGCGGGGCCGCCACAGAGAACCTCTTACTGGCGGCCCATGCACTTGGAGTGGGCTCCTGCTGGGTGGGGCTCCATCCCAGGGAAGGAAGAAAAGCCTCTGTTTCAAAGCTGATGAATCTTCCCGGGCATGTGAAACCATTTGCCCTTGTGGCCCTGGGTTATCTTCCGTAAAGAAGGATCGGCCCCAACGTTTTCTTCCCGATAAGGTGCATCTGGACCAATGGGACAAACCCTTCTTCAAGCGATGAATTACCAGGAAGCCATTGATTTTCTTTTCAACAGTCTCCCCATGTACCAGCGGGAGGGGAAGGCTGCCTACAAAGCCAACCTGGACAATACGCTCAGGCTGGATGAATACTTCGGTTTTCCCCACCGGCAATTCGCACCATCCATGTGGCAGGCACAAACGGAAAGGGATCAGTCAGCCACATGCTGGCATCTGTATTTCAGCAATCCGGATATAAAACCGGGCTCTACACTTCACCCCATCTGCTTGATTTCAGGGAACGAATCAGGATCAACGGGACAGCCATTTCTGAGGATACTGTCACCGGTTTTATCAACAAAAACCGGGACATCATCACGGAGATTGTTCCCTCTTTTTTTGAAATGACCGTGGCCATGGCTTTTGATTCATTTTGCCCGAGAGCATGTGGATATGGCCATCATTGAAACGGGTATGGGCGGAAGGCTTGACTCTACCAATATCATCACACCCATCCTTTCGGTAATCACCAACATCTCTTTGGACCATATGGAATTTCTGGGCAGGGACCTCTCCTCCATTGCCCGGGAGAAGGGTGGAATCATCAAACCCGGCGATCCCCCTGATAACAGGCCATATGGATGCAGAACCCGAAAATGTCCTTCGCACCATGGCCCGTGAGCTGGAGGCTCCTGTGGTCCTGGCCAGGGAAGCCTATATACCGGAATTTTCAACCTTCAGTCCGGAGGGAGACGCCCTGATCAGGCTCAGGAATCAAAAAAGCGGATTAACAGAGACCTGGGGCTGCGGACTTGCAGGTGACTATCAGAAGGAGAATGTGGCCACGGTGCTGAGTGCCATTGACCTGCTCCGGGAACTGAACTGGAATCTGCCGGAGCCTTCTGTCCGGGAGGGACTCATCAAAGTGGTCGAAAATACCGGGATCATGGGAAGGTGGCAAACGGTGGGATCCAATCCCAGGAGCATATGCGATACTGCACACAATCCGGCGGGTATTTCATCTGTCATGAACCAGGTGAAACAAACCCCCTGGAAGGAACTTCATGTGGTCTGGGGGATGGTGGGTGACAAAGACCTGGAATCCATCCTTCCCCTGCTGCCCCTGGAAGCGAACTACTATTTCACCCGCTCAAAGGTACCCAGGTCCCTGGATGCAAATATCCTCAGCAACGCAGCAGCAGCTTTTGGTTTAAAAGGAGAAGCTTTCACCTCGGTGGCCGCTGCATACGAAGCTGCCCGCAAGCATGCGGGTGAAAATGACATGATCTTTACCGGAGGCAGCACCTTTGTGGTTGCCGACCTTCTGGAACATCTGGGATATTGATATTTTCACTTACTTTGCAGCTTCTATGACAGAAATAAATCAATATGAGAAGATATGTACCCAGGCCATTGAAGTGGTCAGAGAAGCTGCAGCCTTTGTTCGTGGCCGGCACGAAAACAGGGAAGGGTTGAACATTGAGGTCAAAGGTCAACATAATTTTGTCACCGAGGTTGATAAACTGGCCGAGGAGATCCTGGTCAGGGGTCTGTCCAAACTCCTTCCTGAATCAGGTTTTATTGCGGAAGAAGGAACCAGCACAAAAAAGGGGGAGCGCTTTAACTGGGTCATTGATCCCATCGACGGAACCACCAATTTCATTCATGGTGTATTTCCCTTTGCCATCAGTGTGGGCCTCATCGAGAAGGAAGAAGTGTAGCCGGGATTGTGTATGAATTCGGATTGGATGAATATTTCTATGCCTGGAAAGGCGGAGGAGCCTGGCTCAATGGCAAACCCATCCGGGTCAGTCAGGTCAAAACAGTCGACCAGGCACTTATAGCCACTGGATTTCCCTATACCGACTTCCGTTTCCTTGAAGAGTTTCTGGAAAGTGTCAACTATTTTATGAATCACTCTCATGGGCTCAGGCGCCTGGGATCGGCCGCCACGGACATGGCCTATGTGGCCTGTGGGCGGTATGACGGTTTTTATGAATACGGGCTTCATCCCTGGGATATCGCTGCAGGGATTCTGCTTGTGAAGGAGGCAGGTGGAGATCTCAGCGATTTCGAAGGCAACAGGAATCCGCTTTTCAGGGAAGATATCGTTTGCTCCAACGGACTGATACAGAAAGAATTTTATGATGCCACCAGTAAAATCATGTTGAAAAAATGACCCTTGTCTCCATAGTAATACTGAACTGGAACGGCAGAAAGTACCTGGAAAAATTCCTTCCCTCTGTGCTGGAACACAGCCAGGTTGAAGGAGTTGAAATTGTTGTGGCTGATAACAACTCCACCGACGACTCCATCCAGTTTATGGAATCGACTCATCCATCGGTCAGACTGATCAGCCTGGATGAGAACTACGGTTTTACAGGGGGATACAACAGGGCCCTGGAACAGCTTGATTCCAAATATTTCCTTCTGCTCAATTCAGATGTTGAAGTGACAGCCAGGTGGCTTGACCCACTGATCGATTTATGGAGAGACCACAAAGATCTGTGGCTTATGCACACCCAAAGTGAAGGATTTTAACCGGAAAACCCACTTTGAATATTCAGGAGCTGCCGGAGGATATATTGACCGGTTTGGGTTATCCGTTTTGCAGGGGCCGTATTTTCGATCCATGTGGAAGAGGACAGGGGTCAATATGACCAGGCGACAGAAATCTTCTGGGCATCGGGTGCCTGCCTGATGATCAGGGCTGAACTGTATAAGGCGGCCGGCGGACTGGATGAACAGTTTTTTGCCCATATGGAAGAGATTGACCTCTGCTGGAGACTGAAACGAATGGGTCATTCCATTCACTACATTCCCATCTTCCACCATCTATCATGTGGGAGGCGGCACCCTGGACTACAAGAATCCCCGGAAAACATATTTTAATTTCCGCAACAACCTCTTGCTGCTCCATAAGAACCTGCCCCGGAAAGGGATGGAGGCGCACCATGTTTACGCGCATGTTGCTGGACGGAATTTCGGCATTGAGATTCCTTCTTCAGGGTGATTTCAGAGATTTTTTGGCAGTGGCCAGTGCCCACGCGGCTTTTTATGGGATGAAAAGGTATTATAGAGGGACAAAAAATCGCAACAATTTGAACAATAATAACGTTATTGTAATCGGAATATATCCGCGAAGCATCGTTGCTGATTTTTTTCTCAGGGGAAAAAAGCAATTCGGGGCACCTGAAGTGGTCCAACTGGATCGCATAATGCAGGGACAATGATGAAAGAAGGGATCAGAAAACAATCGGTATGCAACAGAAAGAGATAACACACTGGGAGGCCATCGAAAACCTCCCCCAGATCGTAAAGGTCAACAAAGAGAGATTCAGCACCAATACAGCTGTAGAAAGTGTGGACGGTACGTCCTACACCTACGAGGAGCTGGGCAATGCTTCCAGGTTCCTGGCCTCCATGCTTCACAGCGCAGGCATTAGAAAAGGCGACCGGGTAGCCATCCTCAGTGAAAACACACCCCACTGGAGCATCGCCTATTTCGGGATCCTGGCCTCAGGGGCCACAACAGTTCCCATTCTTCCCGATTTTCGCAGCAAGGAAATCAAAGCCATCCTCGAGCATGCCGGAGCCAAAGGCTGTATTCGTGTCCGGGAAACTGATCTCCAGGCTGGATAAGGACTTCCCGCTTCCGTGGAAATGGTGATCAACATGGACAATTTCCAGGTCCTGGATGTGAAAACAGGCAGGTTGCAGTGCCAGCCAGTGACCAGGGAAAACTTGAAAAACTGAATCCGACGGATGAAACATTTCCCGGCGAGGAAACATTCTTCAAAGCCCGATCCGGACGATCTGGCATCCATCATCTATACTTCCGGTACCACAGGAAGGTCCAAAGGTGTGATGCTGAGTCACAACAATATTCTGAGCAATGCCAAGCAGTCCAGAACCGTACATGTGGTGGTTCCGGAAGACAGGTTTCTGTCCATGCTGCCCCTGGCGCATTCCTATGAATGCACCATTGGAATGGTGGTTCCCCTGTTGAACGGGGCCAGATTCACTACATGGACAAACCGCCCACGGCCAGTGCATGGCGCCCGTGCTGCCAGAGCTAAAACCCACCACCATGCTGACCGTACCCCTGATCATGGAAAAAATATTTGCGGCGAAAATCAAACCTGCCCTGTACGGTTCTCCTGTCATGAGAGACATTGATGAAATTGGCTCCGGCCAGGAAATTCCTTTCCAGGACTGCAGCAAAAAAACTGTGAAGATTTTTTGGAGGCAAGTGCGCTTCTTCGGAATCGGCGGGGCTCCGCTCTCCCCCGAGGTGGAGAGATTCCTGCTGGATGGCAAATTTCCCTATGCCATTGGCTACGGTCTCACAGAAACATCCCCCATGCTAGCCGGATTTGATCCCGCCCATGCCATTTACCGGTCCGTTGGTACTGTTATGGATGGAGTTGACCTGAAGATTGATAATCCTGATCCGGTAACCCATGAAGGAGAGATCGTTGCAAAGGGCGCCAACGTGATGAAAGGATATTACAAGGATCCGGAGAAAACCAGCGGAGGTATTCACAGAGAGGGATATTTCAGGACCGGTGACCTGGGATACATCGACAAGAAAGGAATCATCTATATTCGTGGCAGACTGAAAAACATGATCCTGGGCCCCAACGGGGAGAACATCTATCCCGAAGAGATTGAAGCAGTGATCAACAATGAAGACATTGTTACAGAATCACTGGTCATGCAGTACAAAGGAAAACTGGTGGCCAGGGTGCACCTGAATATCGAAAGTGTGGAAGAGAAATTCCATCACCTGAAGGAAAATGCCGCTGAATTCCAGAAGCATGTCCAGGAAAAAGCCGATGAGATTCTCGAGGAGATCATGATCAGGGTCAATCAGCACGTGGCCCGTAATTCAAAGCTTCAGATGATGATCCTGCAGGTCCAGCCCTTTGAAAAAACCCCCACCCAGAAGATCAAGCGTTTCCTTTACCAGGAGCTCACCGGTAACCTCGGTTAGATCATATCGAGCCGCTAGCCGCTGAGAGGACTCATACGCTGGAGAGCAGGTTATCCAGGTTTTCAAACCTGGTGTGGTAATCCTCGATGGAACGGGCAATCAGATCCATGGCTTCTTCCCTGTTATACACGTGGGTGATCTCCACATCCGCCGGATTCCCGGGAAGATCCTTGTAGGTCAGAAAATAATGACGCAAACGGTTCACCACCTTTTCCGGCAGGTCTGATACATCCCTGTAATCCTCGTACAGCGCATCATTGTTCATCACAGCGATGAGCTTGTCATCTGCCTGGTTGTTGTCGATCATCCTGAATCCTCCGATGGGCCTTGCCCTGACCAGGATATCCCCGTGGGATATCTCCTTCTCGGTCAGAACGCAAATATCCACAGGATCTGAATCTCCTACAATGTTCTCATTGCCGGTCTTCTCCCTGCTCAGCGCTGCCACCCTCTCACCGCTGAATGTCTGCGGGATGAATCCATAAAGCGCAGGCACGAATTGGAGTATTTCTGAGGCCTGTCAATCTTCAGGTACCCCGATACTTTGTCCACTTCATATTTGACGGTATCCCTGGGGACCATCTCAATAAAACACATCACCACCTCCGGCGAATCAGGACCAATATCCACCCCGTGCCAGGGATGAGATTTATAACGCAGTCCCATCAGTTTCCCAATGGGATCCATCAATTTATTTGCCATAATATTTCATTTGTTTGTTATTACTCGCTGCATTGTTAGTACTTAGTGCCCAGTACTTAGTACTCAGTGCCCAGTACTAAGTACTATAGCACTATGCACTATGCACTAGGAAAGGCGTCAGCCGTTCCAGTTCCATCACCCTGCTTCCTTTTACCAGGATGTTGTATCCTTCGGGTTTTTCAGAGTCAAGATAGGCTTCAAGCTCACCCCTCCCCCTGAAAACACTCACCGAGCCGGAAGGTTCACATACCCGGTGAAAGATTGGTCCCACCAGCAACATTCGTCCGATTTTCAGGGTTCTGATCCATCGGACCAGCTCCCTGTGCTCTTCCTCCCCGTGAATCACCCAGTTCTGCCATATCTCCCAGTATGACCATGGTGGGCCCTGAGGTATAAGTCAGATGAATCCTTCGACGGCCTCCCGCATGCTGGTGGGATTGGCATTGTATGAATCCAGGACCAATCCGGTTCCTCTCACCCTCGACCACCTGGGACCTGCTGGTTTTCAGGACGGTATCGAGCCAGGGCTTCAGCAATCTCAGCCATAGATACGCCAAATCTGTATCCGGTCGCAGCAGCCAGCCTGATGTTCTGCAGGTTATAGGCTCCAACCAGCATGGGTATGACCTCCACCTTGTCTCCCCCCACTTCCAGTTCCACTTCCAGGAAAGGCGACTGCTTCAAGATCCTGGCATCCACCGGCAGATCACCATTTTTCACCGGTGATCAGGGTATCGACCCCGGATTGGGCTGCTTTCTCCAGCAAGGCTTTGATCCGCTCCGTCCACGATGGCTTCTCCGCCCTTTTGCGCCAGGTAATCATAAAGTTCACCCTTGGCTTAAGCACTCCGGCCAGAGATCCGAATCCCTCCAGATGGGCCTTTCCCACATTGGTGATCAGCCCCAGGTCAGGGGCAGCAATTTCGGCCAGCGTCCTGATCTCTCCAGGATGGTTGGCACCCATTTCAATCACAGCCACATGCTCATCTTTCAGGGAAAGCAGGGTAAGGGGAACACCGATGTGGTTGTTCAGATTACCCCGGGTGGCCAGCACACTGTATTTCTTGGACAGGATGGCTGCAACCAGCTCTTTGGTGGTGGTTTTCCCATTGGAACCGGTAATGGCCATAACCTGGGAGCGACATATTGCCTGTGGAAGGAGGCCAGTTCCTGCAACATAATCAAAGGTGACGGCGTATAGACAATCCCCGGCTTCCCTTTTAACGATTCTGTTTCAGTGATGGCCAGGCGGCATCCTGCTCGGAGTGCATCCGCCACATAAAGGTTTCCGTCGAACCGTTCTCCCTTCAGGGCAAAAAAAAGGGTTCCCTCCGCATCCTGCCGGCTGTCGGTGCAGATACCCTTCGATTGCAGGAACTCCTGGTGCAAGGCTTCAGCAGTCATGTGAAAATCAACTTATGCTAAAAAAAAGGCTGTTCCCGGAAGAAACAGCCTTTTCGTATCATTTGATTGATCTTTTTTAAAATCCTGTTGGTGTTCCCACCCTTGTCATGGCACACCGGAAGCCAAGGTCATCTCTCGATTCTGTTTCTATGAGGTACCTTCTCTCACCGGGACTCAGCCAATAGGCCCTGTCCTTCCATGATCCACCCTTATAAACCCTTACATTGTCATTGATTAAGGACATCATGTCATTGACTTCACTCACATACATGGATCCGGAACCTTGTTTAAAATCAGCTTTTGAAGGATCATTCTCTCCACCCTCATACACCGATTCCATATCTCCATCCATGGTAGTTCCTGTAGTCTGACCTCCTGTAGTTAAACCTTCCTTCGGCATCCGCTTCAGTAATAGCCTCACGTCGCAGGCGTCCCAGGCTGTCAATAACAGGGCTGCCGTTGGCATCCTTGGTAAGCTTATCAAACTGGTTTCCGCGGAAAGGACGGAAATCCGAAACATCTTCATAGGACATAGCACGGTACACATCAGCAACCCATTCATTCACATTTCCTGCCATGCAGTAGAGTCCGTAATCATTCTCCCAGTAAGAGGTCACAGGAACCGTTATCGATCCTCCATCATTCAGGCTACCGGCCATACCCATCAGGTCACCCTTGCCACGAATGAAATTCGCACGCATGAGGCCCATTTCCCTTGGATCATCATTCCTGACATTGTGTCCATCCCAGGGATAGGTTCTGCGCTCCCACACCAGTTCCTCAACGGTATTTCCGATCAGGCCCAGTGCGGCAAACTCCCACTCAGCTTCCGTGGGAAGCCTGTATTTGGGAAAGAGGATTCCATCCTCAACCGTTACAAGCCTCGATTCCACATTGGGATTCAGACTGGGAATGGGTTCAATGATATTGGGAGTGTAAAGTCCGATAAACGTATGCTTCTGTGTTGAAATTCCTCTCATCCTGCTGATCGGTGGAGAGTTCAATGTGGCCCATATCCACCAGAACCATCTCATTGACCCTGTCCGTTCTCCAGATACAATAGTCGTTGGCCTGCAGCCAGTTCACACCTACAACAGGGTATTCATTGAAAGAGGGGTGACGGAAATAATACTCCACAAAGGGCTCATTGTAAGCCATGGGATCTCTCCAAACCAAGGTATCGGGAAGTGCTGCTCTTACCACCTGCGGATTGTTCATTCCGAAAACCCGACCCAGCCAGTGGATGTATTCCCTGTAGTCCACATTCCTGATCTCGGCAATGTCCATGTAAAATGAACTTACAGTAACCCTGCGTGGAATATTGTTCCATTCGTAAAGCACATCATCCTGAACTTTCCCCATGGTGAATGTCCCACCTTCGATCAGAACCTGGCCAGGACCTGCTTCCTGTTCAACTGCCGTCTTCACTTCAAATCCACCGTTTTCGGGATTATTATACTCCCAACCGGTGGTTGTTGACGCTTTGCCAGAAGAAGTAGTATCCCTGCTACTGCAACCTGCAACTAACAGGACAGCAAGCATAACCGGAATCACTCTCGACATCATTTTCATGGCTTAAATGGTTTTTCTTTAACAATATAAACTTGACTAATATAAAAACTTCTATCAAAGGTAACTAAATTTTAGGACTTTTTATTGCCTTGTGTTTCGTTGATTTATAAAGGTTTTCAAAAACAAAACCAATGGATATTTCGTGTGCTCCCATGCTTGGAATATGCAAGTCAGGAGATGATAATTTGGCATCATAACTGTAACGGAACCTGAATTGGTCTCTGGCATAGCCCACTGAGAAGATCATGGTGCCGTATGAAAACAACAGGTCCTGCCTGAACCAGACCCCGGCCAGCAAATTCCTGAACAGCATCTCAAGGCCGTAATTGATCTGTTGATAAATATCCTGTTGCAGAAAAACCAGGTTGGGGGAAAGCTGAAGTACCTCCTTCCCCAGTCTCTTTTCGTACACAGGGATCATGGCTCCCAGATGAACTGTGTACCTTCTGGACAGCCTGGTGTTTGGATCCATGGTCGGAGACATATAGGGCTGATGCAGGTGATGACAGGCAAGACCTCCATATATGTTCTTATAGAATGCCCCGAAACCCACTGAAAAATCAGGATAGACCTTTGACTGGCCGTGAAGGGTAATGCCCTCAAGCCCAGCCAGCTCATCGGGAAGGACAAGTCCCTCAGGATTCATACTACGCTGTCCCACCGACGCCTGAAAACCCCCGGTCACAGTAAGCTGACGCGATACCTTCAGATGATATGAATACATGGCATCCAGTGACATGGTGTTAAAGACGCCCCCACCCTGCCGGTCATTGATCACATGCACCCCGATTCCTCCCTGAAGAGATTTCATGTACTGCTCGTACGAAGCATGATAGGTTGAATAGGGTTGGGCAGCCCCGGGCCACTGGTTGCGATAGCCCAGGTAAATCTTGGAGCGTCCCTCCACTCCTGCCATGGCAGGATTCATAAAAAGCGGATTGGCATAGAACTGGGACATGACCGGATCCTGTGCCATACCATGCACCGAAACCAGGACCATCCATCCCGCCATCCATCCCTTTGCCCTATGTCTTCTTTGAATCACCTTACTATCACCTTACTTTTCCCTTTCACCTTCCTAGCCTTGCAACCTTTTTTCCCTTTTATCGCACTATGAACTAAGTACTAAGTACCATGTACTGCTTTTTTTCGCAACAAAGAAATGCTTGTTCCGTTATAGTATCAACGACAAATCAACGGTTTCATTTATACTTTTGTTGCCGATTTCAATATATTTACATGAAGAAGCTGATCATCATTCTCTCCTTCCTGATGCCCGCAATGCTGTATGGGCAAACCGAATCTATTGTACTTGAATGGGATACAGAACATGATCCTGTCAACTTTCTCCATGCTTTATACGCGGACGGAGAGAATACGTTACCCTATTTCAGCAGAAAAATCAACTGGGAATCAGATGGAGCCATTCCGCTGGTCCGCATCAGGGTAAACGGGACCACTGAAATCGACCCTGAAGCCCTGGTCGGGAAGCCTCTAAATCATGTGAAAAATGAACCGCTTCTTGCGTATTCATTGGCCTGGGAAGCGAAGAGAACCCTTTGTGATCATCTACCTGCTTCCCTTCATCAGGAATGAATCGGGTGGAATTGAACGTGTGGATGCTTTTGAAATCCAGCTGGAACAGAAAACTGCACTGGCACGTCTCAAAAGCCAGAAATCCGGATCCTGGTCAGATCATTCGGTGCTTGCATCGGGCAACTGGTACAAAGTATCGGTGGAGCAGAGCGGAATGCACAGGCTCACCTATGAGCAGCTTGTGGAGATAGGGATTCAAAATCCAGCAAGCGTAAGGGTCTACGGCACAGGGGCAAGACTTTTGCCCGAACATTTCTCTCAGGGATATGTGGATGACCTTTCACCGGTCCCTGTATACATGGATAAAGGCAGTGACGGGATGTTCGGACCCGGCGACCACATCCTGTTTTATGCGTGAGGGACCTGTTAGCTGGGAATTCAATCAGGAAGACCAGCTCTTTCATGCATACCCTCCATGACCACGCCTACAAAGGATATTACTTTCTTACCGACAGCAAGGGCCCGGTCGTGCTTCCGCAGGATGCAGCGCTCGCAGGTGAAACACCGACCCATACACGTCACGCATATGATTTCAGGGTCATATTTGAAGAGGAGACCTACAACCTGATCAATTCAGGTAAAGAGTGGTATGGTGATATTTTCAGTGTGAACCTGGAGAACAACTACCCCTTTCAGATTCCCGGCAGAATAGAGGGTGAAGCCCTGAAGATCATAGCTACAACAGCAGGCCCGTTCAGGTGGCAGTTCGAGCTTCAGCGTAAAAGCCAACAATCAGTACCTGGGAAGCATTTCCATGAGCGGAACCGACCTGAGCAATTATATTTCCACCTTTGCTTATGAAGAATACCGGGATTTTTGAAACCATACCCGAATCGGACAATGTAACAGTGACCCTGGTCTATGACAGACCCGATTCAGATTCCGAAGGCTGGCTGAACCACCTGGTTCTGAATGGGCGATGCGGGCTGTCCATGAAAGGTGTGGATGAGCTCTCATTCAGGGACAGCAGAAGTGCGGGGCCGGGAACTGTGACCCGTTTCCAGATGGGAGATGGTAGCGAATGCGGTGATCTGGGATATTTCCGATCCCTCTTCACCTTTGAACGTGCCTTATACAACATCCGGCGCTGCAGCAGAATTCACAGTAAACACCGATCAGATCCGTGAATTCATTGCCTTTCAACCCGACGGCAATTTTCCATCCCCCGGGTATACTGGTGAAGGGGAAGGCCGGATAGAGAACCAGGATCTCCATGGGCTGGAACATCCCGATATGATCATCCTCACCCCGGAGATTTTCCTGGATCAGGCACAGGAACTGGCAGATCACAGGGAAACCAACGACGGACTGGATGTGGAAGTTGTGATTCAGGAGCAGGTGTTTAACGAATTCTCTTCCGGAACGCCCGATGTAACGGCCATACGTAATTTCATGAAGATGTTCTATGACCGGTCAGGATGGATCTGAAGCGTATTGCAGGTACCTGCTGCTTTTCGGAGACGGATCGTATGACAACAGGAGTCACCCTGACAAGAAGGACAATCCCAACCTGATTCTGACCTACCAGTCAGACAACTCACTTTCACCCACCAGTTCCTATGTATCTGATGATTACTTCGGTATACTGGATACGGATGAAAGCATGACCAGTGGGCTGCTGGATATCGGGATGGGCCGCTTGCCGGTGTCCACTGTGGAAGAGGCTGAACAGCTGGTGGAAAAGATCATTGCCTACGACAACCTGGACAACCAGGGCAGCTGGCGGAACCAGATCTGCTTCATCGGCGATGATGAGGATGGAAACCTCCACATGCGCCAGGCCGATGAACTGGCCAACCATGTAAACCAAGACCTATCCTGCTTACAACATCAATAAGATATTCCTGGATGCATATCCACAGGAGAAAACTGCCACCGGGTTCCGCTATCCCGATGTGGTCAGGAATATCAACAACCAGGTGAACCGGGGTGCGCTCATCGTTAACTATACGGGTCATGGAGGTCCTGATGCCCTTGCCCATGAAAAGATTGTTACCAAAAATGATATTAATTCCTGGAACAACCGTGATATGCTTCCTCTCTTTATGACCGCCACCTGTGAATTCAGCAGGTACGACGAATACAGCCAGGGGCTGGACCAGGAAGATACCTCGGCCGGGGAAGAGGTTCTGCTTAACACCAACGGTGGAGGGATCGGACTGTTTACCACCACGCGGCTGGTCTACTCGGGGCCCAATCATACGCTGAATGAGAAATTTTATGAGCTTGTGTTTGAAAAAGATGAAAACCAGCAGAATTACCGCCTGGGAGATATCATTGTCTACAGCAAGAACAACACGGGCTCGGGTATTAACAAACGCAATTTTACACTTCTGGGCGATCCGTCCATGCGGCTGGCCTACCCAAGCCACAGGGTGGTAACCGATTCCATCAACGGGATCGCATGTTGAGGTACTGGAAGATACCCTTTCCGCCTTCGAATGGGTTACGGTTTCGGGGCATCTTGAAACGCAGGACGGGGTACTTTATGGAAGAACTTCAACGGCACTGTCTACCCCATGGTTTTTGATAAGGAGAAACATGTGGAAACCCTTTCCAATGATGATGATCCTGTATGGAGATTTCAAGGCCAGGAACAGCATCCTGTACAGTGGAGAAAGCCACTGTGACTGACGGAAGATTCTCTTTTGGTTTTTTTGTTCCCAAGGATATTAACTATGCCTTTGGACCGGGGAAAATCAGTTATTACAGCAACGACTCGGTGGTGGATGCCCATGGTTCCTACGAAGGATTCAATGTGGGAGGGATCGGTCAGGAAAATGCCATGGATACGGAAGCCCCTGAGATAGGAGCTTTATATGAATGATTCGTTTTTTGTATCGGGCGGCATCACCGATGCAGATCCTTCCCTTCTGGTGATTGCACGTGATAATTTCGGGATCAACACCACCGGGAACGGCATCGGCCATGACCTTACTGCCACCCTGGATGGGAACCGCATCCGGGTCCATCATTCTCAATGAGTTCTTCCAGGCCAACACCAACAGCTATAATTCGGGATATATCAGGTATCCCTATAGCAACCTGGAGCCGGGCCATCATGAGTATTACCGTGAAAATCTGGGATATCCACAACAATTCCACCGAATCAAGCCTGGAGTTCAGGGTGGTGGATTCAGAGGAGATGTTGCATTGAGCAATTGTTCAACTATCCCAACCCCTTTTAGCGACCATACCCTGTTCAATATCGAGCACAACCGTCCGGACCGGGAGATGAAGCTTGTGATTACCATATACAATCTGTCGGGTGAAATGGTCCGGATTATTGAGCAGCAGGTATATTCCGCCGGATACAGGCTGGAGCCACCCTCATGGGACGGAAGCTCTGCAGGAGGTGCCAAACTTGGAGGAGGAGTCTATGTTTATAAGGCCACTCTTTCCACCGAAGAGGGGGAAGTGGCCAGCGAAAGCGGGAAAATGATCATGGTCAGGTAGAAATGACAAATATTTAACATGAATGTCATATACTAAACCAGCCTTTCTTTCGTACTTTATATGTCTTAAAATGTTCTGAATTTGACGGCATTTTGCCGAAATCGTATTATATTTGATCACCAAAACTGAAGAAATGTCAAAAGGATTGAGATCCGGGTTCATTGCATTGATTACCGGATCATTACTTGTTTTAACGGTACAATGTTTCGGGCCAGATCAGTTCAGGTGAACTGGGCGGAGGAGAATTGAATACCATCAAGACTTCTGTACCTTTCTTGACCATTGCACCCGACTCCAGGGCCGGGTGCCATGGGTGATGTGGGAGCTGCCACCACCCCGGATGTGAATTCACAGCACTGGAACATCGGAAAATATGCCTTCATTGATAATACAGGCGGATTTGCCATCTCTTATACCCCTTGGCTCAGGAACCTGATACCCGATATCAACCTGGCCTATCTTTCAGGTTATTACAGACGTGGACGACAAGCAGGTGGTCAGTGCATCGCTGCGCTATTTCTCCCTGGGAAACATTGTGTTTACCGACCTTACGGGAACTGTAACCGGACAGTATAATCCCAATGAATTTGCAGTGGATGCCGGGTATTCCAGGCTGTTTACCGATCATTTTTCAGGTGGGATTGCCTTCAGGTTTATTCGTTCCGACCTTACCAGCGGACAGACTACCGCCGACGGACAGGAGACCCAACCCGGGTATCTCCTTTGCAGCTGACCTTGGATTCTACTATCAGAATGATGTGAATGTGGGCTCCAGTGACGGGGAATGGGCTCTGGGAGCAAGCATTACCAACATGGGTACCCCCGTGTCCTATACAGCAGATGCAGCAAAAACACCCATTCCCACCAACCTCAGGATTGGTGGACGTTTCACCTACAACATTGATGATTACAACAGCATCTCGGCACACCTTGATATCAACAAGTTCTGGTTCCACTCCACCTGTAGTAGAGACTGATACAGCTTCGGGTGATCTGGTGGTTATCCGGGGAAAAGAGACCTCCTGGATCTGTGGTAGCAGGAATGTTCCAGTCCTTCTATGATGCTCCGGGTGTTCGTAAATCAGATGGCACCTACAGACTTCGCGAAGAGATTCAATGAGATTGCCTACAGTCTGGGTTGAATACTGGTACAGGGAGCAGTTTGCCATCCGTGCCGGATATTTCCATGAGCATTCCACCAAGGGAAACCGGAAATATTTTACCGTAGGAATTGGTCTGCAGCTCAATGTATTTGCACTGGACTTCTCCTACCTGGTTCCCACAAACGGGCAAAACAGTCCCCTGGCCAATACACTGAGGTTCACACTGGGCTTTAACCTTTAAAGTATATCTTTCACTTTTTCTTTTACCTTTAACCTTTCACCTTTTATCAGAGAATGTTCGGATCGGGTTCGGATATGATGTTCACCGACTGGAAACAGGCATCCCCTTCTGGCTGGGAGGTGTCGAAATTCCACATGATAAAGGTGCACTGGGTCATTCCGATGCCGATGTGCTTATCCATGCCTCTGCGATGCCATGCTGGGGGCCGCAGCCCTGGGGGATATCGGTACACACTTCCCGGATACCGATCCTGCTTTCAAAGGAATTGCCAGTACCATTCTGCTAAGCGATGCGCTGCATTGCTCCGGGAACAGGGATATGAGCTGGGGAACATCGACTCCACGGTCTGCCTGCAGGAGCCCAGGATTAAGCCATATATTCCTGAAATGCGGGAAAAGTGATCGCACATCACCTGGGTGTGGATGAAGAACCGGTTTCGGTGAAGGCAACCACCGAGGAAAGACTTGGATTCACAGGCCGTGAGGAGGGTGTATCAGCCTATGCAGTGGTACTGATCACATCAGGAGCAGCTGAAATTCAGCTGCACCGTTTAGACGCTTTTTAGATTACTCCAGGCCTGCCTGTTCATTTGCATTGTACAGTGAGAGATAATGCATATATTTGTTGTTAATTAAATAACAGAGCTCCATAAGGAGAATGAAGAACGGTAAAACAGTAGTCCTGGGTGCCAGCCCAAATCCTGTCAGGTTTTCACACAAAGCTGTGAAAAGCCTGCTGCGTCATGACAAGGAAGTGGTTGCAGTGGGGTTTCGGAATGGACTGATTGCGGACGAGGAGATCGTGGTGGGAAAGCCTGACATCGAGAATGTACATACCGTTTCCATTTATATCGGCTCTTCAAGACAGCAGGACTATTACGATTATGTCCTTTCCCTGAAACCCAAAAGGGTGATCTTCAACCCTGGAACTGTCAACCCGGAATTCATGGCTAAACTGAAAAACAATGGCATTGAGCCGGTGAATGCCTGTATGCTGGTCATGCTCAACGAGGGAGAATTTTAAGTCTATCACCCATGGAACCTGTCTATATCCCTTGAATCGCTGGACGAGAATAACCGGAACCGAGCAGGGAGTTCTGCTCTATTTCTCCAATGACATGTGCTCGGTCTGCAAGGTATTGAAACCCAAAGTCTCTGATTTATTGAAGGACAGTTTCCCCGCATGCGCTGTGTCTATGTGGACACGGATAAAAGTCCCCTGCTGGCAGGACAACACAGGGTGTTTTCCATTCCCACCATCCTTCTGTTTTTTGAAGGCAAGGAACAGAGCCAGGTTCTCCAGGAACATCAGCCTGTATCAACTGGAAGAGGCCATCAGCAGGCCCTACTCCATGATTTTCGGAGATCGTAAGCCAGTACAGGTCATCAATAATGCTGGTCATTCCACCAGCTGCGGCAGTGTAACCTTCAGATCAGGTGTTCGCTCCATCTCCCTTTGAATGGCCGACATGGCTCCCTCATTCCTTGCCCAGCTTCTCCGGGCTATCCCGTTGTTCACATCCCAGTGAAGCATCATTTCCAAGCTTTTCTCAGCCGCTTCACTTCCATCCAGCACCATGCCGAAATCCACCATTGATCACCTCTCCCCAGCCCACACCTCCACCATTATGAATGGACACCCAGGTGGCCCCACGGAAGGCATCACCGATCACATTCTGAATAGCCATGTCGGCAGTAAAACTGGAGCCATCATAGATATTGGAAGTCTCCCGGTAAGGCGAATCGGTTCCCGAAACATCATGATGGTCGCGCCCCAGCACCACGGGGCTGAGATCCGGCCTTCGCGGATGGCCCGGTTAAAGCCCGGGCAATGGCTATCCTGCCCTGGCTGTCGGCATAGAGAATCCTGGCCTGGGAACCCACCACCAGCCGGTGACTCTCTGCCTCCCTGATCCAGTGAATGTTATCCCTGAGCTGTCCCCTGATCTCTCTGGCTGCATTTTGTTCAAGCTTTTCCAGCTCCTCCAGGGCAATCCGGTCGGTCAGTGCAAGATCAGCCGGATCGGACGAAGTACATACCCACCTGAAAGGTCCGAATCCATAATCAAAAAAGAGGGGCCCATGATGGCCTGTACGTATGACTGGTAACGGAACGTGCCATCGGCAGAGAACACATCTGCTCCTGCCCTGCCCGATTCCAGCAGGAATGCATTTCCGTAATCCCAGAAATACATCCCCTTCTCACACATTCCGTTCACTGCCACCACATGTCTCCTCAGGGAAGCATACACAGCCTCCTTGAATTTCCCGGGTTCTTCGGCCATCATCCGGTTGGCTTCATCAAAGCCGATCCCCGCAGGGTAGTACCCCCGGCAAAAGGATTGTGCAGGGAGGTCTGATCCGAACCAAGCTCCACCTCAATGTTCTTTTCAAGCAGGTACTCCCACAGATCCACAATATTTCCCTGGTAAGCCAGGGAGACCGCCTCCTTTTCTCTCCCTTGCCTGCTCCATCCGCCTGGTCAGCTTCTCCAGGTCATGGTAAACCTCATCCACCCATCCCTGGGAATGCCGGTTTCATGGCTTTGGGATTCACCTCTGCCACCACGCAGATGCCTCCGGCAATCACAGTGGCCTTGGGTTGTGCACCCGACATGCCACCCAGTCCTGAGGTCACAAAGACTCTTCCCGGCCATATCCTTTGCGCCATCCAGTTTCAGCCGGGCTGCATTCATCACTGTGATGGTGGTTCCATGCACAATTCCCTGGGGTCCGATATACATGAAAGAACCGGCTGTCATCTGTCCGTACTGGGAAACACCAAGTGCATTCATGCGCTCATAATCATCCTGTCCCGAATAGTTGGGGATTACCATCCCATTGCTTACCACCACCCTGGGTGCTTCCGGGTGGGAAGGGAACAATCCCAGGGGATGACCCGAATAGAGCACCAGGGTCTGCTTATCTGTCATTTCGGACAGGTATTTCATGGTGAGCCTGTACTGGGCCCAGTTCTGAAAAACCGCCCCGTTCCCTCCATAAGTGATCAGTTCGTCGGGGTGTTGCGCCACTGCATGATCCAGGTTGTTGGAGAGCATCATCATGATGGCCGCCGCCTGCACCGAACGGTGTGGAAATGCTTCCAGCCTTCGCGCGCCTGTGATCTGGTATTCGGGTTTGTACCTGTACATGTAGATCCTGCCATACTGTTCCAGTTCAGCAGCAAACTCCCTGGCCAGTGCTGCATGGTGTTGCAGAGGGAATATACCTGAGGGCATTCCGGATGGCCAGTTTCTTCTCCTCGGGCTGAGAATATCTTTGCGCCTGGGCGCATGATTGAAGGAAGGATCGTAAGGTTTTTCTGGCGGAAGGGATGCGGGGATTCCTTCCCTGACAGCCGTTTTAAATGCAGTTGAACTCATGATTGGACTGGAATTTTAACTGTTCTAAAAATACAAATTTCAGGCGCCCAAAGTGTGGGGTTGAAGGCGGTTATTAAACACATCCCATCCACTCAGGTGCCCGGGACATAGCAGGATTTCCGCCTGCCGAACCACCGGTATCTGTGGCGGGCAACCAGGTCATATACCGGGTCCCTCAGTACACGGGGAAGCAGGAAAAGCACACCCAGCAGTGGCCATGGGAACCTCAGTCCCAGGGCAATGCGGATGACTGCAGTTGATCGCTCATATCGTTTTCCCTCCTCCTCCAGGATCACCGTCGCGGATGGACCTCCATCCCCGGCTCCCGGTTCAGCCTCCCGAGCCGGATGCATTTCCAGGGGTTGATAACTAAAATGCCTTCTCCTGTCATTTCGAATCATCCATTGGACCGTAGCGCTGCACAGATTACAGTATCCATCATAATATACAACATGGCTCATGCTAGATTAACAGGAAGCAGATCGAATTGTTTCCCCTGAGGTGCCTGGGTGGCTTTCAATTCGCGCTAACAGGGAGCCCTGGGATCCTCACCCGGATGGAGTCGGCCAGGTCGGAAGAAATCCGCATGGCTGACTGGTGTTCCATGTGATTTCCGTCGAAGGTCTGGTAACCATCGGCCGGAACATGAATCCAGATTCCTCCGGCTTCAGTGAATCGCTGCACAAAAGCCGGCTTCATTAAATCCTCCCTTTTCCTCTTCCAGTTTCGAATGGCCTGGTTTGTAGGAGGACGGAATCCTGCCACATGAATTCCCATGGCAGTCCACTTTTCCACGTAAGCAAGCAATCCGGCTAATCACTTCCTCACTGACCCGGTTATCGGTGAAAATCTCCTCATAGAATTGTGCGGAGTAACTGGTGTCGGGCACAAGCCACCAGGACTCTACCCATCCATTGGGATGGTAAATGATCCTGTAATTGGAGGGTTTGGCCTTGCCCATCAGCTTATCTGCCAGTTCCAGTGCTTCATAGCTTGCAAATACTCCTGCAACCTGGAGAGATAGAGATTCTGGAGTACCTGCTCTTTCGACCTCCTGGTCTCATATTCAAAATGTCACTCTTTGCAGCATTGGGAGTAAGTGAGTGGGGTGAAACACCCAGAACGATCATTTTCAGTTCCGAATCCATATCCAGCTTCTGCTCCATCCCTTCCAGGTAGATCCTGCCCATGCCGTTTGACCAGTAGGCATAGTTATGGGTCTCATACCCAAACATCCCGGATTCAAAATGATCGGGAGAGATCCCCCTGAAGATCCTTGAATCACCTCCGAAAAGTACCGGGTACTTCCTGGTGCTGTGTGACTTGGCCACCCAGTACCGGTTCTTCCTGATCTCTTCGGTATCCATCTTGTCCCTCAGCAGGTAGATGGGGACCGCCAGCAGGGCCGCAAGAACAATGGGTATAGATGATCCGCTCTTTTATCATGGCTAAAACTGGAAATAGATAAATACATCTCCCTCCCCCCTGAGATAGAGACAGGCCAGCAGCATCAGCAGCACATAAACCACATCAGCCCACTTTCGCATGCGTGCCGGAAACCAGAGATGGGGCTTGATCCGGAACCAGGTGACCAGTTCAATAATAAGGCTTACGGACAACCATACCAGTCCGTTGCGGATCACATCGTTCATTACAAATGCACCACCCCCTCCAAAAGAGAACATGTCCCCGACTGATTTTTATGGCATCATGCCAGCTCTCTGCCCGGAAAAATACCCAGCCCACCAGCACCAGCACATTGGTGATAACCAGCGATAGCAAGCCGCCACCTGGAATCTTCCTCAAATGCCGGGGCCAGCTGGTAAGCCTTTCAAGGGAGATATAGAAGGCATGCAATGCCCCCCAGATAATGAAGGTCCAGGCAGCTCCGTGCCACAAGTCCGCTGACCACCATGGTGATCCACATAAAGATATGGGCATTCAGCCTGCCTTTCCTGCCTCCCCCCAGGGGAATGTATATATAGTCCCTGAACCAGGTGGAGAGGGAGATGTGCCATCTGCTCCAGAACTCCCTGAGGGACCTGGAGTGATATGGATGGTTGAAATTGAGCCTGAAATTGAGGCCCATCCATTTGGCCAGTCCGCGGGCAATGTCGGAATATCCACTGAAATCAAAATAGATCTGAAAGGCAAAACCAATGACCATCACCCACCAGAAAAGCGAGTTGGAGGTCTGGTGTATGTTGGTAAAACCTGAATTCACCAGCGGGGCAATGTTGTCGGCCAGTACCACCTTTTTAAAGAACCCGATCATGATCAGTTTGAAACCGTTCCATCGCTCCACTTCCGTGGTGGGCCTCAATTTTTTGAGCTGGGGCATCAGGTCCCTGGCCCTGACGATGGGTCCGGCCACCAGCTGTGGAAAGAGGGAGAGGTAGGCAAAAAAGTGAAGCACATTACGGGTGGGCTCCATCTTCCCCCGGTATATATCAATGGTGTAGCTCATGGATTGGAAGGTGTAGAAGCTGATTCCCACCGGTAAAATCAGCATGAACTCCGGTATGTTGTCGGCAAGTCGCTGGCTCATCCCAAGCAATTCCAGGAAACGGTCTATATTCTCAGCAATAAATCCCGAATACTTAAAAATGGCCAGTGATCCCACATTGCCCAGAACCGACAGGACCAGGAAAAGCTTTCTCCGTCCGGGATAGCGCTGAATCCCCAGTGCCCCGAAATAATCGATGAATCCGCTGGCCAGGATCAGGAACAGGAAGCGCCAGTCCCACCAGCCATAAAAGAAAAAAGATGCTGCCACCAGGTATGCCCATTTCACCTGCGGGATTTTTTGACCTGCCGGACAAACCAGAGCCCCAGGAAAAAAAGCGTCCCAAACACGAGGAAAATAAATGAATTGAACAGCATGGGGCCAAAAATAATACAAAATCCCCCTTGATCGAATTTTTACCGATAATTTACCGTTCAGCACCATAGCAGCCGACTTTTGCTAATTTTGATTTCAGATAAAAACAAGAGAGATGAATAAGAAAAACAGAACGTGGATTATTGTAGTGGCTGTCGTCCTGATTGCTGTCCTCTGGGGTGTTAAGAGGTACAATGGATTTGTAACCCTCGAAGAGGGCGTAACCGGCCAGTGGGCCAATGTGGAAAATGTATATCAGACGAAGGGCTGACCTGATTCCCAATCTGGTGAATACGGTAAAAGGATATGCCGATTTCGAACAGGAAACCCTCACCCAGGTCATCGAGGCCAGGGCCAAAGCCACCAGTGTGACCATCGATCCGACCAACCTGAACCCCCAGAACCTTGCTGCATTCCAGCAGGCACAGGATGGCTTGAGTTCAGCCCTTTCAAGCTTGCTGGTTACCATCGAACGTTACCCGGATCTGAAGGCCAACCAAAACTTCCTGGCTTTACAGGACCAGCTGGAAGGCACGGAAAACCGGATCGCCGTGGAGCGGCGGAAATTCAATGAGATCACCAGGGGCTATAACACCACCATCAGAAAATTTCCTGCCAGTGTGATTGCCGGGATAACGGGGTTTGACCAGAAGGGATATTTCGAGGCCGTGGAAGGCAGTGATGTGGCACCAACAGTAGAATTCTAAATATGAACGCCATTAATTTCTTCTCGAAAGAGGCAAAAGCGCAGATCAAAGCTGCAGTGCATGAGGCGGAGACAAACACGTCCGGAGAAATCAGGGTTCACATCGATAACCGTTGCAAGGAGGATGTGATGGACCGGGCAGCCTGGTGGTTTGCGAAGCTGGAGATGCACAAGACCGAAAAACGGAATGGAGTGCTTTTCTACCTGGCGGTGAAGGATCAAAAATTCGCCATCCTTGGAGATGCAGGCATCAATGCTGTAACTCCTGACGATTTCTGGGACAGTATCAAAGAGAAAATGCTGGAAAAATTCAGGGAAGGAGCATTTGCTCAGGGGCTCAGAGAAGGCATCCTTCTGGCAGGTGAGGCATTAAAGGCCCACTTCCCCTACCAGGATGACGATGTGAACGAACTGTCGGACGAAATTTCATTTGGAGGAAAATAAACATGAGATTCAAATCAGTTATTATATGTATCCTGATGCTCTTCCCTCTGCTGGGGATGGCACAGGACCAGCTGCCTGTTCCGGCCAGCCCCGGATCATGGGTCAACGATTATGCCGGTGTTTTCAGTACATGCTGAAGTTTCTGCGCTGGAACAGAAACTAAATGACTTTGAATACCGGACCTCCACCCAGATCTTCGTGGTAACCATCGATAACAATGGCGGTTACCCGGCATCCATGCTGGCTCCCATGATCGGGGAAGCATGGGGTGTGGGACAGAAAGGAGACGACAATGGGATTGTGATCCTGATGGACATGCAGGACAGGGACATGTTCATTGCCACCGGTTATGGCAATGAGGAGTATGTCACCGATGCGGTGGCGGGACAAATCGTTAGAAATGAGATCATCCCCAATTTCAAAAATGGTGCTTTCTACACCGGGATCGATGAAGCCACAACGGTGCTGATCTCCCTGCTGGATGGAAAATTCACCGCTGATGAGTACAGCAAGCAGCACTCATCCGGGGGTGGTGGCAGCGCCATTGGAAGCATTATCTTTATGATCATCCTCTTTTCCTTCATTTTCGGAGGAAGGAGAAGGAGTACAGGCATGGGAAGAAGCAACCTGCCCCTTTGGCTTGCCCTGGGCATGTTATCAGGAGGCCGGCATTCGGGTAGTTTTGGGAACTTCTCATCCGGCAGCGGAAGTTTTGGTGGCGGAGGCGGCTTCGGGGGAGGCGGTGGCGGCTCCTTCGGTGGCGGTGGTGCAGGAGGAAGCTGGTAGATCATCCAAACCCATAAGATACAGGAAGGCCGTCCCATTCACATGAGCCGGCCTCCTTATTTCTTTCTTTTCCGGTATGGAGGCGTATGTGTATTGCGCCTACATACCCGGGATCCTTATGTTAGCTCAGGATGTTATTGCTTCAGGGATGTTTCCTTGGAAGCCTATATATTTTTAGTTGTAAAAATTTTCAGCGACAAGGGAATATCCCTGACGATATTTATTCCTCCGTCATTTTGGCATCAACCAAAATACGCCCGCAATACTCGCACACGATGATTTTCTTACGGGATGCAATATCCAGCTGGCGCTGGGGGGGAATCTTATTGAAACAACCGCCACAGGCATCACGTTCAACGGGCACCACTGCAAGACCGTTGCGGGCATTTCCCCTGATCTTTCTGTAGGCTGTGCTTAAACGTGATTCGATGATCTCATCCAGCTTTCCCGATTTCTTCTCGAGAACATCCTCCTCCTTCTTGGTCTCGTCAATGATATCGCCCAGCTCCTTATTCTTGGTCTCCAGGTCCAGTTTGCGCTCATTCAATACACCGGTAGACTCTTCAATCACCACCTTTTTCTCGTCGATCTGTACTGCAAACTCCCTGATGCGCTTCTCGCAAAGCTCAATCTCCAGGGTTTGGAATTCAATCTCCTTGGAGAGAGAATCGTATTCCCGGTTGTTCCTGACATTGTTCTGCTGCTCTTCGTATTTTTTAATGAGGTCCTGGGCATTGGAAATCTCCTGTTTCTTGCCGGCAATGGACTTCTCCAGGGCTTCAATATCCTCGTCATACTTGGAAACCCGGGTTTGCAATCCCTCAATCTCATCTTCCAGGTCCTGAACTTCAAGGGGTAATTCTCCACGCAGGATCTTTAATCTTATCGATGGCAGTGTCAACCATTTGCTTTTCATACAGCGCTTTTAACTTCTCAGCAACTGTCATCTCAGCAACCTCTGCACTCTTCTTTGCTTTGGCCATGTACTAATAATATTTAATTGGATTTGTCTCTGTTTCTGATAAACGGACTGCAAATTTAGGGAAATTTTTTCTAAGTAGATCATAAAAAAGTTCCCGGGTAAATTGCTCACTTTCAAAATGCCCGATATCCATGACCACAATCTTCCCATCCGCATCAAAAAACTGGTGATATTTCATGTCCCCGGTCACAAACACATCAGCACCCGAACGGATGGCTTTCCCCAGCAGGAAGCTGCCTGCACCACCACAGAGCGCCACCCTTCGGACTGGTTTCTCCAGAAGGGCAGAATGCCTGATCACAGAGACTGCGAAACGTTCCTTCACAAAATTCAAAAAGACCTCTTCATTCATGGAATCTTCCAGCTCACCCACCATGCCCATGCCTGCCATCGGGTTTTCGTTCTCAAGCGGATAGAGATCATAGGCTACCTCCTCATAAGGATGCGCTTTGATCATGGCATGCACGACCCTCCCCACCTGATGTGCCGCGACAATGGTCTCCACCCTGGTTTCAGGTTCCTGGTGCATCACCCCGGCCTGTCCCACAAAGGGATCGTTTCTTCTGATCCACGGAAGGTTCCTTTACCTTCCAGGTTGAAGCTGCAGCTGTCATAGGCCCCGATCTGTCCCGCTCCGGCTTCGAACATGGCCTGACGGACTTTTTCCACGTGATCGTGGGGTACAAAAACCGTCAGTTTCTTTAACTGGCCCTTGATGGGATCCAGGATTCGAACCCGGCTCAAGCCCAGACGCTTGGCCATCATATGATTCACCCCCCCAAGGATGGCATCGAAATTGGTGTGACCGCTGTAGATGGCAATGCCCTTCTGGATGGCCAGGGTGACGATGCGCTCTGGGGAGCAGTACGCCCTGTCAGGGACTTCAGTCCCCCGAATATAACCGGGTGATGTGACACCACCAGGTTAAACCCGAGGCCGGCAGCTTCCTCAATGACTTCCGGGGTCACGTCAATGGTGATCAGGGCCCCTGTGATCTCGACCTCCGGATCGCCCACCTGCAATCCCGAATTATCGTAAGACTCCTGGAATGACAATGGCGCCAGGCTTTCCAGGGTCCTGGCAATCTCCTTAAGCTTTATCATGATTAGAGGCTTTCCCTGACCTCAATGAGCATCTCCTTGATGTTCTCCAGGGATTTGATGATCTCAAAATTGTGCTCCACATCCTCCTTGTTCTCCTTCATCTTCATTTTTGCCCCTTTGAGGGTCATACCCCTCTCTTTCACCAGGTGATAGATGATGTGGAAATTGTCAATGTCCTTCTGGGTGAAGAGCCGGTTTCCCTTTTTGTTCTTCTTGGGTTTGATGATATCAAATTCCTTTTCCCAGAACCTGATCAGTGAGGTATTTACATTGAACATGCTGGCCACCTCCCCGATGGAGTAATAGAGTTTCTCAACTTTCGTTTCCTTATAAGGCATACCAATCAGATTTTCAGTATAAAACAGATACCCAATTTAACAAAAACTTCACAGAAATCAAAGCCCGGACTTCAGCCTTCCGGGAGAGCGAACCATCCCTCCGATGACCAGCTCCTGGTCAGGGAAATCCGCTTCTGTAGGCTTTGATGGTTCTGAATGGCACGCCTGGAAGGATCTGGCCTGGGTCCTCCCTCACCGGGCTGGTAAACCGCTGCCACCTCTCCCGAGAGGAATTCGCCCGCTCTGTTCACATCCACCCTAACAATGGGTGCAATGCCGTTGGGACCGCTCAGGTTAAACCTCCTGTAGGTGGCAAAATTTCCCAGGCTGTAACAGATCAGCCGGTCCTTATACAGTTCCAGGGCCCTGGTCACATGCGGACCGTGACCGAAAACCACATCAGCTCCTGCATCCACCACTTCATGGGCGAAGCGGTAAACGCTTCCCCTGTTGGTTCCCAGGTACACCTCATCGCCGCGGACCACATGCTGGTGGTCCTTTCCTTCGCCCCTCCGTGGAAAGAGATAATCACTACATCGGCCAGGGAATCCAGCATCTGGGTGATGGCTGCCGCTCCCTTGTAATCCATCAGATCCATGGTTCCTTTGTTGGGTGCAAAGGCTGCAAATCCATAGGTAATCCCTCCCTTTTCAAAGATGGTCCACGGATGCGTATCGAATCCGGCATAGGCAAATCCCAGGGAATCGAGCAAGTGCAGCTGTGGCCCTCCGGCCCTCAGATCCAAAATCATTCACATGGTTGTTGGCCACACTCAGCACATCATATCCGGCCTCC
Organism: uncultured Bacteroidota bacterium; assembly: GCA_963735755.1. Classification (GTDB taxonomy): domain Bacteria; phylum Bacteroidota; class Bacteroidia; order Bacteroidales. The sequence goes on along the minus strand of CAVTME010000013.1, from coordinate 117,908 downwards.
AGCAGGCAGTATGCAAAATGGTCGGGCATGCGAAACACATAACAGCGGGTGGTATCCTTGCATTTTTTTGGAGTCCCTCCCTTCATTGCAGAATACACCTTCCAGGTTTCCGAACAGGATGTCGCCCGACTGAAGGATTGATGGACCGGCCTGAGAAGCGGGGAACAATCCTCCCCGGGAGGAAGGTAGACGGCTGAGGGATAATTGGTCCCAAGCATGATATCGCCTGTTCCGATGATGCGGATTGAATCCGGGGCCGCAGGACGGATCTCCTCCTCATCAGGAGAACCCAATCCGGATCCTGTCCTTCTGGGATCCTGGGCAACAAGAAAAAATGAAGAAAATAACAGGAAAACAGCAAATAATGCTCTCATACAGATCCAGTGCATATCAATTGATATCAAAGGAGGGATCGGCGTGGGAAAGCATATCGATCATCCGGTCATACTCCTCTCCGGACAGGTCGTTGGCGTAGTAGTTGATCGGGTCCACCGGCCGGCCGTTCACATGGACCTCGTAGTGCAGGTGCGGAGATTTGGAAAGTCCTGTGCTTCCCACCCTGCCGATCACCTCGCCCCGTTTGACCGTCTGACCGGGTTTTACCAGTACTTCGTCACAGTGTCCGTAAAGGGACCTGTATCCATACCCATGGTCCAACAGGATCTTTTTACCAAATCCACCTGCCCTGTACCCTGCCTGGATTACCTTTCCATCTGCCGTAGCATATATAGGTGTTCCCCTGGGGGCGGTCAGATCAATCCCTTCGTGGGGCCTGACCACCTTGAGTATGGGATGATACCTGATCCCGAATGAAGAACCGAAACGGGTCAGGTCCTTCATGCTTACAGGCTGAATGGCCGGCCTTGCAGCCAGGCGCTCCTCCTTGGTGGCCGCCATTTCAATCACCTCGTCAAAAGAGGTGGACTGCACCACCAGTTTTCTTTCAATCCTGTCTATGTTCCGGTTGGTCTGATCAGCAGATCCGCATGCTTGATTGCTGAGATAAGCATATTTCTGGGATCCACCCACACCTGCTTCCCGCTGGGTGGCCGGCCATGGGTCCTGTTCAAAATATACCCGGTAAATTGATCATCATTGTAGGCCACATGACCAAGGTTTTGTTCATATTGATCCATATCCCTGTTCAGCAGTTCCATTTCATAGAGGATCTGTTCCTGCTCTACTGTCAGCCTCTCAGAACGGGGAGAGGCAGGTGCTGTCCCGAAGGATCAGGATCCAGACTGACAGGAGAAGTGCAAAACCCATAAAAAGAAGAAACCGGAAGAACTTTTGCTTCCCGGTGGGCTGGATTCTCTGGTAGGAAAGGGTTTCAGGGTTAAATTTAAATCGGTCCATCCGCATGCAATATACAAAAAAGTGAATTAATCAAAAGACTGTCCCGACATCATGGAGATCATGATCAGCTGGTCATAGTCCCTGGGATCACCTCAAGGAAGAAATAGTTAATGGGATTCACCGCTTCTCCATTCAGTTGAACTTCATAATGCAGATGCGGAGCCACACTTAATCCCGATTCCCCTACTGTTCCAATCACTTCTCCCCTTTTCACCTGCTTTCCTGCCTTACTCCCAGCTCATCCATACAGGCATAAAGGGTTTTATAACCATAGCCGTGATCCATCAGGATCCTGTTTCCCAATCCCCTTCCCGAGCGTATCACACTTTCCACCACTCCATCTGCCAGTGGCCATCACCGGCGTTCCCACAGGGGCCGAGAAATCGATGCCCGAATGCATCTTCATGATCTTGTAGATGGGATGAATCCGGTGGCCGAAACCTGAGGCGATCAGGGTCAGGTCCCGGTTTTCAATGGGTTGAATGGCAGGAATGGACAGGGAGCATCTCCGACCCGGTTCTCCCCTTTGATCATCAGCACATCATACATGGAAGCAGCTACGCTGGTCAAGGGCCACCAGTGAATCAGATTTCCTGGCCGTGTAGTATACAATCTCCTCACTGGAGGTCTGCAGCAGGTTCTGGTAAGTCATCTCCGATCCGGAGAATTTCCTGTTCCACCGGTTCTGTTTCAAATATCACCCTGTAGATATCCCTGTCGATCTGCTGGATCTCCTGCATTACCGTATCCACCCTGCTCTTTCTTTCACGCAGGGCATCATACTGTTCCTGCAGCATCTCATTCTCCCTTCTGATCTGACGCTCACTGGGTGTATCAAAAAAGAGTGAATAAATCACATTCAGCAGCATGGCAATGACCAGGATGGCAGCCACGTAGATCACCACTCGCCATATGCGGGCACCCAGGCTGTCGTTCAGCTTATCATAATTGAGATCTTCCGGATTGAATTTGAACTGGGACCTGGGCCATTCAAATACCTTTTCCGCGAAAATAGCAAAATATATGGTTCCGTCGGGAGGGATTAATTATCAAACAAAGGATGCTATTTCTGGCTTATGCACCGCTCTGATAGGGCTGGGCGGTGTGGATAGCATTTGATGCCAGCAGGTTGTACTCTTCGGGAGAGAGATTTTCAAAAAAGAAATACATGGGATTGACCGGGCGGCGTCCTTCCTTACTTCATAATGCAGGTGCGGACCTGTTGAACGACCTGTGCTGCCCAGGGTTCCCAATACCTCACCCCGCTTCAACTTCTGTCCCCGTTTAACCATGATTTCCTGCAGGTGGGCATACTTGGTGGTGTATCCGAAACCATGGTCCACAATTACCTCTTTTCCATATCCATGCCTGTTTAAGTAGGCTGAGACCACAACCCCGTCCCCGGTACTGTGTACCTCAAGGCCGTAAGGTCCGGCCAGGTCAATTCCATGATGGGCAGTCCGCCTGCCTGTAAATGGATCATTCCTGTAACCATAGGTGGAAGTAAGCCAGTAAGGATCGGCCGATGAAATGGGATTGATGGAGGGTTTGCAGGCCAGAAAATGCTGGTTGGTAATAGCCTGCTCATACACATTCTCCAGGCTGCTGGACTGGATCTGAACACGGCTTGAAATCTTATCCATTCGCTGGGATACATTGCTAACCAGACCCGGTTCACGAACTGCGCTAAGCTGCATATAGGGTTCCGATCCACCGGTACCCGCTTCCCTGATGGAGGCGGGAACAGGTTCAAGGTTCAGAATGGAACGGTAAAAGCGGTCATCCCTGTTCCTGCAGTTCATGGAGTTGTGATTCAACCTCCTGCAGGTTTGTATTCAGTGCCATATAATCCGACCGGAGCTGGGTGTTTTCATTCTCATATATAATCTGCCGGGGGTGGGATAGTAGCGTTCAAATCCATACCTCAAAATCACTGCCAGGGCGATCAAGCCAAGCCCAAAATCAAGAAATAGCCCGGACTTTCTGGCTCCTGGACAGCCTAACACGCTCATATCGAAGCGTTTCAGGGTTTATGTAATATTTTCGACCAAACAATTCATCCATTCCAAGCGCTAAAAATAAAAAACCACACTTAATATCCCAACTATTAGTCAAAAAAATTATTTTTGCACCTCTAAGGCATTATTTTACGTAACTTTCTAGAAGGGTTACATTTTTTTCACAATTTAATTGATGTTTACAGAATGACTTCACAGGAAATCAGGAGATCGTTTTTAAGTTTTTTTGAAGAAAAAGGACACCAGATTGTACCATCAGCCCCCATGGTTTTGAAGAACGATCCCACCCTCATGTTTACCAATGCGGGTATGAACCAGTTCAAGGACTATTTCCTTGGAAACCGGAAGCCCGGCTCAAGGCGGGTTACCGATACCCAGAAGTGTCTGCGCGTCACCGGGAAACACAACGACCTGGAAGAGGTGGGTCATGATACCTACCACCACACCATGTTCGAAATGCTGGGCAACTGGTCCTTTGGTGACTACTTCAAAAAAGAGGCCATGGACTGGGCCTGGGAGTTTCTTACCGAACGCATGAAACTGGATCCCGAGCGCATCTATGCCACCGTTTTTGAAGGTGATCCCAAAGATGGTGTGGAACGGGACCAGGAAGCCTATGATCTCTGGAGCAAATACCTTCCGCCCCAGCAGATCCTGGACGGATCCAAAAAGGACAATTTCTGGGAGATGGGCGAAACCGGTCCCTGCGGTCCCTGCTCGGAGATCCACCTTGACCTGCGGGATGAGGCAGACCGAAAAACGGTGGGCGGCGCCAAACTGGTGAACAAGGACCATCCCCTGGTGATCGAGATCTGGAACCTGGTGTTTATCCAGTTTAACCGGAAGTCAGGCGGAAAACTGGAGAACCTGCCTGAAAAACATGTGGATACGGGCATGGGATTTGAACGTCTCTGCATGGCCATTCAAAATAAGAAATCCAATTACGATACCGACCTTTTCCAGCCCATCATCGGATGCCATCGCAGAACTGTCAGGGCACAGCCGTACGGATCAGATCATCCTGCAGTGATGTGGCCATGCGGGTGGTGGCCGACCACCTCAGGGCCATCTCCTTTTCCATTGCAGACGGACAGCTGCCTTCCAACAACAAGGCCGGTTATGTGATCCGCAGGATCCTTCGCCGGGCAGTGCGTTATGGCTACACCTACCTGGACCAGAAAGAACCTTTCATCTACAAACTTGTCCGGTCCTGGTCTCCACCATGGGTGACAACTTTCCCGAACTGGATGCCCAGCAGGAACTGATCCAGAAGGTGATCAGGGAAGAGGAACAATCCTTCCTCTCCACCCTTGAAACCGGGATGCGGTTGCTGGACCAGCTGGTGAAGAAGGCCAAGGAGGAAAAGCAGCAATGTGATCCCCGGGAAAGAGGCTTTTACCCTGTACGATACCTTTGGATTTCCCCTGGACCTGACCGAACTGATCCTGTCGGAAAAGGATATGAAGGTGAACCGGGAGGAGTTCACGAAAGAGATGGATGCCCAGAAAAACCGTTCCAAACAGGCTGCAGAAACCGAATCGGGCGACTGGACCGAACTGCTTGCCGATGATAAGGAGGAGTTTGTGGGATATGACTGGCTCACCACAGAGGTGAAGATCACCCGCTACCGGAAGGTGGTCACCAAAAAAAGGGAACTGTACCACCTGGTCTTTAATCTCACCCCCTTCTATGCCGAGAGCGGGGGACAGATCGGCGACCGGGGCATCATCGAAAATGAGGATGAGAAGGTGGAGATCATCGATACCAAAAAGGAGAATGACCTGATCATTCATGTTGCAAAGAAACTTCCCTCAGATCCTTCGGCCACCTTCACGGCCAATGTGGACCAGGAGAGGCGCCTGAGGACAGCCAATAACCATACCGCCACCCACCTGATGCACCATGCACTGCGGGAGGTGCTTGGGAACCCATGTGGAACAGAAGGGCTCCCTGGTGGATCCCGATTACCTGAGGTTCGATTTCAGCCATTTTCAGAAAATGACCGATGAAGAAATCCGGGAGGTGGAACACAGGGTGAACCGGATGATCCGGAAAAACAGCCCCATGGAAGAACACCGTTCGGTTCCCATGAGCAAGGCCCTTGAAATGGGAGCCCTGGCCCTTTTCGGAGAAAAATACGGGGATGCGGTAAGGGTTGTCAAATTCGGCGAGACCGTGGAACTGTGCGGCGGAACCCATGTGGAGGCCACAGGTCAGATCGGGATTTTCAGGATCTTCCGAGAATCTTCCATTGCAGCCGGGATCAGGCGCATTGAAGCCTTCACGGGGGAGGTGGCCGAAAGGTACATCGATGAGAACATGGATATGATGAACCAGATTGCCGGCACCTTCGAAAAACAGAAGGACCTGGTGAAAGCGGTCAAGGGCATGGTGGATGAAAACAGCAAGCTCTCCAAGCAGGTGGAACGGTTCCAGAAAAACATGCTGGGGGTGGTGGCCAAAAATCTGGAAGAGCAAATGGAAAAGATCGGGGATGCCGCACTGATCGCTTCCAGGATTGATGTGAGCAATGCAGGTCAGCTCAGGGACCTTTCCTTCCAGGTCAGGTCCAGGTACCCCAATCTATGCCTGGTACTGGGTGCCGAGGTGGACGGTAAGGCCCACCTCTCGATCATGCTCTCGGACGATATTGTAAAGAATATGACCTGAATGCATCCACCTTGATCCGGGAGATCTCCAGGGAGATCCAGGGCGGCGGCGGCGGTCAGCCCTTCTTTGCCACTGCAGGCGGGAAAAATCCCAAAGGCATTGATGCAGCGGTGGAGCAGGCAAAGGCATTGATCACCGAAGCATTGAGCTAACTCCTTTACCTTTTAGCTTGCGCGCGAGCAGCAAGGCTGCGAACATAATGGCACCATTTACAATCAGCAATTCAAACCCAAACTGATAGCCCTTGAAGAGCTGCTCCGAAAAGTGACTGAGCAGGAAGGTCATCACTGGTGAAAGGATGGCCAGCAGGGGAACCAGCCTGTCACGTACCTGAAAACGGGTAAAGAGCCCAAAGGCATAAAGTCCAAGAAGCGGCCCGTAAGTATAGCCGGCCAGCCTGAACAGGGCAGAGATCACATTCTCATCATTGATGGCCCTGAACAGCATGATGGTCAGGCCCAGCACCACGGAGATCCCCAGGTGAACCCAGCGCCGCGTGCGGGTGAGCCTGGCTTCTTCCATGCGCTTTCCATCCAGGATATCCACGGTGAAAGAGGTGGTCAGGGCAGTCAGGGCCGAATCTGCACTGGAGTAGGCCGCCGCCACCAGCCCTACGATGAAAAAGACCCCAACTACTTTCGGGAGCCCCCCCCCGGTGGCAATCAGTGGAAAAAGATTATCCGTAGACTCCGGAATGGCAATGCCGGCAAAACCGGCATAGTGGATCAGCACGGCGCCCAGAAACAGGAACACCAGGTTCACGGGCACCAGGGTAAGGCTCATCAGGTACATGTTCTTTTTGGCATCCCTGATGTTCCGGCAACTCAGGTTCTTCTGCATCATATCCTGGTCCAGACCCGTCATCACAATGGTTATGAAGGCACCGCTGAGAAAATGTTTCAGGAAGTGATTCTCCAGGTGCCGCCCTTTCAGTACCCAGATTCTGGACTCATCACCTGCTGCCACCCGGCCGATCATATCTCCCATGGAGAGGTCCATGGCGCGCGTGATCAGGATGATGGTTACCACCACAGCAGCAATCATGCTGAAGGTTTGTAAGGTATCGGTCCAGATGATGGTTCGGATCCCTCCCCGGTTGGTGTAGAGCCAGATCAAGGCGATGGTCACAAAAACAGTCACATAGAAAGGCACCCCCCAGGCCCCGAATGCTGTAATCTGTAGCACGTTGGCCACAAGGAACAACCTGAAGGAAGCGCCGATGATCCTCGACAGGAGGAAAAAGGATGCCCCGGTTTTGTAGCTGTGCTTTCCGAAACGTTCTTCCAGGTAGGTGTATATGCTGGTGAGTTGAAGCCTGTAGTAAAGGGGCATCAGCACGTTGGCGATTACTGCGTAGCCCACCAGGTAACCCAGCACCATCTGCATGTATGAAAACTGGCTGTCAACCACCCACCCGGGGACCGAAATAAAGGTAACCCCCGACAGGCTTGCTCCAATCATCCCGAAGGCCACCACATACCAGGGTGATTTTCGGTCGCCCAGGAAAAAGGAGGCATTGCCGGCACCCCGTCCCGAGATCCATGAAATCACCAGCAGCAGGGCAAAATAGACAGCAATAACTGATATGATGAGTGCGGGAGACATCTGCTTTGATCAATCGTGCATCAAATTTGATCAATTTGAGGAGATGTAGAAAATATTTAGTGCTATTTTTGATACTTCAGGGAGAAGCAATGCAAAATAACTATTCATCCAGGTTACTGGAAGAGGCTGTGGACGAGTTTGCCACACTGCCCGGGATCGGAAAAAAAACAGCCCTCAGGCTGGTCCTCCACCTTTTGAAACAGGAGGACAAGGATGTGGAGCGCTTTGGGAATACCATTCTCAGGATGAAATCAGAGATCAAAACCTGTTCTTCCTGCCACAATATCTCAGATTCGCAGCTTTGTCACATTTGTACCGATCCATACCGGGACAAACAGATTATCTGCGTGGTTGAGTCCATACGAGACGTAATGTCGGTGGAGAATACCCAGCAATTTTCGGGGATATACCACGTCCTGGGAGGGATCATCTCCCCCATGGATGGTATCGGCCCTGCCGACCTGACCATCCTTCCCCTGGAAGAGAAAGTCCGTTCGGGACAGTGCAAAGAGATCATCCTGGCCCTGAGTACCACCATGGAGGGTGATACCACCAACTTCTATATTTACAGAAGGCTGAAAGAGTACCAGGTCACCATCACCACACTGGCCAGAGGTGTAGCCATAGGCGATGACCTGGAGTATGCAGATGAAGTGACCCTGGGAAGATCCATCCTGAACCGAACTTCCTTTGAGGATACTTTCAAAAAAAACGAATAATTTAACCACTACATCTTATAAGGCAAATGGAATTAAAGAAAGACCAGTATGTGATTGACGGGATCCCGGTGATCCGCCTTGCGGAAAAGCATGGCTCTCCTCTCTATATCTATGAAACCGGAACCATGATCCGGCAATACAACCGGATCAACGATGCCTTCGGGAAGACAAAGGTAAAGATCAACTATGCCTGCAAGGCGCTGACCAATATCAATGTGCTCAAATTGTTCCGGTCGCTGGGATCGGGACTGGATGCCGTATCCATTCAGGAGGTTACCCTCGGTCTGAAGGCAGGTTTTGAAGCTCAGGACATCCTGTATACACCCAATTGTGTATCCATTGAAGAGATAGAAGAGGCCGTGGAGCTGGGTGTACGGATCAACATCGACAATATTGCGGTCCTGGAGGAGTTTGGCCACAAGTACGGATCGAAGGTCCCGGTGTGCATCCGGATCAATCCGCACATCATGGCCGGTGCCAACCACAAGATCTCCACAGGTCACATCGACTCAAAATTCGGGATCTCTGTGTACCAGATGCCCCATGTGCATCGCATCGTAGAGACCAATCACATGCATGTAGAGGGCATCCACATGCACACCGGTTCGGACATCCTGGATGTGGAAGTCTTTCTGCGGGCCACGGAGATCATGTTCGAAACGGCCAAAGAATTCAAGGAGCTGGACTATATCGATTTGGGGAGTGGCTTCAAAGTTCCCTACAAGGCAGATGATGTGGCCACCGATGTGGAATCCATGGGAAAACACCTGTCCGAACGATTTAACGAATTTTGCCGGGAGTATGGTAAAGAACTGACCCTTGTATTCGAACCCGGGAAATTTCTGGTCAGCGAAGCCGGGGTTTTCGTGGCCAGGGTCAATGTGATCAAACAGACCACCTCTACGGTGTTTGCCGGACTTGACACCGGGCTGAACCACTTCATCAGACCCATGTTTTACGAAGCATATCATGAAATAGTCAATGTGAGCCGGACCAGCGGGAAAACGCGTATCTATACGGTGGTGGGATACATTTGTGAAACAGATACTTTCGGTTGGAACAGGAAAATTACAGAAGCACAGGAGGGTGATTATCTGTTGTTTAAAAATGCAGGTGCCTACTGTTATGCCATGTCGTCCAACTACAACTCAAGATTCCGCCCTGCAGAGGTGATGGTCCATGAGGGAAAAGACCACCTGATCCGCAAAAGGGAAGACATGGAAGACCTGACTACGCAACCAATTGGAAATTGAATCTCTTTAAATATAAACGCCAAATAATGAGTACGTTTGCCAGGTACTGGGCACTGAGTGCCAAATACTGGGCACTGAGTACCGGGCACTAGGCACTGAGACTATGGATCTGTCCATCATCATCGTCAACTACAATGTGAAGTATTTCCTTGAGCAATGCCTTCACGCTGTTCAGCAGGCAACCAGGAACATTGAGGCGGAGGTGATCGTGGTGGACAACAACTCGGTGGACGGATCGGTGGGTGAGATTCGATCAAAATTTCCCTGGGTCACCATGATCGCCAACCAGGAGAATGTGGGTTTCTCAAAGGCCAACAACCAGGCCATCCGGGTCTCAAAAGGAAAATATGTCTTGCTGCTTAATCCGGATACGGTGGTGGTTGAGGACACCTTCAGAAAGTGCCTGGAGTTCATGGAGGGCCATCCTGAAGCGGGAGCAATGGGGGTGAAAATGATCGACGGCAAGGGAGAATTCCTGCCCGAATCAAAACGTTCCCTGCCCACTCCCATGGTCTCTTTTTATAAGATGTTCGGGCTCTCCACCCTCTTCCCCAGGTCAAAAAGATTCGGAAGGTATCACCTGGGGTACCTGGACCGGGAGGAGACCCATGAAGTGGAGGTCCTGGCCGGGGCATTTATGTTCCTGCGGAAAGAGGCTCTGGACAAAACCGGTTTGCTGGATGAGACATTTTTTATGTATGGAGAGGACATAGACCTCTCCTACCGGATCACCCAGGCAGGCTATAAAAACTACTACTATCCCCATACCACCATCATCCATTATAAAGGAGAGAGCACCAAGAAAGGAAGTCTCAACTACGTGAAAATGTTCTACCAGGCCATGATCATCTTTGCCGGAAAACACTTCACTTCCCGAAAAGCGCGCACCTTCAGCATTCTCATCAACATTGCCATTTATTTCAGGGCAGCCCTGTCGGTTGGAAGACGGTTCCTGAAAAAGGCGTACCGGCCTGCACTGGATGCCATCCTCATTTTTATGGGTTATCTCTTCGCACTACCACTCTGGGAACAGGTCAGGTTTGATAGTCCCGGCTACTACCCACCGGCCTTCCTGCAAATGGTTGTCCCTGCCTATATTCTCATTTGGCTTTTCTCCCTGTACTATTCGGGAGGATATGACAAACCTGTTAAACTGCTTTCCTTCCTCAGGGGCCACCTGCTGGGGACGGTAGTGATCCTGGTCACCTATGCCATGCTGCCCCTGGACTGGAGATTCTCCAGGGCATTGATCTTCCTGGGTTCCCTTTGGGCCATGCTGAGCACCCTGGGAATGCGGGTTGTGCTCCACCTGGCTGGGATTAAGGATTATGAAATCGATCTGAACAAACAGAAAAAAATGGTCATCGTTGGCGAAGAGGAAGAGGCCCGACGTGTAAGCACCCTGTTGATGGATACACAGGCCAAGCCGGATATCATCGGGTTTGTCTCCCCCACCCCGGGTGAAACCAAACCGGGTACCCTGGGTCACATCGGCCAGATTGACGAGATCACGAGCATCCACCGGGTGGATGAAATTGTCTTCTGCTCCAAAGACCTCCCCTCACGCGAAATCATACAGATCATGACACGCCTGATCGGAACATCTACCGATTTCAAGATTGCACCTCCCGAAAGCATGTCCATCATCGGCTCAAATTCAATCAATACGGCCGGGGACCTCTATACCATTCATTTTAATTCCATTGGAAAAGAGTCCAACCGGCGCAACAAAAGGCTGTTTGATGCCCTCTCGGCGCTGCTTCTCCTGCTTACCTTCCCTTTCTGGTTCCTGCTGGTCAGGGGAAAACTCAGCAGTGTGGCGCGCGTAGTCAGGGTGCTGCTGGGGTTCAGAACCTGGGTGGGCTATATGGATCCGGGACCCGGTGAACTACCCGGCCTTCCTCATCTGAAAACGGGAATTCTGAATCCGGCCAGCCACCTTCCTTCTGATCAACTTTCCGAAGAACGTATCAAAGAGATCAACGTGGTGTATGCCAAAGATTACCGGGTATTCAATGACCTGTTAATAATCACACGGAATTTCAGGAAAATATAACAGCAGAATTCATTATTTTTATAAAAATTGCCTGCAGTATGAGAAGTTCCCTGTTGTCATCCATTCTGGTCTTGTTTCTTTTGTCCACAACACTTTACGCACAAAGAGACTCATCACGAAACGATTTTACCAATGCCGAGTCGTGGCTCCTGTTCGAGGAGTACGGTGAAGCAGAGGCAATCTTCCAAAAACTGCTGGTGTGGTATCCGGAAAACAACAACCTGCGATACAAAATAGGGATTTGCCTGCTGAACGATCCTTACCGGAAGGCCGAATCCATTGGATATCTGGAAGATGCTGCCAACCATATCAATCCCGACTACAAGGAAGGTAGTTTCAAGGAGACAACGGCCCCTCCCGATGTGCTCTACTACCTGGGGAATGCCTACCTGGTCAATGAAATGCTCGACCCGGCCATCAAAACCTTCAGGCAGTTTCTGGAAATCATGGACCCGGAGGTATATGATGAGGAGTTGGTAAGGGCTCAGATCCAGGCATGTGAGAACGCAAAAAAGCTGATGACCATGCCTGTGGATATAGACCTCTACCCGGTAAGCCAAGCTGTGAATACCCGCTATTCGGAAACACATCCTGTTATCTCTGGTGATGGTAACTCCATGGCCTTTGTTACTGAGCAACCTTTCTTTGATGAAGCACTTTTCATTCAGAAAATAGACGGGGAGTGGACCCTCCCCATGTCCATCACATCCATGCTTGGCTTTGACGAAGATATCTACCCGGTAGCTCTCTCTTACGATGGCACCGAGCTCCTGCTCTACTATGACGATGAGCACATCGGAAACCTCTATATCAGTAAGCTTGAAGATGGTTTTTGGACCACAGGCCGAGAAACTGGGTGAGAACATCTCCACAAAATACTGGGAGTCCCATGCCTGCTTCAGCAAAGACAATCAAACCCTCTATTTTACCAGCAACAGGAAGGGGACCACCGGGGGGCTCGATATTTATCAGTCCCAAAGGCAGGCGGACGGGAAATGGGGAGTCCCCGAGAACCTGGGTACCACCATCAACACCCGGTACAACGAAGAAACCCCCTTTATAACTGAGGATGGACAAACACTCTTTTTTAGTTCATACGGCCATTATAACATGGGAGGCTATGATATTTTCTACTCCACAAAGGACAAAAATGGCAACTGGGGTGTACCGGTGAACCTGGGTTATCCCATCAATACTACCGATGATGACCTTTTCTTTCAACCCGTTAACAACGGGTTCGCAGGGTATCATTCCCGTATCGAAGAAAACAGCCAGGGAAGGCACGACCTGTATTACATGGACATCTATTCGGCGAACAATCCAAGGATGTACATCGTTACTGGGTTTGTCCGGACCGAGGATGGAGATACTGACCTGACAAGCCTGGAGATGTTTGTAATCGATCCCGAGTCGGGCGATACCATCAAGTACAGCATCCCCATTGATGAAACCGGTGCGTTCACCCTGAACCTGACCCAGGGTGACTATGCACTCCATTTTTCAGGGGAGGGATTTGAAGACCTGATCACCCCACTGAGTATCACTCCAGGATCCAACAAAGATGGAATAAACCTGGAGGATGTAATTAAACTTTCGCTGATCAAAAAAACTCCCCTGATCTTTGAAGGTAACGAAAGCCTGATTGAAATGAAAGACTCCGTATTTGAAGGTGAGGCAGGCAAGCCCTGATCATTCCTCTCAGACTGGAAAAAGGATCTGTTCTGATCACCAATGTATTCCAGGACTCCACCCTGGTAAGCACCGACACCATGGAGGTTGAGAAGCGAAGGACCGACCTGGAGATCATTCCTCTGCCTGGCATCAGCCGCGTCGACCTGGAGATGATCGACGCCGAAGGCAACATCCATAAAAAGAGTTTCACAGTTGTAGGCACCGAAGCGGCCAAAACAAGAAAAGAACTGAGGGAAGAGAAGAAGAGCGTAGCAGAAATACCGCCTGCACTGGCTGGCGCCCCTGTTGGACTTTTGCTGCTGGATCTGCGGGAGGATTCAGAAGGTGACCTGAAGGAATATCTCAACGCTCTGGACCTGGAGAAAGAGGGAATAGATACACCGAGAGCGCTTTTCGAACACCTGTATGAGCAGGCCGAAAAGGGCAAATTCAGCAAAGCGGAGGTGGATCTGCTTCTGGCAGGAATCCTGGCAGATGGTGATGTGGATCAGCTTCATCAAATGCTCCTGGAAAACGCCGACGGGCCGCTCAAAGAATACCTGGAGGAACTGGACCTGGAGAAAGAGGGAATCAGGACACCGGAAGAATTATTGAAGCACCTGGAGGAGGCAGCAGAAGCCAATGGCTACACCATGGATGATGTGAGGGAGGCCATGCTGAAGAGCCTTGAAAACCATCCGGTGACCAATGACCCGGTGGGCGTGATGCAATCAGCGTTGCTCCGGAAGACCGAAGGGGCATTGCACAATATCCTGGATACGCTGGACGCTGAAAAGCAGGGCATAAGCACCCGGGGTGAACTCTTTGAATACCTCTACCAGCAGGCCGATGAGGCCGGGTACAGCAAAAAGGAGGTGGATGAGTTGCTTGTGGAAGCGCTGTCTCACGGCGATGCGAACCTGCTCTACCAGCTCTTGCTGGAGAACGCTGACGGAGCGTTGAAAGCTTACCTGGAAGGCCTCGACCTGGAGAAAGAGGGCATCCGTACACCCGAAGAATTACTGAAGCACCTGGAGGAAGTGGCAGAAGCCAATGGCTTTGGCATGGATGACGTGAGGAAGGCCATGACCAGGGCCCTGGACACAGGCCTTGAAGTGGACAGGGTATACCAGCAACTCCTGCAAACAAGTGAAGGTGATATACTTGAAATCCTGAAACAGATCCATCTTCGTCAGGATGGGATCCTGACTGTGGAAGATCTGATCAGTGCCCTGTACGAGGCCCTGGTTGAAAATGGATACAGCCAGAAAGAGATCAGGGAGATCCTTTCCGGCATGTTTCCGGACCACACCCCATTCATCGAAAACCTGATCAAACAGGGTAAAAAGGGATTTCCGGCATTCGCTGGCATCCTGCTGGCAGGGGCAGCATTCATCATCCTATTGCTCTGGTTCAGGAGGAGAAAGAAAGAGAAATAAGCGGTTTTTTCTGAATTCAGATTATCCCCAACATATCAGGCAAATTCATTGCCCTGTCAATTAAATTTTTAAATTTGTAATATTCACGATAAACCATCCTGAAATGAGAAGACTCTTCCTGATAATGTCTGCCCTGTTCCTAGTATCCCTGGTTGCAGGACAGGATGTGAAACAGGACTTTGCCGATGGCGAGTTCTTCCTGGCCGAAGAGGAATATGAGGAGGCGTTGTATACCTATACGAAAGTCTACAACAACGGATACCAGGACAATGCGAATATTAACTACCGTATTGGAATCTGCCTGCTTCAGATTCCCGGCAGGAAGGTCGAGGCCATCCCCTACCTGGAAAAAGCAGTAGCCGCCGTTTCCGAAAAATACAAGGAAGGATCACTTAAAGAGGAAGGTGCCCCGCCTGATGTCCACCTTTACCTGGGCAATGCATACCGGATCAATCTTGAATTTGAAAAGGCCTGTGAGCAATACCGGTTGTTTGAGGAGTATGTGGGAACGGCGGGAGATATCCAGAGCATTTATGCAGACCAGCAGATCATCTCCTGTTCAAATGCAGTGGTGGCCATGAATGAACCGGTGGACTTCACCGTCGGAAACCTGGGACAGATCAACGAGACCCATGCAGAAACTTACAACTGGGTCATCTCTCACGACATGCATACCCTGGCCTATATGGGCCAGAATCCGTTTTATAAAGGCATCTATGTTTCGGTAAAGGAGAATGGCATCTGGAGCAAACCCGAGGGGATCAACCCATCTATTGTTTCAGAAGGGAACATGGAGGTAGTGGGACTCTCGGCCGACGGCAAGAAGATGTTGCTGGCGGTTTCGGATGTATTTGCCAGCAACCTGTATATGTCAGTTTATGAAAATGACCGCTGGAATCCGGCCCAGTCTCTCGGCAAACCCATCAATTCAAGATATTACGAATCACACGGAGCCTTCAGTCCCGACGGCAACTCCATTTATTTCACCAGCAACCGGAACGAGTCCGTTGGAGCCATGGATATCTTCAGAAGCGATAAGCAGGAAGATGGCTCCTGGGGTGAGCCGGTCAACATTGGAGAGACGATCAATACACCCCTCAATGAAGAGGTGCCCATGATCAGTCCCGATGGAAAAAGGATATATTTCAGCTCCCAGGGCCATAATTCCATGGGAGGCTTTGATGTGTTTTATGCAGAACTTCAGGAGAACGGTACCTGGGGTGAGGCGGTCAACGTGGGCTATCCACTGAATACTACCGATGATGATTTCACCACAACACCCACTGGCTTCAAGGAAGACGGATTCTCCTACCTGTTTGCCAACGGGGAGCAGGAACAGCATGCCCTGTTCAAATTTGAGATCATTGAGAACGCTGCCACCCCTGTACCAATTCCTTTCGAAGCACCTGTTGCAGAACTGGCAGAAGCCGCTGTGGAAGAGGCGATTGATCGAAGAAGCGATCGTGGAAGAGGCAAACATTGAAGAAGAAATTGCAGAAGAAATCGTTGCACGGGATCCCGTCGTTGCCCAGCCGCCACAAAAATATATCATCAAACCTGTCTTCTTTGCATTTGACAGCTATGCCCTTTCAGCAGCAGCCAAAGCCAACCTGGATGAGATTGCCGGGCTCATGGAAAGATTCCCTTCCCTGGAACTGGAAATCACTGGTCATACCGATGCCATTGGTACCTTTGAATACAACAAGAAACTCTCTATGAACAGGGCCCGGGCCGTATCAAATTATCTTGTTTCCGAAGGAGTCATCGAAGAGCGTATGTCCCTGTCGGCGAAAAGTGAAAGTGAACATGTGGCCAGGAACCGCACAAAAGACAACAAGGATGCTCCTGACGGAAGGAAATTGAACCGCAGGGCACAATTCAAGGTAAGCGTCACCCAGGGAGTGGTCGTGGAAATGGCACCCATTGAGGTTCCCGAATACCTGAAAATCAATGATTGAACACTTAATCTATAAGTGATGAAGAGATTCCTTTTAGCAGTTGTCCTGCTCAGCTTAATTATACCCGTCTTCTCTCAACCTGAGGGGGAAACCGCTGAATCGCTGTTTTATGATGCCGATGACTGGTACACTGAAGATGAGGAATACCAGGAAGCCGCCTACCTGTACAAGCAAGTCCTGAATATGGAACCGGATAATGCCAATGTGAAGTTCCTCATGGGCATGTGCTACAACAATATCAAGGGCATGGAAGCAGAAGCAATCCCCTACTTCAAGGAAGCCACCAAGGATATCACGCTGAAATACAAAGCCGAGCAAATATTCTGTGAAACAAGCCCCGCATCACAGCTGGTATTACCTTGCAGAGGCATACAGGAAAATCAACCAGCTGGATTCAGCCCTGATTGCTCTGGAGTCTTTCAGCAGTCTGAAAAACTTTGAAAAACATTATAATGTGAGCCTTACCGAAGATAGCAACCAAACAGGTAGAACGCGCCAAAATCATCCGGGATGCCGAGCTAAACCTGAGGGCACTCTATTTCAAAGAACCCATCAATACGCCTGTTGACGATTACAGCGGGGTCATCTCTGCCGATGGCAAAATGATGGTATGGGTGACCAGCAAAACCTTTTACGAAGCCGTATACATGTCCCAGCGAAAGGACAATGACTGGTCCATGCCCGTAGAGATAATCCACTCAGATCGTTTCAGACGGTTACCTGTTCCCGACCGGACTCTCTGCTGACGGAACCACCATGCTCCTGGCCAATAAACCCGATCAAAGGAACTTCCGACATCTGGTACAGCCAGTTTGACGGCATGTACTGGAGTCCGGCACAGCCCTTATTCGGCGCCATCAATACCAATTCCAACGAGGATCACGCCTCTTTCAGCCCCGACGGGAACCGGATCTATTTTTCCAGTGACGTACGGGGTGGTGAGGGAGGATCTTGACATCTGGTATTCTGATCGCCAGGCAGACGGGCAATGGGGTGAGCCCGTGAACATGGGAGAAACCATCAATACAGAAGAGGATGAGACTTCTGCCTACATAGCCCCCGGTGAGGGAAGATTCATTTTTGCTTCCAAAGGGCATTTCAACATGGGTGGATATGATATTTTCAGGTGTGAGATGCAGAATGACGGAACCTGGGGCCAGCCCACCAACATTGGTTTCCCATCAACACCACCGGAGACGACACCTTTTATGTCCCTCTCAATGACGGACTGAGCGGTCTCTACTCCAGGTTCACCAATTTAGCCATCGGCATGACCGACCTCTGGTATGTAGAGATTCAGGGTGAGGAAGGATTTTTTCTGATGGCCTGGTACTGGCCGTAGATACAAGGGAAGGACTGGCCCGTAAGGATTTTGCCATCGTCGTGGTGGATGAGGATACCGGTGATGAAATTGAAGTCATCTATGATGCCGAAAGCGATTCCTTCAAAGCGCTTTCTGGTGAAGGTAAGACCTTCAAGGTCATCTCCTACAAGCAAAAGTAAGGTGGACATTCTGGAGAATTTAAGCATCTCCCTCAGGGCACTGGAGCCTGAGGATCTGGAGATATTGTACCTCTGGGAAAACGATCCGTCCGTATGGCATCTCTCCGGAACACTGATCCCTTTCTCCAAATACCTTCTGAAGCAGTACCTTGAAAACTCGGCAAAGATATCTTCGAAATCAAGCAGCTGCGCTTGATCATTCAGCTCAACGGGGAAAAAAGGCCCGTGGGCGCCATTGACCTGTTTGAATTCGATCCCTTCCACCGCCGGGCCGGGATCGGAATTCTCATTGCGGATCCGTCAGACCGGGCCGGGGCTATGCAAGGGAAGCCCTGGAAACGCTGATTCTCTACGCTTTCGATGTGATGAAACTCCACCAGCTCTGGTGCAACATTGCCTGTGGGAACAGCCAAAGCTGAAGCTCTTCACTGCTGCCGGGTTCCGGGTGGTTGGAGAGAAAAAGGAGTGGCTGTTCACAGGGGAAGGCTACGAGGATGAATGGATGTTGCAATTGGTTAATGGATAGCGGATATTAGATAGTGTTCCCATTACCCATTACCCATTACCGCTCGCGTAGCGAGCTATATTTCTTCATAAGAAGGAATATGATCCATGAAATCCACCTTCCTGGTTTCAAAATCCACCTTGCAGCAGTAATGTTTCATCCCGTTGGTCAGCATCAGGTATCGGACCCGGAAAACCAGGTTGTAGCGTGCAGCCTGATCAAAGGCCGCCTGGCTGATTTTAATCACCGGCGCCTTGCATTCTACCAGCAGCGCAGGTTCGCCCGCCGGTTTATGAACCAGGATATCGCAGCGCCTGACCATCTCATTCAGCTTCAGGCTGTATTCGGTCTGGATCAGCGAGGCGGGAAAGCCCCTTTCCTCCACCAGGTAGCGCGCAAAACGCTGTCTCACCTCCTCCTCCGGAGTGAGGACCACATACTTCTTTCTGAAGGGATCCAGCACACAAATGTTTCCATCCTGCATTCGATGACGGGAAATCATATTCCGGAAGATTCAGATTCAGCATTTAAGCTTATATTTATTCTTCTAATATAAGCATGAATTTACGAAGCAGCTATGAAGACCAAACAAGAAATCATTGAGAACTGGCTTCCGCGATATACCGGTATCCCCATTGATGAATTCAGCAACTATATTCTGCTCACCAACTTCCAGGGCTACCTGGAGCAGTTTGCTGACAGTCAGGGAGTCAAGGTAAGCAACCGAACTCTGGCCATGCCTGCAGTCCGGGCCGGAGACATCACCATGATCAACTTTGGCATGGGGAGCGCCAACGCTGCCACTGTGATGGACCTGCTGGCTGCCATCAAGCCAAAGGCAGTTCTGTTCCTGGGAAAATGCGGCGGATTGAAAAAGAAAAATGAGCTGGGCGACCTGATCCTTCCCATTGCCGCCATCCGGGGAGATGGTACCTCCAATGATTACCTTCCCTCTGAAGTACCTGCCCTTCCGGCCTTTAACCTGCAGCGTGCCGTTTCACACGTCATCAGGGAATTGGGCAGGGACTACTGGACCGGAACCGTATTCACAACCAACAGGCGGGTATGGGAACACGACAACAAATTCAAAAAATACCTGCGGGTTACACGCAGCATGGCCATCGATATGGAAACAGCCACCCTGTTTACCGTGGGTTTTGCCAACGAGATCCCCACCGGGGCACTGCTGCTTGTTTCAGATCAGCCCATGATCTCCAGCCGGGGTAAAAACACAGAAAAGTGACAAGATGGTTACCGAGAAATTTGCTCAAATGCATCTGGAGATCGGCATTGAATCCCTCCACGAGATCATCGACAACAGGGACTCTGTAAAACATCTTAAATTTGATTGGGAATGACCTATGAACAGCTGATCAGGGACCTGAAAAGCAAGTCATTCAAACCGATCTATTTTCTGCATGGTGATGAACCCTATTACATTGACCTGGTGACCGATTACATCACCAGTAATGTGCTTACTGAAGCTGAAAAGAGTTTCAACCAGACCATTGTATATGGAAAAGACAGTGATGCCGGCACAGGTGATCAACCTGGCCAAACGCTTTCCCATGATGTCCTGCCACCAGGTGGTGGTGGTCAAAGAAGCCCAGGAGCTGAAAGATTTTGAAAAGCTGATCCACTATGTGGAAAATCCCCTGCCCTCCACCCTGCTGGTTATCAATTATAAATATAAAAATCCTGACAAACGGAAAAAGGTATTCAAATCCCTTGAGAAAAACGGATTTCACATTCCAGTCCAAGAAACTCTACGATAACCAGGTTCCGGGATGGATCTCGGGCTATGCCTCCAAACGGAAATACCGCATCGAACCCAAAGCCGCAGCCCTTCTGGCCGAATTCCTGGGAAGCGATCTTTCGAAGATCGCCAATGAGATGGATAAACTGATCATTGCCATAGGGAAAGATGAACGGACCATTACCCCGGTCCATGTGGAAGAGAACATCGGGATCAGTAAAGATTTTAACCAGTTCGAACTGCAGAATGCCCTTGGCAAAAACGATGTGGTGAAGGCCAACCGGATCGTCAACTATTTTGCCGAAAACCAGAAGAACCATCCCCTGACCATGACCATCTGCTTCCCTCTATTACTTTTTCGTAAAACTGCTGATGATTCATTACATCAATGACAAGTCGAAGCAGAATGTGGCATCCACGCTCAAGGTAAATCCCTTTTTTGTACAGGACTATGAAAATGCAGCCAGGCGTTACAGCGCAGGAAAAGTGGTGGAGATCATCTCCCTGCTGCGCACCTACGACATGCGTTCAAAGGGTTACGAGGGAAACAACACGCCTCCCGGCGCATTGCTGAAAGAACTTGTCTTTAAAATCCTGCACCTGTGATCACGCTTGTTATTGTCATCATCACCGTTCTTATCTCCCTGCTGGCATTCAGAAAGCAGGAACTTACTCTACCGGTTCGACCTGTCCCCATACCAGATCGTGCACAAACGCCAGTATTACAGGATCATCACCCATGCATTCCTGCATGCCGACTATATGCACCTGGGAATCAATATGCTGGTACTCTATTCCTTTGGGACGGGGATTGAGAAGATCTTCGGCAGCCTTGAACAGCAGGGTATCATATTTTCCGGACCCTTTTTCTATATCCTGCTCTATCTCTCCTCCATCGCACTCTCTTCCATCACCACCGTTATCCGGTACAGGAATAATCAGGAGTACAGTGCCGTGGGAGCATCGGGAGCCGTATCGGCCGTGGTATTCACCTATATCTTCTTCGCTCCGCTGCAGAAGATCTATTTCTATATGGTACTTCCCATCCCCGGCATTGTATTCGGGATCCTCTACCTGGTCTATTCCAGCTACATGGGTCGCCGCAACAAGGACAATATCAACCATGCGGCTCACTTCTGGGGGGCTGTGGTTGGATTTCTGTTTCCCATCCTGCTGGAACCAGGACTGTTCGGTGTGTTTCTGGAAAACCTCTTCCGTCCTGATGATCGCCCAGTGCAGAAAAGCCATATTCCTGGACCGGGACGGAGTGATCAACAGTAACAGGGACCATTATTACACCTGGAAGCGTGAGGATTTGGTGATCAATCCCGGAGTGCCCGAAACCCTCCGGGCCCTCAAACAGCAAGGGTATTTACTGATTGTAATCTCCAATCAGGGTGGGGTAAGCAAGGGGGAGTATACAAGGGAGGATGTGGAAGTGCTGCATGGGCATCTCAACAGTCTGCTTGAAGACATCCGGGGCCCATGTCGATGACTTCTACTATTGTCCCCACCACCAAAACCTGGAAGCATGTCTTTGCAGGAAACCCCTGCCGCTGATGCTGGAAAAAGCCATGGCCCGGTACGGGATCGATCCGCTCCATATCATGGATTATCGGAGATTCTGAGCGGGATGTGGAAGCGGGAAAGGCAGCAGGTCTCAGAACCATCCTTGTGGAATCAAACAGCAACCTGCTGACAGATGTGCTGGAAAGAGATTCAGTTGAGCCCCGGATCCTCGGGGAAATTGGCCCAGGCCTTGTATTTGTTGTTATACCTGGCCAGTGTATTGCTCCAGAACTCGGATTCCAATGCCTGCATCACCATCCGGGGATCGATCTTACCCACCAGCCAGGCATTCTCCTTCAATTCACCATCAAGCTGACCCGCCGACCACCCTGCATAACCCAGGAAAAAGCGGACTTCATAGGCTTAATAGCCCCTGAGGCAATCAGTTCCTTGATGTGATCGAAATCACCTCCCCAGTAGATTCCATCGGTAACTGCCACACTGTCCGGAATCTGCTCTCCCAGTGTATGAATAAAATGAACAGTATTGTTACTCACCGGTCCCCCCACAGAAATGCGGAATTCCGATTCGGGAAAATCATCCACAATCTCCTCAATACTCATTTCCAGGGGTTTATTCAGCACAAATCCCAAGTGATCCCTCTTCGTTGTGTTCGGTGAGGTAGACAATGGAGCGCCGGAAATAGTGGTCACTCAGGAAAGGTTCTGAAATGAGGATCCGGCCCTTCTCTGCAACATTCTCATTGACAATATGAAAAAAATCGATATTCAGATCCATTTCCATCCCGATTTTGCCATGGTTCAAGTTACGCCATTTTTGTATGAATTAAAACGAAGCTCAAAGAAAAATAGTATCTTGGCGCCTTATCCTTCAACCCCATGAGTGAGAACCAGGAACGTTCCCCAAACCTTCTGCAGGCACTGATTCCCATTGCAGTGCTGATCACTCTCCTGGTTCTGAATGTGATCTATTTCGGAGACCATACCCTGGACGGGGCCAACCAGTTTGCCCTGATCCTGGCCTCAGCAGTGGCAGGAATCATTGCCATCACCCTGGGCGTGAAATGGGTGAAAGTGCGGACCAGCATCGTGAACAGCATCGGTTCGGCCATGCCCTCCATCCTGATCCTGCTGATGATCGGGGCACTGGCCGGAACCTGGCTGCTGAGCGGGGTGGTTCCCACACTTGATCTATTACGGACTCAAAGTATTTCATCCCAAGATCTTCCTGTTTGCCACGGTGATCATCACCGGTATGGTCTCCCTGGCCACCGGATCCAGCCTGGTCCACCGTTGCCACCATCGGGATTGCACTGATCGGTGTGGGACAGGCACTGGGGATCAGCGAAGGAGTCATTGCAGGGGCTGTGATTTCCGGGTGCCTATTTCGGAGATAAAATGTCTCCCCTGTCCGATACCACCAACCTGGCCCCGGCCATGGCAGGAACCGACCTCTTTACCCACATCCGGTACATGACCATCACCACGGTGCCGGCCATGATTGTCACCCTGATCATCTTCCTGATCATCGGATTCACCTACAAATTTGAATCCACCCCCGGCGATATTGAGACTGGTACTTCAATCCATCGAATCCAAATTCAGGATCACCCCCTGGCTCATGCTGGTTCCAGCTTTCCTGATCTACATCATTGTAAAAAAGATCCCTCCCCTGCCTGCCCTGCTGGCAGGTTCACTGATGGGCGGGATCTTTGCCATCATTTTCCAGCCGCACCTGGTACGAGAGGTGGCACTGGGACTGGACAGCACCACCACCTCCTTTTTCAAGGCATCCTATATCTCTGTGATGCAATCCATCTTCGGGGATATTGCCATCACCACCTCCAATGACATGGTCAATGAACTGCTTTCCAGTACAGGGATGAGGGGAATGCTGAATACCATCTGGCTGATCCTTTCGGCCATGGTATTCGGAGGTAGCCATGGAATCGGCCGGACTGCTGGTGAAGATCACCAGTTCGGTGATCCGCTGGGCTCAGTCCACCGGCTCACTGGTGGCCACCACCATTGCCACCAGCATCTTTTTCAATATTACAGCATCGGACCAGTACATTGCCATTGTGGTGCCCGGACGCATGTTTGCAAATACCTATAAGAAACGGGGACTGAAACCGGAGGTGCTGAGCCGCACCCTGGAGGACGGGGGTACCATCACTTCGGTGCTGGTACCCTGGAATACCTGCGGGGCCACCCAATCACGGGTGCTGGGAGTTCCAACCATGGAATATATTCCCTATGCCTTCTTCAATTTCCTGAGCCCCTTCTTCAGCATCCTCTTCGCCTACCTGAACTACCGCATCCGCAGGTATGGGGATGACGAGCCTGCACCGATACAGCAGGAAGATGGAAGGAATAAGATTTCGGATATCAGGTGTTAATTTGATCTCAGATATCTAATAGATCTCGGGGATATCTCACAGGATCCGATTCATGCATGATCCGCATAGACGGTTTCGAATACATCTTCTGCATTGGGATTGGAGAAGTAATCCCCGTCGGAGCTGTAAGCCGGACGGTGTTCATGGGCAGTAATGGTTACCGGTTCAGAATCCAGATAGAAATAGGCCTTCTGCTCTTCCAGCACCTTCTGCATCATAAAAGCAGTGGCACCTCCCGGAACATCCTCATCAAAGAAAACCACCCTTCCTGTCTTCTTCACCGATTCCAGGATCGATATGATCCACATCGAATGGCAAGCAGGGTCTGCACATCGATCAGTTCCACATGGATGTCAAACTCCTTCAACTGATCCACTGCCAGTTCGGCAATCCTGACACAGGAACCATAGGTCACCAGGCGTTACATCCCTTCCCTCTACCAGCACTTCAGGAACTCCCAGGGGAATTCGGAACTGGCCAAAATTTATCGGGTCTTTTTTCCCTGAGTCCATACATCTTCAGTGGCTCAATCACCAGGGCAGGATCATCTCCCTGCAGCAGGGTATTGTACATGCCGGCAGCCTGGGTCATGTTTCGGGGAACACAAACATGGAGTCCCCTGATGGAATTGATCACCATGCTCAGGGGCGATCCCGAGTGCCAGATTCCCTCCAGCCGGTGTCCCCGGGTACGGATAATCAACGGGGCAATCTGTGCACCTTTGGTTCTCCAGTGCAGGGTGGCCAGGTCATCACTCACCGTTTCCAGGGCATAGAGCAGGTAATCAAAATACTGAATCTCAGCAATGGGACGTAAGTCCCCGCAGTGCCATCCCAACTCCCTGTCCGATGATGGTGGTCTCCCGTGATTCCCGTATCGGTCACCCGCAATTCACCATATTTCTCCTGCAATCCTTCCAGGCTCTTGTTCACATCCCCGATTTTCCCGGTATCTTCCCCAAAAATCACAATCCTGGGATCACTGCCAAGCAGGGCATCAAAATTATCCCTGATCACCTCCCTGCCTGTAACCCGGTCAGGATTCTCACCATATTGCACCGCAACCGGTTCCACCCTCAATGGGGAACGATCCGTTTCCGAATAAAGGTGGGTACTGTATCGCTTGTGGTTCTCTTCCTTATAATCTTCAGCCAGGCAGAGATCGCACCCTGTAATTGCTCCCTGACCGGACAGGCCAGACACAGGTGCCGCATGATCCTTTTGGCTGTTGACTGGATATCCTTCCGGTTGGGATACATGATCCGCTTCAGGTCACGGCTCAGGATTCCCAGTTTATCCACCCCTCCTTTTTACAGTCACAAGCTCCGGTTGTCAATGATCTTCAGGAATTCATCCCGTTCCCTGTGGATGGGATCTATGATAGTTTTTCCAGGCTTTATCCCTGGCCGCAGTGGCTTCCTTTGCAGCATTTCTCTTTGATGGTCTCCAGTTCCTTTTCCGTGGCCAGTCCGATTCCAAGGATCCACTCCTCCATCTTGAGCAGCGGATCATGGGCAGCTTCCCATTCCAGCCGCTCTCTGGATTTATAGCGCTCATGACTTCCCGATGTGGAGTGTCCCGTGGGCTGCATCATCTCATCCACATGAAAAAGGACCGGAACATGTTCCTTCCGGCACTGCTCCACTCCCTTCGGCAAAAACCTGGACCATTTCCGGATAGTCCCATCCCCTGACCCTGTAAATCAGTATCCCATTGGTCCCCTTTCTCCTGTCTGAAATCCTTCCAGGGCCTCTGAAACACTCTCCTTAACAATCTGCTTGTCCTTGGTGACCGAAATCCCATAACCGTCATCCCAAACTGCCATGGCCACCGGTATCTGCAAGACAGCATGGCATTCATGGTTTCAAAAAAATGCCCTTCTGCTGTACTGGCATCCCCAATGGTCCCGAAAACCACCTCATTCCCACCCTTGGAAAACTGTGTCATTCCGGCCAGTTCCGGATTCTCCCTGTATAGTTTCGATGCATATCCCAGTCCAACTACCCTGGGCATCTGACCTGCCGTAGGAGAAAGGTCTGCACAGGAATTCTTCATTTCAGCCAGGTTGTTCCAGCTTCCATCCGGATTGATACTCAGTGTGGCAAAATGGTTGTTGAAATTCCTGCCTGCACTGCCCGGATTCATGGATTCATCCGTATGGCCATAAATCTGGTAAAAGAACTGTTCAGCATTGGTGATCCCGGTTGCCATCATGAAGGTGTGGTCGCGGTAATATCCCGAACGCCAGTCTCCATTCATGGAAATTTCTGGCCAAGGCAATCTGGGCCACCTCTTTTCCATCACCGAAAATTCCGAACTTGGCTTTTCCCGAAAGCACCTCCTTTCGGGCCAGCAGTGCTATTTCCCTGCTTAGCCTGGCCAGTTGAAAATCGACCAGTACCTCTTCCCTGTTCAAACCCAATGAGCTCTGAGACATGTCAGAATACGTTAAATGTTGAGACAAATTGCCGGGGTTTTATATCTTTGCCCCCAGCTAAGACATTTTATCAGACAACAAAATACCTGTAATGTTCAGATGTTTTTAAAGATCCTTATTATTACACTGGTGCTGCTCAGCCTTGCCATGCTGGGAATGGCATTGAATATCCTGGTAAAGAAGAAAGGCAAATTCCCTGCATACCGGGTCGGGCACAACAGGGATATGCATAAAGCTGGCATCACTTGTGTAAAACACGATGAGATCCGGTGTCACAACAAGAAATTGAAGGGGAAAGGCTGCGCAGGATGCTAAAAATACTTCTGATTACTATTATACTTGTGGCCATTGCATTCGCAGGGCTTGGGATACGGATTCTGCTGGAACGCAATGGGGAGTTCTCGGGAGGAAGCTGCCAGTCAGCCTCAAATGATCCAGACAATCATGAAATTTCATGCGGCTGTGAACACAGGTGTAAGACAGACAAAATTTCTCATCCTTAAAAATTTCATCCAAAAAATAAAAGGCCGTCCCACTTCTATGTGAGACGGCCTCCCAAATAACTATTCTAACCATCGAAGATTATCGAATGATCGCCACCTTCGACCTGCTAATTACTCTGCTGGCCTCAGGATCAGTAACAAGTATGAAATAAGTACCTGGTTGCTGATCGCTCACATCGATCCTTACCTGCTTCTGATCAGGATCTGTCTGTACAATCCTGACTATCCCTCCAATGGAGTTATACAGGGTAAGATTCAGACCCTTGCGATACTTCTGGTTCCAGACCACCATCACCTCATTCACAGCAGGATTCGGATAGATCCTTACAAGCTCCGCATCCACACCATCCTGATCTTCCGATGAAACAAATGATCCTTTAAGACTCGGAACCGCTTCATACGAAGCATAGATTGAATAAACATAACCAGAAATACTAACGGCCCCCCAATTCAGAGGCATGCCTCCTATCCAGCCCTCACTGGCTGAAGCACGGCCGGGCGTACCTGATTGATACCTGATACCAGGATTATTTTCAAATACCCAGGCCAGCCATATCACCTGTCCACTCACTACCGGAACAGGGCTAGTCAAAGCAACAGTCTGCCAGTCGGAGGCTGCATTTATTGGCACTTCAGGTGTAACTCCTATCAAGGCAGAGGGTACACCAGCCACATCATCGTATATTCCAAGGATCAGGCCGCTGCCATCAGTTCCTCCATTGTGATATATGGAAACACTCTGGAGAACTCCATCTTCAGTCATGGTTACAGGAACCGCCCTTCGGCGGGCACTTGTGGAGATTCCTCCGAATACGTCATCGTAACCTATTGTTCCATCTCCTACAGGCACTGCTGGCGTTGTTGCACTGACTTCCGAAGTAAATGCAGATTCGCCAAACGAATTCACAGCACGCAGTCTGTAATAATAGGTTTGTTCGGGAGCTACCGATGCATCCGATACACTGGTTGAATTGGCAGTTGCTGTCTCCATGGTAACAAAACCGGTCCCTTCACTGGATGATCTCTGCAATTCAAAACCAGTCTCATTATCCGAATTATCCGTCCAGGATAGAGTCACCTCATAAGGAGTTGCATTGGACACTTCCATATCTGAAGGAGCAGATGGAGAAGTACCTGATACTGATGTTGAATAGGTACAATACACCGAGTATACCCAGTTGGCTGTCGTTGAGGTTCCGAATAGGGTTGGTAAACCTCCACTCCATTCCTCAGGGCTTTGAGCCCTGCCAGGAACCCCAGCCTGATACCTGATTCCAGGATTATTCTCGAATACCCATGCCAGCCAAATGGTCTGGCCTGCAACTACAGGTACGGGGGTGATCAGGCTCAGTGTCTGCCATTCGGCAGTGTAACTAACCTGGGTCATCAATGTTTTTCCGATCTGGGCTGAAGGCAGCCCCGAATCATCATTGTAAATCCCCATCAGTAATCCACTGCCATCGTTTCCGGCTTCATGATAGATGGTGACTGTTTCAATGCTACCATCCTCTTGCATCGTAAGAGGTACTGCCCTCCTGTTGTTGAAAGCATTGCTCAGACCAAATACCGTCTCATATCCAAGAATCTTCCCATCTGAAGGTCCGACCGGTGTGGTTACGCCAACTTCCGCTGAATAGACAGACTCACCATATGCATTGGTGGAACGCACCCTGTAGTAATAGTCATTACCAGGAGATACTGCTCCATCTGAATATGCAATCGCATTTTCTGTCGTTATATGAATGGTTGTAAATCCTGTTCCCTGGATCCCGGATCTTTGAATCTCAAAGCTTGTTTCATTGTCGGAATTGTCAGTCCAGGACAACGAAACCAGAGATGAGGACTCTACCAGAGCTGCCAAATCTGTAGGGGCAGCAGGGGCTGATCCACCACTTGGATCCAGATAACTGCAGTAAATGGAGTACTGACTGCTGGATTGAGCGGAAATTCCAAAGCTTTCAGGCATACCTCCGCTCCAGGTCTCATTGGAAGAAACCCTTCCCGGAGTTCCGTAACCATACCTGATACCTGGATTATTCTCAAACACCCATGCCAGCCAGATGGTCTGGCCTCCAACAACAGGAGTTGGACTGATCAGACCAACAGTTTGCCATCCTTCACTGGTGCTGATGGTGGCCTCAGGTGTACTACCTATCAGGGATGATGGTGCTCCATCCACATTGTCATAAATTCCCATGATCAGACCACTACCATCACTTCCCCCGTGGTGGTAAATGGTGATGCTCTGAATGACCCCATTTACATTCATGGTATACGGCATAGCCCGGCGTATACCACTGGTGGAAGTAGAACCTAACACCTCTGTGATTCCTAAAGTTCCATCCACAATGGGTTCTGCCAGAGTTGTGGCACTTACCGGCTGGGTATATGGAGATTCTCCATATGAATTTACCGCACGGAGCCTGTAATAGTAGGTTTGTTCGGGAGCCACAGCTGCATCCACATAACTGGTGATATTCCCCACAGTTGTTTCGATGGTTACATATCCCGACCCTTCGCTCTCGGATCTCTGCAGTTCGAAGCCGCTCTCGTTGTTCGAATTATCCGTCCAGTTCAATATAACCTCATAGGGGGTCACACTTGTTACAGCAAGACTGGAAGGTTCGGCAGGAGGGACTCCTCCACTCGGAATTGAATAGGTGCAATAAATTGAATAGATGTAATTGGTTTTGGTTGAAGACCCAAAACTTTCAGGCATCCCTCCACTCCAACTTTCAGGTGATTGGGCCCTGCCTGGAACTCCCGCCTTGTATCTTGTCCCGGGATTGTTCTCAAATAGCCAGGCAAGCCAGATGGTCTGGCCGGCATCCACAGAAACCGGACTGCTCAGGTACAAGGTCTGCCATCCGGCAGTGGGATGGATGGTAGCGGTTGGTGTTTTACCCAGACGGCTGGAGGGAGATCCTGAATCATCACCATAGACAGCCAGAATTAATTCACTGCCATCGTTTCCTCCGTCATGGTATATGGTAATGCTCTCAATGGCACCATTCTCACTAAAGGTATAGGGCAAAGCTCTCCGGTTATCGTACGTGGTCACCAGATCAAAGATCTCTGTATTTCCAAGTATGATGCTGCCAGATGCAGAAGGGGTGGTGGCAGCTACCTCATCCGTATATGCTGATTCACCGTAGGAATTCACAGACCGAATCCTGTAATAATAGGTATTTTCCGGCGTTACAGTACCATCCGTATAGCTGGCAACATTGCTCAGAGTAGTATGGATGGTTGTATATCCTGTTCCCTGTTCTTCTGACCTCTGGATCTCAAATCCAACCTCATTGTTTGACTGATCTGACCAGGATAAGGACACCTCGCTGGTTGTTATACCGGACACCGCCAGATTTGTGGGGATCGCAGGCGGCGATCCGCCCCCTGTAATGGAATAGCTGCAGTAGATTGAGTACTGATAACCCGACTGGACAGCTGCTCCAAAACTTTCGGGCATTCCTCCACTCCAAGCTACATTTGAGGTGACCCTGCCAGGATTTCCGGCCTGGTACCTGATACCCGGGTTACTCTCAAATACCCAGGCCAGCCAGATCGTTTGACTGGCAACCACCGAAGCAGGGCTGATCAGGTTGATGGTTTGCCATCCTTCTGTAGCATTGATCTGGGTCTCAGGTGTTACTCCAATCAATGAAGAGGGTAGGCCGCCGGCATCATCATAGACTCCCAGGATCAATCCACTACCGTCACTTCTCCCACTGTGATAAATGGAAATGCTTTCAATAAATCCATCCTCTGTAGTGGTAAAAGGCATGGCCCTTCTCGTGCCACTGGTAGATGTAGCACTTAAGACATCTGTTATTCCAAGCGTAGCATCTCCAACCGGCTCAGCAGGAGTAGTGGCATTTACTTCACCCGAATATGCAGACTCTCCAAAACTGTTGGTGGAGCGAACCCTGTAGTAGTATGTACTTTCCGGTACAACCGTTACATCAGCAAATCTTGTAACATTGCCCGCAGTGGTCTCTATGGTAGAATAATCCGTGCCTCCGTTGTCAGATCGCTGTATCTCAAATCCAATTTCGTTGTTGGAATTATCAGACCAAGAAAGCGATATTTCAAAGGGCGCCACTGCTGAAACCTCAAGATCTGATGGGGCCGGAGGCGGACTTCCAT
Organism: uncultured Bacteroidota bacterium; assembly: GCA_963735755.1. Taxonomy (GTDB): domain Bacteria; phylum Bacteroidota; class Bacteroidia; order Bacteroidales. The sequence continues at coordinate 86,386 of CAVTME010000013.1, read as the reverse complement.
CACCGGAAGTCAAATAGCTGCAATAGATGGAGTACTGAGAACCTGATTGGGCATAAATTCCGAATGTTTCGGGCATTCCTCCATCCCAGGTTTCACTGGCTGAAACCCTCCCCGGATTACCAGCGCGGTAGCGAATACCAGGATTGCTCTCAAAAACCCAGGCCAACCAGACTGTCTGACCGGCCATTACAGTTGCCGGAACATCAAGATTAACTGTCTGCCAACCGGCATCACTGTTAATCGCAACCTCCTGTGTGATACCAATCAGATCGGCGGGACCTCCATTGTCATCTTCATACACACCCAGGATCAATCCACTTCCATCAGATCCTCCATTGTGGTACATGGATATGCTTTGAATATAACCATTCTCTGACAGGGTAAACGGCATGGCCCGACGCCTGTCACTTGTGGAAACTGATCCAAATACATCCGTGAATCCAAGAGTCCCCTCGATGGTTGGTATGGCTGGAACAGCGGCTGTCAATACATTGGAATAGTCAGACTCACCAAAGGAGTTGGTGGAACGAATCCTGTAATAGTAGCTTAGACCGGGAGTTACTGTTCCGTCCACATGGGAAGTAACATCAGCCAGCGTGGTATGGATGGTCATATAATCGGTCCCCGGTGCTTCAGCCCTTTGTATTTCAAATGCCAGTTCGCTGCTGGAATTGTCGCTCCATGACAGGGATACATAGTATGGAGATATCTCTGTAGCGTCCAGATCTGTTGGTACAGCCGGGGGTCCGATATGCGTATTTGCACTGTCCATCAAAAACATGGAAGAACCGTCATCATTGATTGCATTAATACGGTAAAAATATTCCGTTGAACCCGCCAGTCCGGAGTCCTCAAAAGTCTCTTCATCAGCTGCAACAGTCGTAATAAGTGAGTAAGGGCCTGCAGGGGCCAGTGAACGGCGGATCTCAAATCCGGTCTCATTGCTGGCATTGTCAGTCCAGCTTAATGTAATGGCATTGGATAATTCCACCTCCAGGGAAAAATCACTGGGAGCAGCAGGAGCAGCGCTGTAATAGGCATGTATGGCTTCAAACCATTTTACTCCAATTTTGTCAAAAGCAGATTGCTTTGGGTGAATTCCGTCAATTTCAATTTCCGTTCCATAGTCTATCCCTGCACCATCTTCCATATCAACCATGAGTATCCAGGGATCAGCACGGTCGGCTACCATGTCAGCCACCCTGTTGTTGTATCTTGTAATTGAATCATTTTTGGGATTGGTGTTAATAATCTCGGCCACAAATACCAGAACCGAGACCCCGTTTGTTGCTTCCCATTCATCAATTTCATCCAGGATCTCCGATACAGAAGCCGGGCTGGTCCCCTCTCCATTTAACTGGTCATTGGTTCCAATATGGATCAGGACAATATCTGATGGATACTTGTCCATGTAAGGCCTGCCATCATCAGTTATCTGCTCACCACCCAACACATCAAAACCCCTGTCAAGCAGTGTAACAAGATACTGATCCCGATTCCCCAGAATACCACAATGTTGAGGATCATCAAAAACATCATATCCGGCTGTCTTATGACCCACGTAATCAAACTGATATCCGTTGATATTCAGATCATTATAGAGCTGATACCTATAGGATATCCGATTGGGGACAGTAGATGATCCGAATCCCTGGGTAATGGAGTTACCCAGGGGAAGTATTCGGACAGATTGGCCGAATGAAACAGGACTCAATACCTGAACCAATGCAAACAATAAAAAAAACGATATGAGTTTATAGAAACCCATTGAAGTTCTGGATTCTTCTTTGACTTTCAAGAATCGCTTTGAATGGATATTAAAATGTATCATAAGACAGCTATTAAGTTTCATGGATTCGTATTATATGGCTTTTCAACACTATATATTTTATTAGGATCGTAATGAATTTCAAATGAGGATCAGAACCAATTAATCTGAATCAAACAGAACTGGCTCGAGATCTTCCTTCGCATTTTTATCTGTTTTCGCCTTGATTATATTTATATTCCCCTCCAAAAGGTCAGAATTGGGCATAAATTTGGATGAAAGAGTGGTAGGCAAAAGCCATGACTGGTCCCCCAGAAAATCGATTTGATTCATTTGTTTCCTGTCCCTGTACCTGATGATCACACCGGGAATAAAAATCATAACAATGGCCAGAGGTAAGATAATCAGTAAGAGCTTGATGTTACCCAACGATCTGAACACAACCGAGAGAACAATAAACAGCAGATTGAATGCGAGAATGAGCAGGGTGGATTGCAGATGGGAAAGGCCCAGGTTCAACAGCTTGTGATGAAGGTGATAACGGTCGGCCGTGAAGGGCGATCTACCACACATTAACCTGATAACGAACACCCTCAATGTATCGATCAACGGGAAAATAAGGATTCCAATGGCGATGGCCGGAGAGGCCAGATATACACCTCCATAACTATTGCTCAGGGTAGTTTCCAGGAATTTCACCGCGAACACAGCCTGAAGCGTTCCGATGACCAAGGCCCCGGTATCTCCAAGAAATATTTTTTTATCGCCACCGAATACATTAAATCTGAAAAAGGCAAGCAATGATCCCACTGTTGCAAAGCTGAAGAGTGCATAAGAGTAATTGTGACTGAGAATAAACCATACTCCAAAACTGGAAATTGTGACGATCCCCACTCCCGAAGCCAGTCCGTCTATGCCATCAATCAGGTTTAATCCATTAATAATCACTACATATACAAAGAGAGAGAATACAACACTCACTACGTACGGAATCTCATAGACGCCAAACAAACCATGCAGGTCTGTGATTCGGATATCGCCCAAAACGATGATGATCCCGATGGCTAAAAATTCTGAAATCAACTTCTTAATTGGTGCTATTTTCAGAATATCATCTTTAATGCCTACAAAGAAAACAATCAGCAATCCGGCAAATATATACATCAACTCCCTCTCAATATCATGATTCGCCAGGACAATGGTTGCGATCACCAATCCAAGGAACACTGCCGCTCCACCCAATGTGGGAATAGCAGAGGAATGCGATGTTCTCTTCCCTGGCATGTCGAAAAGATGCTTAATTCTGGATACAACCACAATGGATGGAATCACTGTATATGTAATTGAAAATGCCAGCAGAAATCCCAACGCAAGCAAGATCCCTCCAGAAATGTAGAAATGTAGATCGCCTAATGTAATACTCATTATTTCAGCCTATTAGAGTAGATAAAATTATTCAACTCTCCTTCCGGATTTACAAAATATCCGTTCAATTAAATTACGATTAATATGGAATTATGTTGAAAGATTTTGACCAACTGTAGTCAATCTTCGTCAAATGCACTCAACTGTTTAATCAATCCGGAATCAGTGAGTTTCAAAGGTTACGGCATCCTGATGAACGCCCAAAAATTCGTATTCAATGGTCCTTTTGAGTCCATCAGACAAATTGAATGGGGCGGTGAACCCGGATGAATGAGCAGCAACTGAATTAAACTGCGTGGTAGCACAAAATTTCTTTATTCTCACCGAACTCAGGGAGTATTTTTTTCCGGTGACCAGGGAGAGGGCATCGAAGCAGTATCCGCCCAGCATTCCAATGAAGTATGGCAGATGAAGGGAAGGCAGTTTCCTGCCAAGACTCTTGCTCACATGATCTACCAATTCATTCGTACTGAAATCGGGCTGGTCGGTGTAGTTGAAAACTCTATATCCCCCGGGTTCCTGCGTGGTCAGGCAATGCTTGATAAAAGCCGCCACATTTTCCACATAGGCCATTGATTTCTTATTCTTCCCTTTTCCAACATTCAGGAACCTGCCGGAAGAGATCTGCCGCAAAAGAGTATACACATTGCCCCGGTTGCGTTCTCCGAAAATGACCGTGGGACGAATGATTGTCAGTGAGCGGTTCCCGGGATCTGCCTGATGCCATTTTCTCAACTCCTCTTCCGCAAGCCATTTGCTCTTGCCATAATGATTAAATGGATCTGCCGGGTGGTTCTCATCAGGGTTTACCTTGTTCAAGCCATAAACAGCCACTGAACTGGTAAAAACCAGGTTGGTAATCCCCATCTCATCCATGGCTTTTAATACCAGCTTCGTTCCTTCAACGTTCACATCGTAGTAGAGTGAAACCGGACTCACATCGTCACGGTGTTCTGCAGCAAGCAGAACAACCGAGGAAGCTGAATGATCCATTACCCGGGAAAGACCCTGATCACGGATGTCCTGTATGGTCGTTATTTCTTCAAAGAGTTTTGATTGCGCCTTATCAATATTGCTGCAGTTTTCCATGCCCAGACAGGGGATCAGATAGCTGCCCACAAATCCTGAAGCACCTATGAGTTGTATTCTATTGTTCACTTGAAAATGTCTCCAGTAGATTGTGCATCTGATGGTCAAAATTAAATTGTTCACTGGCAGCTTTCCTGCAATTCATCTGCAGGGCTGCATATTCATCACCTGTCATATGACGGATCTTCATGATATTGCCCATCAGGGCTTTGAAATCGCCAGGCGGAGAGGTTAAACCAAGCCCGTACTCCTCCACAAGAGCCGCACCTTCACCACCACCACAATAAAGAACAGGAACATTCATCTGAACCAACTCAAAGATTTTCGAGGGAACGGCACCATGAATCCTTTTTACCAGGGGAACGATGGATGCATGATAAGCAGGGCATGATATTGTTCAGCTCTTTTTTGCTGACGGAGCCTTTGTAAGAGACATTGCCATTCGGATGAAGCTCAATGAATTTTTTGATTCTCTCCATTTCATTTCCATGACCGTAAATGTCAAACTCTATTCCCATTGCTGAGAAATCAACCTCCTCTATGATGGTCAGAATACCCTGGGCCACACCCAGCAGACCGGCATAGACAATTCTGACTGTAGAATCGCCATGTTTATCATGCAATGGAGCAGCATGGATTTCATGTTGAATATTCCTGTAGAGAAAACTTGGCTTCCTGGTGATCTTCTCCACATGTTGAAGTATTTCATTGGACTGTCCCAATATGATCCGGGCATTTCTGTAATTGTATGCCTCAATTTTCTCAAGGAGCCTGTAAAACCTACCTCTTTTCATGGCTCCGAGCTCCAGGGCTGACAATGGCCACAGATCAGAAACATTGAGTGCAATCCGCTTTCTGTAGAATTTTCGGAACAGAAGGATGGCTGAGAATGAAACCAACAAAGGTGGATTCTGAACAATGATCCAATCTGCGGCTTTGATTCTCTTCCGGTTCAATACAAAAGCCCATAAACTAATTGAAAATGAGAGCATGCTGATAATCCTGAGGACAGGATTTTTGGAAACCGAAGGATATACCCAGTATCGGCTGACTCTGACTGCATTGATCCAATCCCTGTGAAATAGTTTTTTCCTGAATCCCTTAAAAATCCTCCCCTCAGGATAATTTGGCAGGGGGCAGACTATGTCCACACTGTTGCCCCGGTTCGATAGTCCCTCGGCCAGATTGGTAATGCGGTTGGGTGCAGCTCCAATTTCTGGATAATAGTAATTTGTGACAATAATAAATCTCATGGAGATAATTACAATCCGTTCAGATGGGCCAGCAGGCGATTAATCACTGATGAAGGGGCAAGATATTGGTTGTAATAATCCAATGCCCCTTGTTCCAATTTGATCCGGTATGCGTCATCATTCCTGATGCGTTCTATGGCATCTTTCAATTCTTCCGGTTTCTCAATAACATGGATATTTTCACCATGCGTCAGTTTCACCGGCATATCATTCAATACAGGTGTGGAGACCATAGCTTTGCCCATGGCCAGAAATTCTCCAAGTTTCCATCCATGCCCCATGTGGCAGGATGGCGTGTTAAATGCAACTGCCGACTTCTTCACCCTTTTGATATACTCCTCCTGAGAAACAGCCTCACTAACAATGACATCCCTGTATTTCTCCATCTCAGGATGCTCCTTGTATACAATCAATCCACCCTGAAATTGCAGGTCCAGGGTCTTACACGACCTGATAAAATCAGCCCTCCATTCGTTGGTTGCCTCAGCTGTTCTGTTCCTAGCCCACAATGAAGAATCAAAAAAGATATAGTCCTTATCCGACTCAACATGACTGTAATCTTCCAGGGTAGGCCTGCTTAACTGCCACCTGTATCCGTTGAGAAAATATCTTGGGCTTACAGAGATGTGTCTCCAAACCCTGAGGTAATTGGTAATGAACAACCATGCAGTGCATGGGAAACCCCAGATCCGTGGAGCAACCATGGGACCGATGGAAACTATTTTCCCCAAATACTTCTTGTCAGTGGATCCGGAGTTTAGATTAATTTTTCCGTAAATATCACACCACTCATATGCATTATCATTGATGGTGGATTTATCACGATAGTCAACTACAGCCCTCTTCTCAGAGCTTCCGTTTTTGATGACCATGGCAAGGTAATGGTCAAATGCTTCTTTGTCTGCTTTGTGATCCAGGTCTTTGAATGGCTTTAAGCGAAATTTGACATTCTTTTTCCCGAAAACCTGATACAGGCCAAAGATATATTGCGATGCAAACACCAATCTGGCCCGGGGATCAACGTATACTATCGTCTTTTCCATGTTCATCATTTTTTTAATTTTTTTGAATATGATCTTTCAGGTTCAAAAAGCGCATTGACCTGTATAATTTAACGATTTTATCTGTCTCGTCAAAGCCAATTTGAGGGGACAAAACAGGATTACTGAAATCCTGTATCTCCCTTTTCAGTCCCTCAGAATCTCCATCCTTGTAGAGAATTGATCCCTCAGGCCTGTTGACGCAATCAGAAGCAATTACATTGACTTGTAGCGACAATGCTTCTTTGATTGACAATGAATCGCCATCAGTGGTACTGGCCCTGATAAAGCAATCTGACAATTTGATAATCTCAAGGAAGCTATGATTCCGGGTAATGAAGAATACATTCTCTGGTAAGCGCTCAAACTCCTTTTCCAAATACGCCAGATATTCCCCGCTGGGATCAGAAAATATCAATCCGATGCCAGGTAGTTCACCAAAAATCTTCATCAGTTCTGAACCACTGTAAACTTCCCTCCCATGCTTGTCAAATTTCAAATTTGAAGCGTTTGTGCAAAAAACGCTGTCGTATTTTCCCATCCAGCGCTGCAGATTTCCGGCCAGGTCTTCCGGCAGGACTTCAGTCACAGTGGAGGAAATAAAAGCCGAAATCAACTGGGCCTTTCTATTTAGTTTCCTCGCCTTAATAAAACTCTTCTGGTTTATTACAATGGGAAGATAGGTTAACAGCACAGATGCAAAATCAAAAGCATTCCTCAGTATGCCAAAACGACCCAGATTCCCGTGATACGTTTGAATCAGTCTGATCCTGAAAAGTCTGCAGAAAACGGCAAAATAGAAGCGGAAAAACGGATTTGAAGTGTGAAGATGGATAATTTGAATCTCATTGCTTCCCTCAATATGGACCATATTGAGTTTGACATACTGTAAAAAATGTGATCAATCCTGTAGTTTCTCAATTGTTCCAAAAGCCTTGAAACATGAATGGTTACGCCCCCAATGGGTGGGGGAATCTTCCCCAGAATCAATAAGGTCGATGTAGCTTTGCGACTCTTTCGGTATGCGACTGTTTACCTGATACATATTAGTCTGATTCAAATAACTGCAGGTAGGTTGACACAATCGATCCCTTGTGAAAATTATCCATGGCAGTTTTCCTGTTCTCAGCTCCAATCGTCTGTAACTGTTTGATGTTCGTATGAATCAATTGGCGAAATGCAAAACTAATGGAGGCAGGGTCAGTTGGATCAAATAACAATTGAGGCTGATTGGACAACAGCCGGGGCAGATCGGAAATTGCTGAGCTCAACACAGGTTTTGCACATGCCATTCCTTCACAAACAGAGTTAGGCAAGCCTTCATACATGCTGAACAATCCCACCGCATCAGCCTCTTGTGTGATTGTTATAATATCATTCACGGCAGGTTTCAAAGAGACATGTGTATCCAATCGATGCTCCCTGATAAGCTTGATGGTTTTTTCCACTGCAGGTGTTTTAATGGGATTATTATCAAGTACCCCATACCACTGAACGTGGATCTGGTCAAGCTCTTCTTGCTTTAGCATGGACAGGGCCTTCACCAGACCCAAGGAATTTTTTAATCCGTCAAACCGGGCAGCAATCACGATGTTCATAACACCCTCCTTTCGAAAAACAAATGAGGAAGGAGTCTTCCATTTTTCAAAGTCTACTGAATTGTAAATCACCTTACATTTCCTTTCCGGCAGACATGGATTCAGGGAGCGAACCAGCTTGATATTGTCACTGGAATTGGCAACCACATAATCAGCAAAAAGATGAAAAAGACGAAAAAATCTCAGCTTTACTGACTTTCGGATATTGGGATTAGCAGACCGTTCCCCAACCACCAGTTTCCATTTTCTGTAAGGAAATCCAGCTGCCTCACAAATGAAACCTGCGCCTTCCAGAAATGATAAAACCGCATCAAAACCACCGGATCTGATATGCCTTCTCATCAGGATCAACCGATCCAAATAGTTCCTCCCTTTGATGATTACATTTGGGATATGGTTCTTTTCCAGTATCGTATCAAAAAATGGAATGTCATGATAGGTCAGAAAGGACACATCATGGCCTGATTGCTTGAAGCCGATGGCAAGTTCAACCAGCTGGCGCTGTGCTCCGCCCATTCCCAGACAATCTATGACACAAAGTATTCTCATATTAATTCCTCTAGCTCCCCAGATTCAGCTTTTGAAAGAGGTATTCCAGGTTAAACGCCCGATTCAGGGTTTCAATATTGGATACCTTGCTGAAATCAATAAACGCTGATACAGTTGGATTCTCCACATCCATAAGCTCTTTGACATAATCCAGTTCCAGATAATAGGGTACCCGGGCAGGCTTGTTATACCGCATTCCTCTCAAATATGGTTTTATCAGCAGCGGGATATGATTGTTCATGATGCTGGTCACTCTCCTTTTCAACGGAATGTCCTGGCTAAAGGGATGGCCATAGTTTGATGGGTAGCCTGCCATTGGGCATCTATCTTTCTGATCAATGCTCCCTCGAACCGCCCGTTGTTTTTAAACTGCGCCGGCAGAAAATACGAGGGCAATAACAGCCGTGGATCTATGAGCGGTGTAATGGAAGGTGAAATACGGGCATTGATCGAATTGTTGATTCCCTGCCAGTACTTCACCCTGAACAAAGGAAGTACCATCTCCATTTCACTGCTGGAAAGAAATTTGGATGTATTCCCCACCGCTGTCTCAATTTTGCAGGTCAGATTCTTCAGGTATGCTGATCTTTCAAACTGAGATGACATAAAACTGTAATCTTGAATATCATAGATATGGCGTGTAAACCTGGCAGACCTTATATGTTTTGAACTGAGATGCCATACATTCCTGAAATGTCCGCCACCGCCTCCATTCATTTGCAGCCGGCCTTTACTTACCCTTTCAAACCTCGTGTCCAGGTCAGATCCGTTATTAAAAATCCCGTTGACCCCCAAACCGTCATAATGAAGAAAATTCCTGTAGGTCACATCCGGAAATTCTGAGATCTCAACTCCTGGGAGTTCCGCTTTATCAATGTGGTCAACGGGTATTCCCTCGCCTGCGCCAAGAATCAGTGCATTCTTTACATCGGGACTGGACTTGCTTCCATAAACAAAGATGTATGGAACCACATCAAATTTCTTCAAACAAGCGATCATGAGCCTTGAGTCATATCCCCCTGATAAGGCACTGGCCATGTCCGTTCCGAAACCATCTGCAATGGGTTTGAATACTGACAACAACAGATCGCTCATGTGATCGACCATCCGGTCAAAATCATCTATGAAGGCTGGCAATTCAAAGCTGTATGTAAGTTCTCTTTCTTTTGGCTTTCCTGAAATACAAACCACTTTTGAACCAGGCTGCAGTGTCGACCTCTTTGAACAGTGTGTTCCCTCCATACATAGCACCTCTCAACAGATATTCATAGATCTCCTGGGGAGATGGGGTCAATCGTTCCAGGATTTTGGCGATTGCCAGGAATGAGCTTGTGACCACTGAATAGTCTTCAGTATGGTAGATGCGGTATAAACCCAGGTAGTCATTAAAGACGAAAAGCTCCCCGTCGTGGAAAATCATCACGCAGTAATTCCCCATCAGATCATTGGAGGACAAAGAATCTGACCTGCAGAAGTCATTAAACAAGGGATCCAAACACTGGTCACCATACATGTCCTTATAGAAAAGAGTACCAAGTGTGACGATGAAATCCCCATTGGAAAACTCCTTATAGTCATATTGGGCAGACTGGCTTTCAAATAAGATCAATCGAAAATGGTCATTTTCAATCCTGGTTGTTTGCCTTTGGCCGCGCTCACTGAATATGCTCATTGCCTCAGCCATCCGGGTGGATGAAACTTCAGCACCATGGGTTTTATGATTAATGAATAAGAAATCCATTCTAGACAGTGTTAGTTACCGGATCGGGATCCTCATTTTTCAGGGTAATTCCATATGCGAAAATCAGACTTATCATTGGCCAGAACAACCTGTTTGTGATCATCACTGCAAAGGTGTTAAACAGGAGAATCAACAGGAGAAAAACCATCATCAGCTGGGCAATGATTCTGTTCACTCCTGATTTCTTCCTGTAAACCTTCAGATAGAGCCAGATCACTGAAAAAATACTCGAGAAATAGATGATGAATCCAATAAGTCCGGTTGAAACAAGGGTCTCAGACAAAGTTGAATGTGAATAAAGATTCCAGGTATTGTAGAAGATAAAATTTCCCAGGCCTATACCGATCAGGAAATTCCTCGGGGAACTGTTCCAGACATTGATCGCTTCCCTGAATAAGTAGACCCGTGTATCGTATTTCCCTTCTGATATGGTTGATTCCATTCTGTCAAAGAAAGGTGATGTATACAGGAAATAAGCCATCCCTATAATCCCGACAAAGGCCAACAATGCCAGGACAGCTTTGGCCAGGACTGATTTGCCATAAAACCTGAACATTAAGTATGAAGATGACAGGGTGAGGATGGCAATTCCAAGCATTCCTTTCCTCGAGCCGGAATATATGACCAGAACAAAGCCCAGAATCATACCCGTTGCAACAAAGATTTTCATCAGCAGCCCCTGTTTTTTGCTCATAATCAGCACAATACCGGACCAGATGATGGAGATCGCATAGAGGGCTGCTGTATTGGCATTTTGCAGGGTACCGGCAAACCTCTCGGTATCATCAGATTCAGTCATCCCTCTCAATGCCAATATATCATCATGATTCAGGTATACAATGATAAATATGGAAGCAAAATAAACAAGCAGGCATTGGACCAGATCCGTTTTTGTGTTGATCAGAATTCCCACACTGGCTGAAATTACGGCTACTTTCAGGAGTGTCATCAAGAGCACCGGAGGAACAAAGATGACTGTAAACTGGGAACTGATAAAACACCAGACGGTAAAGAGAAGATACAATAAAACTGCCGTATTCTTCATCAGGTATCCCCTCTGGAAGGCGAAAGCCACGGCATACAGAACCAGAACACCTCCAACCACCTGCGGAAGCTGACTCAGGCCTAATTCAAGGGAATAGGAAAAAGCCGGGACACTAAAGAGATAGAATCCAACCAGGACACCACTAAATGAGATATCCGATAACCGAAATCCAGTCATTGGTTCGCTTGGTCTTTGGTTTTCTTTTGATGCAACAAGCTATTAAAATCTGAGATGATCAACAACATGCTCTTATGTACATTGTAGAAACCGGGTGTAAATATCCACTTTCCATCTTTCTTATGGTATTTTCCAGGTATTCCTTCAACAAACATTTGAGAAGGATCACTATGTCCAAATCGTGTTTGTAATTCGTTGACCATGAACCTCCCCTCCCCATCTACAAATATGTCAAAACTCATGGTAGTAAAATCAAATTTCCTGGCCAGGTCATAACAGAAATTCAATAATTGCTCGGGAGGTGGTGTCCATTGCTTTTTACCGCTTCCGCTTAAAAAAAGTTGTTCTTCATCTTTCCATTTCTGATGTCCCCACCATGCATCTCCAATTTTAATGATGCGAAACTCCTTGACGTTTTCTATATATTGTTGAAGAATCATATAGCCCCATTCCCCTGCACGGCTCTCATGCTCCCCCTTTCTCAAATAATATTTCCTGAAAAGTCTTTTCGCAATCTTGATGGCATCCTTTCTGTTTTCCAGTATCTCTACACCGGTTCCACCGGCCCCGATATGCGTTTTGAATACAAGAGGGTATTCTGCTTGTTCCAAAAAATCCAATGCTGTCGTATAACTATTGAATACCACTGTCTCGGGATGGGGAATATTGTGATACCGCAAAAAATTAGCCAGCGTCCTTTTGGCCTCGTAAACATTCAACTCTGTGACTGAAGGATATATGGGAATCTTTCCGGAAGTCTCTAACACCTGTACCGCCTCATGGAACAAATTGCGAATATGATTATTGACTTGAATGGGGCGGATCATAATTCCATCACAACCTGGATTTCGCAGCTCTTCATAAAGATTGGGATTGCGAATATCGAAAAGCTTAAAAGGAATTTGGAGCAGGTCACAGACCGCTGGTATGGTGCGCCTATCCCGACATTCTCCGTCAATCAAAAAACCAATGGTATATTTGTGATCCTCTTTAATAAAGTTTTCAGGATCAATGGAGTACTCCTCAAAAAGATGAGCAAAAGGACCCCCATCTTTCTTGCTATGATACCAAGGATCACCGGCTCCTTCCCGATCGAAAGACTTCATCGTCCTCAACAAACCTAATGTCTTCAAATGTGGTACAAGCGTTGAGAACCATACCCGGAAACGGTAGCTTTTCTGAAGTCGGTTAAAGATCTGCCTGAATGGATTCATTTGCTCAGCGTCGTGTATTAATAGTTATTTTATTCGTCGGGCCACAATGAAGGTAGTAAGGCCTATCATGAACCTTGTGCAGGTGATTGAAATGGCCGCTCCAATGAAAGAGTATCGAGTGACCATTACCCATGTCATCGCAAATCCAATAATTGAACCAATAGTGACTATGTTGCGGTATGCACGATCCCTGTGCTTTAACACCAGATAATTGGTGCCGTAGGTATTCATCAGGAAAAGAAAAATTGGAGAGATGGACATGATCCGGATCACTTTTACCGCATCAATAAATTCTTCCGTTAGTAGCAGTTTTACCAACAATTCAGCCCCAAAAAAGAGCCCCGCACTCATCAGGATACTGGCAGTACCTGCAATATTCCGGTAAAGGGTGTGTTTATCCATTCTTCGGGCCAGAAACGGAAAAAATGTACGTGAAAGAACCCTTGAAAACCTGTTGCCCAGGTCAATAAACTTGTTCCCGCTTGCAAAAATCCCTGTAGGGACTTCACCTCCGTATGACCTTAATAATATCACTGAGAAATTGTTATAGAGCGAAGGAAACAACACACTCAGGAACACATTACCCCCCCCCTTGAAAGTCTGAAGAAGATCTTTAAACGAGGGGATTTTGAATTTAATATTAAAACGGGTTAAGATGAGCGTCATGGATAGCACTCCACTTACAAAGAATCCAGTGGCCGTCAGGATAGGTTGATAGATATAATCATCCTTCTCTTTTATAACAATGAAAACCATCACGGTAAAGATCAACTTCGACAGCAGGTTCATCAAAGTAATATATTTCATCTTCTCAATTGCCTGAAAATACCAATCTGGGAAAATCACATGTCCAGGCAGATAAAGAAAAGTCAGATACAGGATAACCCGATTTTCATAAAACAGCGGAATCGTTTGTATCAATACAACCAGAGCAATAAAACTAAGCAGCATTAAAATGCAACGAATAACAATCACTGATGAAAACAGTTTTGATACATAATCGGCGTTGTCTCTGTTTTTTGAAATATCACGAACAGCTGTGTAATGAAAACCATAATCTACAAGGGTATGAAAATAGACGATAACCGAAGTTCCAAATGCAATGGCTCCAAATTTATCCACTCCAATGGTCCTGGCCAGATATGGAAGTGTGATTAATGGCAAGATGTAATTGGCAACCTGCAGCAGTGAAAGCGAGGCAAAATTTCCAACCAGGGTTCTGGCATTCTTGCTCTTATTGAGGGCTCTTAACCTTTCCTTCAACCTCATTTACCAAGCTTGGATTCCAATGTAATCAAAGCTGACATTATGACTTGCCCCCATTCATCCTCAATTTTAATTTGCCAATTCCTTTCTTTTGTTCATATCTGTAATTGTAAGCGTACCGATATGATCCCCCGCTGGAAACAAAGTCATTGACTATTATAGAGATGGCAGAAATTCCGTTTTCCTGAACATCAGAAAGTACGGCACTTAAATAGTTCTTATTTGTTTTTCCATGTCTGACCACAATGAGATTTGCGTCTGAAATAGCAGCCAGGCCATATCCATCTGAGACCGTGCCAATGGGAGCAGTATCCACAATAATAAAATCGAATTTCTTTTTTTGATTTTCAAAAAACCTGAGCGCCTTGTCCGAAGAACAAAGTTCACTTGGATTGGGAGGAATGGGACCAGAAGGCACAATGCTGAGGTTTTTGTGACTCGTTTCAAAGATGATGCTCTCTGCGGAGCTTTTCCCTATTAAATAAGTGGAGAGCCCTATCTCATGACCCAACTCAAAACGATTTGGCAAGGGTTGGCCGCCTCAGGTCAAATCCCACCAGCAATGTTTTCTTACCAGAAAGGCTATACGCAGACGCCAGGTTTATAGCCGAAAACGTTTTGCCTTCACCCGAAACAGAGGAAGATACAAGAATCAGGGGGCTTTTGGCCTCTTTGGTAATAAACTCAATCCGGGTTCGCAGGCTCCGGAACGCTTCGGCTATACTGGATTGTGATTCACTCAGAACAACCGTATTATAACTTAGGCGACTTCTGGGAATGTGTCCAACAATGGGAAGATAAGTTATCTTTCTTATGTCTTCATCAGAGGTGATCTTGTTCTGGATCAGACTTAGAAAAAATAAAACGACGAAGGGGACCATGACACTCATAAAAATAGCCACCATATAGATCATTAGAATATTGGGGGCTATAGGGAAAAGACCAGCTCTGGCCGAATCTATTAGTTCGAGGTCAGATTTATTGGAGGCCCTTTGGATCTGTGCTTCTGCACGTTTCTGCAGAAGGAAAGTATACAATACATTGTTCAAATTGAACTTCCGCTCAATTCCCAGCAACTGACGTTCCTTTTCAGGCAACCTTGCTGCTTGAGAATTTAGCTTGCTGATCTGTTTTGCATTTTCTGTATTAGCCATCTCATTGGCAAGCATAATTCCCTGGAGGGTCTCCATGATGCTTTTTTTGGTATTCTTTAGCCTCAATTCAAGCTGTCCGGTCAGTGGATTTCTATCTCCAACTCCATTACTGAAATACTCTGCCTGAAGCCCTGCAAATTCCTGCAGCAAGCGCGCCAGTACCGGATCTGAGATTCCCATGGTTGCTGGTGAGATCAGAGCTTCATTGATATCCTCTTTTGTCAGGTATTCATGCAGGTATTCATAATAGTTCTTTTCCAATTGCAATCTGGCTTTTTCATTCTCAAGGGTCAGTGCCTGGTCAATGATCTGTTGTGCCTGGGCTGAAACGTTCATAATCCTGTTCCTTGACCTGAAATCCTGTAACTGATTCTCCGTAAGCATGAGCGAATCTGACACGTTAACCAGCTGGGCATCAATAAATTCAACAACTCGGTTGGCCTCATGGTTCTTTTTTTCCAGATTGGAAGAACTGAAGATCTCAGTGAGTCTTTCTAGAAAAACAATGTCTTTTGCTTTGTTGGGTCCTTCGAGGGATAGCCTGATGATGGTACCATCCCTGGTTGCTTTCTGCACCAGCAGCCTGGCTTGATAATAGGCAGTAAGATCTTCCTGGTTGTAATGTTTGAAATACAATTTATCTCCTGGTTTGATTAGATCTTCAAAATCAGGATGTGGCATGATGGTGAATGATCCATTGGCAAATTGGATGTTTTGTCCGAAAGCTACAATGGTATCTAAATGAAAGTTTGAATTGCCTTTCGTTTTCAGGCGAAACTTATTTTCTTCCAAATATTTAAACTGAAATTCCAATCTTGTTTTGCTCATCCCTCTATACCCGGGGATGATCTCTATGGGGCTCATTGGGTAGTAGGAAGCTTGCTTGGACAAACTCTTCCTGTAAATATTGGTCTCAAAATTCAGCCCCACCAGGGATTTCTGTATCATGGCCCAGGAAGAGAGAATTAAAATCTGGTTATCCATATTGTGGGATCCAGACCGGACTCCAAATCCTTGAAGCAGGTTGTTTTCTATCCCTGTAACACCAGCGTTGTTTGCATCCTCAACCAGAATGGAGGCCGTGACCCGATAAATTGGAATGGCCAGTTTTCCGTACGTGAATGCCAGCAAACCAGCAACGACGATTGAGATCACAAAGACATACCAGTTTGAAACAAAAATCAGCATCAATTGCCGGATGGTTATCCGATCGGGCTGCTGGGCATTTGGATTTGAACTCAGTGTAAAAGAATCTTTAACCATAAGAGCTATTGGATATAATTCATAACCAGGACAAAAGTGGTTATGGTACTTAGAATAAGAGCAAAAGGAAACTGGTTCATAGCAAAAAACTTACCCTTCATGGGCTTGGCATAAATCACATCATTGGGCATAACATAATAAAACTCCGAATCCAGTATTTCCCTGTCAGTCAGATCGAACTCCCTTACAATTGAACCTTCTGCTGTTTTTCGTATGATGCTTACTTCATACCTGTTGCTGTAATCACCCATATCACCTGCCATAGCCATCACCTGGAAGATATTCATCTGTTCCTTATATATGGGATATTGGCCTGGGTTTTCCACTTCACCTAATATACTAACATAACTATTGACCAGCTTCACTGTAATGGCTGCATCAGAGATATAATCTGCCAAAGCCGAATCGAGAAGCACCTTTGCTTCAGCGATGGTTTTACCTGCTACATGCACAAAACCCAAAAATGGTATGTCCACAGCACTATCCTGCCTCACTGTATACGACACAATATCTACAGACTGATCAGAAAAACCCACGCCCCCGGTCACAGAAATGGTATTGAACATCTCAGCCCATCTGGGATCTGGGGTAACTACCCGGACAAACAAATTATCAAAGGGCTGAATCTTGTATTCGTCGGGGGTATACGTTGGACCAGAATATTCTGACGTCTCACGCTCTTGCAGATAGGTGGTTTTATCCAGCGTAACACATGAGCTGACAAAACCCATCATGCCAAAAACCATAACAATCAGCTGATATTGTGACAGTTGGAAGAATTTACCAGGAAACGATCTCATTGTGTTGAATTTTGATTTTTCAGGAACTGATTCAAAGGATTCAATTTAGGAAATAATTGCCAATTTATAACGATAAGATACAGTTCCACCACCTCAGTCACATAAACTGAACCGGCTTTTCAACCGCTTTTTGCGCTCTTCAATTAGCAGACCAGGTCAGTAGTTCAATATTCCGCAATAGTCATAAAATTAGGGAAACCTGATGGCCTTTGATGTTAAAGAGCATAACAATACAAATCCAAATTAGACATATTAATCCAGGAGATAGGTACCCTGGACTTCGTATTTGATCAATTGCATCAATAAGATTGTGGGCAATGGAATGAGTGGCCGTTCTTCTCCTGAATGCCCTGTAAACAGCAGCTTTTCTATGACCAACAAGCCAGTTCCTTACATAAAAAGCTATTCACTCTTATACCCTATCTCATTGCCCCATATATTTAGTCACAATGTATCATAGTGTATACACACTGAATGCGGCTATTGGTCAAAGATCTGAACCAATCTTTCGCTGTTTATCATTTTAAAAGGTAGGATCTGAGCAGATCTTCCAAATTAAAATAATGGAGTTGCTGTGGAGTGTGAACGAAAGGCTGTTTAGATAGCAGTTCATTGGAAACAAAATAGTTCAGCCCATCAAGGGTTGTTATCCCCTCAATCTGGTGAAAAGGAATTTCAAGGTTTACCCTTCGGTTTTTTCCCTCGAAGAATGCTTGATCTTCAAAATCGTAGCATAGATGAAGAAATGGAAACAAGAGGTTTGTATAACCACAAAGAACAAGGATTCTTTCGGATTCCAGGTATACAGAGCCTGTAATCAATCCCTCCACATTATAGGTGTTGATATGTTGTGCTATGAATACACCCGGATGCTTGGGCAGTGAATAAACCCCGGTTTGTGAACCTGTCCACTGTTTAGTAAACAGGTAGATGCTGTCTTCTGAGACCACAAATGCTTCACAATCAAAATCTGTCTCGTTTGCCGGACCACCCTCCAAATCAAACTGATCAGAGTATGAGTACCATATTGTATCTATGTTCGGATTTCCTGATAACAATGAATTTTTTTCAATACGAAGAAGATGAAGATCTGTTCTGTTTCCAGTATAATTGTTGCCAAAATCACCAACAAACAGGTATGCTTCATCCTGCCCAATCTCTTCCCAGTTAATATTCACAACTCCTTGAAGATCATATTCTTTCTTGATATGGGCATTTGAAGTATCCACTCCGTAAAGTTTGGTATCCCCATTGTCATTCATGGTCCAAATCAACTCATCCCAAAATATCAATCCAGAGGTGGCACTAACCCGCTTATCCAACTCAAGGGATTTTTCAGGCTTGATTGAAACAGGATCATATACACAACTTCCGTCATCCGATGTCACACCGGGATTATAGTTACTGGCAAGTGGATCTGGACACCCGGGTACCTGGACTTCACATGATACCTGTAGAAGCTGAAACAAACACATCAGTATGGCACATGTTCTTAACATACCGTTCAAAAATCTAAAAGGTAAAGTCAAATATATAAAAAACTGAATACTGTCTCCGTGGTAATAAAATCCATTCAAATTTTGCACAATAATATGATCATCAGGGAGATCTCAATGTATTTCCTCAAGCCCTCTGTATACCACACCTGGTAGGTGCCCGCATCATCACCGTAAATGAAATAGGCATCGGAGCCCGCCTGGTCTTCAATAAATGCCTTCGCTTTCTCCAGGCCCATGACCATGCATGCAGTGGCATAGGCATCCGCAGTAATACATTCGGTGGTCAGCACCGTCGCACTCAGCAACCTTGATTCTTTGGGATACCCCGTGGCCGGATCGATGGAGTGGGTAATACGTACCCCATCCTTTTCATAGAATTTTCGGTAGTTCCCTGAAGTAGCCAGGGAACGGTTGTGCATGCTGATGATGGCCTGCATCTGTTCCCCCGGGATCATGTTTCCGATATTCGGGCCGGTCCACTCCGATCCGCCAGAAACTCCCCTTGGGATTTTTCCCACGGGTACGGATCTCCCCGCCTATCTCCACCAGGTAATTGCGGCAGCCCAGATCCTCCAGATATTGAGAGACCACATCCACAGCATATCCCTGGGCGATGGCATTCACATTGAGCTGCACCTGGGGGATGGTTTTCCTGATCTCATCTCCCACAAGTGAGATTTTATCCATTCCCACAAATTGCAACAGGCTGTCCACCATGGCACTGTCCACATCCAGTGTTTCACCCGGACCAAATCCCCAGGCATTGATCACCGGGGCCAGGGTAATATCAAAGGCTCCGCCGGTTTGCTGGTAGACCCTGGCCGCTTCCCGGAAGACGGTCCTGAACAGGGTATCGGTTTTTACTCCCTCCCTGTTCTGGTTGATGCCAGTGATGATACTGGTCGGCTCATAGGAGGAGAGTGAAAGATCAAAAACCCTCAGAAGAGAATCAACCCTCCCTTTCATGTCATACTCAGTCGGGTGCTGGTAAATAATCCGGTAGGTGGTTCCCTGGGTAAATCCCTGGACGGGGTAATACGCCCCGCCTCTTTCAAAATTACAGGATGTAGATCACATAGCCAGCATGAGCAGGAAGGATAGTATATTGGATTTCATTCTCGAACACTAATTTTCATGCAAGATAACAATATTAACAAAGGGATATACCACTCGTCTCCTGAGCAATCTTTTATAAGCATAAGTGACGAAGTAGCTAAGTCCTATCATCCATGCATGGTTCATCCGGATATGAATACCGGTACTAATTAAGAGCGAAGCGATAATTAGGCCGGAAATGCCGGGATATTAGCCAAAGTCATCAAAGTCCACCATCTCATCCGGCACACCCATGTCATAGAGCAACTTGGAAACCGCGCCGTTCATCTGTGGCGGGCCGCACATGTAGTACTCAATCTCCTCCGGTTCCTCATGGTACCTCAGGTAGTTGTCATAGAGTACCTGGTGGATAAACCCGGTGTAGCCGTCCCAGTTGTCTTCGGGGGCAGGCTCCGACAGGGCGATGTTGAAGGTGAAGTTGGGGAACTTCTTCTCGATGTCCCTGAAATGGTCCTCGTAGAAGATCTCCCTCTTGGATCGCGCTCCATACCAGTAGGAGACCTTACGACCCGTTTCCAGGGTGTGGAAGAGGTGGAAGATGTGCGAGCGCATGGGGGCCATACCGGCACCGCCACCCACATAGACCATTTCATTTTTGGTCTCCTTGATAAAGAACTCTCCGTAGGGACCCGATATGGTCACCTTGTCGCCTGGTTTGCGGGAGAAAATATAGGAGGAGCAAATTCCGGGATTTACATTCTTGAAGCGTCCGTGGCTCACATCCCAGGGTGGGGTGGCGATACGGATGTTCAGCATCACGATGTTCCCTTCGGCAGGGTGGTTGGCCATGGAGTAAGCCCTGTAGGTCTCCTCCGGATTCTTCATGCGGAGGTCCCACATGTTAAACTTGTCCCATTCATCGCGGTACTCATCCTCCACATCCACATCCTTGGAGAAATCCACCTCCAGTTTGGGAACATCGATCTGGATATAGCCGCCCGATTTGAAGTTCAGTTTCTCACCTTCGGGAAGCCTGACGATAAACTCCTTGATAAAGGTGGCCACATTGTGGTTGGAGACCACCTCGCACTCCCATTTTTTGATACCCATGACCTCTTCGGGAATCTGGATGGTCATGTCCTCCCTGAGTTTCACCTGGCAGCCCAGCCTCCACTGCTGCTGCTGCTCCTTACGCGTAAAAAATCCGGTTTCGGTGGGAAGGATGGTTCCGCCTCCTTCAATCACCTGGCATTTGCACATGCCGCAGGTACCCCCCCCGCCACATGCCGATGGCAAAAAGATGTCATTGCCCGAAAGGGTGTTCAGTACGGTGGAACCCGGTGAAACGGTAAATTCTTTGTCATTCACTTTAAATTGAACATCCCCCTGTGGGGTCAGTTTAAACCTTGCATATAACAACATGGCCACCAGCAGAAGGATCACGAAAAGGAATACCCCAATACTGATTAGAACGACAGTGGCTGTAGAGGTGAGAAAAATCATAGTGTTAAAGTTTGATACCCATAAAACTCATAAAAGCAATTCCCATCAGACCGGTGATGATGAAGGTTATCCCCAGCCCCCTGAGCGGTGCAGGAATATGGGAGTACTTTATCTTTTCGCGGATGGCAGCGATGCCCACAATGGCAAGGAACCAGCCAACGCCCGATCCCAGTCCGAAAACAGTGGCTTCGGCTATGTTTGCATATTCCCGCTCCTGCATAAAGAGTGATCCTCCCAGGATGGCGCAATTCACTGCGATCAGGGGAAGAAAAATACCCAGAGAGGAATACAGGGTGGGGGCAAATTTCTCAATGATCATCTCCACCAGCTGGACCATGGACGCGATCACAGCAATGAACATGATGAAGGTGAGAAAGCTCAGATCCACATCAGCAAATGATTCACTGATCCAGGTAAGTGCTCCTGCTTTCAGGACAAATTTCTCCAGCAGGAAGTTGATGGGAACAGTAAATCCAAGTACAAAGATCACAGCAATTCCAAGGCCTGTGGAGGTCTTTACCGTTTTTGATACGGCCAGGTACGAACACATGCCCAGGAAATAGGCAAAGATCATGTTGTCTATGAAAATGGACTTGACAAATATGTTAACCAGGTTTTCCATGGTGTTTTTCTTTCTAGTTGTTGATCAATAAACAGCTTTAATTCTCGATCAGGTCCTTGTTCCTGGATCGCTGTACCCAGATGAATATGCCCACCACAACCAGTGCCATGGGAGGAAGAATCATCATACCGTTGTTCACATACCCCGCATCGTAAAAGGCCTGGGGAATCACCTGCATGTCCAGCAGTGTACCCGATCCCAGGAGCTCCCTGAAAAAGGCCACAGCAATAAGGATCCATCCGTACCCAGCTGCGTTTCCCAGACCATCCAGAAAGGAGGCCCAGGGTTTGTTACCCAGTGCAAAGGCCTCCAGGCGCCCCATGATAATACAGTTGGTTATGATCAGTCCCACGAATACGGAGAGCTGCTTGCTCACATCATAGGCGTAGGCTTTCAGTACCTGGTCCACCAGGATCACCATGGCGGCGATGACCACCAGCTGCACAATGATCCGGATCCGCGGTGGTACCATCTTCCTCATGAGGGAAATCACCACATTGGAAACGGCCATGACCACCAACACTGATATAGCCAGGACAATGGAGGGCTTCAGTTTCACTGTCACTGCCAGTGCCGAACAGATTCCCAGCACCTGGATGGTAATCGGATTGCTCTTCCCCAGGGGTTCCGTCAGAAGCTTGATGTTCTTCGGGGAGAATAAAGGTTCCTTCTCAGTACTCATAATATCTTTAATTTGAGATTTCTTTAAAATGGGCCACATAGCCCTCCATACAATCCTTCAGCATCGCTTCCAGCGCCTTGGAGGTAATGGTACCTCCCGATATGGCGTCTACCTGGTGCATGCTGGATGGATCAGCTCCACCTTTCACTACCTCGATGGAAATAAACTGGCCATTGTCATCAAAAATGGTCTTCCCCACAAAGGGTTCCTGGAACCATCCGGTATTGATCTCGGCGCCCAGACCCGGGGTTTCCGACTTATGGTCAAATACCGCACCCGAGATGGTGTTCAGGTCAGACCCCAGGGCAACGTATCCCCAGATGGGACCCCAGAGTCCTTTTCCACGCACCGGCACCACGTATTTCTTGTCCCCGCTGGTTTCAGTGTAGACAAATACAGGATATTTCCGCTCCTCACGGGGTAACCTGATCTCAGCGTTGAGTCCGAGCATCACTTCGAATGCATCGTTTTCCACCTGATTTCCTTTATAATCCACCACATAGGAATCGGAGATGAACTTCTCAAACTCCTCATTGATGTAGCTGTTCTTATCGCTTACTTCACCAACTTTTTCAGCCTTTCCCACCGATCTCAGTACGTCCTGCTTCTTTTCGATCTGGACGTTCATCAGTTGACGGGGTTTCAGCTGCATGGAAACGAATGACAGCAGCACCGCCACAATCGTTACCATGATCAGTGAAAAGACAAATATGTAGGTATTGCTAAAACTTCTCATGCCCGTTTCTAGGTTATTGGTTTGCAGTTACTTTAGCTCTTTTCAATCTCTTGCGGATATTGCCCTCGATCACGTAATGGTCGATGAGCGGTGCAAAGACATTCATCAGCAGGATGGCCATCATCACACCTTCCGGAAAGGCCGGATTCAGGACCCTGATCAGGATGGCCAGGAAGCCGATCAGAAAGCCATAGATCCATTTACCACGCTCGGTCTGGGCGGCGGATACAGGATCTGTGGCCATATATACGGCTCCGAATGCAAAACCGCCCAGGATCAGGTGCTCCCAGAAAGGAAGCTCCATGAACTCGTTGACTGCAAAAGCATTCAAGATGAGCCCCATGACTGCACCACCGGCAAACACGGAGACGATGACCTTCCAGCTTCCGACACCGGTCAGAATCAGGATCACAGCCCCGATCAGAATGGCCAGCGTGGATGTTTCACCGATGGAGCCGGGGATGGTCCCCAGGAACATCTGCCAGGAAGAATATGTTTCACCCAGTCCATTCACGAAAGTAGATGTATTTTGTGCTGCCTGTCCCAGGATGGTTGATCCCGTATACCCGTCCACCACACCCGTACCATCGCTCAGGCCTGAGATCCACACCTTGTCGCCTGACATGTGACTGGGGTAGGCAAAAAACAGGAAGGCCCTGGCAACCAGTGCAGGATTCAAAATATTCATACCGGTCCCGCCGAAAACCTCTTTCCCGATCACAACGGCAAAGACTGTAGCCACTGCCACCATCCAAAGGGGCACATCAACTGGCATGACCAGTGGGATCAGCATCCCTGAAACGAAGTAGCCTTCTGCCACCTCCTCTTTGCGAGCCTGCGCAAAGGCAATCTCAATTCCCAGACCCACTACATAGGAAACGATAATGATGGGTAAGATCTTCAGGAATCCGAACCATACCATCTGCCAGAATCCGGCTTCGGTGCCCATGGCCTGGAAATGGTGAAATCCGGTATTCCATATCCCAAACAGCAATGTGGGGACCAGCGCAATCAACACGATGATCATGGTCCGTTTCATATCCATGGCATCACGGACATGAACCCGCCCGGTGGTTACCCTGTCAGGCACAAAGAGAAAGGATTCAACAGCTTCAAATCCTGAATGGAACATGTGAAGCTTGCCCCCTTCCTCAAAAGGCTTTTTGATTTTTGTGACAAATCGTCTTAAAGAACTCATGTGTATGACTTGTTGTAAGTATTAATCTTCCATTTCTTTGCGCAGGGCCCTCAAGCCGTCCCGGAGTATCTTCGTAACCGGAATTTTTGAAGCACAAATGTATTCGCACAGGGCCAAATCCTCCTCAACCACTTCATAGATCCCCAGCTGTTCCATCTTGTCGATGTCATTCACCAGAATGGCTTTTAGCAAAGCCACGGGAAAGATGTCCATGGGAACCACCTTCTCATATTCGCCGCTCATCACAAAGGCCCTTTCACCGCCATGATAGTTGGTATCCATGTCAAACTTTTTCTTCGGCGTGAGCCAGGTGGAAGCAAATGACCTGGAAAAGGATGCCTTTTTGAATCCGGGGAGGACCCAGCCGAACAACTCGGCATAGTTCCCCTCGGGAATCACCGTAATTTGTGATTCAAGGAAGCCCAGGTACCCTTTCTCCGGATCAATGCTTGCTCCATCGAGCACATTGCCACTGATCACACGGTTATTCCCCTCTTTCAGCTGTCCTTCCAGAAGGGGAGCCACAGCACTTCCGCGAATGGTCTTCAGGTACACAGGTTTTTCAACCCTGGGGCCGGTGAGGGCCACCACCACTGAAGGATCATATTTTCCTGTCTTAAACAGTTTACCTATGGTGACCACATCCTGCGGCAGCACCACCCAGACAATCTCACCCTTATTAATGGGATCCAGGTGATGAATATGAACGCCCACATTCCCTGCAGGGTGCGGACCTTTGAATTTATTGATCTCAGCTCCTTCGATGGAAGACAGGGTTTTAACCGAAGGATATCTTCCGTCCAGGTTCACATACACCTTTCCTTCAGTCAGTTTTTTCAATACATTCACTCCCCACTGGAAATCCTCTTCCATATCCTTCAAAACAAAATCAAAGTCAGGTGCCAGGGGCGAGGTATCAAATGCCGATATGAAGATCGATTTGGGAACCGAGTCAGGGCGGGCGACCACCGAATAGGGCCTCTTACGGATCATGGGCCAGAGCCCGCTGTTCAGCAAGTTCTCCACGATCTGCTCACGGCTCAGTTCAGAAGGATCCCCCTGGAGGAAAGTCTCAGGCGTATCCTTGCCGTCATCCTCGATGGTCACTTCAATGATCCTCCGGCGATCACCCCGGTTGATGGACAGCAGGATCCCGCTCACCGGCGATGTAAATTTCACCTCCGGATTATACTTGTCAAAGAAGATGGGGGTCCCCACCTTCACAGGATCACATAGTTTGGGAATGATCTTTGGAGTGAGCCCGTGCCAGTTTACCGGCTTAATCGCGTAGGTTTTGGCCCTCGGGGCTTTCACGTAAATTTTTTCGGCCTCTCCATTCATATGGATATCCAGACCTTTTTTAATCTTAATTACCTCTGTCATTGTGAACTGTGTAACAGTAAAAGAATGTGTAAAAATAGCTATTTTTGTGAAGCCACAAACTTACTCCAGAGATAAAATATCTGAAAATCTAGATTTGTATATATTACCATATGAAAAGGGCGGCTTTCGCGGCCAAAGCAGTCAAATCAGATCGGGGTACGGTTCTTGCTGCTTTTCAACCGGTCCGCTTCATGAACCAAACATATGATGAAAAACATACCTCGTTTTAATAACATACATATTCCTGACACAGGTCAGTATCTCACCTGTGCAATGTCAGTTGCCCTACGAAGATTCCAACGGAGTGCTCAGGGAGGTGGTGCCTGGGCACAACATAAGAACCATTCAGCTGTACCGGGAGGGATGGCAACTCAGCTACCCGGTGATCCGTCTGCATGAAGATATTCCCCTTGTCCTCGAATTTGATGACCTCACTTCAGGCGATGCCACCCTTTTATATAAGGTGCTCCACTGCAATGCCGACTGGACCCTCTCTGACCTGACCCAGCAGGAATACCTGGAGGGCTATCCGGAAAATGAAATCCCGGGTGGTGAGCCCTCTTTCAACACCTATGCCAGCTATCTGCATCACACCCTGCAAATCCCCAATGAAAATACAAGACTGACAGTTTCGGGGAATTACCTGCTGGTGGTGTACCGGGACTGGGATCCGGATGATGTGGTATTCACCCGCAGGTTTTTGGTCACCGAGGGCCTGGTCAACATCGAAGCCAAAGCAGGCATCCCTGTTTTGCAGAAATACCAGGGCTGCTGCCATGAAGTGGATTTTACGGTCCAGCACTCCGGGTACTCCATCGACGATCCCTTCTCTGAGACCCACGCCATCATCTGCCAGAACGGCCAGTGGGACATGGCCGTCGGTCCGCTCCTCCCCTACATGGTCAACCAGGGCGAACTGGTCTATGATTTCCAGGAGGAGAACATCTTCCCGGGTGGAAACGAATACAGGTTCTTTGATACCAAGAACACCCGCACACCCACCTATTATGTGCAGCGGATCGACTTCATCAACTCCACTTACCACTTCGAACTGAAACCCGACGAGCCCAACCTTCCCCACGTCTACCTCAGCAAAGAGGATATCAACGGCAAGTTCCACATCCAGTCCGAAGGCGGCCATCATCCGGGTGTGGATGCGGACTATGTGATGGTACATTTCAGGCTGAACATGACCCTCCCCCTGGACGGCTCAGTTTATATCGCCGGGGCACTCACCAACTGGCAGTACAACGACATGAGCCGCATGGAATGGAGGGAGGAAGAGGGCGCTTACGTCAAATCCCTGATGCTAAAACAGGGCGTCTACAACTACAGGTACCTCTTCCTTCCGGCCTTTTCAGAGCAGTTTGATGTGGCGGAGATCGAAGGCTCCTTCTATGAAACGGAAAACGAATACCTGATCCTCTTCTATCATCGTCCCCCGGGCACCCGCTATGACAGGCTGCTGGGCCACCAAGTAGTGCACAGTGCCACAGTACTGAGTACTCAGTACCTTGTGAGGACCTTGCATTTCAGAGGCCGATGTCCGCTGAAATGCCCCGCATGGCATCTACCGAGAGCTGGATGAACTCATCCAGGGGAATGCCGATCTTTTCACACTCCATGATGTGATCGCGGTTCACACCTGCGGCAAAGGCTTTCTCCTTCATCCGCTTGCGAACCGATTTGTATTTTATACTTTCGATTTTTTTATCGGGATAGACCAGGGTGGTGGCATAAATGAGACCCGTGATGGTCTCGCCGGCGGCCAGTGCATGCTGGAAGGTTGTTGAACGGGGCATCCCCGTAGCCTCGTCATTGTGCATCCGTATGGCATCGATCATCTCTGCATCCAGACTGAACGCCTCAAGCAGCTCCTCGGCTTTCAAAGCATGTACTTTGGGATCAGCATGGGTCACTTCCATATCAATATCATGCAACAAGCCGGTGAGCCCCCAGCGATCTTCATCCTCACCCAGTCTCCTGGCCAGTGCCCGCATCACAGCTTCAGAGGCAAGGGAGTGCACTATTGTTTTTTCATTGACTATATGTTCCTGGAGCTTCTCCAGTGCCGCATTCCGATCGGGTAGCATAGATCTGGGTTTTAGTTGGTCCGGTTGTTCATCAGATATTGAGACACATAGGTGGTCACACCCTCCTCCAGGGAGGTAAATGGTTTCAAATACCCTGCATTCCTTAGTTTTTCCATCTTCGCCTGGGTGAAATACTGGTATTTATCCCGGATATCTTCCGGAGTATCAATAAAGCTTATTTCAGGCTCCTTCCCCATGGCAAGAAAGGTATACGAAACCAGATCCTTAAAAGTGGAAGCCTCCCCGGTGCCCAGGTTGTAAAGGCCACTGCGGGGCCGGTTTTCCATCATGAAAATAATCACATCCACCACATCTCCCACATAGACAAAATCCCTGGATTGTTCACCGTCCCTGAATCCGGGATCATGCGAACGGAACAGCTTCATTCCCCCCGTCTCGCGAATCTGCTTGTAGGCATGGTACACCACCGAAGCCATCCTTCCTTTGTGGTACTCATTGGGGCCATAGACATTGAAAAATTTCAGTCCCGCCCAGAAGAACGGTTTTTTCTCCTGTTCCAAAACCCAGCCATCAAACTCATTCTTGCTTCTGCCGTATGGATTCAGTGGCTCCAGCCTGGAGACCACCGGGTGATCATCAGAATAGCCATGTTCGCCCAGACCATATGTGGCAGCCGAGCTGGCATAGATCAGGGGAAGCCCGTATGCAACACACTGCTTGAACACCTTCCGGGAGTAGTCCACATTCAGCTCCTGAAAAACCTCCCATGAGAATTCGGTGGTGTCGGTCCTGGCTCCCAGGTGAAGAATCACCTGGATGTTGCGGTGATTCTTTTCCACCCAGAGTGGAAACGCTGTGCGGTCCACAAGGACTGAAAATACTTTCCCCATATAATTTCTCTCCCTGTCTGCGCGGCTGAAATCATCAACCAGGACAAGGTCTTTGTAGCCAGCATCGTTAAGGCCGGCGATCAGGTTGCTTCCGATAAAGCCTGCAGCCCCTGTTATCACAATCATAGCGCACAAGATAAGGATTTTTAAAAAATCTTATGAATGCACTTATATGGCATGGTCGCGAACATACTCCCCAATAATTTCGTTACTTTGTTATTAATAACATCATGGTTTACATCACACGCAGAGAACGTTTCAGTGCAGCCCACAGGCTTTTTAATCCTGCTCTGTCTGACCAGGAGAATGAGAAGATGTACGGGCAGTGTGCCAATCCCAACTGGCACGGACATAACTATGTCTTGTGGGTAACCATAGCCGGGGAGGTCAATCCCCAAACAGGCTATGTGGTAGATCTCAAGCAGTTGGGGCAAATCATCAGGGAACAGGTGGTTGTCAAGCTGGACCACAGAAACATCAACCTGGAGGTGGATTTCATGAAAGGGCAGTTTATCTCCACAGAGAACCTGGCCATGGGGATATGGGGTGAACTGGAGCCACACATCAGTGCGCTGGGAATCAAACTGCATTCGGTGAAACTTCAGGAGACAGAGAACAATTCAGTGGAGTACTTTGGAAAATAAAAGATATGGACAAGATCAACAATGGCCTGGGAAAAAACCTGAATGGTGGGTACGATAAAATCGAACGATGGGATGATGAAACCACTTCCAAACTAACGGAGCACTACGACGGAATACTGGGTTTGCTGGGTGAGGACGCAAAACGGGAAGGCCTTCAAGAGACCCCCGGAAGGGTGGCCAAAGCCATGCAGTTTCTCACCCAGGGATATGGCATCGACCCCACTGAGATTCTAAAATCAGCCATGTTCCATGAGGATTATGAGGAGATGGTGATCGTGAAGGATATCGAACTGTTTTCCATGTGTGAACACCACATGCTCCCCTTCATAGGAAAAGCCCATGTGGCCTACATACCTGATGGCAGAATCACAGGCCTCAGCAAGATTGCCCGGGTGGTGGATGCCTATTCCCGAAGGCTGCAGGTCCAGGAGAGGCTCACGGTTCAGATTCGTGACTGCATCCAGGAGACTCTCAAACCGCTTGGTGTGGCTGTGGTCATCGAAGCACTCCACCTTTGCATGGTCATGCGGGGAGTTCAGAAACAACACTCGGTCACCACCACATCTGCCTTTACCGGAGGATTCATGAAATCGGAAAAGACCCGGGAGGAGTTCATCCACCTGATCGGTGCTACCCTTCGCTAACTTTTTGTACTTTTGCTTAAACTTTTATTGATTCAAAATGCGCGCATTTGTTTTTCCCGGGCAGGGGGCCCAGTATGTAGGGATGGGATTGGAATTGTATGAAGCTCATTCGCAGGCCAAAGAGTTGTTCGAACAGGCCAATGAAGAGCTGGGATTCCGGATTACCGACCTGATGTTTAGCGGAAGCGAGGAGGATCTGAAGCAGACCAGGGTGACCCAGCCTGCCATTTTCCTGCACTCGGTGATCCTGGCCACAACCATTGAGGGCTTTCAGCCGGACATGGTGGCAGGTCATTCCCTGGGAGAGTTTTCAGCACTTGTTGCCAACGGAACCCTGGATTTCAGCGATGGGCTGAACCTGGTATTTAAGCGTGCACTGGCCATGCAGAAGGCTTGTGAAGCAGAACCTTCCACCATGGCAGCCATCATGGGTATGGAAGATGAACAAGTGGAACAGGTTTGCAACAGCATTGACGAGATTGTGGTGGCAGCCAATTACAACAGCCCGGGTCAGATCGTTATCTCCGGATCGCTTCCTGGCATCGACCTGGCCGTTGAGAAACTAACAGCACTGGGAGCCAAAAGGGCCCTCAAGCTGGCGGTGGGAGGTGCCTTTCACTCACCGCTCATGGAACCGGCCAGGGCGGAACTGGAAGAGGCCATCAAAGAGGCTCCTTTCAGCACACCTGTATGCCCCGTTTACCAGAATGTAAGTGCATCCCCGTCGTCCGATCCTGCCGAAATCAAGCGTAACCTGGTGGCCCAGCTTACCGCACCGGTGCGATGGACACAAACCGTTCAACATATGATTGCCGACGGAGCCACATCATTTACAGAGGTGGGTCCCGGTAAAGTATTGCAGGGACTGATCAAAAAAGTGGACAGGGGAATGACCACACAGAGCGCATAATCGTGGCCCTGCATACAAAGCACAAGGGGTCCCGGGGGCCCCTTTTTTTATATATGAAAAAGTGAACACATGAAAGTCTTGAAATTCGGCGGAACCTCCGTTGGAAGTACCGGGAACATCCAGATTGTGAAAAAGATCCTCGAGGAGCAGTCAGGCCCCTGTGTTGTGGTGGTCAGCGCCTTCGGAGGAATTACAGACCAGATCATTCACATGGCCACCCTGGCCAGTGAACGAAATCCTGCCTTCAGGGAGGAGATGACCACCATAAGGGAACGCCATGTGGAAGCGGTCAAAACACTAATAAGCGGCGAAACATGTGAATTTACCCTGCGTGAAGTAGAATCACTGGTGGAAGAGTTTCAGGATGCCCTCCAGGGGATATACCTGCTGCAGGACCTGAGCAACAAAACCCTGGACTTCCTGCTCAGTTTCGGGGAGCGGCTTTCCGCCACCATCATCGCCAGGTATGTCAAAAACGCCATCTATATCGATTCCCGCCAGTTGATCCATACCGACAGTGATTTTGGTAAGGCCACTGTACACTTCGATATTTCCAACAAGAAGATACAGGACAAACTGAAGGATCTGAAAACACTGGCCATCCTTCCCGGCTTTGTGGCCTCCGATGACCAGGGCCGCACCACCACCCTGGGCAGGGGCGGATCGGACTATACGGCAGCCATCTTTGCAGCAGCCCTGCATGCAGATGTGCTGGAGATCTGGACCGATGTGAATGGATTTATGACCGCCGATCCACGGATTGTTCCCAAAGCCTACCCCGTAGAGTGCATGAGCTACGAAGAGGCCATGGAACTTTCACATTTCGGGGCAAAAGTGATCTTTACCCCCACCCTTACACCGGCATACAAAGAGAACATCCCCATCAGGGTGAAAAACACATTTGACTCCTCCCAGCCAGGAACCCTGATCTCGCAGGACATTCGGTGCAAGCAAAGCGAGATGATCAAAGGAATCTCATCCATCGATGATGTTACGCCTGATCACCGTCCGCGGAACCGGAATGGTGGGAAAAACCGGTACATCAGCCAGGGTATTCAGCTCCCTGGCCCGTTACGATGTGAATGTTATCCTGATTACCCAGGCATCTTCCGAGATGACCATCTCCTTTGCTGTATCACCCCTGGATTCGGGCACAGCTGTTGCAGCACTCAGGGAGGAATTTGAGATCGAGATTGAACACCGGGAAGAGATGGAGATTGAAGTGATCTCTGAGCTCTCCATCATTGCCATCGTGGGAGAAGGCATGCGGCACAAACCGGGTATCTCTGCCATCCTTTTCAAATCACTGGGAAGGAACGGGATCAGTGTCATTGCCACTGCCCAGGGCTCCAGTGAACTGAACATTTCTGTGGCCATCCGGAAAGAGAGCCTGAAAAAAGCCCTGAACCTGATCCATGAAGGATTTTTCCTTTCCGACTACCGGGAACTCCACCTCTATGTGGCCGGCCTGGGGAAGGTGGGACAACGCTTCATTGCCCAGTTGGAAAAGCAACGGGAGAAATTGCTCAAAACCCACAAACTGAAGGTCAACCTGACCGGGATCACCAACAGCCGTAAGATGCTTGTGGACCCGGCAGGCATCGATCCTGGTTCCTTCCGGGAGCGTCTCGAAGGCGGGGCACCAGCGAACCTGGACCAGTATGTGGAAGAGATCCGGAGTCACAACCTGCGCAACTCGGTCTTCATTGACTGCACAGCCAACGAAGCAGTGGCTCAGTGTTACGGGAGGCTCATGGACTCCTACGTTTCGGTGGTGACCGCCAATAAGATCGCCTGCAGTTCCGAATACAGCTTCTACAAGGAGCTGAAAGAGAACGCCATCCACAGGGGAGTGAAATTCAGTTTCGAAACCAATGTGGCTGCCGGACTTCCGGTCATCAGTACCATCAATGACCTGATGCACAGTGGTGACAGGATTCTGAAACTGGAGGCGGTGGTCTCCGGAACGCTCAATTATATTTTTAATACCATGAGTAAAGAGATACCTTTGAGCAAGGCGATCCGCATGGCCATGGAGGAAGGATATTCGGAACCCGATCCCAGGCTTGACCTGAGCGGCACCGATGTGAAGCGAAAATTACTGATCCTGGCCCGGGAGTCGGGTTATAAAATGGAACAGGAAGATATTGAAGTGATGCCCTTTTTACCCGACGAACTCTTCGAAGGCAGCCTGGAATCCTTCTGGGACAAAGTGAAGGACCTGGATGCGGAATTTGAAGAGAAGCGGAAGGTCATGGCCGAAAAGGGACTGAAATGGCGCTACCTGGCCACCCTGGATGAGGGCAAGGGTAAAATGGGGCTGGTAGAGGTGGATGTTTCCCACCCGGCCTATCCTCTGGAAGCCAGCAACAACATCATCCTGATCACCACGGACCGCTACCTGGAGCTGCCCCTGATTGTGAAGGGTTACGGCGCAGGAGCAGAAGTGACAGCAGCCGGGGTATTTGCAGATGTCATTCGCGTTGCGAATGTATAAATGGTAAATGGTAAATGGTAAGTGGTAAATGGTAAGTAGTAAATGGTAAGTAGTAAATGGTAAGGGGTAAGTGGTAAGTGGTAAATGGTAAGTGGTAAATGGTAAGTGGTAAGGGGTAATTTGGAGAGTGTTTAATTTACTATTGTCTGATTACCATTTACGTTAGCAAAGCAAAACAAGTTTTTACGAACAAAGTGAGTATACGAGCTATCATATTTGACATGGACGGCGTCCTCATCGATTCCGAGAACCTCTGGCAGCAGTCCGAAATAGACCTGTTCGGGGAACTTGGGATCAACCTGACCCCGCCTTTGCTGAAACAGACCAGGGGGCTGGTCACCGTGGAGATGATCGATCACTGGTGTGAGTACTTTAGCCTCAACTTCGTTAACCGGCAGGAGCTGACCGACAAGTACGACCAGCAAATGGTGGAGAAGATGGCTACAGAGGTAGCCCTGATGGATGGAGCCCTAGAGGCCATCCGCTTCTTCAGGGAGAAGGGATTGCCGCTTGCCCTGGCATCCTGTTCCACCCATGAGCATATCGAAGCAGTTTTGGGAAAGCACCAGCTGAAAGAACAGTTTAAGGTGGTGGTCTCAGCGGCCAACGTAATGCCCGGGAAACCCCATCCGGAGATCTACCTGCATACTGCCGGGAAACTTGGAGTGGATCCCACCCTGTGCCTTGCCATCGAAGACTCCTTTTTTGGGGTGATCTCAGCAAAAGCAGCCCGGATGAAGGTGCTGACCATGCCCGATCCACATGAATATGAGCAGTCCCGCTTTGGAGCGGCCGATATGAAAATCAGGTCATTGCGCGAGATCGATGACCCCATGTTTTCTAAACTTTCAGAGATTTGAAGCGAGACGAAGTAAAAGTATTTGGTCCGGCCACCGTGTCCAATGTGGGACCCGGATTCGACCTGATGGGTTTTGCCCTGGAGGCCCCCGGTGATGAGATGATCATCCGGAGAAACGGGACCGGAACCCTGGTGCTGGTGGATGAATCGGGCTGCAACCTTCCCCTTGATCCCGAAAAGAATGTGGCTTCCGTGGCAGCCAGGGCCTTGCTGGAGGACCTGGACAGCAAGGAGGGATTCGACCTGGTATTCACCCGAAAAATCAATCCGGGCAGTGGTGTGGGCTCCAGTGCAGCCAGTTGCGTGGCAGCCGTGGTGGGTGTGAATGAGATCCTGGGCTGTCCCTTTCACACAGAGGCCCTGATCCCCTACGCCATGGAAGGTGAAAAGTTAGCCAGCGGAGCGATCCATGCAGATAACATTGCACCTGCCCTGCTGGGCGGATTCACCCTGATCCGCGGGTATGATCCGCTGGATATCAAGCACATTCCCTATCCCAGCGATCTCTGGTGTGCGGTGGTACATCCGCGATCTGGAAATCAAGACCATGGAAAGCAGGAAGCTAATCCCCGACATGATCCCTATGAAAACCGCCCTGCAGCAATGCGGGAACCTGGCCGGACTGGTGGCCGGACTGGTCACCGGGGACTATCCCCTGATCAGCCGGTCGGTGACCGATGTTTTCGCCGAGCCCTACCGCACCCAGCAGCTGCCCGATTTCGAAGATCTGCGCAGCACTGCCCTGGAGGCAGGATCCATCGGAACCGGACTTTCAGGTTCCGGGCCCTCTGTATTCAGCCTTTGCAGGGGAGAAGAGATGGCCACAGTGGTGGGTGGAGTCATGAAATCCCATTTCACAGAGCAGGGATATTGATGCCTCAGTCTACATATCAAAAATCAGCGAAGCGGGTTGCCGTGTTCTGTAAAACAAAGCGATGAACTACTACAGCACAAAGAACAAGAATCTTCGAATCGGCCTCAAAGAGGCCCTCTTGAAGGGACTGGCTCCTGACGGCGGCCTCTTCATGCCCTGTAGCATTCCGGTCCTTACCAGGGAGCAATTGATGGCCATCCGGGAGATGAACCTGACCGAAATTGCCGTTGAAATATCGGAACTCCTTTTCGGAGAGGATATTCCCTGAAGAGGAGTTACGCACCATTGCGGAGGATGCGGTCAATTTTGACACCCCCCTGGTCGAGGTGGAAGAGGACCTCTATTCCCTGGAGCTCTTTCACGGGCCCACCCTGGCTTTCAAGGATGTGGGAGCCCGCTTCCTGGCCCGGCTCCTGGGCTACTATACCCGGGATATGGACAAGGAAGTCCATGTGCTGGTGGCCACCTCGGGCGATACCGGAAGTGCAGTGGCCAATGGTTTCCTGGACGTTCCCGGGATCCGGGTTCATGTGCTCTACCCCTCGGGACTGGTCAGCCCGCTCCAGGAAAAACAGTTCACCACCCTGGGAAAGAATATCTCGGCCATAGAGGTGAAAGGGACCTTCGATGATTGTCAGAAACTGGTCAAGGAAGCCTTCATGGATCATCGAACTGGCCGAACAGATGACACTCACCTCGGCCAACTCCATCAACCTGGCCCGTTTCCTTCCCCAGGCATTCTATTATTTCAGGGCATGGGCCCAGCTTCCCTCACCTGAAGCGGAATTCTTTTTTTCTGTCCCCAGCGGAAATTACGGGAACATGACGGCCGGACTGGTGGCAAGAGAATTGGGTTTTCCGGTCCACACATTTCTTTCCGCCAATAACATCAATGACGTGGTCCCCTCCTACCTCCTCACCGGAAAATTCATACCCCGTCCCTCGGTGGCCACCCTGGCCAACGCCATGGATGTGGGCGATCCCAGTAACTTCGAGAGGATCCTGGATCTCTTTGGCAACAAACATGATTGGATCACCAGGCACATGCATGGCTACAGTTTTTCCGACCATGAGATCAGGGAGATCATCGGCAGGGTATACAGGAAAACAGGATACCTCTGCGATCCCCATGGTGCCACCGGTTACCAGGCTGCGCGTAAATACTGGATGACCATCACGGTAGCACCGGCATCTTCCTGGAAACGGCCCACCCGGCCAAATTCAAAGAGAGCGTGGAGGAGGTGACTGGAAAACCCGTTGAGATCCCTGAAAGACTTGCCGCCTTTGCCAGCAGGGAAAAGAGATCAGTGGTGATTCAACCCAACTTTACGGAATTCAAATCCTTGTTTTTATAGAATAGCCAAAACACCTTCATGAGGCCCGGAGAGAGCAATCCTGCCCCAGATTTGGTACAGGCCCTGCACGAAAGTGCAGGCTTCTTATCTATCCGATCAGATATCTCCCAATCCTGGTCTGAAAAGACAACTTGGTAAAAAGTAATGAAAAAGAATATGCTAAAAACAAGGCAATCCAGGGCAGTATATATGAATTCACATGCTGCGGCAATCCTGTGTGAAAATACAACCATAACAACAGGAATTGATGAAATACATATATTCCATAACAAAGCCTATTCACAGTGAGGACCCACGCTCCTGGAACATATTTCTTCTTATAGACAAAGAAACAAACAATTGAATACAGGGCTAAAATTCCAACTATCGTCGTTATAGAGTTGCTGGTATTAATCACCAACAAGTTGAATGCTTTGTTGAACAAAGGATTGCAAAATATTTCAATTTGCTGGTTTGAGATAAACACACTAACAGGGACTAGTAGGAAATAAAGCAGTGTGAGAAGCGAGAGAAGGAACGGTTTACCTAGCTTCGCGAGGATTATATCTTTAACAGTCCACAAATAATATCCACCATAGAAGTAAAACAAGAAATGGGCCGATCTCCCAATTCCAAAAGGAACTAATTCTGGTAACAATGAAACAGGAAATAGGAGGATAAGAACAAGCAACTTCCTTTTTTTTACTACCCTGTCCAACAGCAGAACTGCCAGAAAACACCAGAATAGCATAGGCAGAAACCATAAATGACCAGGTCCGGATAACAATTCAACCATGAATCTGAAAACCGAGTACTCACGCAGGTCTTTAAAAAATAACATGTAAAATACACCAAAGAATATACAGGGAATAATCAGTCTATGCATCTTCTTTAATGCAAACCTTCCAAAATGATAATTGCGACCCAATGTGGTTACCTGATATGCAAATACATACCCTCCGATCAAAGCAATTGTTTCTATCCTGAAGCCCGTAATAAAACTCCTTATCCAGGCATAAGCGTTAATATCAGCAACTCCATCTGGTGTGGACCACCCACCGTTAAATATGGTCAGCGAGTGTGCTACCACCAAAAGGGAAATCACCAACGGACGTATAATGGAGACTTCATATAGAATTCTTTTTTCAGCCATGTTTTAAATACGAATAAGTCTACTTGGAGATTGAAGACTGACCCTCTGCGGGAACTGATATTCGATAAATTTCCTAATCTCAGCTCGCTGTTTTCCTAAGTTCTTTTCTTTAATATTCTTTCCTTTGATCCCAGAGAACTCTAATGTGAAGATGTATTCAAAGTATATCTGACCGGTTAAAACACTTCATTGAAGGCGATCATTTTCACAAAAACCTTACTCCCCTCTGGATTCAAATGGTCCTGATCCCTGAAGAATTCGTTCTTGTCGAAATACAATTGCCTGTAATCAAAAACCTCCAGATTATTCATCTTAAAAAGGCTGTCTGAAGAGGTACAGTTGAACCCGATTGCTTTCATGTAAACCTCTGTTACAGGGAATTTAATACCAAT
Source organism: uncultured Bacteroidota bacterium (assembly GCA_963735755.1). Taxonomy (GTDB): domain Bacteria; phylum Bacteroidota; class Bacteroidia; order Bacteroidales. The sequence goes on along the minus strand of CAVTME010000013.1, from coordinate 48,074 downwards.
CAGTTCAATTTCGTGCTCCTTACAAATCGAGATGATCTTTCCGAGTTCTATAAAAAGTGGTTCTGAGAGTTCCGTATTATAGAATTGCTCTTTGGCCCTTATTTCGGAAAGTTTCTTTTGCTCGCTGTATGATAGACTTGACCATTCTCTGTCATTATCCTTTGCATCACCCTTCACCAGAGAAGATAGATTTGACAATGAATTCCACACCAGAATATCCCTGCTCTTCGGATTCAGCAATACGATATATCTTTTCAGGTACCTCTCCGACAAATATTCAATCTTATTGTCAGATTCTTTCAAATTTGAAAAATAGATTGACCTGTCAAGGTTATTTTTACTATCCCTGTAATTACTCAATCCATAATCAGGCAGACCGATGATGACTTTGGATACCTCTGTTTCACGAATCAGGTACTCAAGCTTCCTGCGCATATCGTAATATGAATCCCCCAACGAAGAGAAATTGTAAACATTAAATTCCTCCGTTATATCACCCAATCGCTTTCCATGTGAGTCAGAAAGCAGGTAGGTATCAAAGTCAAGTTTTACCTGCTCATAACTCATTAAATATTTCTTCTTGACAAACATATATCCTAAGACATTAAGAAGAAGTAATCCTGTGCAAAAAACAAGTATTCGTAATAAATATGTCCTCATTACCTAGAATTGAAAATAGATAAACTCAATACTCTGCGAAAAATTTCCGAAAATATAGATTGCAAGAACAAGTGCATAGTAAAGAACCCAGCGATAGGGCCGCTTCCAGTTTTTGGCCACATGGGCAATGGCATACTCCTGTTCTCTGCCCAGCCACTCCACAACGACAAAAAGGATGATTAACAAAATGGTCAGATAGGACCTGTTCAATCCTGATAAATCCGGAACTGTGAATAGTGAGCCAGAGAAAATTTCTGAAATAATACTGAATGCATGCCCAATGCTTTCAGCTCTGAAAAAAATCCATGCAAATAGTGTCATCCCGAAGGTTAAGGACATGCCGGCAAATTCACGAATGGATGGAAAATACCGACCCATTGCCACATTCTCTATATTCCTTCGGTTCCTCTTGAGAAGCAGTAAGGGTAGGAAGTAGATTGCATTTAAAGCTCCCCAGACAATAAATGTCCAGTTGGCTCCGTGCCAGAAGCCACTTACAACAAAAATGATGAAATGTATTTCTAACTTTCATCCACATCCACCTCTGCTTCCCCCAAGGGAATATAAAGGTAATCTCTAAACCAGGTGGAGAGGGAAATATGCCAACGCCTCCAAAATTCGGCAATATCCCTTGAAAAATATGGAAAAGCAAAATTCCTCATCAGATCAAATCCAAAAATCCGGGCAGTGCCAATAGCAATATCAGAATACCCTGAGAAATCACAATAAATTTGGAATGCAAAAAACAAGGCCCCTAAGTAGCAATGTACTGCCTGAATAATCGGCATGAATTATTAAATATCTGATTCACAAATTCTGCACAGTTATCAGCAATCACCATCTTTTTAAACAATCCCCAGAGTATCTGCCGCATTCCATCTACCGCCTTTTGATAATCAAATTTCCGTCTTCTGTAAAACTGAGGGAATAAGATTCGTGGCTCTTTCGATGGGACCGGCAACAAGTTGAGGGAAAAAACTTACAAAGGCAGCAAATGCAATAAAATCTTTTGTTGGTTCTAGTTTTCTTCTGTATACATCGATTGTATAACTTAAGGTTTGAAAGGTATAAAAACTAATCCCTACCGGCAGAATTATATTCAGGGAATTGGCTTTGATCTCTAGCCAAAAAATGAAAAGCATGTATAAAATTTCAAGAAAAAAATTGTAATATTTAAAAAAGCCCAAGAAATCCCAGATTCACAAGAATACTTGTCCACAGCAGGACTTTCCTTTTTGTATTATTCTCTTCTCTTCTAAGCTACCCACATAATAATCAACAACGGTGCTGAATATAATCAAGGACAGAAACCTCCAATCCCACCAACCATAAAAAACATAACTGGATGCAACAATAAGTATATTCTGTAGCTTCAGATTCTTGCGGTGATAAACCAATAAAGTATAAAAACTACAGGGAAAAATACTGCAAAATCAATGGAGTTAAATAACATGCCAATTACTGGTTACTAATCTCAAATAATTCCAAAAGAAAAACGAAATTAACCATTTTCTTGAAATATTCAGATTTCAGTAATTCTGCTCTGGAATAAACCTGAATGCGCGGTAAATTACTCACTGATTATCCATGCCTTAAGGCTGGCACTGCTTTGGGACTGCCTAAGATCCAGTCCAAATTCAAGAGTCAATCTGATGGCTCACTAGAGCAAGCCCTGGTCCACCATGGCATCGGCCACCTTCAGGAAGCCGGCAATGTTGGCCCCTTTCACGTAATCCACATACCCGTCGGGATTGGTGCCATACTTCACACAGTTTTCATGAATGTTGGTCATGATGTGATGCAGGCGGTCATCCACCTCGGCACGGCTCCAGTTGATCTTCATGGAATTCTGCGCCATCTCCAGTCCGGACGTGGCCACACCTCCTGCATTGGCAGCCTTGCCGGGTGCATAGAGAACTTTCCTGTCCTGAAATTTCTCAATGGCCTCTGGTGTACAGGGCATGTTGGCCCCTTCGCATACGCAGATGCAGCCATTGGCGATCAGTGCATCGGCATCGTTATCATCCAGTTCGTTCTGCGTGGCACAGGGAAGCGCAATATCCACCTTCACCTCCCAGGGCCTCTTTCCCTGGACAAATTCACCGCTGTCAAATTCCAGGGCATAGGGTGCCACAATATCTTCGTTGGAAGCCCGGAGCTCCAGCATGTATTCGATCTTCTCACCGGAAATTCCTTCGGGATCGTAAATATACCCGTCAGGCCCGGACAGGGTGACCACCTTGCCTCCCAGCTCGGTCACCTTCAATGCAGCCCCCCAGGCCACGTTCCCGAAACCTGAAATCGCCACCTTTTTTCCTTTGAAGGACTCTCCTTTGGTGGCCAGCATCTCCTTGGCAAAATAGACACATCCGAAGCCGGTGGCCTCTGGCCTGATCAGCGATCCGCCCCAGTTGATCCCTTTGCCGGTGAGCACTCCCGTATTCTCCCTGGCCAGCTTGCGGTACATACCGTAGAGGTACCCGATTTCGCGGCCACCCACACCGATATCACCGGCCGGAACATCCGTATCCGGACCAATGTTGTTCCAGAGCTCCATCATAAAAGCCTGGCAGAAACGCATGATCTCCGCGTTGGATTTTCCCTTGGGATCGAAATCAGATCCACCCTTGGCACCGCCCATGGGAAGGGAGGTCAGGCTGTTTTTAAAAATCTGCTCAAATCCCAGGAACTTCAGGATGCTCAGGTTCACACTGGGGTGAAACCTCAGTCCGCCCTTGTAAGGTCCGATGGCATTGTTGAACTGGATCCGGTATCCCAGGTTCACATGCACCGATCCCTGGTCGTCTGCCCAGGGCACCTTAAAGACCATAACCCGGTCGGGTTCAATGATGCGGTCCACAATGTTGGCTGACCTGAAATGGGGATTCTCATTGTATACTTCCTCAATGGATTCAAGGACCTCGCGAACTGCCTGGTGATATTCAACCTCACCCGGATGCTTCTTTACCAGGTCGTTCATGATGGTATCTACGTTCATAACGCTGCAATTTAGTTGCAGTTAAATGTTATATTGTACCGTCCAGATATTTTCTTCGCCAAGTGGTTGTTTAGCTTCGCTAAAAAATCCCAGTTGGCTCACAAAACATCCGGACGGAATGCAATCTCAAAATTGCCTTTTCTGCGGAGATTTTACAACACCAAAATGTATGATTAAGAGCAGGTTTGCAAGACATGAAAAAGCCCCTCCCTGCATCTGCAGAGAGGGGTTGAAATAAAATTGAGATTCTAAGTTTTCTCTGGCGAGGGTATACTATACTTTCACTGACCTGGTGATAGTATCAAACGATAGTATCATGCCCGTGATATGGATGCAATGACCCCCTGCCGGGAAGTCATAACTTCTGCTAGCCTTCAGCTTCCTCGAACAGTGCTCCTACAAAGTTCCAGTCCATTACATTCCAGTAGGCCTCAATATAACTCTTGCGCATGTTCTGGTAATTGAGGTAGTAGGCATGCTCCCACACATCGATGTTGAGCAGCGGGGTTCCTTGTACCTCGGCCACATCCATCAGGGGATTGTCCTGGTTGGGTGTGGAAGTTACCTGGAGTTTCCCCTCCCCATCCAGGAGCAGCCATCCCCAGCCCGAGCCAAAATGACTGGCAGCAGTGGCGGAAAACAGTTTTTTGAACTCCTCAAATGATCCAAAATCCCTGGCAATGGCTTCGGCCAGTTTTCCTGTGGGTCACCGCCGCCATCGGGTGACATGAATTTCCAGTAGAGGTTGTGGTTGAAATAACCTCCCCCATTGTTTCTTACGCCGGCTCCATAGTTGGAGACAGATTCAAAGATTTTATAGATATCGGTGGGGTGCAGGTCCTCATGCTCCAGCGCAGCATTGAATTTTCTGGTATAACCTGCATGGTGCTTTCCATAATGCAGCTCCATGGTCATGGCATCGATATGGGGTTCCAGTGCATCAAAGGCATATCCCAGTTCGGGTTGGGCAAATTTTCCTTCACCGCTGGTGGCTACCAGGGAGGCAGTGGCTCCGCCTGCAGCAGAGCAGTTCATGCATGAAGAAGCCACCGCAGGGGCAATCAGTGTTCCGGCCCCAAGGATGGCTGAAGTCTTTAAAAATTCTCTTTTGTTCATTGTAGAAATCGGTTTTCAACGCGTGAATGATGGTGTTTTCATCATACTTAACACACTGAATCGCATTTTGTTTATCCGGGAGGGCTTCCTTCCGCTTTCATCACTGCGCCCCGGTTGGTTTTGCCATCGATGCGGACCACCAGTTCCTCAGGGAAACGCACATGCCTGATATATTCATCCTCATACACAGCCGGCAATGCGTCCAGGTATCCCGGATCGTAAAAACCATCATTGATGAAGGGATTGATGGTCATGTAGCCCACCCCGAAGGAGGTCAGGTTCTGGAAGAAATGGGTTCCCTGGCTGGGATCGATGCGGTAATTCTCCAGTCCCGATTCCACAATGATACGCGCCTCGGAGATCTGCGACCACTTCACCGGGATCCCCAGCCACGGATCGGAAGAGCCCCACCTCCCGGGCCAACCAGCACATATCCATTTCCCTCTCGCCTCTTTTCTTCGGTTGCCCCTTTCTCCTTGTGGAAACCACTGTTGATGCTTCCATCAGGCTGGCAATTTCACTGCTTTTGGCGGGATCCCAGCTTTCGGGCTTCACATAAACCAGGTCCCTGATCCCGGTGAACTCCCCGTTGCCCAGGGCCGATTGGGAATAGAGGATGGTCTCCTCGGGGTTCACCATAATCCATATCGATCGCGAGGCTGACTGGTCGGTCTCCACAATGGGCCTGATCTGCAGAAAATTAAATACATAGGGGAGTCCTTCGGGCACATCCATATTCACCGCAAATTCGATCTCAATGGGCAGGTTCATCTCCTGCTGGCCAATCTCCAGCAGCTCCTTTACGATGGCAGCCAGGGGGAAGGTTTCATGCTGCAGGATCCCTGCAAAAGTGATGATCCTCTTTCCTTCATACTGGATCCCGTCACGCACCACATCCGACTGGTAGTCATACACCGAGGCCACATGCTTCAGGGTCTTGTCATCCTTTGCGGCGGAGATTTTCAGCCGTGCCAGGTTCACCGCATCGTCGGTGGACGTATGGTACCTTTCCTCGTGCAGGTCCAGGGCATAGAACTGTTTCTGGGTATCACGCAGCATCATCTTGCTGGATGAAAGCTGCAGTGATCTTCTTGGGATAGGCCGGGGAAAAACGCAGGCTGACACCCCCATCCACAATATATTTTCCCAGTCCGAATGCCACCTTGGCAATGCCGTCCTCAGGTTTTTCCGGAGCAATGGGATAGAAATTGATGGAACGGGCCACTCCCGAAATGGTTGGGTAGTAGTGATCCCCGTGACGGGTTCCGCACACCTCCTGAATCACAATGCCCATCTTCTCCTCATCGATCACATTGGAGGTGGCCTCAATATAAGCCTTGCTCTCCTTGAAATAGACCGACGCATACACCGACTTGATGGCGCTGCAGAGCAGTTCCATGGTCTGGGCCGGATCCTGCTTGTTGACCGGGATCATATAGGTGGAATAGATCCCTGCAAAAGGCTGGTAATGTGAATCTTCCAGTTTACTGGAGGAGCGAACGGCAATGGGGGCTTCAGTCACCGAGATCACCGTATAGAGGTCCTGGTGCAACCAGCCCGGCAGCCTGGCTGCCACAAAATGGTCCAGGATCTCTTCATCGGGCAGGTCCGACAGCCCGATCCTGTAAAGGTCATTCTTCTCCATGAACTCATCAAACACATCGGTACTCATCACCACGGTTTTGGGTACGGTGATCACCACATTGGGATACTTGCTGTACAGGTTGTGCTTGTCGATCACCGAATTGATGAAAGCCAGTCCCCGTGCCTTCCCACCGATGGACTCATCCCCGATCCTGGAAAAGGTTCGGTAGGAATCGTGGCTGTTCTTGTCAAACTTGGCAATGATCCCCCTCCCCTTGCTGATCCTGTAACTGGAAATGGCCTCATGCAGATAGTTCCGGATGTCGTTCGGATCCTTGAAATCCTCGTTACGTACGTACTTAAAAAGCTGTGCCACCGGAAATATTGCCCTGGCATTCAGCCATTTGGAAAAATCGTTCCGGTCCGCATGGTAAGACAGCACCTCAGCCGGGATTTCCCTGATCTTTTGCTGAAGGGCCTGCAGATCCACTGCCCGGCTACCTCTTCCATGGTCTCCGGATTCCGGAAAATAAACTCCCCGAAAGCAAAATTCTGGATGATGAAATTACGAAGTTCAAGGGACAGGGATTTGGAATATTTGTGCAGGAATCCCACCCCCAGGCTCTCGGCCATTCGCTGCATTGGACAGGTCCGAAGACTGCATCAGGGCCGGCAGGTGGGGATCGTCCTTGCGCATCTGCTCCACCAGCTTGACCCCCAGCTTCTGCTCCTTGTCCCGCTTATCCCCCTTCTTGAAACTCACATCGGTGATGACCCCCAGCAGGTTCTCCTTGTAGCTTTCATACAGCTCCATGGCCTCATCATAGGTTTTGGCCAGCAGGATCTTGGGTCTTCCCCGCATGCGGAGCATCCGCTGGTGCTCATTCAGCGCTTCCTTCACAAAATTGCGCGACTGCTGCATCACGATCTTGTAGAGCTCGGGCAGGTAGGTGGAGGTATAGCGGATGGAATCCTCCACCAGGATGATGCACTGCACCCCCACCTTATCGATATCGTGGGGAGCATTCATCTTGTCCTCGATGAGCTTGATAATGGCCAGCAGCAGATCTGCATTCCCCAGCCAGCAGAACACATAATCGATGGCAGACAGATCCTCCTTCTGAAGCCGGATGCTCACCTCGCGGTTAAAATGGGTGAGCACCACGATGGGAACCTCCTTGTATTTTTTCCGGATTCGTTTGGCCAGTGTAAAGGCATCATCCTCACCCAGGTTCAGCATCTCAATCACCAGGTCAATGTCCTCCTCTTCCATGATCCGGAAGGCCTCCTTCGCACTGGTGGCTTTGATAAATATAGGGGATAGCGAAGGTTCAGGGAGACATACTCATTGAAGATCTGCTCATCGATCCGGCCATCCTCTTCCAGCATGAAGAAATCATAATTGCTACTGATGATCAGCACCGTCCGGATCCGTTTCTGCATCAGCAGGTTGAATGCCGTATGGCTGAAATCGATGGTGGGATATGTTGATTCCGTGACCCTGGTTATTTCCCGCAGGCATGCTTCTAAGATAATAGAAATTCTTTTCTTTCCGTCCATCATGATACAAACAGGCTCCTTAAAACGAATGTGCTTCACAAATTCTGTCTCCTCGACCAGCTCCTGCTGCTTCAGCTCATCCCACTGGATAAAAGAGGTGCTGGAATCGTGCTGAATGCTGAAGTAACCCACATTCATGGAGGTCACATTGTGGAAAAAATGTGAGCCCAGGGAAGCATCCAGCGGGAAATCCTCCAGGCTGGTCTCCACAATCACCTTTGCATTGGAGATCTGTGACCAGTTCACCGGGATCCCGATAAAGGGATCACGTGTTCCCCAGCGGCCCGGACCGATCAGGATATATTTCCGGTCCTCCGTCACCAGCTTGCGGTTGAACTGCTCGATCTGGGCAGCAATCTCCCTGGTCCGCATTTTATCAAAGGCTCAGGGATCCACATACACCAGGTCGGTGATATCATCCACCTTCCCGTTGCCCATGCTTCTTTCTGCATAGATGATCATCTCCTCTCTGGAAATCTTGATCCGTATCAAAGGTATACTCCCCTCCTGTTCCCATCATGGGCTTGATCTGCAGGATAAAGAAGGAAGGTTTCCCGTTTTCGGCCTTGTCCAGGTCCACCGCATACTCCAGTTCCACAGGAGAACCCAGTGCCTCCTTTCCCACATCCATGATCAGGTTCAGGGCTTTGGCCAGGGTACATATTCATATTTCAGGATGTTGGCAAAATTCAGGATCCGCGGGCCCGGGGTGGATAGTCCGGGTTCAATCCGTTCATTGTCCGCATCATACACCGAAGCCAGGTGCTTCAGTACACCATGGGCCTCTGCTTCTGAAAGGGGCAGCCGGTGCAGGTTGGCTTCCGATCCCTTGCTGCAGAAATCCACCTCCGAATTGATCATGTCCAGCGCCATGAACTCCACCTGGGAATCACGCAGCTGGCTCTGCAGTGAACTCATCTCCAGGGTGGGATACTTGGGAGAGAAACGGTAGGCCCGCTCTCCGTTCACCACATAATGTCCCAGTCCCAGTCCGGCAATGGCAAATCCATCCTCCGGCTCCATATGGGCCACAGGGTAATAGTTGTGGGACTGTGCCGTACCGCTGATGTGCGGATAGAAATGGTCCTGGTGGTAGGTGCCCACCACATCCTGGATCACCACGGCCATTTTCTCATCCTCCAGCTTGAAATTGATGGCCTCGAAATAGCGCCTGGACTGGGGCGAATAGATGGAGGAGTAGACCAGCTTCACCGCATCCTTCAACTGCTTGAAGCGCACCTTGAAATCGGGATGGTTGTTGGGGATCAGGTAGGTCTCAAAGATCCCTGAGAAGGGCTGCATGGTGGAATCCTCCAGCAGGCTGGAAGAACGCACGGCCAGGGGCCGGTTCACCAGCTTCAGCAACTCCTTCAGCCTTTTCTCCAGGTTGTAGGAGAGATCGCCCTCCAGGAACAATGCTGCGGATCTTCTCATAATCGGTCTCCACATGGATCATCTCCTGCAGGTTGTTCCGCTGCATGAAAATATCAAACTCATCGGTCCCGATAATGGCTGTCCGGGGTGTGCGGATGTTCATCTCCGGGAATGATCTCCGAGAAATTCAGGTTGTAGATCAGGGTATTGATAAAGGCACATCCCCTGCCCTTTCCCCCCAGGGCCCCGCTACCCATGCTCACAATGTTGGATTCATCCAGCAGGGCGGTCTCCTCGAAATTGACAATCTTTCCCGTATTGGATTCGTTCCGGTATTTCTTGATCACATACTGCAGGTAGTTCCTGAAATCGCCCGGATTCTTAAAGTCGGTCACCTTCACCGGGTGGATCATCTTGGCAATCTTGATCTCTCCCCGGGCCATGAGCCACAAGGAAAAATGATTGCGCTTTCCATGGTAGACCAGCGATTCGCTGGGAATGGAGTTGATGTGCTTCTCAAACTCCTTCAGCGACTTGGCCTCGGCAATCTTCCTTCCCCCCGAGTCGCGGTACACAAAATTCCCGAATCCCAGGTGGTGCATGATGAAGTTCCGGATATCCTGCAGAAGGGTTTCACTGTTCTTATTGATGAAGGTGGATTTCAGCTCAAAGGCCCGGCGGGAGTTTTTGATGTCGGATGACTGGATCACCGTGGGAAGCCCCTTGATCATCTCCCGGGCATGGACCACCAGGCTGAATCCGGCATTCTCGTCCAGCACACCTCCTTTGCTGAATTTCACATCGGTGATCAGGCAGAGAAGCGATTCCTGGTATTTCTTCACCATATCCATGGCCTCCTCGTAACTGGTGGCCAGCAGGATCTTGGGCCGTGGCCCTGCAGCCGCAGCACCTTGAACAGCTCATCGGTACTCACATCGTCAATGATCCGCTTGGTCTGCTCCAGCACATTGTTGTACAGCAGCGGCAGGTACCGGGAATAATAGATCTCCGAATCCTCCACCAGCAGGATCACCTTCACCAGTCCCAGCTCCGTGTCATTCTCCACATTCACCTTATCCTCCAGGTGCTTCACCATGGCAAAGAAGATGCTGGAATCGCCGTTCCACACAAAAAGCCGGTCGATGTTGCTCAGTGTGGGATTGGTCTCCTTAAAGGAGGAGACCTCCCGGTCGTTGTTCAGCAACACATAGATGGGGATGTAGGGGAAATCCCGCTTCACCCGGGCCGAGATCTGCATGGGGGTCACCTTGTCGGTGCCGATCATCAGGATCACCAGGTCGAAATGCCGGGAATTGAGCTGCTCAATGGCCTCATCATAATTGGATACCCCTGTCACCCGCGGCATGGAGGTGAGGTTCAGCTGGGAATACTCCCCCAGGATATGCTCCGAGAAACGTCCCTCCTTCTCAATGCTGAAGGCATCATAGAGGGTGGCCACCAGCAGGATCTCCTTCACCTTGTAGCGCATCAGGTCGTGGAAAATATCCCGGTTGGCGTTCTGCTTGCTCAGGAATTTCTGCAGCAGCATCCTGGAATTCACCTCCCTGGGATGCTGGAACTTGCTGATCTCCTCCCGCACCGTATCCTCCTCCATGGTCTTGTGCAGGATCTTCCGGGCTTCCTGGCTGTTCAGGTAGTTGGAGATGATGCTGGCCAGGTTCTCGATGAGCTGCCGCTCCTCCTTCAGAAAGGGCCCTTCGTCCAGCTCAGGGAACTCCTTCAGGTAGAAGATCTCGATCTCCCCCTTCCGGTTGTCGATGGTCTCAAACTTCTGGGACTGTTTCCAGTCCCCTTCCCTGAAATCCCGGACTGTCGTAATACTCCCCCTCAAACCAGATCCTGGCCACGGTCATTTCCGGATACTGCCAGGCCCTGGGAAGAATCTGCACAATCTGGGTCAGTGTTTCCTCAATGGAGCGGTTCTCCTTGATGATCTGGGTGGTTTCGTTGATGCAGGTGAGTTCCTTCAGCCGCTCTTTCCGCTCGGCAATCAGTCGTTGAATATCCTCTTCTGATCGGGGAGTCTGGTTCATGGTGTACTCACGTAGCTCGTAGTTAGTAGTTTGGCTTCGCCAAACGTTAGTAGATAGTAGATAGATTTTGCTTCGCAAAAGTTAGTAGTAAGTTCTCAGACTTCCTAACCCACCAACTCACTAACCCAATAACTTTATCCTTTTACACTAAGTACTACATTAGTACAGTATTACTACCCTTTCGACTCAAATACATTCCCGCTGTGCAGCAGGTCATCCATGTTCCTGATCTTTGGGTCTTCTTGGCATGCTGCACCTGGTCAAACAGTTCCGATTCATATACCGATGAATCGATGGCGCGGATCACTCCCATGGCCACCGGAAATTCGGGCAGTTCCATGCGCACCAGCCTGTAGTGGTTGGTATCGTCATAGTCCTGGGCATTGTGAACGATCAGGTCCTCTTCGGTTACCCCGTTCTCACCGATGGTCACCACTTCCATCTTGTTGCATCGCATCATCAGTCCCTTGTTCCTCTCCTTACCGAAGATCATGGGCTTTCCATGCTCCAGATAGATCTGGTGGTCATCCCGCACATCCTTCCCGGTAATATCCTTGTGCACCTGGTTGGCGAAGATCACGCAGTTCAGCAGGATCTCCACCACGCTGGTTCCTTTGTGCTCGGCGGCTGCTCTGAATACCTCCCGCATCATCTTGGGATCAGTGTCCACCGTCCGTGCAAAAAAGGTTCCCTGTGCACCCATGGCCAGTTCTCCGGGATTGAATGCATTCTCGATGGTCCCTTCGGGAGAGGTCTTGGTCACACTTCCCTTGGGTGTGGTAGGGGAATACTGCCCCTTGGTCAAACCATATATCTTGTTGTTAAACAGGAGAATGTTCACATTGATGTTCCGCCGCATGATGTGGATGAAGTGGTTCCCTCCGATGGCCATGGAATCCCCGTCACCGGTCACGACCCATACACTCAGGTTGGGATTGGCCGCCTTGATTCCCGAGGCAATGGCATTGGCCCTTCCGTGCATGCTGTGAAATCCATAGGTGTTGATGTAATAGGGGAAACGGGACGAACACCCGATCCCCGATACAAACACCACTTTCTCTTTGGGGACACCGGTTTCGGGCAACACATTCATGACGGTGGAGAGCACCGAGTGTCCGCCGCATCCTGCACACCATTTTACGGGAGCTCCCAGCTTAAAATCCTCTTTGGTGGCAATTTCCACTGGTTCAAAATTAGTTTCCATGGTTTTTACTATATGGTGTCCAGCACTTCGTTAAACTTCATCTTCAACTCGGATATAAATAGGGGCAATCCCTGCACCTTGTTGTACTGCAGGTATGTGAACTGCGGATGCTTGGAACGCAGGTAGGTGGCAAACTGACCCAGGTTCAGCTCACAGACCAGGATCTTTTTATACCCGGAAAATATCTCGGCTGTATTCCCCGGAAGGGGATTGATATAGTTGAACTGGGCCAGTGACACACTCTTTCCTTCTTCCCTCAGGTCGTTCACCGCACTGACCAGGGCACCGTAGGTTCCACCCCATCCCACCACCAGCAGGTCACCCTCTTTATCACCAATCACCTCCTGCTCGGGAATAAATTCAGCCACCTTTTGAACCTTCGCTTCCCGCTGCTCCACCATGATCTGGTGGTTCATGGGATCGTGTGATACCTCACCGGTCACATCCGCCTTCTCCAGTCCGCCCACCCTGTGCCTGAGCCCCTCCTGTCCGGGAATGGCCCAGTAGCGGTTCAGCCGTTCCGGATCCCTGGCATAGGGATAATAATTTTCATCATTGTCCTTCACCAGCGGAGGATGGATCGCAGGCATACTCTCCATCTCCGGGATCTGCCACAGCTCCGATCCGTTGGCCAGGTAGGAATCGGTAAGCAGGATCACCGGGGTCATATGCTCCAGGGCCAGCCTGGCCGCCTCAAATGCATAATTGAAACAGTTGGCCGGGGTGGAAGCTGCAATCACGATCACAGGTGATTCTCCGTTGCGCCCGTAAAGCGCCTGCATCAGGTCCGATTGCTCCGTCTTGGTGGGAAGTCCGGTGGATGGTCCGCCACGCTGCACATTTACAATCACCATGGGCAATTCGGTAATCACCGCCAGTCCGATGGCCTCCCCTTTCAGGGCCAACCCGGGACCGGAAGTACTGGTCACAGCCAGCCTTCCCGCAAAGGAGGCCCCAATGGCCGAGCATATTCCGGCAATCTCATCTTCCGCCTGAAATGCCACTGCTCCCAGGTGCTTGCGCTTGGTAATCTCCTGCAGGATCTCGGTGGCCGGAGTAATGGGATAGGATCCCAGGAACAGCTCCAGTCCGGCTTTCTCAGCAGCGGCCAGCAATCCCCAGGCCGTGGCCTGGTTACCGGTAATGTTCCTGAAAATCCCTTCTTCCCCTTTACCGGATCCACATGAAAGGTGGTGGAGAGGGCCTCAATGGTTTCTGCATAGTTGTACCCCTCATGCAACACAGCGATGTTGGCTTTCACCAGTTCGGGCTTGGTTTTGAATTTCTTCTTCAGGAAATCCTCCCCGATCTTGATATCCCGGTTGAACAACCAGTAGAGCAATCCGGCCACAAACTGGTTCTTGGTCTTGTCAGCCGTCTTATTGTCCAGCCCATGTTGCATGGCCACATTCCTTGAAAGCTCGGTAATGGGAGCCTTCACCACATTATACCCGTCCAGGGAATCGTCATGAAGCGGATCCTCCACATATTCCGCCTTCTTGTAATGCTTGTTATCGAAGTTGTCGATATCGATGATGATGGTGGCCCCATCTTTCACCCATTTCATATTGGCTTTCAGCGCTGCCGGATTCATGGCCACCAGTACATCTGCCTGGTCACCCGGAGTGGATACCTCCTTATGCCCGATATGTACCTGAAATCCAGATACCCCTGCCACGGTACCCTGGGGTGCCCTGATCTCTGATGGATAATCAGGAAAAGTGGAAAGGTCATTCCCGATAAATGCTGAAGTATCGGAAAACTGAGTACCGGTAAGCTGCATTCCGTCGCCGGAATCCCCCGCAAACTTTACCACCACTTCATCCAGTTCAATTACCCTGTGATTCTTTGCCATGGGTTTATTTAGATATTAATTTATTGTGTTATTGTGTTAGTGTGTTAGTGTGTTAGTGTGTAGCTATGCCAGCCTGATCTTTTGTTGACTGCAAATATTCCCTTTTCAAAGTTAGGTATTTTACATCCCGGCCTTCTTTTTGGGCCTACAATTTTCCTATTTTTTTTAACATGTTATTACCGCCTAAATATCCTTGCAGTGACAGAACAAAAGTCATGTTTTTCCCGATTCCGCTTTCCGTCATTCATTTAAGTATGTAAATATATGGATATTTATAAATCCCCAAACCCTGTATCCGGCATGTTTCATATCTTTAAGTCAGGAAACATTCACTTCAAAATTCATACCCATGGCACTTATCAAATCAGTACGGGGATTTGACCCGGTTTTCGGGAAAAACTGTTACCTGGCCGAAATGCCACCATCATCGGCGATGTGATGATGGGGGATGACTGCTCCGTCTGGTTCGGGGCGGTGCTGCGGGGAGATGTGAACTCCATCCGCATCGGCAACCGGGTGAATATCCAGGACAACAGCACCATTCATACCACCTATGAAGAGTCCATTGCAGAGATCGGCGACGATGTTACCATCGGCCACAACGTGGTGGTGCACGGGGCAAAGATCGGGGACAATGTGCTCATCGGCATGGGATCGGTGCTGCTCGACCACTGCGTGGTAAACCAAAACACCATTGTAGCTGCCGGATCGGTGGTCAGGGGCAAAAGCATCCTGGAGCCCAACAGCCTCTATGCCGGCGTTCCTGCCAAAAGGGTGAAGGAGATCGACCCCGACAAATTCGAGAACATGGTCAAGCGCATTGCCAAAGATTACATCATGTATGCGGGGTGGTATAAGTAACTTGCTTCGCAAGCGTTAGGATGCTCGCTGCGCTCGCAGTTAGTAGGTTAGTAGTTAGGAAAATAGGATGAGATTCCATATCTTATCCTTCCTAACCTAAGCTTACCTTCCATGAAAAGAGTCGGGCCCATTCTGGGAATCATCGGTGCTCTCCTGATGACAACCGGGTTGTTATTCAAATCAATACACATGGCCGGTACAGGGATACTGGGACTCGTGGGAGTATTGATTATCATTGCCGGTTTCCTGCCCGTTATGCTGATCGGCCAGTGGCGGGAGCTGACACCCCTGAAAAGAGTGGAATATTTCCTGGGAATTACCGGAGTTGCCCTGATGCTCAGCGGGATGCTTTTCAAAACACAGCACTGGCCGTCCGCCTCGATCCAGATGACCCTGGCAGTTGCGCTTCTGATTTTCGGCTACCTTCCCCTCCAGTTGATTATCCAGTGGAAGGAAGCCACCACCAGGCTCCAGAAGTTTTACGCCATTTTCAGATTTTTCACATTCTTTACCATCCTGACCGGCTTTATTTTCAAGATGATGCACTGGCCAGGTGCCGCTCTTGCTTTGAGCACCGGGGCTTTTACACTCCCGGCTTACCTGATCCTCTATTTCATCCTCAGGGCAAAAAAGCAGGGGAAAATCCCCTTTATAATGGGGGACCTTTTGATAGCCATGATCAGTTACACCATCTGGATCTACGTTTCCACCACGCTTATTTCTCCGGAAGTCGTTAAAGGGTACAGTCATATGGAGGACCAGTACCTCTGGATGAATGCGGGGCTCGAATCGGCCAACCGGATGATCTACGAAAGCATCGACTCCGTTTCTAGCATCGAAGATGAAGCGCTGATTGCCTCCATCCGGGAGCTTCGTCTCCTTGGTGAACAGTACATTCAAGCTTCCGATTCTATCAAAAAAGGATTCTACCGGATGCTGCTGGGGGAGTTTTATAAAAAAGGGGCGAATCACCTCATGATCAGTCCCGACAGGCTGGCAAATCCCAATGAAGTATTTGTCTATTTTATTGTGGAGGGAATGGCTGAACAGGTCAAATCCCGAACCGATCGCTACAGGGAGGGGGTTTTAGCCATTGCCAGGAAATATAACCTTGCATCCAGTTCCATAGGTCTGGGTCTGGAAACGGATGACAGAACCGATGAATATGGCAATATCCAATCCTGGATATCCTATATTTTTGAGCGTGTTCCAGTGGGTACTGTGATCATCAATTTATCCCTGCTCAAACAGATGGCCCTGCTGACCGAGAACACGGTCCTGAATGGCCTGATCAGCCAGGTGGACCTGTCACAGGAATCAAAGCTGCTCCAGGAACTGGCAGCCAGGGAATCGGAAAAAGCCATACAGCTGAAGGAGAACGAGATCGTTCGGGTGAAGCAGCAACAGGAACTGCAAGCCATACAGCTGGAAAAGTCAGAGGATGAGATCAAGCAAAACAGAATGATGGCCATTTTTGCCTTCGCAGGGATTGCGCTGGTGCTGGTACTTTTCTCCATCTCCACACGGGCTTATGTAAGGAAGCAGAAGGACATCAAGAAACTGGCCGCACAGAAGGAAAAGATCTCTGAGGCCAATAAAGAGTTGAACCAGCAGAACGAAGAGATTGCCGCCCAGCGTGACGAGATCGAAGCCCAGCGGGACCTGGTGTTCCAGCAAAAAGACCAGATCCAGAAGACCCACGAGGAAATCTCAGCCAGCATTGAGTATGCCACCCGACTCCAGGCAGCCATCCTCCCAAATCCCGGCCTGCTGAAGGAGAAATTCCAGGACCATTTTGTGTTTTTCAGGCCCAAAGACAAAGTAAGTGGTGATTTTTTCTGGTGGACCGAGTGGAGAATCGCATCATTGTCACGGCGGCCGACTGCACCGGTCACGGGGTACCGGGTGCGTTCATGAGCATGCTGGGGGTATCGCTGCTCAGGGAGATTGTAAACAAAGAGTTCATCACCCAACCGGGTGTGATCCTTCGCCGTCTGCGCCAGGAGGTCATCAGGTCGCTGGACCAGAAAGGGGAGTTCGGAGAGCAAAAGGACGGCATGGATATGGCCCTGATCAGCATGGACCTGGAGAACATAAAATGTGAATTTGCAGGGGCCAACAATCCCCTCTACCTCGTCAGGAAGGGAAAACTGACAGAGTACAGGGCCGACCGGATGCCAGTATCATATTACCAGAGAATGGAACCGTTTACGACCCATGAAATTGGACTGGAAAAAGGAGACCAGCTCTATATGTTCAGCGACGGCTACCATGACCAGTTCGGCGGGGAGCAAAGAAAAAAATTCAAATCCAGGGCATTCAAACAGCTTCTCACCGATTATGCAGCCGAAGCCATGGAGATACAGCAAACCATCCTGCTTGATACCATTGTGAAATGGCAGGGCAAGCACGAACAGATTGACGACATGGTGATTGTCGGCCTTAAGATCTAAGCCTCTATGAAAAAAATTGAGCGTATTACCGGTATCCTGATCGTCGGCCTGTTCATCACAGGTTTGTTGTTCAAATACATGTTGTACCCGGGTGGCAGCCTGATGATCGTTGCCAGTTTGCCCCTGTTTATCTTTGGATTCCTGCCGTCCCACTACAGCATCCAGCGAAGATATGCCTCCTCCATACGAGATAGAATCTATCTGGTCCTAAAAATCATCACCGCTTTGCTTGTATTTTCCGGTGCCATCATGGTCATCCAGCACTGGACGGGAGGGCATGTAATGATTTTTTTGGGCATGATACTGGTGGCATGCCAGGTCCTGTTCTATACGATGATGAGGATCAAAGGGTCCAGAAGATTCTCATCCACCATCAATGACCTGGTGGTGGGCGCTCTGGTTCTCGGGATCTTCTTCTATTTTGTAAATCCGCGTGCCTCGAAAGATGCACTATACGGTCAGGGCATGATCCTGGCCCGGTGTGAAAAACAAAATGCCGGCATTGCATCTGTCAATCAGCTCATTTATGAGAGCATGGACTCTATTCGGCTGGATCAGGACCCTCTGCTGAAAGAGGGTATTCAGCAAATCAGAACCATCAGCGCTGCTTTGCATCAAACATATGATGCAATCACCAGGAGCTTCATTCACTATTGCAATGTTTCATACGCCAATGGCCAGGAGGTATCCGACCAGGCCCTTCATCCCCTTGTGTTACATTCCGGCGATCCTGGTGAAGCGTTTTTCATTAGCATGCAGAACGGTTCCGTACTTAAATCCGCTATTGAGGAATATATGATCCATGTCAGGGAAATGGTCCAGGAATACAAACTTCCTGCCGGTCTCATCGGCGTAGGCCTGGATGTAGACAACATCAGGGATGAGTATGGCAACCCTGTGGAGTGGGAAAGCATTATGTTTGAAAACCAGCGTGCCTCCTCAGTTATGAGTAATCTGCTATGGGTCAAGCAGATGATACTTCGAACCGAAAACACGGTGCTCAACGGTCTGATCAGTCGGGTGGACTTCTCAGAGGAGATGAAATTTCTTCAGAATATCGCAGCCCGGGAAGCAGAAAAAGCGATGAACCAGAAGGAGAACGAGATCATCAGGATCATGCAGGAGCAGGAATTGAAGGATCTCCAGCTACAACAATCCAAAGCAGAGCTGAGCCAGCAAAGAACCATGATGGTCTCGGCCTTCTTCGGGATAGCCTTTGTGCTGATTTTGCTCTTTATCTCCACCCGCGCCTTCTACCTGAAACGGCGCGACAACAAAAGGCTGGCCAGACAGCAGAAGGAGATCATGGCCCAAAATGATGAGATCCTGGCCCAGCGCGACGAGATCGAGGCACAGCGGGACATGGTATACAAACAGAAGGATGTGATCGAAAAAAGCCACGGGGAAATCTCCTCAAGCATCGAGTACGCCAAGCGCCTGCAGACCTCCATCCTGCCCAGTCCGGGCCTCCTGAGAACACGCATCAGGGACCACTTCGTGCTTGTTTATGCCCAAACACCGCGTGAGCGGGGACTTTTACTGGTGGACCCAGATCGAGGACCAGGTGGTGATTACAGCGGCCGACTGTACGGGACACGGCGTACCGGGAGCCTTCATGAGCATGCTGGGGGTATCCATGCTCAGAGAGATTGTGAGCAAGGAGTATATCTCCCACCCGGGAGTGATCCTGCGCCGCCTGCGCAAAGAGGTGATGCATGCCCTGAAACAGACCGGTGAACTGGGGGAGCAGAAGGACGGCATGGACATGGCACTGGTGAGCATCAACGTGGAGACACTGGAGTGCCAGTATGCCGGGGCCAACAATCCCCTCTACCTGGTCAGAGCGGGCGAACTGACCGAGTACAAGGCCGACCGGATGCCCATCTCCATCCACCAGCAGATGAATAAATTCACAACCCACGACATACAGCTGCAAAAAGGTGACCACCTCTACCTGTTCAGCGATGGCTATGCCGACCAGTTCGGGGGACCCGAGGGCAAGAAATTCAAATACAAGGCCTTCCGCCAGATGCTGGTCGATCAACGCCTCAAAATCCATGACCGAGCAGCAGCGATACTTGAAAATACCTTCAAGGAATGGAAAGGTGCGAATGACCAGGTGGATGATATCGTGGTGCTGGGGCTGGAGATCTGAGATCCCTTCATTCAGGACGGTTCTATTTCCAGATATTCCGCTTCTCCAGGGAGATCTTTTCGTTGAAGAACATGTTGGCGATCACCTCGAAATAGGGGGTGTGATCGGAGACATAAAACTGGCTCGAGCCTGAAGATTGGGGACTCAGCAGGTCATTTTCTGAAAGAAACTGCTGTACCGCCTGGGCAACAATCTGTGCCGTATCGTGCACATAGACTTCGAAGTTAAAAAAACGGCTGATCTGGTTCCTGATGATGGGATAGTGCGTACAACCCAGGATCAATGAGTCGATGCCTTCCAGTTCATTGCGTGACAGGTAGGAACGGATGATGGCGTTGGAGATGTCGTCGAAAACAAATCCCTCTTCGATCATGGGTACAAAGAGTGGGGTGGCCAGCGTACTTACCTGGATGTTTGAGGCAGTGGCAGAATCCCATGATCTTCTTCTGGTAGGTTCCCGAATCGATGGTGGCTTTGGTGCCGATGACCCCGATGGACTGGGGACCATTGACCGGTTCGCAGACCCGTTTCACCACAGGGTCGATCACGTTCATCACCACCGCCCGTTTCCCCACATGGGCTTTCACCTCTTCGAAGGCATTGGAGGAGGCAGAGTTGCAGGCAATCATGATCACCTTGCAATCCTGCTCAAGCAGAAAGTCAGCAATCCCCAGGGAGTAAGCCACAATGGTCTCCTTGGACTTATCCCCGTATGGCAGGTGGGCCGTATCGCCGAAATAGACCAGCTTTTCGGCCGGCAGCAATGTATGCAAGGCATGGGCCACGGTCAGTCCGCCCACCCCCGAATCAAATAAACCTATTGGCCTGCTCTTTCCCATGCCTGAAATTACAAAAAAAATGTGAGGCTCCATCGAACCTCACATTCTATAATTTTTTCGCACTACGTACCATGCACTGCGTACCAAGTACTATGCACTGAGTACTGAGTACTAGAGTCCAAGCTTTGCTTTGACCAGCGGTAACATATCCAGACTCTCCTCCGAGGCATACACAGGGTTACCCTGGCTCATGTCGAATACATAAAGAAGGCCGTATTCCTTGGCCACTTCTTCAATGGCCTTACGGGCCTTGTCCATCACAGGCTGGATCATGATCATGCTCTGCTGCTGCAGGTCCTGCTGGGCAGTCTGAGCGAAGTTCTGAAGGCGTGCCTGCATCTCCTGGATCTCGGAGGCTTTGGCTTCCTTGATCAGGTTGCTCATGGTAGCTTCGGTCTGATTGTATTCTTCAATCTTCTTGTTGATCTCTACCTGGATTCTTTCGATTTCCAGATCATAGGTAGTCCTCAACGCCTGAATACTGTTCTGTGCTGAGTCATACTCGGGCATATCCTGGAGCAACAATTCAGCGGTAATATGACCAAATTTTTGTGCGTTGACTGCAAGGGCCATACAGAGTACAGCTATTGCGAGGGTGATTCGTTTCATCGTGTTCATCTTTAATTTTTTAGCGCTACAAATGTAAGATATTAATTCTTATAACCTAACTTTTTGAGGACTTCGTCACTCAAATCATAGCGGGGATTTGAGTAGAGAATGGAGGCCCCTGACGCTGTATCAAAGATCACTGCATAACTGCCTTCTGCCGAAAGCTCTTTTACTGCTTTGTAGATGGCATCCTGGATCGGTTTTACCAGCTCCTGGCGCTTTTTAGAGAGCGCGCCTTCCGGACCAAAGTATTTGGATTGCAGCTCCTTCACCTGGCGTTCAGCATTGATGATCTCCTCCTCACGCTTGGTTTTCATTTCATCGGTGAGCAAAACACGCTCCGACTGGTAGGTCTTGTACATCTTCTCGATCGCTTCATACTCCACTGCAATTTCGGCCTCCCAGGTTTCGGAAGCCTTGTCCAGCTCCTGCTGCGCTGCATTGTAGGAAGGGATGTTCTGAAGGATGTAATCTGTGTCCACAAAGGCGAACTTCTGAGCCATGGCAACCCCAACAAAGAGGAAGAGAGCCAGTGCGACGGATGTGATTTTTTTCATGACAATATGGTTTTTTGAATGTTTTCTGCTCTATTCAATTCAAACTCCGTACCAAAATAGCTTATTTCTAGAATTGCTGTCCGATTGTGAAGTGGAAATTGCCTTTTGAGGGACCTGCATGATTCGGGTAAGAATCGAATCCCCAGCCCCAGTCGATTCCCAGCAGTCCGAACATGGGAAGGAAGGCCCTTACACCCACACCGGCGGCACGCTTTGAATTGAAGGGATTGAACTCGTCGATGGAATACCATGCATTACCTGCCTCCAGGAAGGTCAGCAAAAAGATGGTGGCCGAGGGATTCAGGGAAACAGGATACCGCAACTCCAGCGTATACTTGGTATAAACGTTACCCGACTTCTGGTTCCCGACCCGGGGGGTCAGACTTCCGTTGGGATAACCCCGCTGGGCAATGGTCTCACGCCCATAGAGATTATATCCCGACAGTCCGTCACCACCCACATCAAAGCTTTCAAAGGGTGAAGGTCCGATATCGTCGTTGTAATGGCCCAGGTATCCATAGTGGATCCGCGCCATCATCACCAGGTCGCCCAGCAGTGCATAGTACCAGTCGGCCTTGAACATCCACCGGTGGTACTCCACCCAACGGTACTTGTCCTCGTCCAATGCATTGGCATAATCAAAATCGGGATTAAACAGTGAATAGGGCGGGGTGATCTGCAGACTCAGGCTGATGTTGGAACCGCCCCTTGGGTAGATGATCTGGGTCTGCGAGTTCCTGCCAATGGTGGTGGTAAAACTGAAGTTGTTAAACTCCCCGTTGGCTGCCAGGAAACCCTGGTAGTCCTTCATCTTATACCGCTGATAGGTCACAGAATTATAGAGGGTGAAAAAGTCATCGGGCCAGGACAGCCTCCGGCCCAGTCCCAGCGATGCACCGGTTACCTTCATGTGCTCGTCGGGCACATCACCCGGATTCCAGTAACTGTACATGTTCTGATTGATCTTGGAGTGGTACACCGATACAGAGAAAGAGTTTGGTTTTTTACCCAGGAACCACGGTTCCACGAAGGAAAAGTTATAGGACTGGTAATACTTCCCGTTGGTCTGCGCACGCAGTGACAAGGTCTGGCCGTTCCCCGAAGGAACCGGGCGCCATGCCTTGGGATCAAACATCCGGCCGATGGCAAAATTGGAGAACCGGATCCCTATGGTGGCTACCAGCATCCCGGCGCCATAACCGCCGGATACCTCCAGCTGGTCGGTGGCCCGCTCTTGCAGTTTGTATTCAATATCCACACTTCCGTCTGCCTGGTTGGGAATGGGATTGGGTTCAATGGTCTCCGGATCGAAATGGCCCAGGTTGGCCAGTTCCCTCACTGTACGGATCAGTTCCGCCTTGCTGAATTTGTCCCCGGGAAGGGTACGCAAGTTCCCGCCTGACCACATGCTCGCTGGTCCGGCTGTTTCCACTGATAATCACCTTGTTGATGGTGGCGATCTCGCCCTCGTAGATCCGCATCTCGAAGTCGATGGTATCACCCTCCACACTCACCTCCACCGGTGTGAGCTGGAAAAAAAGGTAACCGTTATCCAGGTAAACCCCGTTCACCGCATCCTCGTCGATAAAGAGCCGGTCGTCAAGCACCTTCTGGTCAAATACATCACCCTTTTCAATGCCCAGCACCGCTCCCAGGAATTCGGCCGGATACTTGGTATTCCCGATCCAGTCCACATCCCCGAAATAATATTTATTCCCCTCTTCAATATTAAGGTAGAGGTCAATCCGGTTATCCATCTCGGGAATAAACCTGATCGAGTCAGACAATACTTTGGCATCTCTGTACCCGTTCTGGTTGTAGAATTCAACCAGTTTCACCTTGTCATCCTTGAAGGCCTCCGAAACCAGCTTGGAAGCCTTGAAGATATTGATGTTCACCTTCTTGGTGTCCTTCATCTTCCGCCGCAACACCGTTTCCTTGAATGCAGTAACACCATTGAAGTAGATCTCATTGATCTTCACCTTGCTTTTTTTATCCACATCCACCTCCATCTGAACCATGTTCACCCGGAGGGTATCCTCCCTCAGGGTGATGCTCACCTCGGTATTCAGGAATCCCTTCTCAATGAAATGATCCTTGATAATCCGGGTGGTGTTGTTTATGATATCGGCGGTCACCTGCTGTCCGCTCCTCAGGTTGATCTTCTCCATGATATCCTGATTTTCGGATTTACCGACCCCATTGATATTGAGCCGCGACATACGCGATTGCTCGGTCAGGTAGATATCCAGCCAGATGCTGTCATTGCGGATCTGCTGTGGCCGTGATCTTGGCATCGGCAAAAAGGCCCTGGCTCCAGAATTTCTTCAGTATGTCGGTCGCTTCATCGCCGGGAAGCGTAATGGTGTTCCCAACCTTCAGTCCCGACAGGCTTACCAGCACCTCCTTCTGGATAAATTCGATGCCGCTCACCGAGACATCAGCAATGATGTACTCTTTTGGATTGGAATAGTCCATTACCTCCAAACCGTCATACAAAAGGGAGTCCTCTGTCATATTAACCACACCGCGAGGCAATACAGTTTTTCCCCGGAATCTACGTCCCGTTTTGAAGTCTGCGACACTTTGTTGGGACGGGTTTGTTTCCGTTCACGTTTGGATTTTTCCTGCGCCGACAGGTCGGTCAGACCTGCAGCTAAGACCAGGAGCGAAATAAATAGTAAAGTCCGTTGTATCATTCCCGCATTTAATTATTCAATGTTACGGCCCTGGATTTTTCATTTACCTTACCGAATCGTCGCTCCCGTCTCTGAAAATCGATAATGGCTTCATAAAAATGCTCCTTGCGGTAATCGGGCCACAATACCGGGGTAAAGTAAAGCTCGGTATACGCAAGTTGCCAGAGCAGAAAATTACTGATCCTCCGTTCTCCACTTGTGCGGATCAACAACTCAGGATCCGGCATAAACGATGTGGCCAGGTACGACTCGAGCAGGCAGGCATCGATCCCGTCGGGATCAATCTTTCCTGAAGCCGCATCACGGCACATCCGTTTAACCGCATCGGTGATCTCCCACCGGCCGCTGTAGCTAAGGCCGAGAACAAGCCGGAGTCCGGTGTTCTTTGAAGTGAGTTCCACCGCTTGCATGAGATGCTTTTGCACACTGTTTGGAAGGTCAGCAAGATTTCCAATCACCAGCAGGCGGACATTATTTTCGTTTAGTTTCTTGGTTTCTTTGGCAATGGTAGAGGTCAGAAGAGACATCAGGCCTTCAATCTCGGTCCTGGGCCGTTTCCAGTTCTCGGTAGAGAAGGCATACAGGGTCAGGTATTCCACCCCCAGTTCCCCGGCCGCTTCCACCACCTGCCGAACCGACTCCACACCGTTGCGGTGACCGAAAAGGCGTTCTCCGCCCTTCTTCTGCGCCCAACGCCCGTTCCCGTCCATGATCATGGCGATGTGCCTGGGCAGGCGATCCCTCTCTATCTGGTCTTTCAAATTCATTGTTGCTCTACTCTTCTTAACGCCTATTGTACTTTTTGCTTGTATTGGGATTCACCCCTCCACGTGCCGTACTCATTTTTGGCCCCGGTTCCAGCGCCGGGCAGTCGCCCGTGTAATTAAAGATCTTATAGGAGATGAACACGCCGGTAAAAAAGTACCAGTCATTGTTCCCGAAGGGTGTCCCCCCGTTCTCCGATCCCACATTCTGAACGCCGTCCATCATATCCTGGAAGGTCTTGCGCATGCTCACTTCCACTCCCCCGCTCATCCTTTTTCCCAGGTTGGCCTTCAACCCTCCCCCGAAGGGAAGATAGAGGTGAGAAACCGACCCTCCCCCATAGTTGATACTGTAACCCAGTCCCGCCGATACATAGGGCGAATATTTCGTTTTTCTCCAGGCGCTTTTGTAAGGCCACCAGTTGAATTCGAAATCAAGGCCCAAATCTACAAAACTTGCCTGAAAATTTGCTGGTTGCCCGTCAAAAACTTCGCCCTCCACCGCAAGTTGGTAAAACACCCCATGGGCCCTCAAGGAATTCCGGCTGTTAAAGTTATACCGGTAAAAGGGTCCGACCGCCGGCGGAATCACTGTGGGTTTGGGAACAATGGTGCTGATATCGCCCTGGTACCAGGAGACAGCCGTCATAATCCCGATGTCAGACTTCCGCTGACCGGAAACCTGAACAGCCAGCAAAAGTGCTGCTGCCACCCATATGGTTCTTGTTGCTTTCAATGCTTAAAAATCAAACGGAATTCCCACCGGTTTATTATTCCCGCACCCCCGGGAATCAAGCGGTACAAAGATAATACATTCATTCACAAAAAAAATGAAGTATTCGGACTACCTGTAGTACTTGTTGAAAATCGGCCTGTTGTTCCTGTCGTTGCGGATCATCATCACGGCCTTCACGCTCAACAGATAGTAGGAATCGTTGTAGTTTGACCATTCGGACTGATAACCATCCAGCTTGTCCGACAGCGTAAACTGGTACCCCAATTCAACCCCCAAACTCCAGCGCGGATCCAAAGCGAACTTGATACCGCCCCCCATGGGAAAGCCGGCGGTGTACTGCAGGGTATTGTCATAGGCCGGGTTCTCCAGTGGTTCTTCTCCGTTCTCATCCTTCACTGTGGCTTTGGAGAGAATCCCCCCTGCCCCGGCATAGACGTATAAATAGAGCCGGTTGTAGTTGTTGACCATGCCCCTGCGGTTATAGATCCCGCTGGTCAGCCCACTTCTGGATCCAAGGAGATAATATTCCAGCCTGGCCATGTGCTGAAAGGCCTGGCTGTTGAATGAATATACACGGCCATGTGATCGATCCTGGCTCATCCTTCCCGCCATACATCAGGTAGCCCAGGTCCAGACTCACGGCCAGGCTCTCCGTAATTTTAAAGCGGGGAATGACTCCGATGCTGGGCCGCATGCCATTGAAGGCATTGGCCAGGGGACGGTCGGCCAGACCAATGTCCCCGTGAAAAGAAACCACGCCCAGGTAGATGTCCATTTCATAACGGCGCAACTTCCAACGCTGTGCGTTTGCATCTACAGCGGTAAACACCAGGAGGGCGGCAATGAGGATCCAGAAAGTTCTCTTCATAGCGGGGTTGTGATAATACACAAAGATAAAAATAAGTAATTTATTTCTAATTTCTTTTATCAGCACCCCACATCAGTTTATTTCTGAGGGTGCTGTAGAAGCTGATATTCTCAATCCGGATCATTTTCAGGGTGGTTTCCGCTTTGCGAATGGTCACTGTGGTATCCACATCCAGGTCCACCGTATGGGAGTCCATGGCCAGCTGAAACTGGGGGTCGCGTGTATCCACCGAAAGCTTTAATACTGCGGAATCCGGAAGCACCAGGGGTCTGACAGTCAGGTTGTGTGGCGCAATGGGTGAAAGGATCATGCTGTGGGCCTCGGGTACCACAATGGGCCCCCCCACACTCAGGTTGTAGGCAGTGGATCCGGTGGGTGTTGATAACAAAAGTCCGTCGGCCCAGTAGGCACTTAAAAACTCATCGTTTACCTGCACATGGATGGTGATCAAAGATCCACTGTTTTTATACAGTCTGACTTCATTCAGGGCCATGTTGGAACCTTCAAGACTTCCGTTTGATGTTTCCACCTCCAGCAGCATCCGTTCCTCAATGTCAAACCTGCCGCTGAATACACTGTCCAGCGACTCTTCCAGGTTCTCCAGGGATACGTAGGAGAGAAAACCCAGGCGGCCAATGTTTACGCCCAGCACAGGGATGTCGTTGTCCCTTACCAGGTTCACCGTCTCCAGGAAGGTGCCGTCCCCTCCCAGCGAGAAGAGGAAATCCACATCCGGAGGCAGGTCGCTGCCCTCATGAAATACCCCGGCTACTTTGGGTCTCAACCCGGTTTTCTTCTGCAGGAACTCATACAGGGGTTCGAAAATCCACACATCGGTATTCAGCATATGGAACTTGCTGAACATGGTGGCAATATTTTCGCGGGCATAGGAAGGAAAGTTTCTCCCAAAAACGGCGACTTGCATTGCTATGTATTCAGGTATTTAAGAAAGACATCAAAACGTTCCTGGTAAAACTCATCCAGATCCTCATCATTCAGGTGGGATGCCACCACTGTGTAGTTGTACCTGTTGAAGGTCTCCATCACAGAGGTCATGTCGGTCAGGTTAATCTTCAGGGTCACACGGAGCTTGCCCCTTTCCCCGTTGGAGGATACATAGAGGCTCAGAATCCTGGCATTGTTGCTCTCCACAATCTGGGAGATCTCGGACAGGGAGTAGTCATGCTCGCTCATCTCCAGTTCGATGATCCCGCCGGGCTGCTGCATGGCCGACAGGTGGGCAAAGTGCTGTGTCAGCTCCTCCTGGGTGATCACACCCAGGTACTGGTTCTCCTGGTTCAGCACCGGGACCAGGGTAAGTTCCATCCTGGAAAGCAACTCGATCACCTCGTAGATGTGCTGATCCTCTTTCACATAGGGTTTGGATAGTGACAGGTTGTGATTTCCCACGGGCTCGTCCGGATTGTTCAGGTCGTAGATATCGGCATCGGAAATCAGCCCCAGGAACTCCCGGTGATTGACAATGGGAAGGTGCTTGATCCGGAACACCTCCATCCACGCAAGCGCCTGGGTGCCTGTGTCTGAGGTCTTCAGCGCAGTGACAATATCCGATATGAGTTCCTTGGCAAGCATCAGGGATAAACTTACAGGTTTAGCACATATAAAGCAAATATTGGTCCAAATTGGTTTTGCGACAAAATGCCCCTGCTAAAGTTTTAACTTTTTCTCGATTGTATGCAGCAGAATGGAAATGGCAACCTCGTTCATTCCGCCCTGGGGAACAATGATATCGGCGTAGCGTTTGGAGGGTTCGATAAACTGCAGGTGCATGGGCTTGACCGTCTCCTGGTATCTGTCCAGCACCTTTCGCACATCCCGGCCCCTTTCCATCATGTCCCTTTGGATGACCCTTCCCAAACGGTCGTCAGGATCCGCATCCACAAATACCTTCAGGTCGATCTCTTTGATCAGCGGGAGGTAGGTATAGATCAGGATCCCTTCAATGATGATCACCTCCTTGGGAAGCACGGGAATGGTTTCCTCAGAGCGGGTACAGGTCAGGTAACTGTAGATGGGCTGCTGCACTTTCTCACCGGACTTCATCTTCCGGATGTGATCCACCAGCAGGTCAAATTCCAGTGAATCCGGATGGTCGAAATTCATCTTCTGCCGCTCCTCCAAGGGCAGGTGGCTGTTGTCACGATAGTAGGAGTCCTGCGGAACCCATGCCACACGGTCTGCCGGGATCTTCTCAAGGATCTTCCTGACCACCGTGGTCTTTCCTGATCCTGTGCCGCCTGCTATGCCAATGGTGAACATGATCTAGGTAGCTTTTAAGATGGCTTCGAGGCAGCGGCCGGCGGTATGGCCGTCCCATAACGCGGGACTGACAGGCTTACGCGCCCTGGTCAGGGCGTTCCGGTACTCCTCGCGGATCCGTTTCACATTGTTTCCAACCAGGACCGAAGCACCCCCATGCTCCCACAGTGTGATGGGCCTTTCTGTATTCCATCGCATGGTCAGGCAGGAAGTTCCCAGCACGGTACACTCCTCCTGCAATCCACCGCGAGTCAGTGAGAAATATCCTGGCACTCATATTGAGCCTCAGCATGTCGTGGTACCCGATGGGACGCAAAAGCACCAGGTTGGGCGTGGCGACCACCCTGTCCCAGAGCCCGAATAACTCAAGCTGCTTGCGGGCCCTTGGATGGATGGGCCACAACAGCGGCATCTCCTTTGCCACCTCTTCGGTCAGAAAGTCGATCAAGGGGGTGAAAATATCCTTGTGATCCACATTGGAAGGCCTGTGAAGGGTCATCACGGCATAGTTCTCATCCTCCACCTCCGGAACAGCTGATCCTTCCAGCAGCAGGTTCTCTTGCAGTACATCAGCAATCTTCAGTCCGGCCGCCTTCTCCCGCTGCTCCTCCAGCGTATCAATCATAATGTTCCCCACAAATACGATCTTCTTTTCGGGAACACCCTCCCCTTTCAAGTTCTCGATGGAGAGTGTATCGGGTGTCAGCAACAGGTCCGACAGCCGATCCGTCACCAGCCGGTTGATCTCTTCGGGCATGGTCATGTCGCCCGATCTCAAACCGGCCTCTATATGACAGCACTTCACATGCAGTTTCTTGGCTGTTACCGAACAGGCCAGTGTGGCATTCACATCACCGACCACCACCACCCAGTCGGGTTTTTCGCGCATCACCACCTTCTCAAAAGCAATCATGGTATTCCCTACCTGTTCGGCATGGGTACCCGATCCCACCTCCAGGTGAATATCGGCCGGGGGAATATTCAGGGCATCGAAAAAAGTCTGCGACATCTGGTGGTCGTAATGCTGACCGGTATGCACCAGGATATGCTCAATCTGCTGATCGGATGTGCTGTTGTGTTTTTCTATGGCCCTGATAAATGGGGCTATCTTCATAAAATTGGGGCGTGCGCCCACAACGGAAATAATCTTCATCAATTAAAATTTGGAACCTAAAACTAACAAATTATTCTCATTAACTTTGTGCTGCAAAAAACTGAGAGACGGCATGGAATCAAGTTTATACCCACTGAAATTCAAACCCATTGTTAAGGACAAGATCTGGGGAGGGCCGCGTCTGCGAGATGTCCTGGGCAAAGAAGCCTCATCCATGGCCGGTGAGAGCTGGGAAATTTCAGGTGTGGAAGGCGATATTTCTGTGGTAGCCAACGGCATCCTGGCAGGAAACAGCCTTGAGGAACTGATTGAAGTTTACATGGGTGACCTGGTGGGAGATGATATGTATGAGAAGTTTGGAGTGGTCTTCCCCTTGCTCATCAAATTTATCGATACCAGCGATTTCCTGAGCATCCAGGTACACCCCGATGACACCCTGGCCAGGGAGCGCCACAACGCTTTGGGGAAAACCGAAATGTGGTATATCGTGGAATCCGACAAAGGACAGCTGATCTCAGGATTCAACCGGGAACTGGACAAAGAGCAATACCTGGCACACTTCAAAGGCGGAACCCTGAAAGAGATCATGAATTTTGAAGAGGTGCATGCAGGCGATATCTATTTTATGCCGGCCGGCCGGGTCCATGCCATCGGTGCCGGCGTCCTGCTGGCAGAGATCCAGCAAACCTCCGATATTACCTACCGGATTTATGACTGGGACCGGGTGGATGACCAGGGTCATCCCAGGGAACTGCACACCGACCTGGCCCTGGATGCCATCGACTTTCAGTATCATGATCAATACAAGACACCCTATCAGCCCATCAAAAACAGTACGATTACCGCTGTGGACACCCCCTTCTTCACCACGGGCGTACTGAAACTTGACCAGCCCCTGGAGAAAGATTTTAACCTGATCGACTCTTTTGTAATCTATATGTGCGTGGAAGGAAGGGTTGGCATCAACTATCCGGGGGGCCTGGAGACGATCACCAAGGGTGAAACCATCCTGATTCCGGCAGAGATGAAAACCCTGGCCATCGTCCCTGAAACATCTGCCACCCTCCTGGAGGTATACATAAAATAAGCCCATGGAGATTACCAAAGCCGAATTCGTCATCAGCAACACCCGGGTGGACCTCTGTCCCAAGGAGCCCATTCCGGAATACGCCTTCATCGGGCGATCGAACGTGGGAAAATCCTCCCTGATCAACATGCTGGTGGGTAAGAAGAAGCTGGCCAAAACCTCCTCCACCCCGGGTAAAACACGCCTGATCAACCATTTCAAGATAAACAATGAATGGTTTCTATGCGACCTTCCGGGCTACGGCTACGCCAAGGTCTCCAAAAAGGAGCGTGATTCTTTTGCGAAGATGATTGAGAAGTATGGCACCCTGCGGACCAACCTGGTCTGCTTCTTTGTGCTGATAGATGCCAGGCTCCCACCCCAGCAGCTGGATTTGGATTTCATCGAATGGCTGGGCGACAGCAATTTACCCTTCGTACTTGTGCTCACAAAAATAGACAAGATCAACCAGAGGGAGAAGTCAAAAAACCTGGGACTTCTGAAGGGCGAACTCTCCAAGAGCTGGGAAGAACTGCCCCTGATATTCGAGACCAGTGCAGAAAAGGGCACGGGGCGGGACCAGGTGCTGAATTTCATTGGCCAGACCAACGCCAGGCTCGGCTTAGCATGCAGGCGCTTATGTAAAGATTTGTACTGATCCATCATCAAAGGTCACTTGAAGGCTGATGACATGATCAAAGACCACTTTGTGCCTGGGCCGCTCCCCTCTGGCCGGATCGCTTTTCTGAACGACCACCCTGAGGGGTGCTTGCTTCACCTTTCGAAGGGTGCCGGCGACTTTGCCTCCGTTTTTGTAAGTACATTCAAGCGCGACGATCCGGTCCGGGTCCGCAAAGATCTCTGTTATCTCAGGTGAAATTTCCATGTGGTTTGCTTTTAGGTTCCCAGGAAGTAGTTCAGGGTCTTCAGCAACAGCTCGGGCTGCTCGGCATGGACCCAGTGACCGGCATCGGGAATGGTCACAATCTCTGCCGCGGGAAAGAGGGTGCGGATCAGGTAGTGGTCCTCTGCCCGGATATAGTCGGACTTTTCGCCGGAAATAAAGAGGGCCGGAAATCCGGTAATCCCTCCTTCTGCGGTGATCTTCTCCACATCCACTCCGTCCAGGATCCGGTCCAGGTTCTTCCTCAGGGCCGGCAGGTTGATGCGCCAGTTGAAAACCCCGCTTTTGTCCCGTCGCACATTCTTCAACAGAAAACTGCGTACGCGGTCCGATCCGATCTTCAGGCTCAGGGCCTGGTCAATCTCCTCCCTGCTCTTTGCATTTGTGAAGATCCAGTTCCAGCATGGCATCGATCATGCCCCCATGATTGGCAGCCGAGTGCGATTCTGCGGCCAGCTCGTGATACGCTTTTGGAGCCATGTCCACCGAAATAAGAGACTGCACCCTGTCGGGCCACTCGGCTGCAAAGAACATGATGGTCTTGGCACCCATGGAGTGACCGATCAGGACGGCCTGCTCGATGCCTTCGGCATCCATGAACTTCTTCAGGTCGTCCCGCATGGCCGGATAATTGTGTGCATCCGAGTGGGGACTCTGGCCATGGTTCCGCTGGTCCACCACATATACCTCGTACCTGGAAGAAAGCTCCCTGGCAATGGTCACCCAGTTGTCGCCCGACCCATACAGACCATGCACAATGATCAGTGGCGGTCCCGTCTCTCCATATTTTCGAAAGTATAATTTCATGAACCAGGTTGCCTGTTGGTCTCCATGTACCTGGAGGACAACTCGGCCACCAGTTCCCTGATGGAATCGAATGCCTTTTTCGTCTCCTCGGTGATGGGGGTTTTCTTCAGCTTCAGAATCAGCAGTCCGTACAAGCCATTCAGCGCCACCTGGATATCATTGTCCTTTCCGTGCCCCGACCGCATCCGCAAAGCCTCCAGGTTGATTTTGGCTTTCTCGATACGCCTCCTTATAGGCGATATCGATGCCCTGGTCCAGGATCTGGTGGTGCATTTCATGCATCTTGTCAGCGAGGCTTTCAAGGAATAACCAGGTGTCCGGACTCCTCCTTGTTTTCATCCTTCATCATGGTGATGAGCGACTTATACCACTCCCGCATCTCCCGCTTCACCTCGTAGGGCACATCGAATTTACTGATCAGGGTATGCTCGATGCTGTCCAGATCCAGTTTGTTGGCACGGATCATGTCTTCGACCTGGTACATGTATAAGAGGTATTCGGCTATATTCTCTTTTCTTTTGCTGAGCAATGATCATAAAATGAATGTAGTAAAAATGGTTAGTCGCGGAGCTGGCGGAGGTACATCTGGATGGTGTTCTGGAGGCCGTAGTACAGGGCATCTGCAATGAGGGCATGGCCGATGGAGACCTCCTTGAGCCATGGGATCTGCTCCTTCATGTATCGCAGGTTTTCCAGGCTCAGGTCGTGACCGGCATTCAGTTCCAGTCCGGCATCCCGGGCCAAGACAGCCGCATCCACAAAGGGCTTGATGGCCGCCGCCGGGATCTGTCGGATACTCGGCTTGCATAGGGCTCCGTGTATAGCTCCACCCTGTTGGTTCCCACTTTTGCAGCGCCTTCAATAAACTCCGCTTCAGTCCCCACGAAAATGGAGGTCCTGATCCCGTGCTTCTGAAACTCCCTGATCACATCCACCAGAAAATCGTGATTGCTTACCGTATCCCATCCGGCTGAGGAGGTGATGGCCTCGGGCGGATCGGGCACCAGGGTCACCTGGTGGGGTTTGATCCGGGTGACCAGTTCGATAAATGATTCTGAAGGGTAACCTTCGATGTTGAATTCGGTAGTCACCAGCGGCTTCAGCAACTCCACATCGCTGTACCGGATATGCCGCTCATCGGGCCTGGGATGTACGGTGATCCCCTGTGCACCG
Source organism: uncultured Bacteroidota bacterium (assembly GCA_963735755.1). Taxonomy (GTDB): domain Bacteria; phylum Bacteroidota; class Bacteroidia; order Bacteroidales. The sequence continues at coordinate 13,784 of CAVTME010000013.1, read as the reverse complement.
AACTGCTCACAGTCCACCGCCACCTTTTGCACATCCGGCACATTCCCTCCCCTGGCATTTCGCAGGGTGGCAATCTTATTGATATTTACACTGAGTTTGGTCAAACCGACACAAATTTACAGCTTTATTTCTAACAATTCCTTTCCAAAGTCATGTAGTGCCCTTTCAATCTTTTTTGACTGTTTATTACTTGGTGTTTTAATCCCCGAAGCATACTGACTCACCAGACTTTGATTCATCCCTGTTAACCTTGAAATTCCTGATTTCGTCAGCACACCGGAAAACCACTCGAACAAGGACTCAATATCCATCTTTACAATTCATATTCCAAATCTATACTCTGATTTGGAAATTCCTTCAGTGAATGATGTTCATATATGATTTACCTCACAATGTTCACAGTCAATACCCTTCTAAATAAGCTGAATATTCGTACTGCTCTCCCAAACTGACATTATTTTTGATCTCTACAATTATAGTTATTTCAACCAGCTTGTCTACGCACACCTGAGGTAATTCATGGATCAGGTAAGCTGAGTAACCAGTGCCCGTCTTTATCTAGAACTCACAGTGATTTTGCATCATCGAATCCATCCATCATTAGCAAGTCTTAATAGTGCGAAATCTTCATATTCTCTGATTGTTACCAAAGAATTCTGACAAGAACGTAGAAAGTAGTAATATTTCTGTTACTTTTTTCAAGTCAAAGTAATATTTTTGTTACTTTATATCCAATGATCATAGCCAGATGTCCTTCTGGCTATTAATGGAATATCTCAACCAATAATCAGCTCATCAAGGCTGCGCTTGGGAACATGGTGAATGCCCTTGTCATCGCGCCAGTATTTGATGTCGCCACTGGCTGTTCCATCGCTGATCATTTCATCAATGACCACCTCTTCGGCAGGTTTGCCCAGGGCCAGGACCTGGATGATCTTGTACCGGTCGGACAGACCCAGCAGGTCGCGGAGTTTCTCACGCTGCACCGATCCGATGATGCATCCGCCAAATCCCTGCTCCACAGCGGTCAGCAACATGCTCTGGGCAGCAATCCCGTCATCGCACCACCAGTCATCGGTCAGATCCAGATCCCCCAGCTGAATGATATAGGCAGAAGGCCTCTCCCCTTCTGCCGGTCCGGGCCACTCCTTCATATACCCGGCCCAGGCCAGGGTGGGAAAGATCTTTTCACAATCGGAGGCATTGTTAAACAGCATGTAACTCAGGGGCTGCATGTTCCGGGCCGATCCCGACAGCCGGGCCGCCTCCACCATCTCCCTCAATAAGGACATGGGAACGATGGTCGACTGGTCAAAACGGCGGTAGGAACGGTTTTTAAGAATCAGATCTTTAAGCATGGTCTATTTGTTATTATACTTGGTCATTGTTCTTTGCAATCCAATCACCCCGAAGGATTTGATCATCTCCCCTGCCATTTCAATTCGCTCCGGCAGCAGTTTCTCCTGTTCCTCGGTCCAGCCCCCCAGCACATAATCCACCTGCTGTCCGGGAAAGAAATCGTTGCCGATCCCAAAGCGGAGACGGGCATAAGCGCTGGTTCCCAGGATGGTGTTGATGTGGGCCAGTCCATTGTGCCCGGCATCTCCCCCTTTGGCCCGCAGACGCAGGGTACCGAAAGGCAGGGCGATGTCATCCACCACCACAATCAGATTTTCAACGGGAAGTTTCAGCTTCTTGAGCCAGTAGCGAACTGCATTGCCGCTCAGGTTTACATAAGTGGATGGTTTCAGCAGCCAGTAGGAACGGGCACGGTATTTCATTTCACCCACGAAACCGTAACGCTTGTCCTTAAAAGAAGTATTGGACACCCCGGCAAGGGCATCCAATACATCAAATCCTATGTTATGACGCGTATGTGCGTACTCGTTTCCTATGTTTCCTAATCCTGCTACCAGGTATTTCATAGGATGGGAGGAGCTTAATCTTCCTTGCTTTCTTCTGCAGCTCCACCTTCAGCTGCTTCTGCTCCTTCTGCTCCCTCATCTCCTTCTTCAGCTGCTTCAGCGGCCGCTTCTTCAGCTGCTGCTAATTCGTCTTCTCCTTCTTCCATTCCTTTCGCATGACACGAGAAGAAACGACGGCAAAGATCATGGAACGTGCAGGATCGAGGATCTCCAGATTGTCGTAAGAGAGGTCACCCATCTTGATCACATCTCCGACACCTACGTCGGTAATGTCAATATCCAGTGCATCGGGCAGGTTCGTAATCAAGCCGCGTACTTTCAGAACACGCCTTCTCTGACGTGTCTTACCACCATCCTTCAAACCGATGGCAATACCAGTCAGTTTGATGGGCAGTTCAACAGTTACAGGCCTGTCGTCAAATACCTCCACGAAATCGATGTGGTTCAGTTTATCAGTTACCGGGTGGAACTGAAGTTCCTGCATCACTGCCTTGTGTACATCACCATTGATACTCAATTCAACGATGTATGCATTGGGGGTATAAACAATGTGCCTGAAGTCATTTTCGTGGGCGTGGAAGTGGATCACTTCGGCTCCTCCGTACATGACACAGGGAACATGGTCGGCTTTTCTCAGATCGCGGGTAGATTTTTTACCCAGTTCGGTGCGCTTTTCTGCGCTGATTGAAATTGTTTTCATTTTGTTGTGCTACTCAGAATTAAATTGAACATTAATTCCCCATCACACTGTGGGAAAATTTGCCATTTTGGCAAAGCGGCTGCAAATGTAATGATTTAATTTAGAAATGTATCGCTGATGGATTTAAAATTGTAGACCTTGTCAATCACATCGGCAAAATGATCTGCCACCGACAGGACCTTGATCTTTTCACTCTCGCGTGTCAGGGGGATGGTATCGGTCACGATCACCTCATCGATGGGCGATTGCTCGATCCGCTCGTAGGCAGGTCCGGAAAGCACCGGGTGTGTGGCCACAACCCTTACACTTGTAGCCCCTTCACTCTTCATCATGCCGGCAGCAAAAGTGATGGTTCCGGCTGTATCCACCATGTCATCCACGATCACAATATTTTTTCCCTCCATATCCCCGATGGCCTTGATCTCTTCCACCACATTGGGCCTCTTTCGCAGCTTGTAGCAGATCACCATGGAGGCATTCAGAAACCTGGAATAGGCATTGGCACGCTTGGTTCCACCCATATCGGGGGCTGCAATGGCCAGGTTATCCAGTCCCAGTCCTTGTATATAGGGTACAAACAGGGAAGATGCATAGAGGTGGTCCACCGGCACATCAAAAAATCCCTGCAGCTGGTCAGCATGCAGATCCATGGTCATGATCCGGTCCACTCCGGCTGCTGTAAGCAGGTTGGCTACCAGCTTGGCTCCGATGGCCGACCGCGGCCGATCCTTGCGATCCTGCCTGGCAAATCCAAAATAAGGGATCACCGCCACCACCTTGTCGGCAGAAGCACGCTTGGCTGCATCCATCATCATAAGCAACTCCAACAGGTTGTCGCCAGGCGGAAATGTACTCTGCACAATAAATACCGTACATCCCCTAACACTCTCATCATAAGCAGGTTGAAATTCTCCATCGCTGAACTGGTAAACACTGGTACGCCCCAGAGACGTACCGAATTTTATGGCGATCTCCTCAGCCAGATAGGTGGAAGCTCTTCCTGAGAAGAACTTAATAGGTGCAGTCCTGTCCATATTGCCTGCAAAAGTAAGAATATTTTGGATGCCCCCACCGACCTGAGAAACAAATTTTCGAGTGAACAATATGTTAAATTTCTTGTTATTTAGAATAAGATCAAATAATTAATATCTGAAAGTGTAATGGCAGAAAAATTCCCCACTGTTCTGCTGGTTGAAGACGACCATCAGCTGGGACCCATGCTGAAAGACTCTCTGGAACTGAAGAATTACCGGGTTGACCTGGAATCAAGGGGAGAAAGGGCACTTCAACTTTTCCAGGCCGAGAAATACGACATCATGTTGCTGGATGTGTTCTGCCCGGAATGAACGGGCTTGACCTGGCCAAAGAGATCCGGAAAACCGATTATACCACCCCCATCCTGTTCATGTCGGCCAAAGACGACGACAAAGACATGATCCACGCTTTTTGTGCAGGAGGAGACGATTATATTGTAAAACCTTTCAGCGTTACCGAACTTTCCCTTCGGATTTATGCATTGCTGAGGCGTTCGAAGCCGACCCTGGTTGAGGATGAAATGCCTGAGACCCTGAAATTCGGGAACTTCACCTTTGATTATCCCAACCGGGTGCTCTGCTCACCAGATGACCAGGTGAACCTGACCAAAAAAGAGGCAGACGTGCTGCGCATGCTGGCCTCCAATGTGAATAATGTGGTCAAACGCGAAAAAGTGCTCACCGATGTATGGGGGGAGAACGACTATTTCATGGGCCGAAGCATGGATGTCTATATTGCCCGCCTGAGGAAAAAACTTTCACTGGACAAAAACGTCTCCATTGTGAATGTCCACCGCATGGGCTTCAAGCTGGAAGTGAGCAGCAACGCTGCGGTTTAATCCTCAAGTAGACCCTAATCTACATACGTTTCCCTGATCACATTCTTGAGATTTTTGATTTCCGCCTTACTGAGTGTACCAAGATTCCGCAAAATCCTCTTCCTATCCATGGTGGTGATCTGATCCACCACAATCCATCCCGTCTTTTGAGCATGTTTTACCCTGACCCTGGTAGGATATGTTCTGGCCCTGGTTGTCATGGGGGCCACAACAATCGTTCGAAGATAGCGGTTCATTTCATCCGGGGAAACAACAACGCATGGCCTGTTCTTTGCGATCTCTGAGCCAGCCACTTTTCCCAGATCCACCATCACAATATGGTACTGGGCTATTTCCATTCTTCAAGCAAATCATCATCCAGGCACAACATCCAATAGCAGTTCATCATCACCCGATTCATGCATTTTCCTGAAAGCCTCATCCCAACCCTGCCTTGGGGGAGAGACCGGTTTTAACTCCAGATGGTTTTGTTTCATTACCATTTCAGTTTTGTGCCAAATCCATAACGCTCCAGGATCGTCCTACTCAAAACAATCCCTTTTGAGTTACCTATATTAATAATCGAAATCTTCATAAAACCCTTCAATTTGTAATAACAAAGTTATAACATAACATTGTCCAATTACAAATAAGGCTTTGGGATTCATGTGCTGAAATCTATTTTATCAGCTATTTTTACATCCTAAGAATTCAGCATGATGAACTATAAGGATAAGACCGTCTGGATCACCGGAGCATCTTCAGGGATTGGAGCAGAGCTGGCCAGGCACTTTGCCATGGAAGGTGCCAGGGTGATCATCTCCTCCCACGAGGCTGAAGAGCTGGAGGGAGTCAGGAAGATCTGGAAGCCGGTTTCTAAAGATGTGCACAGTGTTGTATTCAACCTGGGCAATCCGGATGAAGTGAAGGCCACTGCCGAAAAGGTGCTGGCAGATTTCGGCCGGGTGGATGTGCTGATGAATAACGGCGGGATCTCCACCCGGGCAGAGGCCATTGAGACGCCCATTGAAATAGACCGGAGGGTGATGGAGATCGACTACTTCAGCGGGGTGATCCTGTGCAAAGCCCTGTTGCCCGCGATGATCGAGAACGGCTACGGTCATATCGGTGTAACCAGCACCATCTCGGGGAAATTCGGATGGCCGCTCAGAAGCTGCCTATGCAGCTGCCAAGCATGCCCTGTTCGGATTCTATAAAAGCCTCTGGGCCGAAAACAATGGGAAAGGGATCCGTGTCACCATCTTCAGTCCGGGTCGCGTAAAGACCAATATCTCCCTTCATGCCCTGGAAAAGGACGGGAAGGAACATGGGAAAATGGATCCGGGACAGGCCAAAGGAATCACAGCCGAGGTCTGCGCAAAAGAATGATCCGTGCCATGAAACGAAACCGCAAGGATGTGCTGGTGGGCGGATCGAGCTGGTGATGGTATGGATTCACAAATACTGCAAGCCGCTCTATTATAAACTGGTAAACAGGGTCTCGGCCAACTAAAAACAACTTTTTTCACCTGCTTCTTCGATAATAGTGGTCCCTGTCACATCAACAGGTGTCTGTGATAATATCTTTTGATAGTATCACAGATATGGGAGTCACAAATGATCATAAGATAATATCATCTGCCTATGAACATGGAGTACCATCCAACAAAAGAAATCCTGAGACTGATTGCCAATATTTCAACCCAACTCGGTGGAATAATCCCTGTACAGAAGGAAAACATCCCACCCGCCATAAAGAAACAGCGCAGGATTGATACCATCCATGCCACCATGCAGCTGGAGGGGAAATTCCTTTCCCGGGAATTAACCGAGGCGGCTACAGAAGGTATTGCTGTGAGGGGACCCAGAATCAGACTTCAGGAGGTAAGCAATTTAGTCAAGGTGTACGACAGCTTAAGTAATATAAATCCCTTCGCCCAGAGTTCAATCCTGGAGGTACACAAAACAATGACAAAAGGGCTGGAAGAAGAATCTGGTCAATACAGAAACATGGATGCGGGGATATTTCGTGGCGCCAAATTTATCGGATTGGCACCTGCACCAGGGGAGGTCCCTGGCATCATGAATGATCTGTTCGATTTCCTTAATGATAAAGATGAGAACATCCTTATCAAAGCCTGTATGGCTCATTATATGCTGGAAACAACACAACCCTTCATGGATAACGGGGGAATGATGGGCAGGCTGTGGCAGACACTTTTGCTCTTCAATCAATATCCCATTGTCGAATTCCTGCCCTATGAGAAAATATTACTCCAAAACAAAAAGGAGTATCACAAGGCCTTTTCGGACAGCCATACAGCAGGGGATCCCACTGAATTCATAGCTTATATGCTAATGGCAATATGGCTCCTTTTAAAAGAAATTGGAAAAACAGGAAAATATTCTGCTGAAGCTTCCGACCGTATCCTCTATTTTCATAAACTTGGCATGCAGTCATTTACTCGCAAGGACTATATGAAAGTAATTAGAAACATCTCCCCGGCAACTGCAAGTCGAGATCTTGAAAAGGGAGTAAACGCAGGACTATTTGAAATGAGAGGATTCAGGAATACAACTACTTACTCATGTCAAAAACCGTAAGAATCGATAAATACCTCTGGGCAGTGCGGATCTATAAAACCCGGGCACTGGCGGCTGAAGCCTGTAAGAAGGGCAAGGTGACCATCGATGAAATGCCTGTCAAACCTTCCCGGACCGTCACTTCCGGCGATGTAATCAAGGTGAGAAAGATGCCGGTGATCTACTCCTACCGGGTTAAAGATCCCATCGATAAACGTGTGGGTGCCAAAATCGTAGACGCTCATGTGGAAAACATCACTTCGCAGGAAGAATTGCAAAAACTGGACATGCAGGACGACTTCTACATCAAACGGGATCGTGGAGCCGGTCGACCCACCAAAAAAGAACGGCGCTTATTGGATGATCTTTCAGATCATTGAACTATGAAGTGATCAGCTCCGCTGTCTCCTCTATGATCTCCTTTCTCAGATTCACCAGATCCCAGGCAAAGGATTTCTTCCGCCGCAACTGCCTTCGGAACCAGCTGCCGCGCACGGTCTTTTTCCAGCGCAGGTACCAGGCCAGTGCTGCCTGACCCAGGGGCAGCAGGGAGAGAATAAACAGGATCCAGGTCCACCAGGGCAGCCCGGAAATAAGGGCAAAGGCCAGGGTCCACAGCAGGTACATCACAGGAAAGACAAACAGGAAACCCAGTCCGGCTTTCACTGAACTGAGGAACTGCGGGTCCTTGATGCCACGGGCCATTCGGACCGGCAAATAATAGGGAAGGATATTGGTGATAAATCCCAACAGGAATACCGGAAATGTAACAAGCAGCGACAGGTACCTCCAGAAAGCCCGGACCATCCGTACCCATGGTCACGAACCACCCAGTCGCGGATTCCATGCTCCTTCACGCCGGCCACATAGCTTCTACCTTGCCTGCCAGAGGGCGAACTGCTTCCACATCCTTCTCAATCAAGGGCATCAAACCGGGCAATCAACTCCTTGTCAGCCACAAACCTGTCACTGTGTTTCGCGCCGGTGATCCCCATGATCTCCCGCATCTGCGGATTAAAGATCGCTTTCAACTCCATGAGGGTCTCGTAGAATTCATCGCTTTCGATGTTGATCATCAGCAGGCAGCATCTCCTCCCTCAGCCTGGCTTTCACTGCATTGATGCCCCGGGCATTGTTCTCCACATACTCGTCCCAGTATTCGGATATCTCGATGGGTTTGCCGAACTGGATCAGAAGGGGCTGGTTCTGCTTCACATAATCTCCCATATCGATTCCCACGGGAACAATCTTCACAAAAGGCTTTGCTTCCATATTCCTCCTGTGCCTTGAAGGCGATCCGGAATATCCCCTTTACAATGGTGCGCAACTTGCGCTGGTGGCCATGGTTCCCTTCGGGCATCACGCAGAGGTAGTGCCGGTTGTGCAGCACATCCACCGAGATATCAAAAATATCCACATTCTTTCCCAGCTCGGCTAGCCCCGTCACGCTGCCGGAAAACAGGGAGCATTTTCATGCTGTTAAGGAAGAAAGCCAGGAACTTCTTATTGAAGATATCGGCCCGGGCGAGAAAGACAATGTCCTGGGGTGATTTAAAAAGCATGATCAGTGCATCCATCAGGGCATTCTGGTGGTTGGGTGCAAAAATGACCGGTTCGTTGCGGGGAATATTCTCCTGTCCCGTGACCTCCACCTTGCCGTAATACTTGTAAAAAACAGCCTTCACATAGGGATGAATCATATAGAATAAGAAGTTCCGTCTGTGGATCCCCCTTGCCGCACCTGTCACTTTCGATTTAGCCATATAGGGTATAATGATTTGGTCCGGCATCAAAGATAGTTTTTTCTTCAAAAAACCATTAAATCACTTATCTTTGCAGCCCATGAAACAGACACAAGAACTTGACAGAAAATATATCTGCGGTATCCAGCAGATCGGGGTGGGCGTAACGAATTTTTACGAAGGATGGAAGTGGTACATCCCCAATTTCGGGATGGATATCAGGATTTTGAAGAGAAGGCCATTGCCGAATACATGCTTCCCTATACCGACAACAAGCCCTGGGAACGGCATGCCTGCCTGGCCATGAACATGCAGGGCGGTGGGGGTTTTGAGATCTGGCAGCACACCGAGCGCACACCCCTGGCCCCCGCCTTTGAATTCGCATTGGGCGATCTGGGCATCTTCGCCGGGAAGATCAAATCGCCCGATGTACAAGACTGCCTACGACCACCTCTCCAAAGAGGGCAGAGATCCTTACAGAGATCAGCAAGGACCCGGCCGGAAGGGATACCTTCTATGTGAAGGATCCTTTCAACAACATCTGGCAGATCGTGGAGGAGCACTCCATGTTCATGACCAAATACAAGAAGCCCACCGGGGGTTCCTATGGTGCCGTTATTGGCACCACCGATCCTGACAAAGCCATGAGCTTTACAGCGATATCCTGGGATACGACAAAGTGGTGTATGACAAGAAGGGACCTTTGAGGATCTGAAAGGCATCCCCGGGGGAGAGGGCAAATTCAGAAGGGTGCTGCTGCAGCACAGCGAAACCCGCAAAGGCCCCTTTTCCAGGCTGTTTGGTCCCATCCGAAATCGAACTGGTACAAGTCGCTGGGCCGCAAACCCGAGAAGATCTTTAAGGACCGCATCTGGGGCGACCTGGGATTTATCCACCTCTGTTTTGATGTGCTGGGCATGAAAGCCCTGAAGGAAGAGTGCAGCGCCAAGGGATTCCCTTTCACAGTGGATTCGGATATTCACCCCAGGGCAAACCCTTCGACATGGGCGAGGCCGCCGGACACTTCGCCTACATCGAGGACCCCGACGGGACCCTTATCGAATTTGTGGAGACCCACAAAGTCCCCATCTCCAAAAAAATGGGATGGTACATCAACCTCTGGAAACGCAAGGATGTGACCCAGCCCCTCCCCGACGGGATCGTGAAAATGATGCGGTTCATGAAAGTGAACCCTGCCAAGCTGCAGGGATAGGACTGATGCATATTAAACCTGAAAATATGCTTTTTGTTTTGAATATTTCAGGTTTAATGCCCATCTTTGTTTCATGATACCGAGGCTTCTTACAGATAGTTTGCTTGAATCCATCCGTTTTTTCCCGGTCACAGGGATCGTTGGTCCACGGCAGGTTGGAAAAACCACCCTTGCAAAACATCTCATGAAAGAAACCGGGAAGGAATCGGTGTATGTGGACCTGGAGAATCCCAAGGATCTGGCCATGCTGAGTGATCCGGTATTGTTCTTTGAGCAAAACCAGGAGCGTTGTGTTGTTCTTGATGAAATCCAGAGAAAGCCGGAGCTTTTTCCCATACTTCGTTCCATGGTTGACCTGAACCGCACCAGTGCACGTTTCATCATCCTTGGATCGGCCTCTCCGGATTTGATCAGAGACTCATCCGAATCTCTGGCAGGGCGGATTGTTTATGAAGAACTTACGCCCTTCAACCTGGAAGAGGTAATCCATATGAAGGATATTTTCTTTCACTGGTTCAACGGGGGGTTTCCGGATTCCTATCTTGCTCCCGGTGATTCTGTCAGGAAAAAGTGGTTATCAAGTTTCGTTCAAACCTATATCGAACGGGACTTGCCCGTTCTTGGGTTAAATATCAACCGCAACCTCATCAGACGGCTATGGACCATGCTTTCACACATTCACGGTAATGTGCTGAACATGAACAACCTGTCACGCTCTCTGGAAGTAAGCTCAACAAGCATCAAAAAATACATTGCATTTCTTGAAGCGGCATTCCTGGTTAGACAATTGCAGCCCTTCCATGTGGACATCAAGAAGAGAATCGTCAAATCTCCCAAGGTGTATATCAGAGATACAGGGATACTTCATCATTTGCTCCATATTCCGGATTATAAGTCACTTCTATCGAATCCGGTTGTGGGGGCTTCCTGGGAAGGATATGCCATTGAACAAATTATTCAGCGGATCGGCCCTGAAACCGGTGCCTACTTCTTCAGAACCCATGAAGGGGCCGAATGTGATCTGGTGCTGTCCAAAGGCAACAAAGCAATCATGGCCATCGAAATTAAATTCACCTCCACTCCCAAGCTTTCGAGGGGGTTGACCATGGCATTCAGGGATGTGAATGCACCGGAGAATTTCATTATTACACCTGCAACGGAGAACTATCTGATCGGAGGTAACACCAGGGTTTGCAGCCTGATTACATTTCTGCAAAGGTATATTCACTCAAGTTCAACTGTAGCATGAAAATCTCCAGCCTCCAACTCCGCATCCTGGACCTGGTCCGGAACATCAACCAGCGCCGGCTGATCCTGGGCCTTGCCCTGGTGATCGGGCTGCTGTCGGGCATTGCTGCCATCCTGCTGAAAAACCTCACCCATTTTGTGGAGGACAAATCCAGGACCTGGCTGCTGGGCGACCATTCCTCCGATCTCTCTTTCTGCTTCCCCTGGTGGGAATCACGCTGACCGTGGTGTTTGTGAAATACCTGCTGAAACAGGACATCGGGCACGGCGTAAGCAAGATCCTCTTCTCCATCTCCAAAAGAAAAGGGCACCTGAAACCACACAACACCTGGTCCTCCATGGTGGCCAGTTCGCTGACGGTGGGACTGGGCGGATCGGTGGGACTGGAGGCACCCATCGTGCTCACCGGCGCATCCATCGGCTCCAACATCGGCCGCATGCTGAAACTCAATTACAAAACCATTGTGCTGCTGGTGGGATGCGGAGCAGCCGGTGCCATTGCCGGGATCTTCAAGGCACCCATCGCCGCACTGATCTTTGCCTTCGAGGTGCTGATGCTGGACCTGACCGCCTGGTCCATCGTCCCCCTGCTGATCGCCTCGGTCACCGCCGCCACCGTCTCCTATTTCCTGCTGGGCGAACAGGTGGTCTTTTCCTTTACCATCAGCGAACCCTTTGTGCTGAACAACCTGCCCTTCTACATCCTGCTGGGTGTTTTCACCGGGCTGGTTTCCCTCTACTTTACCCGCATGAACATGCTGGTGGAATCCACCATGGGAAAGATCAACAATACGCTGGTACGGACCCTGACCGGCGGATTGCTGCTGAGTGTACTGATCTTCCTGATGCCCCACCTCTTCGGGGAAGGATACATCACACTGAAAACCCTGCTTACCGGTCACTCCTCCGAGCTCTTTAACGGCACCCTTTTTGAAAACCTGGCCCACAACCAGGGCATCTATATTGTCCTGTTCTTCCTGCTGCTGATCATCTTCAAGGTGATCGCCATGGCCCTCACCACCGGAAGCGGCGGCGTGGGCGGCATCTTTGCCCCTGCCCTCTTTGTGGGCGGAATGGCAGGTGCCACCCTGAGCAGGGCCATCAACCTGTTTACCCCGGGAATGTATCCGAAAACAACTTTGCCCTGGTGGGCATGGCCGGGGTCATGGCCGGGGTGATGCATGCCCCCCTGACCGCCATCTTCCTCATTGCAGAGATCACCGGGGGCTACACCCTGTTTATCCCCCTGATCATTACCGCCACCCTCTCCTATGTGACCATCCTGGGATTCGAACGGCAGTCCATCTACACCAAGCGGCTGGCCCAGCGGGGCGAACTGATGACCCACCACAAGGACAAGACCGTGCTGAGCATCCTCTCGGTGAAGGATGTGCTGGAAAATGACTTTAAAAAAGTGAATGCCGACGGCATGCTGGCCGACCTGGTCAAGGCCATCTCCAAATCGAAACGCAACATCTTCCCGGTGCTGAATGAAGAAAAAGAACTGGTGGGGATCATCAGCCTGGACGACATCCGCGACATCGTTTTCAACACCGAACTCTACGATAAAGTAAGCATCCGCGAACTGATGCAGACCCCGCCCGCCATCATCGACCGGGACGAAAAGATGGAGCAGGTCCTGGAACTCTTCGAAACCACCGGCGCCTGGAACCTCCCCGTCACCGACAAACGGCAAATACACAGGCTTCATCTCCCGCTCCAAGATCTTCTCCTCTTACCGGAAATTGTTGAGGGAGTTTTCGGATGATTAAAGTGAAGCTGACAATTCAATTGTATCTAACATTTGAGAAAGTAAGCGTTCTTTTGAAAAATGGTCTTGTACATATCTTAAATTATTCTGTCCGATATCATTCCATTCTTTCTCACCTTTAGATGCAAATTCTAATAATGATTGGACCAATTGATTTACTTCCCCATGGTTAATTGAAATATTTCCTGGGCATTTTTCAAGAATATCAGAAATATGAGATTTTCCGGACCTATATAAAGAATGGGTTTCCCTGTATACATAGCCCCATAGATTTTATTCGGATGAGTGTATCCTACGCAGTTATCACCTAAAATTACAACTTGTATGTCTGCAGCACCAAGAGACAAATGAATTTGCTCACGAGGTTGAAAATGTAGCAAACGAATATTTCCTAAGGAATATCGCTCCTTGTAATCAATTACATCGTTAATTCTTACACCTCCTCCGATGTGGACAAAAAGAAATCTCGGATCATCTTTTAAGATTCGTGCAGCTTCTAGAATTGTGTCCAGTGAATGCATCACAGAATGGTTGCCTGAATACATTATCACAAATTTATTTCCAAAATTATTATCAACTCTAAATGGATTTGTACTCCTGTTTTCCAAATATACATTATTCATTACTGGCCAAAATGGAATTACTTTAATAACTGCTTTGGTTTTAACGCATTGTAATATGTGCTGCTTCATATAATTATCCAGGGCGACTATTATATCTGAGTGTCTGAAAATATAATTACCAATCCTC
>CAVTME010000012.1:0-236290 GCA_963735755.1 uncultured Bacteroidota bacterium | reverse complement strand
CTGATCGTGGCACCGTTATCGAAGATCACACTGAAGTCAGCGAACAGGCTCCACTCCCATACACCACCTGTTCCCAGCGTGCCGCCGGTGACGGTCAGATCCACAGAGGTGGTGGGACAGATATCGTCAGCCGAAAGGGTGATGCCTGTCGGATCGGTAGAGAGAACCTTCACGGTAACAGGTGCGTTCACCGAGTTTGTATTGTTGCAGTCACCCTCGGCCCTTACATAGTAGGTCGTCGTAACAGGCGGGGTAACAGTAATCACGGCTCCAGTGCCCACAGTGGTACTGAAAGCAGCATTGGTGCTCCATACCCAGTCTGCACCATCACCCAGACTACCACCCTGAACGGTAAGGTCAACGGAGGTGGTAGGACAGATATTGTCTGCTGATAAGCTGATGCCCGTCGGAGCAGTGGATGGTACCTTCACAGTAACCGCCTGGCTTGCTGCAGTGGTAATATTACAGTCTCCTTCTGCACGCACATAATAAGTTGTGGTCACCAGCGGATCAACACCAATGGAGGCACCTGTACCTGCACTTGTACTGAATCCTGCATCGGTGGACCAGTTCCATATCGCGCCGTCACCCAGGCTACCACCGGTAACGCTCAAGTTCTTTACGCTTCCAAAACAAGTATTGTTGTTCCCCACTGTTATTCCTGTGGGTGCCACGGAGGGTACCTTCACAGTGACCAGCTGACTGGTACCTGAAGTGATGTTACAATCTCCCTCTGCACGCACATAATAAGTCGAACTGATTGCAGGATCAACAATGATAAAGACTCCGTTACCGGCTGATGTATTATAGCCTGCATCGGTATACCACTGCCAGTCCGCTCCGTCACCCAGGCTACCGCCCTGAACAGTTAGTGTCTTGTTGGTGCCTTCACAGGTGTTGTCGTTGGAGACTGAAATACCTGTTGGGGCTACCGAAGCTACCTTCACAGTTACCACATTGGTCGCTGCACCAGTCTCGTTACAATCACCCTCTGCACGCACATAATAAGTTGTCGTAGTTGCCGGATCCAGTGCTACGCTTGCTCCGGTTCCAACCAGGGTGTTAAATAAGGCATCTGAGTACCAGAACCAGTCGGCACCATCACCAAGGCTGCCTCCCAATACAGTAAGCGTTTTGCTGGTGCCCTGACAAGTGTTATTATTTACTATGGAGATACTGGTGGGAGCAGTGGAAGGAACCCTCACAGTCACGAGCTGACTCACGTCCGCTGTGATGTTACAATCTCCCTGTGCCCTCACATAGTAAGTGGTATTCACCAATGGGTCTACATCCACTGAGTTGCCACTTCCAACCAAAGCGGTCAGCGCCGCATTGGAGTACCAGTACCAATCCGCTCCATCACCAAGACTGCCGCCCAGTACACCAAGGGTCTTGATAGTACCGTTACAGGTATTATCGTTGGTCATTGAGATTCCTGTGGGATCGGTGGAGGGAACACGGACTGTCACAAGCTGACTCACAGCTCCAGTGTTGTTGCAGTCACCCTCGGCTCTTACATAGTAGGTTGTACTTACCAATGGATCCACATTGATTGAAGCTCCTGATCCTGCAGAAGCAGTAAAACCTCCATCCGTATACCACTCCCAGGTGGCACCATCGCCCAGGGAACCTCCTACAACAGTCAGACTCTTGCTTGTACCTACACAGGTATTGTCACTGGTCAACGTAATACCGGTTGCAGCAATCGAGGGAATCCTGACTTTTACAATTCTACTTACCGAACTGGTAACATTGCACAATCCCTCTGCCCTTACATAGTAGCTTGTGTTGGTGGCCGGATCCACCGAAATGGATGCTCCAATGCCACTTGAGCTTCCAAATCCGGCATCGGTCGACCAATTCCATATGGCCACTGTACCCAGGTTACCGCCGGTTACTGTGAGAACCTTGCTTGTTCCCTGACAAGTGCTATCGTCAGAAATATCAAAACCTGTTGGAGGAAGTGATTCCACATTTGTATTCAGCACCACAATACTATCAGTGATGGTACAGACAGGGGCTCCTGCATCTGTCACGATCACTTTATACTCTGCAGAATCCACTCCCAGAAGGCCAGGAGTCACATCTACCAAAGCCACATCATTTCTGAACCACATATAGGAGAATCCCAATCCAGATCCCCCGCCAGCAGTAGCTGTCACTGAACCAGAAAAGTCACCAGGACATCCATCATCGACCTTGGCCAGGGAAAGTGTCAGGGCAGGCTCTTCAGTAACGGTATATGACAACAGCACGGTTGTTACAGGATCACCCACATCGGTGATCGTGACCTGGTAATCCGCCGGATCGAGTCCGCTCACTGAACTGCCTCCAACCATCGGTACACCATCCTTTGTCCAGGCATAACTGTATCCAGCACCAGTTCCGCCTTCCGGAGTAACTGTGATGGTCCCGTCAGCGGCACCGTTACAGCTCACATTGGTTCCAACGAGTGTTGCTGCAAGTGGATCTGCATCAACACAAATCGAGAAGCTTCCTGGATTTTGACTGTCATCCACTGAAATGTAATAGGTAGAACCTATGGTCAGTGTATCAGAGGTCAAACTGATGGGTGTATAATTTCCTTCGGTAGTGGCGCAAGCCAGTTCATCTCCATTTTCATTCCACAGAGCAGCCTGCAGGTCTACCAGGTTACCCAACGTGGTACCATTCTTAACAGCAACGGTAACATTATCTGATATGGCGGTGAATTTGAACCAAACATTCTTGTTGGTCCCACCCGCCCAGCATGATCCCGGGATCTCATCCGGTGTCCCGAAGTAGTTGTTGAACTGAGCATCTCCCGAGCACCAGCGAATGGGTGTGGTGATTTCATATGCCCCGGCTTTGTAATCGAAGTCCAGCTCATCTTCAATACATAAGGTAAACGAACCTTTGGACTGAGCATCATCAACCGACACATAGTACCAGTTTCCAACAGTCAACCCGGTATAACTCAGGGTTGCTGTATTCCTGTCCAATGTCCTGGGCAGGCACTTCAATTCAACGCCACCAGCGTCCCAGAGGGCCGCCTGGGGATATCTCATGTTCCCGTATATACTATAGTTGCGTATGGTCAGCGTTACATCCGGAGTGGTGGCCTGGAAAGTAAACCAGACATTATTGTTATCCACCGGATCAACGCCGCTCCAACAACTGGCCATGGACCTGTCAGCTGTGGCCAATAGATTGCTGTAAGCTGCATCCGCTGAACACCCTCCATTGTGAGTCAATACCTGAGCCCCACCAAAGAAATCGTAGGTGGCCTGGTCGCTCAGACACAAAGTGAATCTTCCGGGAACGTAGTCGTCATCCACCGAGATGTAATACCATTCGCCTGCATTCAGCGTGTCAATACTCATGGTGGTAATGCCCTGATCCAGAAGACGACCTACGCAGGCAACCTCCTGGAATGAAGAATTCCAGAGTGCCATCTGACCCCGACGCATGTTCCCATACACAGAACCGGTCTTCAATTCAGCTGTGAAATTCGATGTGGTGGCCTGGAATTTGAACCAGACATTTTTGTTGGTATTGTAGGATCCCCAGCAGCTGCCAGGTATCATATCAGGTGTAGCGGCAAGGTTTGTGTATGCCCCATCCGTTGAACAACCTTCGTCATGGGCCAGTTCTATGGCTCCCTCCCAGTAATCGAATGTGGGTTGATCAGTAATACAGGTAGTGAAGGTTCCACTCACTGTAATCGTCATCCACTTCGATGTAATACCAATCGC
The DNA here is from genome assembly GCA_963735755.1 of uncultured Bacteroidota bacterium. Lineage (GTDB taxonomy): Bacteria > Bacteroidota > Bacteroidia > Bacteroidales. Next base: position 232,556 of record CAVTME010000012.1, on the reverse strand, counting down.
CCGGATTCAGTGTGTCTGCCGAAAGTGTGGTAATCCCCTGGTCGACGATATCCCCAATACATGCAACTTCCTGTCCAGTTGCATTAAACAAGGCCATTTGACCGCGTCTCATGGTCCCGTATATATTCCCCGTCTTCAGCTCAAAGGTGAGGAACCGGGAGGTGGCCTGGAACTTGAACCAAACGTTATTGGTTCCATTGTATACACCCCAGCAGCTACCCGGGACTTCATCAGCAGTGGCATAGTAGTTGGTATAGGCCGCATCAGCTGAACAACCATAATTGTGTGTAATCTCCTCTGCACCTGCCAGGTAATCGAAGGTGAGCTCATCATTCATGCAGAAGGTAAATGATCCGCTCACATAGTCATCATCCACAGAGATATAGTACCAGTTTCCTATGGTCAATGTATCTATCACCATTTCGGTAATTCCCTGGTCAACAATATCCCCAACACATAAAATTTCATTTTTGGAAGCATCCCACATGGCCATTTGCCCGCGACGCATGGTCCCATACACATTTCCTGTTTTCAGCTGAATTGTTGCATAGGGTGTAGTAGCCTGGAATTTGAACCAGACATTCTTATGGGTATTGTATGTTCCCCAGCATGATCCGGGAACTTCATCATCTGTTGCCTGGAAATTAGTAAACTCGGCATCTGAAGAACAACCATAATCATGCGGCACTTCATAGGCACCTACAAAATAGTCGTAGTCCAACTCATCTTCCATGCAAAGGCTGAATGTTCCACTGGTTTGGTCATCATCAACCGATATCCAATACCAGTTCCCAATGGTCAGCGAATCTACCATCAGCAATGTGGTTCCGTAGCTCAGGATATCTCCCACACAGGCTACTTCTACATCAGCAGCATTGAAAATGGCCATCTGTCCCCGTCGCATGCTACCATATACATTCCCGGTTTTCAACTCCAATTTGGCATAGGGCGTAGTAGCCTGGAACTTAAACCATACATTGCTATTGCCATTACTGGTTCCCCAACAGCGTACCTATGCCACCGTCATCGGTGGCCTGTGCATTGGAGAAAGCCGACTCATCCGAACATCCATAGTCATGGTCAATTTCCAGCGCGCCACCTTTCAGATCATAATCCAGGGCATCCTCAATACAGAGAGAGAAAGAACCCAACCTGAAGTTCGCTGCTGTTTCATCCATATCAACCGATATCCAGTACCAGTCGCCCACGTTAAGGGTGTCGGCCATCATCAGCAGTGTTCCTTCCAAAATCACAGCTGCCCGGCATGCCACTTCATCATTGTTTGCATTCCAGATTGCCATCTGTCCGCGACGCAGGTCTCCGTAGATACCTGCCGTTTTCAGTGAAACTGTAGCATAAGGCGTGGTGGCCTGGAATTTAAACCAGACGTTGGTCAGATCAGAACCACCCCAACATGAGGCAGCCCCCTGGTCCTCCGTGGCCTGAACAAGTGAATACGCAGCATCAGCACTGCAATAGACATGGGGAACTGTAACAGCCCCTGCCTGAAAATCGTAATCAATGGTAGTATCGGTACACACTGTAAATGTTCCGGTATTGCCTCCACTTGCTTCACCATTATCAACAGCGAAATAGTACCGATTCCCTGGTGTGAGTGTATCTATTTGGAATGTTCTGATCCCTTCGAGCAAGGTGGGCGCGGCACACCCAATCTCATTCAGGGTTTCATCAAAAATGGCAATCTGCTGCCGATCCAGGGTACCATAGGAAGTACCTGTTTTTACCTGGATATTCAATGTGGATGCCGGAGCTACGAATGTAAACCATGCATTTCTGTAATCCACACCATCCCAACAACTTCCACTTTCCGTCCCGGCTACTGCCGTTGTATTACTGAATCCAGCATCCGGTGAACACCAGTTGCCCGGATCAGTAATTTCAAAAGCACCCTGTGGATAGATATAGTCGATGGTATCATCCACACACAGTGTAAAGGTTCCTGGTGTTCCGTCATCATCCACTGATATATAATACCAGTCTCCAACGGTCATACCGGTAGGCAGAACTGTCAGTTCCCCCTGTCCCGCAAAGGGTCCTGCACAGGTAATTTCGGTAGGAAGTGGCATCCCAGACAGCAACCTGCTGGTTCACCATCTGGCCGTAATCACCTCCGGTAGTTACTTTCACGGTGGCCTTGCTTGATGTAGCCATGAAACGGAACCATACGTTCTTATTATCAATACCTGTCCAGCACGATCCCTGGGTCTCATCTGCTGTCCCAAGTACATTGCTGTACTGGGCATCTTCTGCACACCAGTTGTTCAGATCTGCAATGGTAATGGCGTCAGCCATAAAATCATTGACAGCATGGTCGGTCACACAGAGCGAGAAGGTCCCAGAAGTCCCGCCTGTGGCATTGTCCACGGATATATAGTACCAATCACCTACAGTCAACCCGGTAGCATAGACCTCTTCATCACCATAATCTGTAACCCACCGTGGCACAGGCCAGTTCGGTCTTCAATGTATCCCAAAGTGCAATATCGGGCCGTCTTACCGAACCTTCAATCCCACCGGTACGTACCTGAACTGCAATGTCCGGCGAGGTGGCCTGGAACCTGAACCAGCGGTTATAGTTGGGCCCGTTGGGCCAGCAGGAACCCATGGCCTCATCGGGTGTGGCGCTGACTGTAGTATAAACAGCATAGTTTGAGCACCAGCCATCCAGATCAGAAAGCTCGATGGCTCCCGCGAAAAAGTCATAACTTATTTCGTCGTCAATACAGAGAGAGAAAGTACCCCTGTAGCCCAGGTTGTTTGAATTGTCAACGGATACATAATACCATTCACCAGGTGTTAATCCGGCATAAGCTATTTCCAGATCGCCATAATCACTCACCCAGCGGCGACATGCCAGTTCAGCCAGGGTGGTGTCCCAGAGTGCCATCATCGGATAGCGAAGGGTGCCTTCGGTTCCTCCGGTCTTCACAGTAACGGTAACCTCGCCGGAAGCAGTGGCCTGGAAAAGGAACCAACGGTTATAATTGGGCCCGTTGGGCCAGCAAGTGGGTTGTATATGATCTGCTGAGGCAAATATGGTGGTGAACTCTTCTTCGGCTGAACAGTAGTCCACAATGTTTGGATACCACATGGGCTGCCTGGTGGAAATCGTAATCCACCGTATCATCCATACAGAGGGTAAAGGTTCCCCTGTAACCAGTATTGTTCAGGTTGTCAACACTCAGGTAATACCATTCACCCAGGGTAAGTCCCGTATACCCCAGACTTACATCAGAATAATCGGTTGCATACCTTTCGCATTCCAGTTCATTTCCAAGTGAATCCCACAGGGCGGCCATGATGTAACGCATGGTTCCGTCATCACCACCAGTGTTAATGGTGGCACTCACACTTGTGGAAGTAGCCTGGAACCTGAACCAGCGGTTAAAATTGGGACCGTTGGGCCAACAACTTCCAGCTGCTTCATCAGGTGTAGCTCCAAGGGTTGTAAACTCCTGCTGTGCGGAACAATAGTTGTCGTAATCAGCGATGACCTGAGCGCCCAGTTTAAAATCATAATCCACCTCATCATCAACACAAAGGGTAAATGTTCCCCAGTATCCCCTCAACATAATTGTCCACTGTAAGGAAATACCACTCACCCGGTGTCAGGGTCGTGCTTCCAATGGCGATGTCGGTATAATCATTCACATACCTGGAACAGGCAATTTCATTACCCAGGGTATCGTATAATGCGGCCAGGGGATATCGAAGGGTACCTTCGTCTCCACCGGTTTTCACATTGAACATGACCTCAGTGCCTGTAGCCTGGAACTTAAACCATCTGTTATAAGTGGGACCATTGGGCCAGCAAGTAGCCTGCATCTCCATCAGCTGTAGCTCCAATGGTGGTAAACTGGGCATCGGCAGAGCACCAGTTGTCAATATCGGCTATTTCAAGCGCCCCTTCTTTGAAATCATAATCCAGGACATCTGTGATACAAAGCGTAAATGTTCCCCTGTAGCCCGTATTGTTATAGTTGTCCACAGAAATATAATACCAGTCTCCCGGGGTAAGCGCTGTCGTTCCTGCAGACACATCGCTATAGGCAGCGGTATACCGGTTACAGGCCACTTCATTGAATGCAGCGTCCCAGATGGCCACATATCCATACCTCAGGGTACCTTCCGAACCACCTGTCAATACACGTACCAGCGCCTCATTGGTGGTGGCCTGGAATTTAAACCAGCGGTCGAAGTTGGGACCTGTATTCCAGCATGATCCCACCAGGGTATCCGGAGTAGCATCGATGGTGGTATAGGCCGCTTCAGCCGAGCACCAGTTATTGAGATCAGTAAGGATTTCTGCACCTGCAGGGTAGTCATAGTCCACCACATCATCCACACACAGGGTAAAGGTGCCGCTGTATCCGGTACCCACATAATTGTCTACTGAAATGTAATAGGTATTCCCGGGAGTCAGGGAGGTATAGCCCATGTTGATGTCCGAGTAATCGTAACTGTACCTGCCACATGCCAGCTCTGTTCCCACATCATCCCACAGGGCAACAAAGGCATGACGCAGGGTACCTTCCTCTCCACCGGTTTTGAACTTCACCATGACCTCATTGGTGGTGGCCGTAAACTTGAACCACCGGTTATAGTTGGGACCATTGGGCCAACAACTACCGGCTGCTTCGTCAGGGGAGGCATTGATGGTGGTGAACTCGGCATCGGCCGAGCACCAGTTGGTAGGAGAGGGAATGCTATAGGCTCCATCCTTGAAATCGTAATCCACAACATTCTCAAGTGCCAGTGAAAAGGTGCCTCGGTAAGCCGTACTGCCGGCATGGTTATCCGCAATGATATAGTACCATTCCCCGGGTACAAGGCCAGTATAGCCAAGTTTGATGTCTGCATAGGTGGTATAGTACCGGGCGCAGGACAGCTCCACCCCAAAGGTATCGGTGAGTACCAGATAGGGATTACGCAGGGTTCCCTCTGTCCCTCCGGTCAACATTTCAACAGTGGCCTCGGTGGTGGTGGCCTGAAATTTAAACCACCTGGTAAAGGTCGGACCATTGTACCAGCAAGAACCTTTGATACCATCGGCAGTAGCATTGATGGTGGTAAATTCTGCATCCGCAGAACGGTATCCTCCGGTATGAGGCAGCTCAATGGCACCTGCTTTAAAATCATAATCCACTTCATCATTCACAGCCAGGGTAAAAGTCCCGTCGTAACCATTGTTATTGTAATGGTCCACTGAGATGTAGTACTGGTTTCCCATGGTAAGGGTATCGGTGCCTATAGAAATATCATCATACTGTCCAACATACCTGTGCACAGCCCACCATCACACCCGCTTCATTCCAGATTGCCACATAGGGATAGCGCATGGTTCCTTCAAGTCCGCCGATGAGCACATCTACTGTAACTGTGGGCTTCAGGGCAGTGAAGGTGAACCAGCGGTTGCTGTTCTCATCTGTATTCCAGCAATCTCCCTTGGCCTGGTCGGGAGTCGCATTGTGTGTATCGTATTCCGCATCGATGGACCTCCAGTCGGCTGTATGGGGCACAACCTTGGCTCCCTCTTTGAAGTCATAGTCCACACCATCATCAACACAAAGGGTAAATGTTCCCTGTCTTCCCGGGTAATTGTCTACTGAAATATAATACCAGTCCCCAGGTGTTAGCCCGATGTATCCGATGGCAATGTCATCATAGCTACTGCTCCAGTATCGCTGACAGGCCAATTCGGTCCCGTCGGCCTGCCAGATGGCTACCTGGGGATTCCGATTGGTACCTTCGGCATCCCCCCGATTTAACCTCCACATGCACCTGGTCCGTGGTGGCCTGGAACATAAACCACCTGTTGTCGTTTGAACCGGCAGCCCAGCAACTGCCATGGTCTTCATCCAGTGTGGCCCCGCTGTGGTATAATATGCATCAGGGGAACACCAGCCGTCAATGTCAGTCAGAATACCTGGCCCCAGCCTTGAAATCGTAGTCCCGTATCTCAAAAATGATGGTGTCGTAATTGGTACAGAGGTTTCCATCGGTATAGGCATAGACAATGGTATCAAAACCCACTCCTGCCATGGCAGGATCATAAGTAAAACCGCTGATCCCCTTCCCGGTAAATGATCCTCCTACCGGTGCCCCGGCCATGAGGAAAGTTGGATCATTCACATCCCAGATGGTGTCATAGGCACCAATGCTAACAACGGGCAGAGGATGAACAGTAGTACTATACATAACAGAATCACGACAACCATTCCCATCGGTGTATGCATAATAAATATCATAGGAACCATCAACAAGCAGGGGTGAAAATTCCGGTTCCATCTCCCTGGTCAGCAACTGTACCTCCAAAGAATGTCCCTAACGGGGCCAGGTTGCCCAGAAGGGTATCCGGATCATCCATGACACAGAGCTGAAGCCGCGAGTCCGATGATATCTACAACCGGCAATGGATGCACTGTAACAGATCTGTATGGCCGTATCAGTACAGCCATTGCCGTTGGTGAAATAGTAGGTAATGTCGTATGTCCCCACCACAGTAGGATCGAAATAGGCCGTTCCGTCAGCATTGTCGGTAATGCCGTTGCCCATGAAAGCTCCTCCGGCCTGGGAGCCGATCAAGGTGTCCTGGTCCTTCTCACAATACTCGAGAGCGAGTCCGCAAAGCTAACCGCCGGCAGGGGATGAACAGTGGTTGAAATGCGGGAGGTGTCGGAACAACCCAATCCATCGGTATAATAATATGTAATTTCATAGGTCCCGACCACGTTGGATCGAAATAGGCTGTTCCGTCCGTATTGTCCGTAATACCATTGCCAAGATATACGCCTCCAGCCTGAGAACCGGCCAGGGTATCCTGGGACCATTCTCACAATATTCCAATTCCAGCCCGGTGAAAGATACCGCAGGCAGTGCATGGACGATGGTCGATACTGTGGCTGTATCGGTACAACCATTGCCGTCGGTGTAATAATATTTAAACTCGTAATGCACCTGCCAGCACAGGATCAAACTCCGCACTGTCGCCCACACCCAGGATGGTCAGATCGGGAGAGGCTACAAAAAAGCCACCGATGGGATTTCCAGCCAGGGTATCCGCTTCACCACCTTCACAATAATCAGCTGCCAGTCCGCTGACAGTTACCACTGGCAAGGTGTTCACCAGGGTGGCCACGGTGGCTGTATCGGTACAGCCATTGCCATCGGTATAATAATATTTAAACTCATAAGCTCCTGCCAGGGCAGGATCAAAAATGGCACTGTCTCCTCCCAGGATGGTGATACCGGGACCTGGTAAAAAGAAGCCATCCGCAGGACCGCCCACCAGGGTATCCGTATCTGCTCCTTCACAATAGCTGCAGAAAGACCGGTCACCGTTGCTACGGGAGGGGGATTCACAATCGTCGCAACCGTCGCTGTGTCGGTACAGCCATTGCCGTCGGTGATAATAATATTTAAACTCATATGAACCTGCCAGCACAGGATCAAACTCCGCACAGTCGCCCACACCCAGGATGGTCAGATCGGGTGTGGCTATAAAAAAGCCGCCGATGGGATTTCCAGCTAAGGTATCGGCTGCCCCGCCTTCACAATAATCCGCTGCCAGTCCGCTCACAGTTACCACTGGCAAGGTATTCACCAGGGTGGCCACGGTGGCTGTATCCGTACAGCCATTGCCATCGGTATAATAATATTTAAACTCATAAGCTCCTGCCAGGGCGGGATCAAAAATGGCACTGTCTCCTCCCAGGATGGTGATACCGGGACCTGGTAAAAAGAAGCCATCTGCAGGACCGCCCACCAGGGTATCCGTATCTGCTCCTTCACAATAGCTGGCAGAAAGACCGGTCACCGTTGCTACGGGAGGGGGATTCACAATCGTCGAAACTGTCGCTGTGTCGGTACAGCCATTGCCGTCGGTGTAATAATATTTAAACTCATATGAACCTGCCAGCACAGGATCAAACTCCGCAGAGTCGCCCACACCCAGGATGGTCAGATCGGGAGAGGCTACAAAAAAGCCACCGAGGGGATTTCCAGCCAGGGTATCGGCTTCCCCGCCTTCACAATAATCAGCTGCCAGTCCGATCGCAGTCACCACAGGCAGGGCATTCACTACCACTGTTACCTTATCCATCACCAGGGAATCCGTCCCCACAAAGAAAGTTACATGGTAATCGCCCGATGCTTTTGCCGCATATGAATAGGAGGTTTCACCAGCAATTTCAGCGTCATCCATAAACCATTGATAGGATGTGGCAGTGTCAGTGACCGACAGTACCACCGAATCACCCAGACAGAAGGTAGTTGGACCTGAGATCCCGATGGAATATGATCCGGACAAATAAAAGGAAGCCAGTCCGCTGGCCAGCAAATCGCTCTCATCATACAATGAACAAGAATCCACCGGGAAAGCACAGGTAAAATCGCCATAGCCGGTTCCCGACTTCAGAACAGGTGCAGCATCAAACACATACAGTACCCCATCATTGTCAAAAGAACCCTGGTCGTTGTCCCCCAGAATGGTAAATGTTCCTGTGACCACCATCTGTCCGCTGGTCCACACATCCACCGTATCCCCGGAAGTAAAATCACCCCTTACAATCAGAATTCCGGCCGGGTCGATGGTAAGGTCAAGGGTGTCTCCCAGCGTAAGGTCTCCGAAAATGGTAAGGGTATCGTGTATATAAAGGTTCCCTGCTGTAAAATCAATATCTGTTCCGCTGACCACATTTCCATAAATATGAACATCTGAGGCAATGGATGAGACACCTGGACTTGTTCCATCTGTCCAGATGGCATCCTCCAGCCAAAGTCCGCTGGTATTGTCAAGAGTCGATTCCTGGGAGAAAAGATGAAGCGGAAGCAAAAGCGCCATAAAAACAATGGCAAATAGCTTTTTAGCTTGGCCGCAATAGTTCTGAGTGGTCAGGTTCAACATCAATCTTAGCTTCAAGGTCAGGTGCCCTCGTTACATCACAAGTTTATAACCATCTGATCCTATTTTACAGGGCCAGACAGAAAAATGCACCTGGTTTCAAATTTAACATATTCATGGTTTTATCATCATACTCGCTTTTACAGGTTATTAACATTGAGTAGGATACCAGCTCAATTTGATGAACTGTTCAATAGAACTGATAAACAGTAAATCAAAACATGTAAATACATGTATGCATGAATATATTGAAGGGAAGACCATAAAAAAAGCCGCAACGTTGCAAGGTTGCGGCTTTTATATTGTATGGTATAACGAGGACTACAATGCCTTGATCTCGGTCACGAGTTTCTGAAGGGAATCCTTCGCGCTTCCAAAGAACATCCTTGTATTGTCGCCGTAGAAAAGGTGGTTTTCAATGGCAGCATAACCTTTTCCCATTCCCCGTTTCATCACAATCACATTCTTGGCCTCATGCACCTTAATGATGGGCATGCCATAGATGGGGCTGGACGGATCGTCCAATGCAGCAGGATTCACGACATCGTTGGCCCCGATCACCACTACCACATCAGTTTTGGGCATGTCGGGATTGATTTCATCCATCTCCACCAGTTTCTCATAAGGAACATCGGCCTCAGCCAACAATACGTTCATATGACCCGGCATCCTTCCGGCCACAGGGTGAATGGCATACTTTACCTCAACCCCGTTGGCTTCCAGCAGTTCGTCCATTTCACTGCAGATGTGCTGGGCCTGCGCCACTGCGAGTCCGTATCCGGGAACGATAACCACCTTGCTGCTGTAATTCAACATCACGGCAGCATCTGTGGCAGAAACCTCCTTGATCACCCCCTTTTCACGGTCTACGCCTGCTCCGCCTCCACCAAATGCACCGATAATCACATTGATCAAAGAGCGGTTCATGGCCTTACACATCAGCAGTGTAAGGATCATCCCGGCTGCTCCCACAAAAATACCACCCAGGATCATGGCCTGGTTCTGGTAAATAAAACCGGCCATGGCAGCAGCGATCCCCGTTAAACTGTTGAGTAGCGAAATCACTACGGGCATATCTGCCCCCCCGATGGGCATTACAAAACTGACACCATAAACCAGGGATACAGCAAGCAGTACATATACCAGGATCTGCCTGGTTTCCGCAGGCGCTGATCCAAACAGGATAAATACCAGAAGTGCCGCTATTCCAACAAGGATTAAGAGGTTAATATAGGTGAGCCATTTGGTAAAAATATCTTTGACATTCCCGTTCAGTTTCCCATAGGCGATCATACTTCCACTGAAAGCGATACTACCAATAACCAATCCCAGAAGGGTTACCAGTCCAGACTGGTTGTCAGGATTTGAAAACTCAATCAATGCTACCAATGCCGAAGCGGCACCCCCTGTGGCATTAAAAAAGGAGACCAGCTGTGGCATGGCTGTCATCTTGATTCGCCTGGCAATAAGCGCTCCGATGACCCCTCCAAATGCAATAGCTCCCAATATGATGGCCAGGTTGGCTCCCTTGATTCCAAGCCCTTCTCCGTCCCGATGGAGAACTAAAGTGGCAATCATGGCCAGAAGCATTCCAGCGGCAGCCCAAAGATTTCCTTTTCGGGCGGAATCCGGACTGCTGAGAAGTTTAAGCCCGTATACAAAGAATAGGGCCGAAAGTAGGTATACGAATTCGAGAATAATATCTCCGTTTGTTATGTTCAGTGCTTCCATGGTTCCGACCTATTTTTTCTTTTTCTTAAACATTTCAAGCATGCGGTCTGTAACCACAAATCCACCAATCACATTCAGGGTGCCGAACAGCAGTGCAAAAATACCCAGCACAAGGTTGAGCAGATTTGAACCTGCAGAAAGGTTCTCCAGGTCGGCATGTCCCACCAGGATAATTCCCCCGATGATGATCACCCCGCTGATGGCATTGGCTCCCGACATCAGTGGGGTATGCAATACCGATGGAACATTAGCAATCACTTCCAGCCCAAGGAAAATGGTGAGGGCTATAATAAAGATGGCCTCTTTATTTGCATAGAAAAGATGTAGTAAGTTTTCCATAATATTATTTGATTCTTTCGTTGACAATTTCACCACCGCGTGTAATGCAGGTCTTCTGCACAATCTCATCCTCCACCTCCAGATTGATCTTTCCTTCATCATCAATCATCAAGTCGATGAAATTGAGGTAATTCTTTCCAAGCATTTTGCTGGCATCCGAAGGGATGGTTGATGCAAAATTGGAATTCCCGATGATCTTCACATCGTGAACAATGACCGTCTCATCGTTTTTGGTCAGTTCACAATTTCCACCCGTGGATGCAGCCAGATCGATGATCACCGAACCGGGCTTCATGGCTTCCACAGTCTCCTTGCTAATCAGCACAGGTGCTTTCCTTCCCGGAATCTGAGCAGTGGTGATTACCACGTTGGCAGAGATGGCATGCTGCTGGATCAATTCAGCCTGTTTCTGCTTGTACTCTTCGCTTTGCTCTACAGCATAACCACCTGCAGCGGCATCATCTTTGGCACCTTCCACCTCAACGAATTTTCCTCCCAGGCTAAGTACCTCCTCCTTCACTGCCGAACGTACATCGAATACTTCCACAACAGCTCCCAATTTCGGGCAGTTGCCAGGGCCTGTAACCCTGCAACTCCTGCTCCCAGTATCAATACCCTGGAAGGCTTGATGGTTCCAGAAGCTGACATAAACATGGGGAAAAACTTGTTCAATTCACCGGCAGCCACCAGCACAGCCTTGTAACCGGCTACCGTGGCCATGGAAGAAAGCACATCCACTGCCTGTGCCCTTGTAGAACGGGGAATCATATCCAGGCTGAAAGAGGTGACTCCCTCTTTGGCCAGTTTTTCAGCTGCGGGTTTGTTGGCCAGGGGACCAAGCACCGCCACCAGGGTTTTCCCTTGCGGAATTTTATCCGCGGGAGGATGAATGCAAAGGATCATCTCAGCATCTTTCAAGATGCCTGCCCTCTCCTGTATGGCAGCACCGGCTTCGGCATAGGCCTCATTACCTGCATAGGATCCAGCGCCTGCCTCCTTTTCCACCAGCAGTTTGAACTCTTTTTTAACCAGGTAGGCAACGTGTTCGGGCAGCAGGGCCACCCTGTTTTCACCCATGCCTTCCTTCAGAACTCCGATTGTCATGAATTGGTGTTTTTATCTGTTGATAATTTGATATCTCCTCAACAACACACTGAGGTACAATGTTCAATCAATTTTGCTTCTCTTTCAGGAATTTGTCCATTGCCCCGGCAGCTTTTCTTCCGTCACCCATGGCCAGGATCACAGTTGCACCACCACGGACAATATCTCCACCGGCAAAAACGCCGGTCACCGAACTGTGCATGGTTTCCTGGTCCACCCTGATGGTTCCCCATTTGGAAACATCCAGATCCTTCATGCTTTGAGGAATCAGCGGATTGGGAGAAACCCCCACACTCACCACAACCGTATCCACCTCCATGATGAATTCAGAACCTTCAATGGGAATGGGGCGCCGCCTTCCTGAGGCGTCCGGTTCACCCAATTCCATCTTCTGAACCTTCATTTTTTTGACCCTGCCTTTCTCATCGGCATAGTATTCCAGCGGATTGTGCAAGTTCATAAATTCCACACCCTCTTCCTGTGCATGCTTGATCTCCTCATTCCTTGCAGGCATCTCCTCGATGGATCTGCGGTAGATGATCATGGAACGTTCTGCTCCCAGGCGCTTGGAGGTCCGTACTGCATCCATGGCCGTGTTGCCACCCCCGATAACAGCCACCTTATTTCCGCTGATCACCGGCGTATCATACTCCGGGTCGGCCGCATTCATCAGGTTAACCCTGGTCAGATACTCGTTGGAAGAGTAGATCCCTATAAGGTTCTCCCCCGGAATATGCATAAAATTGGGCAATCCGGCCCCGCTTCCAACCATAAAGGCAGCAAAGCCTTCCTCCTTAAGATCTTCAATGGATGCGGTGGCTCCCACAATGAAATTCTTCACAAACTTCACCCCCATCTTTTCAAGGACATCAATCTCCACATCCACAATGCTGTTGGGAAGCCTGAACTCGGGAATCCCATACTTCAGCACCCCTCCGATTTCGTGAAGCGCTTCAAATACGGTAACATCATATCCCATCTTGGCCATATCCGCCGCAAATGCAAGTCCGGCCGGACCCGATCCGATGGAAGCAACTTTAATCCCGTTTTTTTCGGTGATCACCGGGACAGACATGTGCCCGCTGTTCTGTTCAAAATCGGCAATAAAGCGCTCCAGGTGTCCAATGGCAACTGCCGGTTTCTTCAATTTCTGGGTATAAAAACAGGCCTGTTCACACTGAACCTCCTGCGGGCACACCCTGCCGCATACGGCAGGAAGGGTATTGGTCTCTTTCAGCACACGCGCCGACTCAAGGAATTCGCCAGCCTCAATTCTCTTGATGAACTTGGGAATATTGATTCCCACCGGACATCCTGAAATACATGTTGGATTTACGCAATCGAGACAGCGCCGGGCTTCAGCAATGGCATCCGCTTCTGACAGACCGGAATTTACTTCGGTAAAATCCTTGTTCCGCTTTTCCGCTTCCTGCTCGGGCATGGATACCCGCTCCAGCATGGTCCGCTCCTTATTTTTCAGGTTAGCACGAAGGGCTACACGCCACTCCTGTTCCCTTTCCTTTTTTAAATAATCTGACACTTCAGCCATTCTGCTTGCTACGATTTGGGGTGATTACTCAGATAACTTTCATATGCCTCTGATTCAGAGGGCTTATAGGAATCGAGTCTCAATAACATCTCATCAAAATCCACCTCATGGGCATCAAACTCGGGACCATCCACACAAACAAAGCGGGTTTTACCACCCACCGATACACGGCAGGCACCGCACATTCCTGTGCCATCTACCATCAAAGTGTTCAGGCTGGCCACCGTGGGAATGTTGTACTGACCTGTAAGTTTGCTTGCAAATTTCATCATGATGGCTGGACCCACGGTTACTGCCAGATCTACCTTTTCGCGCTGGATGACCTCTTCCATTCCCTGGGTGACCAGTCCCTGCTTTCCATAGGAGCCGTCATCGGTCATAATGATTACCTCGTCCGAGTGGTTTCGCATCTGCTCCTCAAGAATAATCAACTCTTTTTTCCGGGCGGCCAGAACCGTGATGACCCTGTTCCCTGCCTGTTTGAATGCCTCCACAATGGGCAACAAGGGTGCCACACCTACTCCGCCTCCGGAAGCCAGTACGGTTCCCACCTTTTCAATATGGGTTGGTTTTCCCAGTGGGCCAACCACATCGGTAATCTCATCGCCCACCTCCAGCTTGCATAGTTTGGCAGAGGTGACTCCGACCTTCTGAATGATCAGGGTAATGCTTCCGTTTTCGACATCGGCTGCAGCAATGGTCAGCGGGATTCGCTCCCCTTTCTCACCGGTCTTCACAATCACAAAGTGACCGGCCTTCCTGCTTTTCGCAATATGGGGAGCCTCCAGAACCAGTTTGACTACCGATTCGGAAAATAATTCCTTTTCAATGATTTTGTTCATATACTGTCGGGGTTTCAGGGAATATAAAAATCACACAATATTACATGAAAAATAGATGAATTTGGGTGCCATTGAACAGCACATGTTGTAAAGAATAAAATTTCCCTGGTTTCGATGGAATCCCAAAAATAATGCATCCAATTGTTTCCGGGGTATTGTGAACTGTATTTTTTATAATTTTACTTCTCTTGTGGGAAACGCATTATTTAACAAACTTACAGATCAAATATGAGTGACCTTTCAACAGAATACATGGGATTGAAGCTTAAAAATCCCATCATTGCAGCCAGCAGCGGACTTACCGGAACACTGGAGGGCATAGCATCCCTGGAAAAGAACGGAGCCGGGGCTGTAGTAATCAAATCGATTTTCGAGGAAGAGATCCTGCTGGAAGTGGATCAGCAGGCCAAAGAGGCGGAAAGTGATCCGATGATCTATTCGGAACTGTCTGAAACCCTCGATTACATTGACCTCCATATCAGGGAGGACAACCTGGGCAAATTCCTGCAGCTGATCAGTGAGGCCAAGAAAGCGTGTTTCCATCCCGGTGATTGCCAGCATCAACTGTATTTCCAATGAGGACTGGACCCATTTTACAAAAAAAATGGAGGATGCGGGAGCCGACGGACTGGAATTGAATCTCTTCCTCCATCCGGCCGATTTTAGTAACAAGGAGTTTGAGAAAGCGTACTTCAAGATCATTGAAAAAGTACTTTCCGTGGTGAAGGTGCCCGTATCCATCAAGATCAGCAAATATTTCACCCGCATGGGCCTGTCCCTGAAAGCCCTGTCCGAATCGGGAATTTCCGCCATGGTTCTGTTCAACCGGTTTTACACTCCAGATATAGACATTGATAAACTGACCCTCTCGGCCGCCAGTATAATAACTTCCCCTGAAGAGATCTATGAAACCCTCCGTTGGACAGCCATCATGTCGGGCCGCGTGGACTGTGATCTGGCAGCCTCAACCGGAATTCACACCGGCGATGACGTGATTAAGATGTTGCTGGCCGGAGCAAAAGTCACCCAGGTGGCATCCACGCTTTATAAAAACGGGCCGGACCAGATCTCCCGCATGCTTAAGCGTTTGGAGCGGTGGATGACCGAAAAGAAATTTGATACCTTGGACCAGTTCAGGGGAAAGGTGGCAGGAGCCTATGAGGGCAATCCGGCGGTCTTTGAAAGAATGCAGTTCATGAAACACTTTAGTGAAATCAGGTAAACAAGGGATTGACAGAAACAATTCGGGAAACCAGTTGTTACTTACTAAATTCCGACCCGTTGTAATATGGACGACCTATCGTTTTTGCAGCACCTCGATCCTGAAGCCATCGAGGAGCTTTATCAAAAATACAGGGAGGATCCTGGTTCAATCGATCCCAGCTGGCACCACTTTTTCCAGGGTTTTGACCTGGCCAGGAAGGATTTCAGTCACCCCGAATCCGCATCACTTACCTTTGACGAAGAGTTCCAGGTCATCAACCTGATCAACGGCTACCGGAAACGCGGGCACCTGTTCACTGAAACCAATCCCGTACGCACACGGCGTAAATACTTTCCTACCCTTGACCTGGAAAATTACGGTCTCTCCGAGAAGAACCTGGATACTTACTATCATGCAGGAAGAGAGATTGGTTGCGGAAAGGCGCAATTGCGGGATATCGTGGATTACCTGAAAAAGACCTACTGCGGGCATATCGGTTCGGAATACATGTTTATCCGGAATCCGGAAAAACTCAACTGGCTGAAGGAAAGGATTGAAAAGGAGCAGAACCGCACCAGGTTTACCCCAGAGGAGAAAAAGAAAATCTACCACCACCTGAAAGAGGCCGTCGGATTCGAAAAATTCATTCATAATAAATTTGTGGGGCAGAAACGATTCTCACTGGAGGGTGCAGAGATACTGATTCCTGCACTCAACGACCTGGTGGAAAAGGGTGCCCGGCTGGGCGTTATGGAGTTCAACATCGGGATGGCCCACCGTGGCCGGCTGAATGTACTTGCCAATGTCATTCAGAAACCCAACGAAAACATATTTAAAGAATTTGAAGGTGAGTCCTACGAAGAAAACATCAGCCTGGGCGATGTGAAATACCACCTGGGGTATGGGCAATACCATACGCACCGCCGATGATAAAACAGTGATCCTGAACATCGCTCCCAATCCTTCCCACCTGGAGTCCTCGGCACCCATTATTGAAGGAGTGTCCACGGGCCCGCATCGATCACATTTACGGAGGTGATTATAAAAAACTGGTGCCCATCATCATCCATGGCGATGCAGCCATTGCCGGTCAGGGAGTGGTATATGAAGTGGTCCAGATGTCGGAACTGGAAGGATATAAAACCGGGGGGACCATCCACCTGGTGATCAACAACCAGGTTGGGTTTACCACCAACTACCGGGACGGCACGCTCCAGTACCTACTGTACCGATGTGGGGAAAGTGACCAAAGCTCCCATCTGGCATGTGAATGGCGACGACGTGGAAGGTCTGGTGCATGTGATCCGCATGGCCATTGAATACAGACAGGTATTCCACACCGATGTATTCATTGATATCCTGGCCTACCGAAAATATGGACACAATGAAGGGGACGAACCCCGTTTTACCCAGCCAATACTCTATAAGGCCATTGCCAAGCATCCCAATCCCAGGGACCTCTACAGCAAGGTACTTGTGGAGCAGGGAATAATGGATCAGAAAGAAGTATCTGCTGCAGAGGAGGAGTTTGACACCTACCTGGAGAAACAGTTGAATGCTTCCCGGAAACGAAAGAAGGTGACCATCCAGCAGTTCATGGAAGCCGAATGGCAGGGAATGGAGTATGCCAAAGATTCCGATTTCGAAGATTCCCTTGAGACCGGGGTGGAAAGGGAGACCCTGGACTTTATCGCCCGCAAAATTACAGCCCTTCCCGAGGACCTTGTTTTTTTCAAAAAGACCATCAAGCTGGTGGAAGATCGGGCAAAAATGTACAAGGATAACCGGATCGACTGGGCCCTGGGTGAACTGTTTGCATACGGATCGCTTTTACAGGAGAGTCACCCGGTACGAATCAGTGGACAGGACTCGGTCCGGGGTACATTTTCCCACCGGCATGCAGGAATTGTGATGGAGGAGACCACCGAAATATATGTGCCGCTGAAATATATCGACACCAACAATCAGGCACCCTTCACCATCTTTAATTCCCCTTTAAATGAATACGGAGTGCTGGGATTTGAATATGGCTACGCCATGGCCAACCCCCACAACCTGGTGATCTGGGAGGCACAATTTGGTGATTTTGTGAATGTGGCCCAGGTGATCCTCGACCAGTATATCTCCAGTGCAGAAGAAAAATGGGGTGTCATGAACGGGCTGGTCCTCTACCTTCCACACGGATTTGAAGGACAGGGTCCCGAGCACTCAAGTGCACGCATAGAACGCTTCCTTAGCCTGGCCGCCAGGCGAAACATGCACATCATCAATCCCACCACCCCGGCCAACCTGTTTCATGCCCTCAGAAACCACATGAAGAAAAAGTCAAGGGTGCCCATGGTGGTCTTCACACCCAAGAGCCTTCTGAGGCACCCCCAGTGTATTTCCTCGGTGGATGACCTGGAGAAAGGAAAGTTTCAACTGGTATATGACGATACTGAAACCGATGTGGATGAAGTGCGCCGGGTGGTATTCTGCAGTGGAAAAATCTATTATGACCTGCTGGCCCGGAAACAGAAACTGGGTGTAAGGGACATTGCCCTGGTCAGGCTGGAACAGATTTTCCCCTTCCCTGAAAAACAGATCAAGGCGATCCTGAAAAAATACAGGAATAACATGCTGACCCTCTGGGTGCAGGAAGAACCGGAAAACATGGGTGCCTGGTATTTCATCAGGAATGCCATGAAGGATGTGGAGATCATCCCGGTCACCCGTCAGCCCTCGGGAAGTCCGGCCACCGGCCTGTTCAAGCTCCATGAAATCAGTCAGAACGAAATCATCGACAAAGTATTCCGTGAATGCACCTGCGAACTATTGAACGTATATTGCGGACTGCAATGTGTCATTGGGAGTTCCCGGAAAGAGATCCTGAAGCAGCACTATTACTTCGATAAAGAAAAACCCTAAGCACAAACAACCTATGGCCCTGGAAATAAAAATACCAAGTCCCGGCGAATCCATTACTGAAGTTGAACTTGCATCCTGGTTTGTAGAGGATGGAGCCCTGGTTTCAAAAAACCAGGAAGTGGGAGAAATCGAATCGGAGAAAGCTACGCTACCTTTGATCGCCCCCGAAGCCGGACAATTGAAGATTCTTGTGGCCGAAGGTGAAACTGTGAACGTGGGAGTTGTTGTGGCTACCATCGATACCAACGTGGAGGTTCCCCATAAGGAGGAAGTTCTAAAAGAAGCGCCTGACCCACAGGAAAAACCGGTAATAGAAACTCCTGCTGCGAAGGCCAAACCGGCATCTTCTTACGATGCCGTGAAGGCTACACCGGTGGCCCGGGAAATGATGGAAAAAGAGGGTCTGTCTGTGGATGATATCGTCAACGGGCTCAGGAAAATCACCGCCAATGATGTAAAAAGCGTTATGCAGCAGGCCGCACCTGCAAAAATGGATGTCCCGGCTAAGAAGGAAGCAAGCAGGGATGAAGAGCGTAAAAAGGTAAGTCAGCTCAGGAAGAAGATCAGCGAACGCCTGGTGACTGTAAAAAATGAGACGGCCATGCTCACCACCTTTAATGAGGCGGACATGAGCAGGATCATGGAGATCAGAAAAAAACACCAGGACAAATTCGTGGAGATGCATGGAATAAAGCTTGGTTTCATGTCCTTTTTCACCAAGGCAGTCACAGAGGCCTTACAACTCTTCCCTTCAGTCAACTCATACCTGGACGGCGATGAGGTGGTCTCACCCGGATATTGCGATATCGGGATAGCCGTACAAACCGAAAAGGGATTGATGGTCCCGGTAATTCGTAACGCCGAAGCGCTCGGGCTGGCCGATATCGAGAAGACAATCGGTGACCTGGCAGCCAGGGCAAGGAAAGCCCGGCTGGGCATTGACGAGATGTCGGGCGGAACATTTACCATCTCCAACGGTGGCATCTATGGCTCCATGTTATCCACCCCCATTCTGAATCCGCCCCAATCGGGGATTCTGGGCATGCACAACATCATTGAGCGTCCCATGGCAGTAAAGGGAAAGGTGGAGATCAAACCCATGATGTACATCGCACTGAGTTATGACCACAGGGTGATCGATGGAAAAGACTCGGTGGGATTCCTGAAAACCGTAAAAGAATTTATCGAAGATCCATCCCGGCTGATCTTTGGTTCCCGCTCGGCGGAACAGTTTCTGTTGGAAATTTAGTCCCGCTTAGTAGTACTCCAGTTTCCTGGTAACGGCAAATTTGGGAGAGATTTTTTCGGCCTCCATGTAAATCAGCTGGGTGATCCAGTTACCCTTTTCATCGAATTCGGTATACTCATACAGCCGGGTGGCACCCCTTTCTCCATTGGGCCCCTCCTTATAACTCTCAACCATCAGCCCTTTTTCATAAACAAAACGGACAATGACCTCCTGGTTATTCACCAGCTGAGCCTGGCTGATCATCCGTCCATTTGAATCGTAGTAATTGGCTCCTTCATAGGTCACCACACCATTGCTTCTCGTCTCGAAATCCACCTGGGTATCCGATATCCGCTCCATAAAAGTTTGGGTGGTCTGCCCGTTGTATGCCACGTAGAATGTCTCCTCCACGATATCACCGCCTTCACGCCTGCAGTAGCTCGAGGCCAGTGTATCTCCCCCTTCACCGATATGAAACAATTTCACATAATTACCATCCTCATCATAGAGGGTTTTTTTAAATGCAGGACTCAGCGGTTCACCAGCCACCCACTGGCCATCCACATAGGTAGTCTCGAACTGTTTTTCAATAATGGATTTTACCGGTCCCTTCAATTCCAGCCGGTCCAGGTCATTGAGTTCTCCTGAACATGCAGCCATCAAAATGGACAGAGGGATGAAGAATAGGATCTTTTTCATCCAGCAAAAATAGTAATTTATTGGCCATTCACATACCGGAGCACCTGGTCGATCATGGCACGCTGTTCTTGATTGACAGCCAGGCTCAGCGCTTTATCAAATGAAATCCTGGCTTCATCTCTCTGCTGTTTGAACAGCAGAACCATTCCGTAATAGAAGTAGTAATCGTATTGCTCGTCCATCTCAATACAGGTGGAGAACCACTCCTCTCCCTTGTCCAGGATCTCTGGAGTCTGGTACTGCTGGTCCATATCGATGATCTGTGACGCTGCGCCGAACAACCATTGGTGATCACCCTTCCGGTCCGATTCGAAGCGCCTGTCCACATAGCTTACCAGTTCTTTCAACTGTCCGGTGTAATAATAGTATTGCAGAAACGGAAGCGTCCTCAGGTCCCCCCTGGTGGTCTGCTCAGCTTCCACCAAAGGTGAAAGCTCGTTGGCCATGCGGCTGATCAGTGTGATATCCTCCAGCTCCACTGCCTTGACCAGCGAGTTGTTATAGATCTTCTGGAGGGCGGGAATATAATCCTTGCCCAATACCGCTTTAATGCGTTCAGGATCGGTGGTGTACTGGGGCCACCACGGATCATCCAGGTCCATAAAATAGGACACAACCCTGATATCATTGTTGCTGAGGGTTTCCCCCATTTGCTGCTTGATATACTCCCCGGCCAGCCGCTCTGCCTCCTCTTCATTGCCCATCTCCCTGACCACGGTGATGTAGTCTGCAAAGGATTCATGGGTGAGTGTACTATCCGCATACTGCTTTCTGTAACGCTTGAATTCTGCATAAGAATCCACCAGTTTTTTCAGTTCCGGCACCAGTGTTTCGGCCGGCTTGTAGCCCACCAGCGTGCTTACATGGTCTCCTTCATCACTGAATACAAACATGCTCGGGTATCCTTCAAGCCGCTGTTCTGCTGCATACTTCCTCCCGAAATCGGTCTCTCCATCCATCCGTACATTCACAAAATTCGCATTCATGTACTCGGCCACGGCCGGATCGGTGTACACATCCCGGTCCATCATTTTGCAGGGTCCGCACCAGGTGGCGTACACATCCACAAACAGCATCAACATGCCGTCATCGGCCTTCTTTCGGGCAGCCTCCATATCCTCAAGGGTAACCACCTCAATAAACTTCACCTGTGAATAAACCGGGCCGGCGAAAGCGGCCAGGATCATGACTGAAAGTCCGTATAATATAATCCTCATTAAATTATTCTTTTATGACAGTACCCCGGTCTCTCTGACAAGGGCTACATACTCCTTCGATTCATTTTCCCAGCACAATTCCCCTGCGGCTTTATCCAGGGCCGCTAACCAGGCTCCTTCACCGCGCTCTTCGAGCATAAACCGGATGGACTTGGCCAGCCTTTCCGGTTCCCGGTAACGGACAGCGATACCGATCCCATAGGTCTCCACTATTTTTGACATCTCGGGCAATGCCGAGCAGAGCACCGGTACCCTGCACTGAATATAATCAAACAATTTATTGGGCAGGGCATAGCGATAGTTCAATCCCAGATCTTCCTCCAGCGAAATCCCCAGATCAGCGCTACAGGTCAGAGGATAAAGCGCTTCGGGTGTCAAACGTCCTTTGAAGATCACTTTATCTGTCAATCCCTTCTCCTGTACCCGTTTTTTCAGTTTATCCTCAATGTCCCCGGTCCCCGCAATCATAAAAAGCGCATTGTCCAGGTACTCCATGGTCTCGATCATCAATTCAAGTCCCCTTCCCACATTCAAAGCCCCCTGGTAAATAATCATGTGACTTTTCACTTTTACCTTTCTCCTTACGCTTTGGGGGAGTTCTCCTGACCGGCACATTCCGCACCACCCTGAACCTGGTTCCATGGAGCCTGCGGTAAATCTCAGCAATGGGATAACTCACAGTGACAGCATGATCAAGACGGGGCAAAATGCTGTGCTCGATCCATTTCCAGACCGACTGGACCCTCTTTCGGTGGATTAACTCCGGTACCTGGGTAAAAAACTCGTGACTGTCGTAGATGAGTTTCACTCCCCGGATCCGTCCCACCATAAAGCTGGCGGGAAGTGTATCCAGATCATTGGCTATAAAAAGAGAGGGACGGGATACAAACAAAAGGGTAAAAAAGAGCCGGATATTGAAACAGGCATAAAACAGCGGGCCTTTATTAAACAGCATCCTGTACCTGCGCACCTTATATGTGACATCTTGGAGATCAGGACTGCCACTCACCTTCCGGCCGATGCAGGTAACTCCCAATCCCTGGTCTACCAGAAGGTTTGCCACCCGCTGCAACCTCTGGTCAGTGACAAGGTCATTGATGACTGATATGTAGACTCGTTTCAAAGGACACTGAAAGGTTTCGGAATAAAGGTATAATATTAGAACGAATCATTGTTATATTTATGCGTTATGCATCACAACTACTCCCTGGCAGGGAACAATTCATTCGGGATCGAAGTACAGGCTGCCCTGTTTGCCACGCCCGGCACTAAAGAAGAGCTCGCTTCGGTGATGGACCAGTATGACCGGCAAAAAAGCCCTTTCCTGGTCATTGGCGAAGGAAGCAACATACTTTTCAAGGAAAACTTTGATGGTTTGATACTGAAACCCTCCATGAAAGGGATCGAGATACTGGAAGAGGATAGCACGGAGGTACTGGTAAAAGTAGGCGCATCGGAGAACTGGGACAACTGGGTGGAGCACGCCACCGGCAAAGGATGGTACGGACTGGAGAACCTTTCGCTGATCCCCGGTTCGGTGGGATCGGCACCGGTGCAGAACATTGGGGCCTATGGCACAGAGCTAAAAGACAGCATGGCCTGGCTGGAGGCGTGGGACCTGGAGCAAAACCGGACTGTAAAGCTGGACCATGAAGCTTGCAAGTTTGGGTACCGGAGCAGCCTGTTCAAGTCTGAAGCAAAAGGCCGCTACATCATTACCCACGTTGCCTTCAAGCTGAGCAAGATTCCCGAACTGAAACTGGATTACGGGAATATCGAAAAAGCGCTCAGAGAGTCTGGGGGAACCACCCCCATGGACCTGAGGAAAGTGGTGATCTCCATCAGGAACCAGAAACTTCCCGATCCTGATCAGTACGGAAATGCAGGCAGCTTCTTTAAAAATCCGGTGGTGGACCTCACCATCTTTAAGTGCATTCGTGTGGACTACCAGGATATACCCAGCTACCGTGAAGCCGGAAACTGCGTGAAGATTCCTGCAGGGTGGCTCATTGAGAAAGCAGGGTGGAAAGGCAAACGTATTGGGAATGTTGGCACCTGGCCCACCCAGGCCCTGGTGATTGTGAATTATGGCGGGGCAAGCGGACAGGAGATCCTCGACTTCTCAGAACAGATCAGGGACGATGTGGACCGGAAGTTTGGGATTTATCTGGATCGTGAAGTAAATGTAGTTTAGAAGTGCTTAGTAATCAGTGCAAAGTACTGGACACTGGGCACTCCCTTCTACCTGTAGATCTTGTTTTTGTTTAATTGCTTCTGATATTCCCTGGCATTCTGGTTGTGCTGCGAGAGGGTCTTTGCAAATGCATGGTAGCCGCTGAAATCGGCCTTGGCGCACATATAGATAAATCCATGATCTTCGTGGTTCAGAACTCCGTCAATGGCCGAAACCGAAGGAATGGATATGGGACCGGGAGGCAGTCCCCTGTATTTGTAGGTATTGTAGGGAGAATCTATTTTCTTGTCCTCATTCAGTATTCTCTTCACCGTAAAATCACCCATGGCAAACTTCAAGGTGGGATCGGCCTGCAGGGGAATACCCCTCTCAATGCGGTTCATGTACAAACCGGCCACCCTTTCGTTCTCATCATCAAACAGGGTTTCTTCATCCACGATGGAGGCCAGGGTAACCACCTCCGACCTGGTCATCTCCATCCTGTCTGGCCTTTCGATCCCTCTCCCCTTCCCAGAATTTCTTATACTCCTTGGCCATCCTCGCTGTAAATTCTTCAGGTGTGGTTGTCCAGAAAAACTCATAGGTATTGGGGATGAACATGGAAGTGAAAGTCGCCGGCTTCAGACCATATGTTGAGACCAGTTCGGGGCCTGAGAGGTATGATGCCAATGTGGCCGAGTCAGTCTCCAGGTATTTGGCTACCTTCCCTGCCAGCTGATCCAGTGTGCGCACATGATTAAAGACCACCATCACCGGGTCCTGGTTTCCTGAACGGAGCATGTTCACCAGTTCATTGTTGCTGATCCCGTTGGATATTTTGTAACGCCCGGGCTTCACATTTTTATCGTATCCCTTTTTGATGGAAACCCAGCGGAAAGATTTCCTGGCGTCGATGATCCCTTCCCGCTCCAGTCCGTCTATCACATATTCAAAATCAGATCCGGTGGGTATATAGAACAGTTCCTGGTCACTTTCCAGGGAGACATTGGTTTCATAAATTCTCCCGTAAAACTTGTACACCACAAGTACCATCACCACCAGTCCCAGGAAAACCAGGAGCATGGATAGTCTCACCACTTTGCAGGTCCGCTGTGTCCTTCTTCGCTCAAACATCGTTTCAATTGTTCATTTCTTACCATACAAATTTAAAAGAATTCGCTTAGCGGACGTATTTTTGTAAAAACCTTACCCGATGAATAAAGTAAAGACCATTGCCCTGGTGGCTCACGATAACCGGAAACCCGATCTGGCCGAATGGGTCGATTACAATGCAGATAAGCTTGCAAAGCATCACCTTGTCTGCACCGGAACCACGGGAAAAATGGTTGAAGAAACCCTGTCCAAAAGGAACAATATCCCCCAATCCATCACAAAACTCAAATCAGGTCCACTGGGCGGCGATCAGCAACTGGGTGCCCTGGTTGCAGAAGGGAAGATCGACATCCTGATCTTCCTCTGGGACCCCATGCAACCCCAACCCCATGACGTGGATGTGAAGGCTTTGCTGAGGATCACCGTACTTTACAATGTACCCACTGCCTGCAACCGGTCCACCGCCGACTTCCTCATCGATTCACCGCATTTCTACACGGAGTACGACCGAATCATAAAGGATTACAGTCGGTACATCAACCGAAAACTAGACTGATCCCCTGTTGTTCCAGCTGATAATTGTCTGTAAGAATTTGACAATGGGAATATCTCATCTTAACTTCGTAGAAGCGTTGCGATAAAAAAACGTTCGCTATGAAACGAAACTGGTTCAGGGGCATAATTGGCGGTCTGAGTTTTACCTCAGCCCTCTTCATATTTCAGGCATGTTACGGAATGCCGCAGGACATGATGGACGATCTGTTGGTGGAGGGAAAGGTGACCTCGAAATCAACCGGGCTTCCCATTGAAGGTATCAGGGTTACCGATAAAGATCATGGGCAATATCAATTCACGGATGATGAAGGAGGGTTCTCATTCTATACCACATTCAGTGACCGCATCACTTTATTATTTGAAGATGTGGATTCGGAATCAAACGGAAGCTTTGCAAACAGGGATACTGTAATTGATGATCATGACCAACAATTATTTGTGGATATTGCCATGGAGGATAAATAGATGTTCTCCTCTTTAAAACAGCAGGCCTTTCAAAGATTCAAAAAGGCTGAAACCCACCTTCATGAGCTGAATTACCTGTTTTGGGAATGCACCACCCGGTGTAACCTCAATTGTATCCATTGCGGGAGTGATTGCTCGAAGGACTCTTCCAACCCTGATATGCCCCTTGAAGATTTTCTACAGGCCCTGGACACCATCAAAGCCCCTGCAAAAAACTTCATCGTAGCGTTTACCGGGGGTGAACCTCTGCTTCGCAAGGACCTGGAAACCTGCGGCAGACAGATCCGCAAACGTGGAATGAGGTGGGGCATGGTTACCAACGGTCATCTCTACAACCATGAGCGGCATCAAGCTTTACTTAATGCAGGAATGGGTGCACTCACCATCAGTCTGGACGGCTTGGAGGAGTCCCATGACTGGCTTAGAAATACGAAAGGCAGTTTTGAGCGGGTAGAGCAGGCTATTAAGCTGGCGATCTCCTCAAATCGTCTGAACTTTGACGTGGTGACCTGCGTGAACAAACGCAACCATACGGAATTACAGGAAATCTATAATTATCTGCATTCGAAAGGTGTGAAAGCCTGGCGGTTGTTTACCATTATACCCATCGGACGAGCAGAGCATAATCAGGATCTGAACCTGTCGGATGAAGAATTTAAAGGATTGATGAGCTTCATTGACAGAAAAACGGAAGCTTGGCGGCCTGGATATTAAGTTCAGTTGTGAAGGATATGTGGCAGCATATGAATCCCAGGTAAGGGATACCCCCTTCTTCTGCCGGGCCGGTATAAACATTGGTTCCGTTCTGATCGACGGTTCCATCTCAGCCTGCCCCAACATCGACCGCACTTTTGTCCAGGGAAATATCTACCAGGACAATTTCCATCAGGTATGGCAAACCAGGTTCACTCCTTTCCGCGACCGGAGCTGGACCAGAAAGGGACCCTGTGCAGCATGCAAAGATTATAAAGATTGCCAGGGCAATGGATTTCACAACTGGCACGGGGATAAAAGCCAGGTACTGGTCTGCCACAAAGCCAAACTGGAACAAGCCTGAGCCTCCGGATGAAGGGGGAAATCTTTGGGACAGGGAACAAAAAAAACCGCCTCGATTGAGACGGTTCATTCCGTATATAATAGTAACGCAAGGTCATGAAGTTTATTAGTTCCAGGCTGAAGCCATCCACTGTTCCACTTCATTTCCTTCCGTTGTTTCAAAAGGGGTGGTCATCCAGTTTTCCAGGCACAGCTCTTTTTCACTGTTGCCCGTTACAAAAGGAACAACCATCCAGTTCTCCAGGCACAAATTGATATTTTGATCTTCGACATCGAAAGGTACGGACATCCAGTTCTCCAGATTCAGGTCACTTTCCAGTGCACTGTTTGTAAATGGAATACTCATCCAGTTTTCCAGTTCCATATCATTTTCGATGGCATTGTGCTCGAAAGGCAGGGACATCCAGTTCTCCATATTAAGTTCCTGCTCGTATACCATTTCTGCAGTGTTAAATTCAACTCCTTCGTTATTCTCAATGATTTTTCCAAATGAAGTGGCTGTCAGGGCAACCAGTGCGATGCTTAAAAAAAGTTTTGTTGTTTTCATGACTCTTGCGTTTTGTTGTTTATCGTTCTGCCACAAACATTACAATCCGCGTGCCAAACTTTGTATCTATCTCTTTTTTAGTTTATTATGTGGTTTTTTAACAATTGTTAAAAGTCATTAATAGCGAACGAAAGCGTGACACAGGTGTTCGGAAGCGTACACCTGGTCATCCATTGTACCATAAAAAACCGCCACGGTTTCCCGCGGCGGTCTTTCTTTCTTTTCTAAATCTTTAGAAGCGATGTCTACATAAATCTCAGGAGTGTATGAGACTACCTTGTCTTTATATCGCTGGGATGTTTTTGAGGAGGCCTATATATTTTTGCTTGCAAAAATATTCAGCGACGAAAAAACCATCCCTGAGATCCACTATGACAACGCTGCCAACGCATCTTTGAGTCGCTGCATCGCCTTCTCAAGATTCTCATCCGAGTTGGCATAAGAGATCCTCACACAGCCATCCATACCGAAAGCCGATCCGGGTACAGTAGCAATGTGCCCCACTTCAAGCAGGTAGATGCAAAGATCCATGTCGGTTTCAATTTTGCGACCATCTACCGATTTCCCCACATATGCACTTAAGTCGGGGAATACATAGAATGCGCCACCCGGGGTCGGACATCTTACTCCTTCAATCTTCAAAACATGACTCAGGATCAGGTCCCGCCTGCGGAGGAAGGCATCCCTCATCTCGGTAACACAACTCTGGTCGCCGGTCAGCGCCTCCAGTGCCGCACGCATGGCGATGGAAGTAGCACCAGAGGTCATTTGTCCCTGCAACTTACTACAGGCTTTTACCAGCCATTCGGGTGCTGCCATGTAACCAATTCTCCAGCCTGTCATGGCATATCCCTTGGATACACCATTGATGATGATGCAGCGCTCCTTGATTTCACCAAACTGGGCGATGGACTCGTGACCACCTACAAAATTGATATGCTCGTAAATCTCATCGGCGATCACATAGATCCCTGGATGTTTGGCAATTACTGCAGCCAGTTCAGCCAGCTCCTCTTTGGTATAAACGCTACCGGTGGGATTGGAAGGTGAGCAGAGCAACAGCGCTTTGGTTTTTGGTGTGATGGAAGCCTCCAGTTGCGCTGCACTCATCTTGAATTCATCCTCAACTGTTGTATCCACAAACACATTGACACCTTCGGCAAGCTTCACCTGCTCAGCATAACTGACCCAGTATGGTGCGGGAACAATTACCTCATCCCCTTTATCGATCAGGCACAACATGACATTGGCCAGTGAGTGCTTGGCACCAACGCTCACCATAATGTTGGAAGGTTTATAATCCAGGTTGTTCTCCCGTTTAAATTTCTCTACAATGGCTTTCAGCAGATCAGGATAGCCTGCAACAGGTGCATAATGGTGCCAGGGACCATCAATGGCTTTTTTGGCAGCTTCCTTAATATGGTCGGGGGTCATAAAATCGGGTTCCCCCACACTGAGGTTGATCACATCGACTCCTTTTTCCTTCAATTCACGGCCCTTCTGATTCATGGCGATGGTGGCTGAGGGAGAAAGGGAATTAATTCTTGCTGAAAGTTGTTCCATAGGTTAATTTTTAAATTTGTGGACTATTGCATTTCAGAAGGTAAAAATACGCTTTTCGAACTATTTTACGTTAATATTGCAGAAAGCAGTATCAAAAAATAATTAACATGGAGGTTTTACTTGAAATCCTTAAGTATACAGTGCCTGCACTGATCGTATTTCTTACTGTCCTGGTGATGCTCAGGGCCTGGTCAAAAAATGAAGACAAAAGGCGGAAATCCGAGTTTAACATGCACATTTCGGATGATATTCTACCGGTTCGTTTGCAGGCGTACGAGCGCAGCATCCTGCTCTTGGAGCGGATCTCTCCCGAATCCATGATCATGCGGCTCAGCAGGAATGACTTCACTGCCCGCCAGCTTCTCCAGGAACTGCTCACCAATGTCACTTCCGAATTTGACCACAACATTGCCCAGCAAACTTATATGAGCACCGAAGCATGGGAAAAAATGAAGGCGGCCAAGAACCAGGTCATCAACCTGATCAACGACACCGCCAAGGAGGTGAATCCCGATGCCAAGGGCACCACGCTGGGCAAACTGCTCCTGGAACGCCTCACCGAATTAAAAAACCCCCCGTCCCAGGTCGCTATCGACTTCCTCAAACAGGAGGTAAAAACTTTGTTTCTTTGATCGCTGTTCAGCAATCTACTGAATTACCAGCTTTCTTTTATAAAGCTGATCAGCGTATACCTTCAGTAAATAAATTCCATTCACCAAACTGCCTTTTCGAGTTTAAATGAATTCGCTCCGATGCTGGATTCATTATATACCATCCTTCCTGAAAGGTCATAAACTTCGACTCGATCCAGCGGAACCTGACTACTGACCTCAATTCTGCAGAATTCATGCATTGGGTTGGGGTAGATCATTAGCCAAGGAAAATTAGATTCTTCAATACCCATTGTACAGTCAGTTGTGAAATAGACATTTGGACATCCCGTTGAATCAATTCCACCTGGTGCATCTGTGAAAAACCAGTTATAAAATAATTACCAAAACCATCATCCGCGATATCATAAAAATCATGATATTTAATCTCATGAGCGATGTTAACCTTGTCCAGGTCGTTATCGTATACCAGCAAAGCCGGTAAACTGCTTTCTATCCAAATGCGGCCATGGCTGTCAGTCATCAATCTACCATCATACGGGATAGTTCTCCGAAATCCATTCACATCGGCTTTATATTCTTTGAAGTGGTGGCCATCAAAACGGCAAACGCCCGATGTAGTGAAGACCCAGATAAATCCGTTTTCATCGTTGGCAATATCCAGGACACTATTGTGGGTTAATCCATCTTCACCATCATAGATGGTTTCTGAGTACTGGGGGTAGAGGTTGCAGAGAAAAATCCAAGGAAGGATTGCATAAATCACTATACTTCTGGCGTGAAGCGATTGCAAACGTGAGAATACCCAATGAAGATTCATTCGTCAAGAGGTTGGGGCATACCAAATTTAAGAAATGCTTGTCAGGATAACAACAGGATGAAACTCCCCTAAAAGGGTGAATTATAGAGAAAAATCTTGTTTCTTCAGTAGCAAAGCGAGTTCATAAAGTTACAGCTTGATGATCTTCGTAACCTGCCTACCCTGACCAGTTTTCAGTTCACAGAGATAGATTGCAGGATTCATTCCATTGGCACTCCATTCTACTTCATAGTTGCCTATCTGTTGTGTTTCATTTATCAGGGTGATGACTTTCCGGCCGGAGAGGTCATAGATGCTCAACTCAACATCACCGGTCTCAGGCAATTGGTAGCTGATCACAGTTTTGAAATGGAAGGGATTGGGGTAGTTCGTAAAAAGAACTTCATCCATTTCTTCTATAGGATCATCCAGACCTACCTCTATAGTAGGAGTATATTCAGTCTTCAATACAAGCCCGTTATCACCCACGGCCCATCCATGACCATTTTGCATATGCAAAGCGTGAAGACTTCCGGAGAGAGAATCAATGGCCACCTCCCAGTTCTCTCCACCATCAAAGGTTTCAAGGATCACTCCTCTCCCAATGCTATCTCCCCCAACTGACCAACCATGCAATGCGGTTTCGAAATAGATATCGTTGATGAAATAGTCCATTCCTTTGACTTCGTTCCAGTTCTCTCCACCATCCTCTGATTTTAATAACAGCGGATGATGTTCCCAGGAATTACTGTATCCCCCCAAGATCCAACCGTGATCCGGATCAACAAAATATATTTTGGTCAGTGGAAGATTTGCTTCTATTGGAATTTCTCTCCACCCTTGTTCTTCACTATATTTTTGAAGTTTTGGTCTTCCGTCGATGTCATGGTTTGTGAAGTCGAAGCCGAACCAACCAGCAAGCCAACCCGTATTCTCATCTATAAAAAAGATAGAATACAGTTGTTCATACTCATCTCCAATTGTGTAAACTTTATTCCATGATTTTGCACCATTCGTTGTTTGATATATTTCATTTCCACAGTCACGCCAAGAGGATCCATCTTGAGTAATTGCATAAGCTGTTGAATTATTTATAAAGCAAATATCCGCAAC
Source organism: uncultured Bacteroidota bacterium (assembly GCA_963735755.1). Classification (GTDB taxonomy): domain Bacteria; phylum Bacteroidota; class Bacteroidia; order Bacteroidales. Next base: position 200,818 of record CAVTME010000012.1, on the reverse strand, counting down.
TTCTTTCCCATAATAAAGGGTATCGGCTCTTATCCAGCTTTCACCCCCGTCAGAAGTTTTCATTAAAGTACCGTTCTGAGAAAACCCAACTGAATCGCTTATAAAATGACAAAATGTACTCATCCAATTTCCCCCCTGTCTCCCAATAAGAAAATCAAAGGTATTACATCCATCCTCGGTTCTGATTAAATCATTAAAACTCATATGAAGCCATGAAATCCCACCTGCAAGAAATCCCTTTTCTTCGTTCATAAAAAACACATCTTTAAATGGGTAACTGAGATCCTGTACACTTCCAGATGGTACCATTATTAACAGTCTTCAATATGAGGCTGCCACCATTGAAACCATAGCATATCAGATATCCAACATTTTCGAAGAAATAAAACTGATATGTCCAGCCCCATCCAGGTAATTTTAAGTCTCTGGTATTTTCCCAGGACAGTCCACCATCCTCGCTTTTCATGAGATTGGTACCAGTATTGTCTCCCATTATGGAAATTCCCAGATCTTCATCAAAAAAATGATATCCGTAGATGAAATTTTTTTCATCAGTGATGGCAACCCAGCTATTGAAGGAATCTGTTGTTTTATATAGTCGATAATTCCCGGGATATTCGTCTGCCCGAAAGTATCCTGTGGAATCATTCAAAAAAGTAATGTCATAAATATCTCTAAATTCATTTGTTTTCCCAAGCCAATCTTTCCCTCCGTTAAAAGTCCGGAAAAGGGATGTAACACCTTTATCGTTTCTACCTATCACGATACCTGTATCAGCATTTAAAAAACTACCCTTACTAAAATCATATCCTCCCGGAGGAGTAACATCCACCCAGCTTGTTCCTCCGTCAGTAGTTTTTAACAGACTATCTGCAAGGACATAAACAATGCTGTCGTTGACCGCATAAATTCTATTGGCAAAAGAAAACCAAACACGGTTGACCGACTTTTGGTGAAACCATGTCTGACCTCCATCCAATGTCTTATGAATTTGAAGAGAACTGCTATCACCTTCAACTTTAAGTTTAAGTAACCACCCAGTTATATCATTTACAAATTCAATCCCGTAAAAATAAAATGGTTCAGTCTCTAAAACTGTAAGCCATGTATTCCCTCCATCATTTGTTTTAAACAATCCCTTTCCGGCATCAATGATCCATGCAGTATCGGCATTGGTCATTTCAAAATCCCGGAAGTATAAAAAAGATCCTTCGTTAAGGATTTCCCATTTACTTTGACCACTTGCAGGGATAAGCAGGCTTAATGATATGATTAATGTTACTATTGATTTCATGTCAATGTTTAAATTCTTTTCCAGGTCATCTGACCCTATCATAGCTTGATGATTTTTCGAGTGGTTATAAAATCTTTAGATCTGATGGTGATGAAATAGATTCCTTTCTGGAACGCAGAGAGGTCGATTTGGTGCGAGCTTCCTTCCATCTCTCCACTAAGTATCTGTTGACCGTTCAGGGTAGTGATTTTGATTGAGTAATGATTGGGATTGACAGTTTCGATGGTGATCAGGTCATTCGCAGGATTTGGATAGATTCGAATGAGATCAGCACGAGCTTTGTCAATTCCCACTCCCATTACAGTGATGACCTTTGGTTCGGAAATGTTGCCTGCAGCGTCGCAGGCATATAACCAGTATATCCCATTAACCAGATCTGAAAAAGAAATATTTGCAGGAGTATTAGCTACGATCATCACTGAATCCAACACGGCCCCACGAATAGCCATCAGATCTTTCTCAGTATCAGAAGGGACAAGGTAAATTACCCCATTCTCAGAACTTAAAGCTTCAAGGAAATCAGGTTGATATAAGCTGTCAGCTGCATTAACAACCGGAGCTGTTAAATCAGAACACACTGTTGTGAAATATACTTTTGGCCCTTTATACACAGTAACTCCATCAGGAGGGAATGGCATTTTCCAGACACAGACCCCTCTGAGGGAATCCAGATTTGAAATATCAATCTTCGTCAATAAATTGTTGCTGGAAATATCGAGGGTCTTGATTCTGTTTTTATGACCACATCTTCGGTTCCTGGCACCTACATTTAGTGTGGTTAATTGGTGACAACTGGATATTTCAAGTTCCTCCAGAAAATTCTCTCCAACTTCAAGAAAGGTCAGTTCCTGGTTATTCGATACATCTAAAAAAGTAAGCTCATTACATCTGATATTCAGGCTCTTAAGATTATTGAATGCCTCAATGCCTGTTGCATCCTTAATATTACCCCCTTCGCTCCCCCCATAAAGAAACAATTCATCCACATTGAGTGCTTCAGAATAACTTATCAGACTATCGCTATTGGTATCGACTTCTTCTTCAATGAGGGCATACAGGAAGGCACTGTCGGGAATGGACACAAAATTTGCTCCACATTCATTTGAAAAATATACATTCGGACTTTCAGCCCATAAAACTTCGACCTCGGATGTTGGAAATGGCATTTCCCACACACATACCTCACCGAGGTCCGTCATTCCGTCTAAACTTAAATGAATCAGGGCAGTATTCCTTGAAAGATTCAGACTGCTTAACTGGTTAGAAGAGCAATCCAGATCTTCCAATGCTGAATTATATGATACATCCAGGCTGGTTAATAGATTGTTACTGCAATCCAGGTGCTTTAAAGCAAGACAGCCCGAAATGTCCATACTCGTTATCAGGTTATCAGAGCAAGTCAAAGTATCCAAATTAATAAATGCGTCAATACCAGTCATGTCTGAAATTCCATCGGAATCGACACTTAAAGCAATTACAGTTTCTGCCTCTTCAAAACTGATCAAACTATCTCCATTGGTATCCACCCCATCATCAATAAGTGCATGCAGGAAGGCGGTGTCGGGTATTTGAACAAATTGAACGGGACGGGTATTTCTTCTGAAAAAATTCCAGATTTCCACATTGGCATTGATATCCATGTTTATATTACCCATGTCAAAACCTCCCGGGGCCGGATCCTCCCCGGGCACTGTATGGCCACCCCCGTTTATCCTGTATAACAAAACCTCATAGTCGCTTTCACAATTGTTATATTCGAATAAGGTTACGGTGGAATTGTCGTCAGTGTTCAAATCCTCCAATTCAGTGCTGTCCGGAACAGCATCACAACCATTTATCCCGGCCCAGTACTCTGTAACGGCCTCAAGGGGGAGAAAATATTCGTTACCACCCGCAGGGATTAGAAAATCATCTGTTCCCTGCATATGGAGGATAGAAACCGGACGGGAGGGTACGCATAGCTGATTAATCATCTTATCCGAAATTGGACCTGCAACATCTGCAACAGCAGCAATTCTGTGAGCCAGCTCGAAGGCGAGGTACAAAGAAAAAATGCCCCCATTTGACCCTCCTGTTGCATAAACCCTGTTCAGGTCGATGCCAAATGATGGATTGGTTTCAAGTTCGGTGATCATCTTGTTTACAAAAGCAACGTCATCCTGGTCCGCTTCAAAATTATCGGGTATATTCCAGCCCAGATCCACTATTCCGAGCGGTATACAATTAACGATCAATCCTTGAGGATAGACTACCAGGAATTTGGCAGTATCGGCAATAGAGGACATATTTGATGCGATAATTACGTCCTGATTTGTAGCCATTATACCATGAAAGGAGAATACCAGGGGCCATCTCTCAGTTCCATCATGACCCTCCGGGACATAAAGTATGTATTGCCGGTTTACTCCGTCCACTATCCATTTCAAATGAATGATACTGGCCATTCCCCTGTGCCAATATCCTTTGCAAGCCGGGTGAACAGAAAAGAAGGATCAAGGAAAAGCAAATACTGAATGCCTGGATGAATCTGATGCGTTTCATATCATTTGGTTTTATGGTTTTACACAAGTTACGACCCTGAAAGCCTGGAAGTCTAACGGTAAACTGCCAGAACAGAACGGTATTATGCCAAAATTGAAGAGGTAAGGTCTGGTCCACTATGATATTGATCACAGCTTGATGATCTTCCTAGTTGTTACAAAGTCCTTCGACCTGATTGTGATGAGATAGACTCCCTTTCTGGAAGGATGAGAGGTCTATTTGCTGAGAGGTTCCTTCCATCTCACCAGTAAGCAACTGTTGACCATTCAGGGAGGTGATTTCGATCGTATAGTGGTCCGGTGTTTTGTTTCGATGGTTAACAGGTCATTTGTCGGATTGGGGTAGATGGTCAGCTCAGAAATGTTGGTTTTTTTAATGCCGATAGTGCACTCAGTTGTGAAATAGAGATTAGGGCAACCTGTTGTGTCAACATGTTCTTGCCAGTCCTCGGTGCTTTCAGGCATACAACCTGCCCCAGTAAACAAACTGGGACACATACATGCAAACTTGCATTTCCAATTATCAAATGACCTAGTATTGGGTATTTGATTTGACATAGCTCTCATTATTAGATACGTCCAACTATTTATTGCATACCAGAGCAATCCAACATTTCTAAACCTGTATTAGATATATCCAAACGCTTATGGTTCCAGAGCAAACACCCTTGATTCAACTGCATTCGCAACAAGTAAGCTGCAATCCAGACTTCCTAATTATCGTATTACTTGAAACATCAAGGCGGATAACTGGTTATTGGAACAATTAATCCAGGGGACAATTGAACACAACTTCAAATCTAATTGGTCCAACCGTATTCTTTCAGATGTATTATTAAAGATCCAAACTAGTCAATTGCTATAATCAACTCAATGAAGTATAAACATCCCAGACTAGTCAATTGTTAGAACACATGTCAAGCTCCTAATGAAGTATTGTTAGAAACACTCCAGACTGTTTATTGGTTAGAAGAGTTAGAGTCATTACTTGCAACATCCAGACTAGTTAATTGATTCACAGAATAGGCATAAGAGCAAACTTCTAATCGACCCTGGCTCAATTTATCAGTATTGTTAAAACATCCAGACTAACGTTCTCACAATGCCTGACAATCAATGCACGGTTGACATAAGTATTAAGCTTCCGCCTCTGTATAACTAATCAGTCCATCCTCATTGGTATCAACTCCCTCCTCTATTAGTGCCGCCAAGAATTTTGCATCAGGGATACTTACAATTGTGTCTCCAATAGTGAATACTTCTACTTTTGATAATCCAGGCCAGCTTGGAGGAGTGTTACAACCACCTATGACATATATTTTGCCATCTATCAGGCTGCCGGTATGGAGTTTTCTTGCAGTAGGAATGTCAGGTGCTGTCATCCACTTATTTTTTGAAAAGTCGAATATCTCAAATAATGTGAGACTGTTGTCATCAGGTAATTCACGAGTACCTCCAAATGTGTATAACATGTCTTTAAACAATGTGGCACTAAAAGAGGATTTGCCTTTTGGCATTTCCACTCCCTCCTCCCATGTATCCGTTCGGGGGTTATAAATCTCAACTACATTTAATGCCGTATCAAAATAAGGTCCAACTCCCGGAGTCCCGCCAAAAACATAAATCAGACTATCTTTTAGAATGCATGAATGTGCACACCGCCCTGTTGGCATATCCTCTAGTTGAGTCCATTTATCAGATTCAGGATCATATACTTCAACACGATTTAAGCCCTTCTCACTTGCGTCTAATCCTCCGAATACATAAATTTTGTCATCAAACACGCATGAATGAAATTCGAGCCTGGGTAGTGGCATGTCAGTCCCCTTCGCCCATGAATCGGAAATCGGATCATATACTTCAACTGTCTTTAAGCCATCGCGATCGGTGGGATTACTCCACCCGCCAATGGCATATATTTTCCCATTAACTAAATTTGTTGAAAGTAAACACCTCGCTGTTGGCATATTCGCTAATGTAGTCCATGTATCAGATGCAGGATCATATACTTCACCAGAGTTAGAAAATGGACCATAACCGTTTTCTAGTCCTCCAAAGACATATATCTTTCCATCAAAAACAGTAGCGGAATGCGCAAATCTGCCTGTTGGCATATCCATCAGACTCTTCCATCCCGTTGAATCAACTTCTGAGTCAGTGGAAGTATAGGCGCTTGTTGTTTGAGAAAACAACGGAAAAGCCACTAAAAGAATGGCCATCAGGGTGAGTGCAAATCGTTTCATAGCATTTGGTTTTTAGGATTTTACACAAGTTACGACCATAAAAACCATGAAGTCTAACGGTAAACTGCCAGAATAGAACGGTATTCGGACAAATGCAGGATTTTCAGGATTCCTGCTGATTCCTGTAATCGCCAGGGTTCACCCCGAAATAGTTCCTGAATGAACTTGCGAAATGGGATGGGTTTCTCATCCCTACCTGGTACATTACCTGGGTAACATTCCGTTCCCCACTTCGAAACAGGGAAGCAGCCCTTTTGAGACGCGTGATGCGGACCAGCTCGTGGGGAGTGGTGCCGGTGATGGCCTTAATTTTCCTGTGCAATCCCCTGTTGCTCATGTTTAGTCGGGAAGCCATGGAAGCCAGGTTGAAATCGGGATCATCCAGGTGCTCATTAATGACCTTCATGATTTCTCTCATCATCCTGTACTGGGGAGAAGCGGAAAGTTTTTCATCAGTTGCGAGGACCCACTCGTTTTGAAAACGCTTGCGTAATTCTGTCCTTTGATGAATCAGGTTTTTTGCCCGGGCAAGCAACAATTCCGAATCAAATGGTTTAATGATGTAGTCATCTGCAGCTGCCTCCAGCCCTTCCAACCTGCTCTCCTTGTCGGCCTTTGCTGTTAGCATGATCACCGGAATGTGGTTGGTGGCTGAGTGCTCTCTTAGCTTCCTGCAAAACTCCATTCCTCCCATGACCGGCATCATCAAGTCTGTGATCACCAGATCGGGGATGCGCTGAATGGATTTCTCCATCCCTTCTTCTCCGTTCTCAGCTTCGATAACACGGTATTGCCCCCTGAACTGCTCAACAATGTATGACCGAAGGTCCGGATTGTCCTCCACCACCAGGATCAACTCCCCTTCGTTTTTCTCATCCGCTGCGGTATTCTTGTCTTCTCTGATTCCTTTGTCCGCATCATTTTCCTCTTTCATCCACTCTTGATTGTCCATGGCATCGAAAAATCCTGGATCGTCGTTCCCGGATTCTCCATGTGTCGAGACTTCTGCTCCATGCTCCATGAAATATTCTTCCGAAACAGGGAATGTGATAGTGAATATTGTTCCCGTTCCCGGCTTGCTCTCCACTTCAATCTTCCCATGCATCAATTCTACCAGTTCTTTGGTCAGCGCCAGACCGATTCCTGACCCTTCAGCTTCCCGTGTATCGGAGTCAGAAACCTGGTAGAAACGGTCGAAAATCCGGTCAAGTTGCTCCTTCTCCATCCCTTTGCCCGTATCTTCAACCCTTAAAACAGCCATAACCCGATTTTCATCCTCATCCAATGCAATGTATTCCAGTCCAAAAGAAACAGTCCCGTCAGCAGCACAGAATTTGAATGCATTGGACAATAAATTGGTGGTGATCTTCTCTATCTTATCCGCATCAAAACAGGACCCTGATTCATCCTGTTCGATGTTTATAGAAAACTGGATGCCCCTGGATTCAGCCAGGGAAAGAAAAGAACTGGCCAGGGTTTTTACAAACTCTGACAAACGGTTTTCGTTAATTGAAGCTCCATTTTTCCGGATTCCAGTTTTGAAATGTCCAGCAACTGGTTGATCAGGCGCTGAAGACGCCTGGCATTGCGCAACATGATCGTGCGAACGGTGGGATTGATACCCTTGTCCTTCTGATCCTTTTTTAATGAGTCCTCCAGGGGGGCAATCAGCAGGGTAAGTGGGGTGCGGAATTCGTGCGAGATGTTGGTGTAAAACCGGCTCTTCATTTCGTCCACCTCTTTTCGCTGTTCCAGGATCTCACGCGTTTTATCCTCAACAGTTTGTTCCAGGACCAGGGCCTGCTGTTTTAAATTCCGTTCCCTGTAACGGATATATATCATCAGCAAGGTCAACAAGATCAGACCTTCAAAAACTATGGCCCACCACCTGAACCAGAAGGGGGGCAGGATGTGAATATCCAGGGATGCCCCCTTCATGTTCCATACGCCATTGCCATTCGCAGCGATCACCCGGAATGTATACCTTCCGGGTTTCAGATCCGGGTAGTCGACTGTATGCCTTTCATCGCCCCGGACCCAATCCTCATCCACTCCCTCCAGCCGGTATTTGTAGCGGATCCGATCCGAATTCCTATATTCGAAAGCGGAAAACTCGAAACCAAGAAAATTTTGATTAAATTTTACCTGAAGCTGATCTGTCTTCAGGATGGATCGTTTGAGGATGCTTTGTTCATTTGCCTGAACTTTTTTATAGTTGAGCCTGAGCCCTGAGATGTAAACCTCAGGCGGAGGATCATCCCTGATGCTGTCGGGATGAAAGTAAACCAGGCCATTTGTTGTACATAAATACATGGTGCCGTCCTTAGCAAGATAATGTCCAGCGGAAAATTCATTGGTCGGGAGTCCATCCTCGTCAAAATAATAGCTGGTTTTTCCTGTTTCGGGATCTATCCCCACCAGGCCATCGCTGGTAGTACACCAGACAAATCCCCTTGTATCCTGGAACAGGTCGTAAATATTCTTTATCCCTGTTTCAAATACCGGGACAGGCTTGTAATCGACCCCTGTCTTCAGGCTTTCAATATTAATTCTGTACAGATTATTCAATATCTCAAAATTGATCCAGAGCTCTTTTTGATCTTCTTTCTCAATAACGATGATATCTGTAAATAGCAGATCAAGGGAATCTACATTCAACAGGGTGTCTAAATGCACCGGATAGGCGGGGGAAAATACACCCGGCTTAAACATACCCTGGTAAAGGACCCAACCTGAATTCATTTCGTAAAAATTACAATCACTGAACATGTATCCCACATTGTCGCTGGTATACCGGATGCATGGAAACCTGTAGACAGGATTCATGACCGAGTCGAAAAAAAGGCTATGGGATTCATCACCGTCGGGTTCGATCACCCAGCTGGGAGAGCCAAAACATGCTACCAGTATATTTCCTTGGGGATCTTCCTGGAACTCCCAGGGATTAATCCCATATCCGATTTGTTTTCCCAGTTCTGTGGCTTTGGGATAGTGGAATACGCCCGGTGTTTCATTCAAATCCATCCGTTGGATTTCCTCAGCCCCCACCCATAGCCTTTGTTGTGAGTCTTCAAAAAGGGATAATACGAAATTTGAATGAATGGATGATGGATCCTTCGGATCTGCACGGTAATTGTTGAAGGTTTTAAATTGCCCTGTGGAGTCGGGAATGGAATGAAAGAGGCCGTCTGTGCGAGTACCGATCCACAGATGTCCCCTTGAATCTTTTACGACACTGTATAACTTTCCACTTTTCAGGCCCCCGGGATTGTCAGGCTCCGGTAATATGTTGTGAAAGCGCTTGTTTCCTAGCACAATTTTCAGGAGCCCATGGTCCGTCCCAGCCCATAAAATTCCATGGTCATCGTAATACAAAGCACTCCTGAAATCCCAGACACCTTCATCTTTTTCTCCATATGATTCGGCCTTGATTCTTTCCGCGGATCTTTCCTCAGGATTGAAGCGGTAAATGCCATTGAGGCTTCTCAGGAACAACCCCCCCTTTTTGTCACTGACAACTGAAAACAAGGGCTGATCCGGAACCAAACCGATCTCCGGAAAATCAAGCTTAAGTCGCTCGACTAATATTACGCTATCCATGAAGGAATCATTCCCTGATAAAGCGGTGCGCAATATTTCATGGCGGTTAAATAAGTAGAGAAATTGATCCTCGCTCAGGAAATCAAAGGCTTCATCTACCTTATAAACTGAACTGTCTTCCGCACTCAGCAATTCAATTCTTTCAAATTGAGGTAACTCCTCTGCAATCTCCAATGTAGAAAGACCTTTTGTTCCAGAGCAGATCATCGTCCCGTCGGCAAAGCGGTGTATATAGTAGTTTCGCCGAAATTCTTCCGGAATAAAAAATTCCTCGGCAGTGAAAGCATAATTCGCCCCCTCTTTCAACTTAAGGATGGGGGTGAAATCAATGCCGGCTTCGCCGGTCACTAATATTTGGCCCTTGCCATCATCTGCCAGATCCATGTAATCGTGGTATCTTGCCTCGTGTGCAACCTCGATCCTGTCAAGCTCAATGTTATATAACAGCAGGGCCGGAAGGAAGCCGTTGATCCAGAGGCGGCCGGAGTTGTCTTTCATAAAATCTTCACTGAAGGGTATGGCTTTCTGTATTCCGTTCAGATTTACAGTATACTCCTGGAAACGGTGGCCATCGAATCGACATACACCCGAAGATGTCTGGACCCAGATAAATCCATTCTCATCACTGGAAATATCAGTCACTCTGTTGTCTTTCAGCCCGTCTTCGACATCATAGATGGTTTCTGAGTATTGGGGGTAGAGGTCACAGAGAATGATCCAGGGAAGTAAAGCGAAAATCATGAAGCTTCTGTCGCGAAGCGATTGCGAGCGGGGAAGAAGCTTATGAAGTACCATTTAAAAAGTTGTTGGGGTATATCAAAGTTACGAATTAGCCGGTAGGTAGTCAATAGAACCAAACTCCCCTAAAAGGGTGAATATCCTTTGACTGTAATTAATGCTGGTTATTGCTGGCTTGTGTCTTCATTCAACCATTCTATGTAATTTCAATATTTTTTCCATGTATTTTCACGATTTTCCTTTAATCATCCCTTCTAAATTGGCATAAACTTGTAGTCAGAATAGTAAAACTTTGAAATAAAAAACCTCCCGCCGGGCTTCTCAATACCCAACAGGAGGTTGTTCAATCCCATCACTTCAGATGGAGTTGGTTCATTATAAATTTTGCTCCAAGTAAGGTATGCTTTTGAAGCAACCTGGGATTCTTCGCCTGAAGGCTCAGTTCCTTCGGTTGTTTTGCGGAAGCAAAATAACCACGTTGCGAAAAGGCATGCCTTAGAGGGTTTATTTTATGAGATCCACACTCCGCTTCACAAAGGCGGCCAGTGCTTCACCCTTCAGCTGGTTGTTGGCCAGCAGCGCCAGGTCGATGAGTTGCTTTACCAGTTTCTGGCCTGATCCGTGCTTCTTCAGCATTTCAATGCGCTTGTCTTCCAGCGCACTAAGCTTCTTGTTCACGTCTTCCATCTGGTCCTTCTCACTCTGGGGAACCTCCTCTTCCTTTTTGCCCTCTTTGGCTTTCTCGAGCAGCTGCTGCTCTTCCGAAAGACCCTTCTTCTCAGCACGGAGTTCTTCCAGTTTCTTACCCAGCTTCTTCTCTGTGCCTTCGGCAATCTTGTTTACCAGCGGATGATTGGCATTCACCACCAGGTTGTAAGAATCGGGGAAGTTTCCGTACATGGAAGCCTGTCCGCTCATCTCCTGCATGTCCTTCATGCGGCGCATGAATTCGCTCTGGGTGATCATCACCGGACTGTCTTCTTCGCTGAGCGACTCGTAGCTCACAAAGTAATTCATCTCCTGACCGGGCAGCTGAGCCTGGAACACGGGGGTCAGGTCGGCCTGCTGCTCGGTAGAGAGCTTGGATTCCCGGGCCTCATCCTTGTCAATCAGCTTGTCGATGATCTCCGAGTCGACCCTGGCAAAGCGTGACTCCTTCAATTTCGGCTCCAGGTGATTCAGGAAATGGGTATCCAGTTGTCCGTCCATCAGCAATACATCATAGCCTTTGGCCTTGGCAGCTTCAATATAGCTGTACTGCTCAGCCTTATCCGTGGCATACAGATACACCAGCGACTTGTTTTTGTCGGTCTGGTTTTCCTTAATCAGTTTCTCATATTCTTCAAGGGTGAAGTACTTGCCGTCCACATTTTTCAGCAGGACAAATTTCTCAGCCCTTTCGTGGAACTTCTCGTCCGATAACATGCCGTACTCGATGAAGAGCTTCAGGTCGTCCCACTTCTGTCTCGAATTGCTCCCTGTCGTTCTTAAAGATCTCCTCCAGTCTGTCAGCCACCTTCTTGGTGATGTGCGAAGAGATCTTCTTCACATTGGAATCGCTCTGCAGGTAGCTCCTGGAGACGTTCAGGGGAATATCGGGAGAATCCAGAACACCATGAAGCAGGGTCAGGAACTCGGGTACAATTCCCTCTACGGAATCGGTTACGAACACCTGGTTGCTGTACAGCTGAATCTTATTCTTCTGGATCTCTATGTTGTTCTTGATCTTGGGGAAATACAGAATCCCGGTCAGGGTGAAGGGGTAGTCCACATTCAGGTGAATGTTGAACAGGGGCTCGTCACCAATGGGGTATAGTTTCCGGTAGAATGCGGCATAGTCCTCATCCTTTGCTTCTGAAGGTGGCAGGGTCCAAAGGGGCTTGGTTTCGTTGATGATATTGTCCTTGTCCGTCTCCACTTCTTTGCCATCTTTCCAATCCTTCTCCTTGCCAAAAGCGATCTCTACAGGGAGGAACTTGCAATACTTCTCAAGCAGCTCGCTGATCTTACTCTCCTCCAGGAACTCCTTGCTGTCGTCATCAAGATGAAGGGTAATTTCTGTTCCCCTGTTCTCTTTTTTGGTCTCTTCCAGCGAGTACTCGGGACTTCCATCACAGCTCCAGGCCATGGCTTTGGCTTTATCCTGCCACGAAAGGGTCTTGATCTCCACTTTGTCCGAAACCATAAAAGAGGAATAGAATCCCAGGCCAAAATGTCCGATAATGGCATTGCTGTCCGTCTTGTACTTTTCAAGGAAATCTTCCGCACTGGAGAAGGCGATCTGGTTGATATACTTCTTTACCTCTCCACTGGTCATTCCAACACCGGAATCAGAAACAGTGAGGGTTTTTTTCTTTTTGTTGAGTTCAACCCGTATGGTCAGGTCACCCAGCTCTCCTTTGTATTCACCCACCGAAGCAAGGGTTTTAAGCTTCTGTGTTGCATCCACCGCATTGGAGATAAGCTCCCTTAAAAATATCTCATGATCCGAATAGAGAAATTTCTTGATAATGGGGAAAATGTTCTCCGTGGTAACATTGATCTTACCTGTTGTCATTGTCTAAGTGATTTAATGTTTTACATCTGTCCCGGAATAGACAAATAGCATACCAAGGGGGAGAATCTGACAATACGTCAGTATGGCATCCTGGCGTCGATGTCTTCTTTGAGGATCCAGGTGCCATCACTAAATTCCAGTCCGTCGAAGGAGCCATCAGGACCATAAAATTCGAAGTTGTTTTGGTAGATGGAGTGGAGAGGAACCAGATGGTCAAAGGTGATCAGGTCCAATGTTGCATCGTAACGCACAGAAATAGCCACCTGGTCGGAATACTCCAGCACCACGCGATCCACCCTGTCTCGTCCGTTGAAAAAGCCCTCCTTGACAAACTGGGGCCTGTTGCGCTGGATCATCATCATCTCCACTGTCTTGATGTTGGAGCGGGAGTTATTAAAGTCCATTCCCAGCAGGGTATACTAGGTTTTTCGCTTCACCTGCTTCGTAACGATGCCATAGTAGAGTTTCCCGTACCAATCGTCGGTGGTCTGATCCGCTCTGTATACACTTCGTTGGGGCTTGTGATTATCCACCAGCGGAACAACAGATATCCTGTCCCTTTTCTGAGCCACCTGGATGTATCCAAAATACCGGTAATTGTCCTTATCATCCATCACATGCCAGGTAAAGATCCTCATCAACCTGTCATCCGAGGTCTTCACCCCGATCCGGTCCAGTTTGCTCCAGGAATACTCCATGGCCCCGGGAAAAGCCAGAATCTCTGGCATCATGGACTGAATCCGTTCCAAAACCATACCGGGATTGGTCAGGCTGTCGCTGTACAACTGTTCAAAAAGGCCCTGCAGTTCATGCTCACCCTTCACAAGCTGAAGATAGTCTGGTTCCTGTGCCCGCAGGAGGGTCCCAGCATCAGCAATATTAGTATGGAAAGCGTTCCGGATCATCATTCTATATGAACGGGAATTTGACTGATTTCTTATTTAAGCATTTCATCCAGGGATGGACAGAACCAGTTGAATGGAATGGTCCACCTCCTCCGGGCTGATCAACAGCGGGGGAGCGATTCTGAAGGAGTCTGAAGAGAACAGAAACTGGTCGATCACCAGTCCGTTCTTAAATGCCCTGTTTATGAAATCACCCACATCCACCCCTTCCTTCAACACCACAGCCAGGAAGAGTCCCCTGCCCCTGATACCCTTTATCAAGGAATGTGTCAATCCTTTTCTGTACCGCTGCTCCATCTCCAGCGCATGCTCCATCCATCCATCCCTTTCCACCACCGTTTGCGCTGCCAGTCCGGCCGCACAGCAAACCGGATGACCACCGAAGGTGGTAATGTGCCCGAGGGGCGGATCAAAGGTGAGTTTACTCATCACCTCTTTGGATGAAATAAATGCACCCAGGGGCATTCCCCCTCCAAAACTTTTGGCCAGGCAGAGGATATCCGGTACCACGCCGTAGTGCTCGAAGGCAAACAGCTTTCCGGTCCGCCCCATACCGGTCTGGATCTCATCCAGGATCAACAGGGCCCCGACCTCATCACAGCGCTTTCTGAGCGCTAAAAGAAAATCCGCTTTTGGCTCTATGATTCCGGCCTCAGCCTGGATGGGCTCCACAACCACTGCAGCCACACTCTCATCGATCTGGCCGAGATCCTCCTCCGCATTAAAACGAAGGTGCTTGATCCCAGGCAGAAGTGGCAGTGAGCCTGACCGGGCCTTCTCATCTCCCAAAATACTTAAGGCTCCATGGGTTCCCCCGTGGTAAGCAGATCTGAAGGCCCGGAATTCTCCCCTGTCCTGTAAACCGTTTGGCCAGCTTCATGGCCCCGTCGATGGCTTCACTTCCCGAGTTCACGAAAAAAACATTGTCCAGGGTCGCAGGCAACCTTTTCACCAGCCACTCTGCATAATCTACCTGCGGGGATTGGACAAACTCGCCATACACCATGGTGTGGAGGTACTGGTCAGCCTGTGATTTGATGGCATTTATAACTTCGGGATGCTTGTGCCCCACCGCCGAGACAGAAACCCCCGACACCAGGTCGATATAGGCCTTCCCGGATGTGTCATAAAAGAAAATCCCTTCAGCCCGATCTATCTCAAACTGCAGGGATCCATCAGAAGTCTGCGCCACATGACGCAGGAACAACTGTCGCATCGAAACCATGTGCTATTTTATAATCAGGTTGATATCCCTCATCAGCTTCTCCTTGTAGGATTTTCCAATGGGTATGGACTTGTTACCGTCCTCAACCGTAATGATCACCGAATTGTCCTCAATCACATTGATGCAGCTGGTGTTCACAATGTAGGAACGGTGCACCCGGGTGAATTTCGCTCCGGGCAGCTTCTGCTCAATGGCCTTCATGGTGAAGTGGATGGTATACTTATCGGCAAAAGTATTGAAGATGACATAATTTTCAAGCGCTTCTACCCAGAGGATGTCATCGTACTTGAGCTTCACCAGGGTCGCATTTTTCTTGATAAAGATCTCATCCTTGCCCAATCTGCTCGGCAGTCATCTGCTCGAAGCGTTTGAAAGCTTTGGCAACAGCCCTGTAAAAACGTCCATAATCCACAGGCTTCAGCAAGTAATCGGTTACATCGTGTTCGTAGGAATCAACCGCGTACTTACCCTTGGAAGAAACAATAATTATCTGCGGAGGATTCTTCAGGGTATTGAGCAATTCGATTCCGGTCATCTCCGGCATCTCGATATCCAGAAAGATCAAATGGATCTCATCGTGCTTCTTCAGAATGTTTATACCTTCCACGGGATCCCCGCTTGAAGATACCAATTCCAGTCCGTCGGTTTTCTGTATAAACTCTTCGATAATTCTCCTGGACAGGGTATCATCATCAATGATCATGCAGTTCATGCGCAAAAGTATTTAATCAAGCTTAATGTATGTACTGGTCTATCAAAAAGACCTGTTAATCAAAGGTAATCAATAATCCCATTCAATAAAAAAAACGGGCATTAAAATATGGAGCCGTACTCCCTGCTAAACTTGTCTTCAATCTGTTCTGCCATTCTGATGGTAGTTCGCAACCAGTCCAGAAGAATGTGCCCTTTCTCCTCCTCTCCAATTCTCCAATCCAGTGTGGATTCTTCCAGCCGTCTTCTCAATCGCGACAATATAACAGCAGCCGATACCGAAATGTTGTAGCTTTCTGTAAATCCCACCATGGGAATCTGGATAAATTCATCCGCCAGTTCCAGTGCCCGTTCGGTAAGTCCGTTCAATTCTGTCCCGAATAAGAGGGCTGCCTTTCCCTTCTCCAGATCGAAGGTTTCGGGAGTGATTCCTTCCTTGTGGGGCGAAGTAGCCACAATCCTGTAGCCCTCCTTCTTCAAGGCCTCAACCGCCCTGGTAATATTGATCCCTCCCTGCCTGGTCCGGTTTCCGGTTGTGCAACTCCTGCCTGATTTCCACCCCTCATTATAATGGTGCAGGGTAAGCCATTTGTTGGATCCAAGTGATACATCGGGATTGATCTCGTATTCATTGCTACTCCTCCACGATATGCACATCCTGGATCCCTGTACAATCACATGTACGCATTACCGCACTGGCATTGTGCGACTGGTAAATATCCTCCAGCAACACAGTGATGTAGCGGGTCCGTTCCGACAGGATCCGGTGAAAAAGCTCCAGCCGGTTCTCGGTCACAAAACCTGACATATGGGTGATCAGGTCTTCAGTATATCGATCCATACTGCAAATATAAGCACAAAAAAAAGGGGGCAAAGGCCCCCTTGACAGTCAGTTCAAAATTTCTTTACTTAACTGCGTCTCCAAGCTCACTTCCAGCTTTGAATTTCACAACCTTCTTGGCAGCGATTTTAATCTCTGCACCAGTTTGTGGGTTGCGGCCAGTCCTTGCTCCTCTTTCAGAAACTGAGAATGATCCAAAACCTACGAGAGCAACGCGGTCACCTTTTTTCAATGCGCCAGTTGTAACAGCGATAAAAGCGTCAAGAGCCCTTTTGGCATCTGCTTTTGTCAAGTTGGCATCAGCAGCAATAGCATCTATTAATTGTGCTTTGTTCATAATAAAATGAATTTAAGGGTTAGTAAATGTTTTTTCTAATATTTTCTCAAATTCTATACAAATATAATTTTTTCTCGAAGCCGACCAAGAAACCATGAACAAAAAAACCCTGAAATGTTGATAAATACTAGGTTTTTGGTGATAACCGCCTTTCGGCTCCCCCTATTAAAGCCAAATTTTTGGCCCTTTCTCCCCTCCTTTTCCCTTTTTCGACCAAAGCGCCTGAATAGTCCGTCACCACTAGCCTGCCCATTAGATATATATTAAAACACCCCCAGGCACCAACATTTTTCATTTCCACAATCCAAAATTTTACTAATTTTGCGGCCCGGAGGAATGGCAGAGTGGTCGAATGCGGCGGTCTTGAAAACCGTTGTACCGCAAGGTACCGGGGGTTCGAATCCCTCTTCCTCCGCATCAATACTTACAAAATCCTGATACGCGAAGTATGCGGGTTTTTATTTTGGGACGCATCGAGCCAAGCTTGCTTGAGCGAGAATGCGACCGAAAATGAAAAATGAATTCGAACGAAATGAGAATTGATTTTGAGTATTGATGTTGGCACTCCCCTCCGGGATCACAAAGTAATCCCTCTTCCTCCGCATCAACACTCAAAACCCTGATACACAAGTATCGGGGTTTTTCATTTATGGCGCTTCGAACCAAGCTTGCTTGTGCGAGAAGCGACGTAATTGAAATATGAATGCGAATGAAATGAGCATTGGTTTTGAGTGTTGATGCAGGTCTCCCCCCCCCTGGGATCACACAGTAATCCCTCTTATAGCAATAGTTAGCGTCGTTAATCGGTGGACTTATGATGTTATCAGTTCTTATTTTAATCCGTATTAACGAAATTTCCATTTGCTTTCAGGGTGTTTTTATCTGCAATCCCCTGACCGCTTGGTGGTGCTGAGGGATTATTTTCCACCAATGCTATATATGTACCTGTTATACTTGGTGAGATTGAAACAAAATGTGCCAGAAGACTATTTACAGATGCAGTTGTCAAGGCACATTGCGAAACATCGAATCCAGTAAAATCTGACAGACCTGGAACATCAACGGAAGATAGGGATGGACAGGCTGCTATTACATAAGTTATATGCTGAAATTAGATTCGGGAATGCTATTGAGGTTAATCCACATCCGTAATTGATATTTGTTCTGATACTGTCTCTAAATTTTCAAAATTCACTGAAGAAAGTGAAAAACAACGCTGAAGAGTCATGGTATTTATAGACTTCAGGTTCGGAAGTGCTATTGACACACTTGGACATGAATCGACGTTAAATTCACTAACTGTTTCAACACTTGGAATTTCTATGGATGATAGGGATGAACATCCATATAATGTAATATCATCTGCAGATTTCAGACTGGATAATGTGAAAGAAGTTACCGGACAACTTCCTACACTGTAATAATCCAAGGAATCAATGCCTGGAATATCAATAGTTGTAAGTGCCGAACAACTATTAATAGAAATAGAGCTTGCAGTTTTCAGTTTTGGAAACGACAATGCTGTTAGTTGATATTGCTTGAAATTTCAATTTGGTTTCCCGTTTCCAAATTTCCGAGATCCAGGGAGGCGAGTGAGGTACAATGATCCAACTGCAAATAGGAAACATAATTTAGCAGAGGAAGGGACAAAGAACTGATTCCCGAATACCGTACATTGATCCGGTCTGATGATTCCAGGACATTCAGATTAATGGAATTGAGAGAAGCACAGCTGCTTATAACTATTTCTAATCCCTGTTTTAATTTCGGCAAATCGAAAGAGGTTAAACTGCTTTCACTCAAGAAAATACTAGAAGAGAACTCCAAATTGGAGATATCGAGAGAATTTAAATCCTCATTATCCCTAATACTTATTTCATTATTTGCTATCAATGAACTTACATTTACCGATGCCAAGGATTGATTATCATGGATAGTAATATCTACACAATTCTTCAGATCGGGGACTGATTATGGAGGAAAGCATACTGTTATTTACAACCTTCAATTCCACTAATTCTGCTACACCAGTCAAATCTATTGTTGTAAGTTGGGTTGTATTATTGACCCATATAAATTTTGTGTTTGCCCCAACTTCATTTGCAATCTTTAGGGCTGCTTCAGCATCAGTAATTCCTGCAGAAAGAGTAACAATAAAATTGCTCCCATCATTCCCAGCACCCCAGACAGGAAGTTTTACACTATTTCCATCACGAATACTCAGGGTATCACCATTGATCGAGAGTGTTTGGGACTCTGTATATGAATCGAGTTTGTTGTTCCACTTTGTCGTATCAGATTCAGTAATTCCGCTTGCAAGAGATGCGCCAAAGAGGGGATCGGTTTCGGTCACTCCACCAATAATGCTATCTGCTGTTCTGGAATGCAGGGCATAAGGAACAGATAATAGCTGAGATGTACCCATCAGTTCATATGCATGTCCCCCCTGTGGTATCCAAACTAACCTGTATGAAGTAATCATCCTCCCCCCAATTGATGGTCGAGAAATCATCTGTGGTTGTTCCATTGCCAATTTGAAGGTTAACCAGTCCCAGGGTATTTGTGGTTACAGAGTGGGTTTCAGTATAAACAGATGACCCGTCTGTTGATCCCTTCAGGATGTCAATCTGCAAGCCGATAACCTGTTCGGCAATCAGGTTGCCCGAATTGTCCCTGACAACAGCCTGGTATTTGAAAGCCCCGGGTGCTTGTGCAAATGAAAGGGATGAAATTAGCATTGCTGAGAATAAAAACAAAGTCCTTTTCATGATATAATTGTTTTACGATTTCAGGTTTCTTCAAAAAATATCACAACTTCACAATTTTCCTTGTGGATACGTGGTCCTCCGACTTGATGTTTATGAAGTAAATGCCTCTGGCAAATGAAGAAAGGTCCAGACTGTAAATGGGATCAGAAATCTCTTTCTGCATCAGAAGCTGACCATTTAATTTGCATAGCTGTAGTGTATATTCCCCTTTAGCGTTGGTCTCAACAGTGAGTGCATTCAAGGTTGGATTTGGATATACATTAAACTCCCTTGCCCCCATTGAGGTCATACCGGTTGAAACAATCGATATGGAAAGACTCGCAGTATCACTATAACATCCTAGATCAGATTCTGCTACCGTTTTGATGAGTCCGCTGGCTTCTGCTCCCCATTGAATATCCACAAGGTTATTGCCCTGTCCGGAGACTATATTCCCTCCTTCCACATTCCAGTGGTACAAATAGTTGGACTGAGCCGCGACAGAATATGTGTAGGTCTGAAATTCATCAACAGACTTGACTCCAAGTATTTCACCAATCGTAGTCTTTTCGGGATCTACAATCTCTATACTATCTATATCGCTGCAATCATGAGCATCAAAAACCGTGATCGTATAATTCCCAGCAGTCAACATGCCATTTGAATCCTGTGCGTTTTGATCTGACCATATGAATTCATATCCAGGTATTCCGCCGGATGCATCCGTGTATATCATTGCATTGTTGTCGCCAAAACAGATATTATCGCGCTTTGAAAGAGAAAGAATCAGTGCTTCAGGTTCAGAGAGACAAATGTTCTTTTCTTCGATACACCCCACATCATCAATTACACTAACCATATAACAACCAGCACCTAAACCCGATACAGAGTCTTCTGTTGAATCATCAAACCAGGAAATCAGATAAGGCTCACTTCCTCCTGCAATATCAAGCTTGATATTTCCATTCGTTGCTCCATTGCAGGTAGGTTCAGAGATTAGATCTGCTAAAACAAGTGGTATGGGGTCTGAGATATTTATTATTTCAGACTCCAGACAACCTTTTGAGTCAGTAACAACAACTTCATAACTCCCGGAAGGCAGATTGCTAATTTCATTTGAAACAGAGCCATTGGACCACAGATAGGTAAATGGAGCATAACTCCCGCTTACCGAAATGGCGATAGAACCATTTTCATCACCAGAACAAACAGGCGGGGAAATGTCTATTGTATCAAAATTAATATCTACCAAAGATTGTGCTACAACAAAATTCGCAGAATCCATACATTTGTTTGCATCAGTGACCGTTAATGCATAGCTACCAGAAGAAATATTTTGCAGATCTTCAGTATCTTCCCCATTGGACCACAGGTAAGTATATGGAGAAGTAGGTCCACTCACCGAAATATCGATGGAAGCGTCTGATGCACCAGGGCAAGCTTCATCTGTAACACTGGCAGCAATCTGAATAATACCAGGCAGACCACAATCAACTATGGTAATATTAAGCATTCCAGAAACTTTGCTATCATCCTTGGCCGTGGCATACACCATTACTGTTCCGACACTGACAGCACTAAGAAGACCACTTGCATCAATGCTTGCATCTCCGGTGCCAGGCATTACACTCCAGTTCACATCCTTCAGCGTGGCTCCAGCTGGAAGCACCGCTGCACTCATTTGCAAAGTTTTACCTTGACCAAGCGAAGTAGCACCGTCTGCACCGCTTACACTGATGTACTCTACTGCTATATAGTCTGGTGTGAGAAAAGCCAGGTCATTGTCATTGATCAGCTCCACATTATCGATATATAATACCGGATCGTGAAATCCAGCCATAAACTGGCAGGATTCACGTGTATCCACCTGTAGATCATTGAAGATGACATCAAAACTATACGCTGTGGGTGCGGTGTTGGTTAGAAAAGCCCATTCGGACTTTCCGTCAATAGCATACGGATGGTTTGAGGTACCATACCTGTTATAATCATGGTTTGAATCCTCGAAGTCTACGTAAAGTATTCCTGATTGGACTGCCCAGGCAACAAAACTGAAGGTATACTGATCGGTGGTATTGCAACCAAAATTCTGCTGGGTTACCGAATGATCCCAGAAGTTGATACCACCCGCAGGTGGGTCCATGAACATCTCGCCTCCGAATACCCAATGGACTCCATCCCATTCGGCTGCTGTGCCACCTTGCGTCACTTCATCAAAATACCCGTTCCTGATCAGATTCAGATCAGGTCTTGTAACGATCTGGTTGCTGATGGTTACCAAAGCAGACGACTCAATATCAGATCCATCAGTGGTTGCAGCAGTCACAATAACATCTCCATCCACAATGCCGGTAACAACACCATCCGAATCAATCGTAGCCCTGCCTGTAAGATTTTCAATACTCCAGTTAAGTTTTGTTGTCCTGACATCTGCCGGCAGAATCTCAGCCTGGATCTGAAGTTTTCCATTGTTTTCGCTAATGTTTCCTCCTGTCAGACTTAAACTCTCAACAAGTATGAAGGGCTCAGCGCCTTCAAAAGTGATAAGTCCGCAGTCATCCATGTTGGCCCAGGATTCTTCGACGATACCGATATTTGACCAGACAGCGCGATTGCGTGCAGGATCACCCGTTTCCCTGTCAATGACAGTCACATCAAAGCCAACGATCCCGGATCGGTCGACAAGGTAATTCTCTCGATCCACCAGAATTTCCCAGGGTATGAAATACTCAGCCACATAATTTGATCCGGTAACCAGGGTGGCATAAGAGTAGCCTCTTTCGTCTTCCCGGAGCTCGCCGTTGATGGCTGTCTCAAGGATTTGAGGCGCATACTGGTGGTGACCTTCATTGTCGCCGCCCACGCAACCCAGTCCATCCTCAAGGAATTCGTTGCAGTCAAAATAGAGTTCTACCATGTCATACTCCCATTCATCCAATCCAGGAGGATTGTCCTTCCAGAAAGGAAGGAATTCATCATCTGTTACGTTTACCAAAACATAGACCCCATCGTCATTCCACAATGCCTTCCAATATGTATCACCTGGGAAGCCCAGGCTTGGAAATTCGTTCAAGAACGGAAGTTCAATGTTATAGACAGTTGCTTCATCCCAAACTGCATCTGGAATCCCATCAAGAACTGGTGCCACGGAGGCAGCCTTAACGATACCCTCGGGTTTTTGCGCCGATACAACAAGTGCCAGGAATACACTGAATAATACGATGGTAAAAACTTTCTTCATGGTTTTAGTATTTAGTTTCATATACATTCATCTCTGCCTCTTCAATGAATCAGGATTTTTCAAATCGCCAAGCATCCTCTTTAGAAAGGTCTCGTGATTTTCCATTAGAGTAAAGCTATTCATCAAAAAAAAGATTCATTGTTAATAACATCGGAAATTAACCTGTCAAATCTGTCAAGTTTTTCTCCGGAGCTCAAATAGCAACTGTGATCATTCCGTGACACTTATTCTGTAAGTTTCAAACATTATTGCGACCAAACGCTTGTAGAAGAATCTCTCCTGAAGTGAACATCACCATCGCCGATACGGGGGCCGGTATTCCACATGACCACTTCCCTTTTCAATAAAATATGTACTTTCAAATATGGAAGCATTTATTGAAGACCAAACATTTAAAAACGTCAACTACCGGGATAAACCATTGGCCACAGGTGTTTACGAAAACTGCATATTCAAGCACTGTGATTTTGCGGATTCGGACCTCTCAAACATCGGGTTTGCAGAATGTGAGTTTCATGGCTGCAACCTGAGCATGGCAAAACTGGCAAAAACTGCATTTCGGGATGTCGTGTTCAGGGACTGTAAGTTACTGGGGCTTCGCTTCGAAAACTGCAATGAATTCGGGCTAACATTCTCCTTTGAAAATTGCCAGCTGGATCTGGCTTCATTCTACAGCACCAAAATCAAAAACACGGTTTTCAAGAATTCCCAACTGCAGGAGGCTGACTTCACAGCCTGCGATCTGACCAGCTCACGCTTTGAGAATTGCGACCTGGGCCAGGCTACTTTTAACAACACCATTCTTGAAAAAGTGGACTTTCGGAATGCCTCCAACTACTCCATTGATCTCGAAATAAACCGGACAAAAAAGGCCAAATTCTCCTTGCCTGGAATTATGGGATTGCTGGACAAATATGACATTGAAATAGACCTCTGAGATTCCCAGATTATTCCCAGTAGAGTCTGTTCTCCATCAAAAACACCAGCATCTCTTCATACAGGAGCAGCTGGGTATCGAGGATATTGGCGTAGGATACGATGGGCTCCGGTCGCTGATCGGATACTGACCCATGACTGCATTCAAAAGTAAAAGCCATGGTGCCTGAAACATGGTGCAGGGCGCTGATCAGGTTGAAACTTTCCTGGGGTGGAAAGCTCTCGTCTTCCACTGAAGGGTCACCCAGGTTTTTGTCCGGGTAACTGGGCAGTCCCTCTTCCCCGAATCGCTGGTTCACCTGCCTGGTCAAACGGCTGATGCGTTGCTTCATAAAAAGAGGCTCATAGCTGGCATGCAGGATCCTGGACTCCTGCTCCATGGAATGAAGGGATACAGTCATGTCCGGAACCTCATCCCGCGCAATCCCCAGGATGGCTTTGGTTTCTTCAGCCATGGGGAAGAAAAAATCATCGTGCATCATGTTGATGCCATCATCATTGAAATAGGCACCAAGGATGCCCACATTCCCCTCCATGGGATGCAGGGATTTTGCCTGGGGCCATCCCCAGGATGTACCATCGGTGCGGGTACCCTGACCATATTTGGTCATGGTGGTGGTAGGAAGGCCTGTGAAACTGTCATAGGGACACCTCTTGCGCCCGTCGGGATTGCCACAGGGAACGATAATCACCCTGCACTGATCCAATAATCCCCTTAAAGTACTCCACTCTTTCCCCCGGTGATCCTTTCCTGTTTCAGCCACATGGATCAGGTTAAGCAGGCCAACCATTCCTTCTACTTCATGTCCGTGTACCGGACCGAGGAAATAGACAACGGGTTTGGTGGTGTGGTCCTTTTTTGCATAGTATTTCGGGTTAAGGGCTGCCACAGCCGAATTGTAATTGGCCTGTGATCGAAAATCCTCTTTCTCTCCGTAATAAACTGCATACAGGGGCAAACCTCCAGGCGAAGTGGCAATCACTTCTGTTTTACCCTTTTTAACGCCTAAAAGTTCAGTCTCCAGATCACTCAGTTTGGATTTGTAAAATGCGGGTACATCCATGGGGTTGGGCGGATCCCCTTCTTCCAGGGGAAGTTGGGCCCTGATTGGCCCCAGGATCAGGATGAGAACAGGAACCAGGAGGTTTTTCAAGATGGGTTGCGCATGTACCATAAGCTTTGGGAGTTTAGCGATTTGTATCCTCACCGAAGTTAATGATAAAAGTGCATTGGGTGAACAACAGCATTGCCGGTGTGTTTCAATTCTAGCTTATGCGTCAAAAGGCCGCCCCATCCTTTCAGACGGAACGGCCCAACACCAAGAAACCACATGCCCCCGGACAAGGTTTGCCTGTCCGGCCTATTCGGGTAATCCAAAGGCGAAATATAGTTCGCCCGGATAATTCTCATAGAGCCCCTGCAGCAGGACGCCACCCTTTTGATTCTTCAGTGACTTGCGGATGTCGTCTACGCTGGTAACCTTTTCCTGGTTGATCCCGGTAATAATAAATCCTTCCGATATACCGGTCTGGTTTTTCAGGAGCCCATTGTTCAGCTCCTTTACCCTAACACCTCCGTCGAGTCCCAGTTTGTCAGCCGTTTCGCTGTCCAGTTCCTCGAGGCTGGCACCCAGGATATCGATGATGTCCAGCTCTTCCCTGGAGGCCAGTTTTCGATCTCCTTTCTGATCGGCCAGTTTTACCTGGAAGGTCATCTCCCTGCCATTGCGGTCCACCACCACAGCCACTTCATCGCCTGGACGATGTCGTCCCACCTGCTCCAGCAGGTCGGCCGATTTCTGGATGGGAATCTGATCGATCTGTGTAATCACATCACCCTTTTTCAGACCGGCCTCTGCTGCTGCACTGTTTCTTGTCAGGCTGTCCACATAGGTTCCTTCACTTATTTTCAACTTCTGGTTTTCCATCAGGTTGCCGTCTATGTCCCGGATCATAATACCCAGGTAAGCCCTTTGAACCATTCCGTATTTGATAAAGTCCTCCACCACCTTGTTCACGATGTTGGCGGGAATGGCAAAGCCATAGCCGGCATAGGCTCCTGTGGGACTGGCAATGGCCGTGTTGATACCGATCAGTTCGCCGTTCAGGTTCACCAGGGCGCCACCACTGTTTCCCGGATTAATGGCCGCATCGGTCTGTATAAAAGCTTCAATGGCCGATTTATCATCGATAATGTTGATGTTCCTGCCCTTGGCAGAGATGATACCGGCAGTGACTGTCGAGTTCAGGTTGAAGGGATTCCCGATGGCCATGACCCACTCTCCCACTTCCACCTGGTCGGAATTGCCCAGGGGTACACCCTTTAATCCATCTTCCCTGATCTGCAAGAGCGCAATATCAGTGGACGGATCCGCACCCACAACTTTGGCTTTGTAGGTCTCGTTGTTGTGCAGGATTACTTCTATTTCATCCGCCTTATCAATCACATGGTTGTTGGTCACAATGTACCCGTTGCTGCTGATGATCACGCCAGAGCCACTTCCGGTTCTGACATAAGGTTCGGGCTTCCCACCCGATCTTCCCTGCTGGCCGGGCACACCCTGGAAAAACCTGAAAAACTCATCGCCGAACATATCGCCAAAGGGGTTACGCTGATGATAGGAATATGGATTAGATGCCGGTTGTACCTTTTGGGAGGACCGGATGTGAACCACCGAGTTCATCACCTCTTTGGATACTCCTGTAAAATCCAGTGGCACAAACTCACCATTCTCCTTGACCGTATATACGGCGTTTTTTACTGGCATTAATTCCTGCCCTTTAGTGCTAACGATATTGCCTTTTTGATTGCTCCCCAAAAACAGGAAGACTGCGATTGTGAGGCCGCTTCCAAGAATGGAAGGGACCATCATTTTTAAGAACTTTTTCATGATCTATTCCTCCATTTATTTTAGTTAATAATGATCTGTTTCCATTACAAAGAGACGCAGTTTGGATGAAAAAGATTATCCCAACTGTGTTAAGAAATCTTAATTGGACTGTTAAAGAATATTAAAACGGCAGAAATTGTATATTTATAGGAACCGACCCATGGTAGCCTATGGTGCTAAAGCACGAAATATACAAGGAAGCGCATTCGAAACTGAACGAACTTGCGCCCGGAACAGCGGTCAAACTGGTTTTGAGCGGCGGTGGAGAAAAGGGCATCGCCCACGTGGCATTGCTTGAAAAGCTAAATGACCTGAAATTAGAAATCAAGGCCATTTCAGCTACCAGTGCCGGATCACTGGTGGCTGCCATGTACGCCTCGGGAGTGAGTCAGGACAAGATTATCCAGTTCTTTACAGAAACTCCCTTGTTCAGGTACTCATGGCTTACACCTTTAAAATCAGGTATTTTCAAATCGGATAAATACAAGGTATTCCTTGAGGAACAGGTTCGAAAGCGTTTCGAGGAACTTGATATCCCCCTTTACATTTGCGCTACAAATATGGAGGAGGGAGAGAGCCACTATTTCCATGAAGGCCCTATCATAAAGCCCCTCATCGCTTCCTGCGCTGTCCCGGGTATATTTTCTCCCATCGAAATAAATGGCACACTCTATTCTGACGGAGGGGTCATGGACAATTTCCCCATCTATCCTTTCCGAAACGATCCTTTGCCCATCATCGGAAGCTATGTTGTTGAACCGAAGAATGTGGATGAGAAAGACCTGGATAATCCCCTAAAGGTTACCTCCAGGTCGGCTACTCTCATGGGGTATGCAGTGAACCGCTCCAAATTCTTTAACACCTACCTCACTGTGGTACACCAGATCAAGGATTACGGAATCTTCGATCAAAAACACGGGCACCAGATTTATGAAAAGGCCCGCAAGGATTTGTTCGCTTAAAGACCCTTCATCCCGGTATAATCAGGATCAATATCCTTAAGCAGTTCCATTGACCGGTCCCATAATTTCGCACCTTCTTCGGGCTCATATACTTTCGGGTCCATATTCTTGGGATTGAACATATGCAGGTATTCGTTGGTTTTGCCTTCGTAGTCGGGAGACAGGGCCATATAGACTACCGGTAGGGCCGCTTTGGAGGGTGAGCGAAAAACGATCCAGAAAATTCCGCCAAGGATCTTTCTAAGCAACCAGGGCGCTTCCTTTACAATGTTGGAATGCACGGGTCCCGGGCAGATTGCATGGATGCCAAGCCGCACCTTCTCCTGGTTGATCCTTCTGGACAGCTCGGTGGCATAGGTATTCAGCACCAGCTTAAAATAACTATAGTTGGATATTCCCTTGGACACCCCGTAGTCAAAATAGCGTCCAAATTCATTGTAATCAATATAGCTGGCTCCCTGGTGCGAATCACTGGAGATGAAGATCAGCCTGGAAAGTGCACCTGTCTCTTTCAATTCAAGAACCTTCTGCTGGATCAGCAGCAGGGTGAGGGTCACATTGGAAAGGTAGTTGACCTGGAAGAATTCATCCTGACCCGTCTCGGTTTTCCTCGGTCCGGGCAGTGCCACTGCCGCATTCAAAATACACACATCAAGGATGATCCCGTCATCCACCAGTGATTGAACAAAGGCATGGATGGTCTTGATTTTGCTGAGATCCAGGTAGCGCATCTCCACGGCATCTGATCCCGACTGTTGTTTGACCCGCTCACCCGCTTCCGGGATCTGGCTTCGACATGCCATAATCACCCTTGCACCACGTCTTGCAAACTCCACAGCCAGACCAAAACCCAAGCCCGAGTTAGCCCCTGTGATCACTACCGTCTTGTCATCGGCACGATCCGAGTCCGACAGCCTCGTGGAGAGTTTTTGCTTTGAAAAGAAATCCTTCACCCCGGCCAGAGAGGCCACCACAGGGATTGTTAAAACGACCTTCAGCCATATGTCAATGTTTAGTTAATTTTCTTTACCAGTTCCTCCGATAACTTCCACAATTTCCGGCCATTCTCCGGATCCAGCGCCTTCTCATCCATGGCCTTGTGCTGCATCAGGAACATGTAGTCCCCGGTTTTTCCCTCCATATCCCCCGAGGCGGCCAGATAGATCACCGGCTGGCAGGCTTTTTGGGGGGAGCGAAAAAAAATGCCGAATACAAGTTTCAACAGGGGTTGGAAAATCCCGGGTGCTTCACGGGCGATGTTAGAGTTCACCGGGCCCGGACAAAGCGAAAAAACCGAGCACTGCACCTCCGGTCCGGGATTGAGTCTCCGGGAGAGCTCGCTGGCCATGGTCAGCAACAACAACTTATAGTACCCGTACATGGCCACAGAGGATTTGATCCCATAGGGCTCATACTTGCCAAAACGCTCCCATTCAAATTTCTCAGGATTCCGGTGACTTTCCGAAGCCACAAAAATGATCCTTGGGATGCTGCCGGACGGCTCCAGTCCCTCTCCCTTCATCATCTCTTTCACAAGGATAAATTTGGCAAAGTAGTTCACCACGAACATCTCGTCGAGCCCCTCCTTCACTTCCCTGCCCTGTTTGGCCACCATGGCTGCATTACAAACAATGACATCGGGCATTCCGAAGCTGCTTTTCAGGTCGGCCACAAATACGGACAGTGACTCCAGGTTAGACAGGTCCAGGTGGATCATATCCACTTTGTCCGACCCACTCTTTCTTTTTACCAATTCGCCCTTATCCGGGATGCCACTTCTGACCGCCATGATCACATGGGCCCCGCGCTCCGCCAATCTCAATGGCCGTAGCCAGGCCCAATCCCGAACTGGACCCCGTAATGAGTACCTTTTTTCCCTCCAGGGAGGGAAGACCATCCAAGGCTGAGTTGGCCAACTGGTTTTCTGAACAGGTCAGAGATGCCTGTGAATATGGCCGTGACCGGACTTTTATATTTCTCCTGTCCTTGAATGCTCCTCCTTCATTGATCTGCTTAAGGCCTTAGGCCGGTGAGTTGATTGTACAATGTATAATAGCTGCTGTTTTTTTCCGTCCAGCCCATCGGCATCCAGTCCAAAATCTGAAAGGTCATAGTCATGAATGCCATACTTGCCCTGGGGGTTCTCTGAATTCGGCCTTTGCAAATAGACTCCTTAATGGATCCAGCGATCCCCCCGTAGCGCTCATATATCCTTTTCAAGCTGGCCCATGGAGTCTGTAACCAGGTCGGTGTACATGATATCAGTAAAGTTTCCCTGACCGTTCACCCTTCCCTGTATGCCAGTCCTTTTTCCAACATATAGCTGGTCTTGCGCACCCAGTGATCGGTAACCCTTTTTATCTGCACATCACTGGTAAATATCACCCTGCTGTGACAGACCATGCTCAGGAATGAGGGAATGCACTCTGTCGGATCACGGTGGGTCCAGATGAAATGCGGATTCCCATAGTACTTTTCAATCAGTGGAAGAAACTCCAGGTGATGGGGCGATTTCAATACCCAGCGCTTGCCCGGTTGCTGCCACTGCAGCAGCCGCAACAGGCGGCTTCCATACTCATAGGCAGATGACTTGATCTGTTTCTTCCAGCCAGTCCGAATAAGAAGGAACATGGGTAGTGGCTTCGGGTGTGGTACTCAGGAAAGGTCACATCCAGCAACAGGATGTCCTCTTCAGGAGCAGAGTGTTCCACAGGATGAATGGCAAAAAAGTCCAGGAGCCATCAACCGCAATGCCATTTCGCTGGTTTTTGCAATTTGAATGCGCCTATCTTTTCCATTCATGTTCAGTTTAAAGGGAGCCGGATTGATGGCTTCCCAGCTTCTCAGGACCCGGTTATCCGGATCGGCCGTAAGCAGGCGGTGCAACTTGGTGGTACCGGTTCGCTGCAATCCAACAATCACCATGGGAGGATGAACCTCCTGCTCCAGTATTTCAGGAAATTTTTTAAACCAGTTTTCAGCGCGCAACCTCACCCCCAGCAGGTTGATTATCCGTTTACGTGAAATGATATGCTCCAATGGGATGTAGACTGGCTTCATGATTTAGGGAATAGATCAGCCTGTCCAGGGGCTCATCCCAGAAATCTTTACCAAAGTCATGTAATCCGTATTCTCATGTCGGGCAGCGTTAATCAATTCGTCTTTCTTCAACAGGGGAGCTGATCCCAGGGACATGAGTTTTTTTCCACATTTAATTCAGGCCCTTAAACCACCACGGGCATGTTCATGAAATCCGTGGAGCTTATTATTCTTTCGGTTTTCATGGTTGACTCATTTCTGAACTTTCACCACACGGCAAGTGGTTGGACCGGCCTGGCACCCTGCCGAAGTCGGTACCACCGCCAGCACATGGTCCCTTCCTGGTGTTGGGCTGTTTCAATCCAGTTGGGCATCCCGGATCCTCGTGACTCACAATCACCTGACACTTCCATCCGCGTGAGTAGGCTGGCATTGTTTGCATTGATACATATGTCGTGATACCGGTAATCCAGCGACTCCATCCAGTAATTATTCAGCTGGAAGTTCCATGCATCGCATGCCGGAGGAAGCACCTCAATGACCAGTGCCTCGTCGGCTCCAGCTTCCAGTAGCTGTGGTAATAGATGATGCTTTCATCTCCACCCGCTGCATTGGAAGTCTCGGGATCAAACTGAGGAAGCTGGTTCACATGTTTCTTAAAACCCTTGGCCCACCTGGCAAACAACAGGCTGGCGCCCCCCACAAACATGGAAGCCGTTTTCAACCCTTCATCCACCTGTTGGGTGCTCAAGCGCCCCTGGCTTTGGATCCGCCATGGTATTGATCACTTCCAGCTCGGCAGGCTACCTCATTAAAGCGGTCCGAGAAAGTTTGTCGTACCATCAAAAGCGTGGTCTCATCTTCCATCTTCAGCCAGTTCTTCCCCACTGGCTCTTTACTCACGCTAATCTCAAAGGATCCGTCTGCTCCAGCACCAACTCTTCGTTCCCGAGCTTCCCACAGGGCGCCAGTCCACCCGTTGCTTCCGTAGTTGCCATTCTGGGTGAAAAAGCTGATGTGATCCACTGTATTCCTTTTCCCGATGATCCTGTAGCTGTATTTTCCGCTGATCTGGGCATTCTGGTAGTAGTTGTCAGGATTGTCCGCCCCCATCTTTAACCGTTTCGTGGACCATCCTGCGAAGCTGGGGAAACATGGGATCCTGGTACTCCAGGTAGGCTTCCAGTCCGGCCCTGGTGATACGGGAGAGATAACGCATACCTTCTGCCTGGGTGAATGGATCCCGGGGGGCTCCAGGGGAGAGCAGCACATTTCCAGCAGCCTTAAGGTGATCGCAGAATTCCTCCCAGGCCCTCCCGGATACCACCCGCTGGTCGTGCACATCCTGGGGAGTCTTCCCCGCTAATCTTCAGAAAAAACTTCTGGATGGCCCCCTGGATGCGAAGAAAATGGTAAAGGAATTTTCTCATGGCAGTGTCTTTGCTTGGCTTTTGAAATAGACTTCTGTGGCCAGGTAGGTTTCAATTCTCTTCATATCAATAAACGATCGGGTATCGGCCCAGACCATGGCCATGTGCTTTGGGAACCTTCAGTGGTGGACCAAAAAACACCAGTGGGTTCAGCAAGTGGGATGCCTCCCTGAATTGCTCCTCCACAATACCGTCATACCATGCCCCATGCCCCAGGATCATTTTCTTCACCACATTCCGGTTATAGTTCCAAAGTGGATGCAACTTCAGCGACAGGGGTGTATGTCCCTCGTGCCAGCGCTTGATAAAGAGGTCATAATCCAGTTTGGGTTTGCTGTGAAACAGGGTCAGACAGGCACGCACCCGGTGTGGTTTTCCGGTCTTCCCATGTTTTTTCATAGGCCACAGGAACAGCCTCCTGCACGAGGTAGCCTCCCCCGAATCCAGGAGTTTCAGACAGAAACTCTGCACACTCTTTATCTCTTCCCGAGAGGGAAAAGACAGCAATTTTATCTTTTTTGAAGGGAATAATGGAGATCCTGGGCGGAGACTTTGTGGTCAGGGTAAGCTTCAGCGATTCGGGAGCACACTGTTCCAGCAAGGCCTCTGCAAGCTCAAACATCCTACCTCTGAAACTGTTATGGTCCTCCGTCGAAAGACTCCTGAAGATATAAATCTCTTTACGCATTTCCTGTTCGGGGATTTTCCTATTTTAAGCTTCCTAAAATAACGCTTTTTATATAGTTCCCATGGCATCTCAACTGACAAATCACACGGGTTTCAACATCCTCCTCACCGGAGGGGCAGGCTTCCTTGGCACAAGCATGATCCGTGAACTTCTCGGCAAGGATGCTTTGCTACCTGTCAAACAGCTCAGGGTGCTTGACCTGCAAGCGGTGAAAGGTGTCTCAGATCCACGCTTCAGTTTCATCACCGGAGATGTTCAGGACCCTGATCATCCGGCCCTCCGATATTTATGGAGAGGGAGATCCCTATCACATCGGCTCACTCATTGACATGGCCAGAGGTGGATTCTACGTTAGGCTGGGAAGCCTATCAAGAAATACTCACCGAAAATGAGCCGTTTCGCGGTGACCTGCACCTGCACCGACTACACCTTCACTTCAGACAAAGCCCGAAAGGATTTTGGTTTTGTTTCAAAATACAGCAAGGAGGAAGCCTTTGAACGGACTGTAGAATACTTCCGGCGCTCAGCCGGATAGTTATTTAATAAAATGCTCTTCTACCCCGGGAACAGGGACCGGTTTGTTATAATAGGCAGCAAAGGAAATCTTCCATTCTCCTTTCACTTTCTCAAGAAAGGTAATCTGGATGTTTGCAAATGAATCCTCTTCCCCGTCAATGGTCCAGCTCCAGATATTGTCACAGGTCAGCCATGCACAGTTGCCAGTCACTTTCATGCTCACATTTTCTTTGGAATACGTATAACCCTCCAATCCGCCATCCCCAACGATACCATCAAACAGGGAATGAATCTCCTCCCATCCACTAAAGATGCGGTGTCCGTATACACCCAATTCCATCCGGGTTTCCATGTCATCCTGCATATGGGTAGCAAACAGACGATCCTGGTCCCCGGCAATGATTGCATCAGCCTCTTCATGGATCAACGCCATGATGGCTTCTTTCTCTTTTTCAACATCCACTACTGGCTGACAGGCAGTTCCCAAAACCAATGCAAGGATAAACAGATGCACGAAATATCTTCTCATTTCTAAGTGTTTAAATGAATATGGCTGAAAGTTAATACACCAAATCGCGAAAATCAAATATATCTCAGATTTGTTATTTCTGCACAGGCTTCTAAAAAATCATTGCAGGATTTGAGGACCAAGTAGCCAAACCAGACTGCGTCTCCACCTTACGGTGTAGCCGGCGTACCCCGCTCCTCACAGGTCTGACCCTTGTGGAAGGTCCAGCTGACCCCATTCACACCAATATCATCCCATTCTTCACACTCTTCTTTGGTCCACCCGTCCTTGCAATAGGTGCTGTTGTACTCAGCACTGTAACCTGTGCAAACACCGGTACTGATCTTTCCGCAATTGCTTGCCAGTGCTACAAGGCTGATGACCCCGACCAGGGTGAAATAATGACGTATTCTCTTCATAGCATTGCAAAAATAGGCGATCTGACTACCAAAATCAAGAAATCCAGCGATATTAGAAGATTTATTAAAATTTAAACTTTCGTGATAACCCTGTGATTCCATAGGGGTACTTTGATTCAGAAATTCATTAAGACCAATCAAAAATGAAAACAACTCTGAATATTAGTGTTCTTGTGTTGGCCCTTGTTCTTACAGGGTGCAACCAGGAGTCGGACTGTCCCTTTTATCTTTAGCCGTGTATTGTAAAACCTACTTGAGTACCTGCATTTTTCTGACCAGGTAAGAATCTCCTGCGCGCATGCTATAAAATAGACTCCACCGGGGATATTAGGCACAGAACAGTACACCCATAAACTCCAACGATTCCCACCAACTACTTTAGAGAAACAAAACAGAAGATTTATTCATAATACTCGTAGGCATCAATGATGTCCAGGTAAACACCGTCGAAGCCTGCAGCCAGAATTTTCCCCAGGTAGGATGCATCGCTTCCAAATATAATGGCCTGCCACTCCTCCTCCCAATACCAGACCTTGAAGTTCCCTTCCCAGGCGGGATTCTCACCATCCATCCAGGAAGGTGGGTTTTTTTTCCAGTCAGACTGCCAGTAGTACCTGTAATCCTCTGCCTCTCCGATGGACATATAGGCCACCACCAGCCTCGAGCCACCGTTGGCCTTGCTTTTCAATTGCCCGATATCCTCAGCCAAAAAGGGTGTGTCATCGTTGAAGAAGAGATCCATAATCAGCAGGTCATAGTTGGTGGAGGTAACGGCCTGGATGAAATCCTGTTTTGTACTGAATCTCCCCGGATTGATCATGTACAGGAAGTTTCGAACATCATGCAGGCTGTTGACCTCTGACTCATTCTCCCCATAGATTGGATCGGGGTAACCTGGAATACGGTCCAGCTCCCTTTCGTCTGCGGCAAAAGACACATAGCCCTGGGCATGGTTCCGGCTATATGAATCATCCATATGCGAAGGTGTGGAACAGTAGTCTGTGACCAGGATGGTAGATCCCTCCGCCAGGGATTTGTCCAGGAAGGACCGCAGGTAGGCATTTTCACTTTCGGGGGTGGCCTTGTCGTCCTTGTTATATCCGTAGAACAGGTCCTCCTGTCCGTGTCCGTCGATGGCTTCCACGTAGGTGCCATGTAGCGGCCCGTTGGCTTCACCATTGGAAGATACAAGCTCTATACCATTCTGGGGGATCACTACGAAGGAAGCATCAAAGGCCCGGGCATATTCGCTGATACCCACCACAAAGTCCCGCATCTCCTCACGAAGCTCAATATCATCGGGAATATCATCACCGCACGAAGTCAGCACAAAGGCAATAGCCATAAAGTAAATATCTTTCCTCATATGGACAAGGTAATCAGGAAATTTGAGGAATCAAAGGCTGAATAATTACAACATAAAACCTTATCTTTTCAGAATATATCCCACTAAACCATTCAACATGAAAAAGTACCTTGCTTTATCACTTCTTATCACCCTATGCTGCCAGGGTGTGATTCTGGCTCAGTCGGAGTCTATCTTCAACGGGAAGGACCTGTCGGGCTGGACCATCTACGGGACCGAAAAATGGTATGTGGAAGACGGACTGCTGGTATGCGAAAGCGGGCCCGACAAGGAATACGGATACCTGGGAACTGTGAAGGAATACGGAGATTTTGAGTTGACCCTTGAATTCAAGCAGGGTGCTGACGGGAACAGCGGCGTGTTTTTCCGTTCATCCATTGAAGGAACCAAGATTACCGGCTGGCAGGCCGAAGTCGCACCTCCGGGCAGTAATACCGGGGGCATCTATGAGTCCTATGGAAGGGGATGGTTGATTAAGCCAGCCCCCGAGCTGGATAAGTATCTGAAGTTCGGCGAATGGAATACCATGAAAGTTCGTGTAGAAGGAGACCTGGTTGAAACCTGGTTAAACGGGCAAAAAATGATTAGCCTGGAGGATGAGAAAATTGGACAGGCCAAGGGAATCATAGCCCTCCAGATTCATTCCGGTGGCGGAATAAAGGTTCAATGGAGGAACCTGGAAGTGAAAGTTCTTGAATAAATTACTGCCTCAGGTCATGGCAATCAGTGAACCTGTTATGTAGGCGACTACCCACCAGATGTAGGCAAATCTCGAATAGAGGTGCAATCCCCTGGGAACCTCTGCTCCCGTACCGGATGTATTGTATACCCGCCAGATCCTGACCAGCTCAACCAGCATCAACAGCAAAGCCGAATATCCAATAAATCCGTGAATGGTAAAAGGGGAATTTTTTGAGCCCAGTATCATAAAAACCGTGGCCGTAATATCGAGAAAAACTCCGGCGCTAATAAAAATCATTACCCGCGGGATCAGCTTCTTTTTTCTCTGTTCTGTGATGATACCAATGCTGTAAGAGATCAATGCAAGGGTGACGATCGTTGCACCAATGATGGATAGTATATTCATTTTTTCTTTATTTAAGCGGAAAGGGCAAATCCCCCTTCATCTGTGGAGGAGTCTGTGTGGCATTGATGTGATCGATAAGAAGCAGGGCATATTTGATGGTCTGCTTCATGCCCTCCAGTTCCCACTCCGGATTGAACTCATCCCTCACGGTATGGTAGTCTTTTCCCCAGAATTCGGTGTAGGTTTTGTCACCCGAAACCTCGTCTTCACCGGCAGAGATCCATACAGAAGGAATTCCATACCGGGCAAAAGAAAACTGGTCGGACCGGTAAAAAAGGCCCTGGTTGGAGAGGGAAAATGAAGAATATTCCAGGCCGTTTTTGGCGGCCAGTCCCCTGATTATCTCCTCGAAATCGGAGAAACGGGCGCCAATGCCCATAATGCTTTTGGAAGCTCCCCAAACCGGCGACGATTCGAAATTGATGTTGGCAATGATGCTGCTTCGGTCCGTATTCTGGGCATAGTATTTCGAACCCAGCAGTCCGGATTCCTCCGCATTACACCCCAGGATAGTAACAGTATAATACAGATCATCCTGGAACTCTTTCAGCACTTTGGCTACCACCATCATGGCTCCCACGGCTGTTCCGTTGTCGATGGCCCCGTTGTAAATATTATCACCCTCCTTGAAAGGATCCAGGCCCAGGTGGTCCAGGTGTGCACTCAGCACGATCCGCTCTTTGGTCTTTCCGGGGATCTCAGCCACCACATTGCGGTTGGTCACTTCACGGAAGCTGTTTTTGCCCTGAATGCGGATGGGGAGATCCAGCGCAACAGCTTGAAAATCTTTCGAGGCATTTCCTTCATAAAGCTTCTCCAGATCATGTCCTGAAGCGGCCAAAACCCGTTTCAGGCTGCCCTCTTTGATCCATCCCCTGAACTTCAGATTGTTCTGCAGGTCGGAATCGATATACAACTCCTCTCCAGTCCATGAATTTTTCACCACATTCCAGTCATACCCGGCCGATTCATCGGTGTGGATCAGCAGGATCCCTGCAGCTCCCCGCCTGGCAGCCTCCTCAATATGGTAGGTCCAGCGGCCAAAATATGTCAGGGTTTTTCCTTCGAAAATCCCATCATCCAACATTCCCGGATCGTTGACCCTGGTGACCACAATCTTATCTGTCACATCCACATCCTTGTAATCGTCCCAATCCCAGATTCCGGTGGTGATTCCGAATCCCACAAACACTGCTTCCCCTTCAAAATCAACCTCCTCCTGCTCAATGGAAAAGGTCCCGACAATATCATCGATATAGGCCAGCTCTGTTCCACCGGCAGAGACCGAGAATCCGTCATTGGAAAAACCTTTCATCACGAAAGGCTGGAAATATGATCCATCCACCCCGGGATCCAGGTCCATGAATTTATACAGACCCTGCATGGAGATCTCCGCCAGGTCCCCTCCCCGGGTTCCCGGTGCACGTCCTTCAAACAGATCATGCCCCAGCAATTGCGGAATACTCTCCATCTCCGCCCTCGATACCCTGTCGATCCGCTCTTCCAGTGTCTCACCCTCCGGAGCGCTGCAAGCCATCAACCCAACTCCCAGAACCATTAAAATCAAATACCCTGACCTTTTCATATTCTTTTCCCTTTAACCTTTTCCCTTCTATCTTTCACCTTTTCCCTTCATTACCCAGCCCCAGTAATTATAACTGGTGGGCCGCCAACCATCCAGGTAGCCTTTCTCCAGTCCGTCCATTTCAAAACCATTCTCCTCGAGTAGTGCAGCAATGTCACGGTTCAGGTTGCATCCCCCGCCTATCCTTCTCCACAGGGGATTGATCCTGTTTTGCAAGCGCTCAAGACCTTCATCCGGGGCCCTTCCGTGCTCCGCGAAGATCAGCTTACCCCCTGGTTTTAGAACCCTGTGCATCTCCTTCAGTGTTTCCTTGATACGCCTGACCGAGCAGAGGGTGTAGGTGCTTACCACGGTATCAAAGATAGCATCCTCAAATGGAATCTGGTCTGCATAACCCAGGAAATGCTTTACTGGGAAATCAAGGGAGGAAAGATCCGTTTTCCTTCTTTCCCAGAGCTCCCGGGAGGGATCAATGGCCGTCAGGTGGTTCACCCTGGACCCGTCATAGATCTCCAGGGAGTTACCAGATCCAATCCCGATTTCCAGGACGTGGCCCTCTGCCAAGGGGATCAATTGTTCACGTTGCTCCCTGCTGTTATCTGAGCTGCATGCCCAGTCAATAAGAACGGGGAGGATATGTTTAGTGTAAATTCCCAAGATCGGTCAGGCGCTCTCCTATTCTTTTAGATCCTCCAACTTCCCCACTTTTCCGGTTTCCCTGATTCGCTGAATATCATCCGGGGTAGGAGCACTCTTGGCTGCAGAAGTTGATTTTTTGTCCGGATACTCATAGTAATAATAAGTCAGATCATCAAAGTCCATATAATTCAGTTTGCCCGGAACCATGGGATATGAATCGACCACAACACACATGGCTCCATCTGCCTGTTCAAAATAGAGGTCCAGTGGAGTATAATCGGTCATCACTTCATCGCTCCATGTATTGGGAGTCATAGTTCCATGCAGGTAATATGCTTCAATCTCAGTGCCAGGTTGATAGTAGCTCATTACCTCGTACAATGTAAAACTGGAAAGATTCCTGACAACATAGGTAGTGGACAGGGTAATGCTGACATCCTTTATGATCTGACTCTCTCCGCCCTTGCCCCTTACCCCGAGGCTGACTGCAAAGGTCCCCGAATTGGTATAGGTATGCACTGGATCCTTATCCGTGGAAATATTTCCATCACCAAATTCCCACCGGTACGTATCCGCATCAGTAGACAGGTTGGTAAAAGAAACCTTTGCAGGGTCTGAGTCATCAAAATAGGAGAATTCAAAATTGGCTATGGGTTCAGGGCTACAGCCCAGCCCTGTTGTCACCAGAACAGCCAGCAGAGTAACACGCAATGCTTTCATCTTCAATAAGCTTAACTCATTAGAATATCTCAAAATACGAAATAATTTTATATGGTCAACCTGGAACCACTTTTGAGGGATTGTCAGCCTTGAATGCAAGCAAAAGCAAAAACATAGAAAACCCCAGGCAGATCCATCCCACCAGGTCATAGTGGCCGGTCCAATCGAAGGAAACACTGAACATATAGGGCCCCAGCGCAGACCCTATCACGGTCCAGCTCAGGGAGGCCCCGGAAATGGCTCCCAGGTTTTTCAATCCATAGAACCTGGGCCAGGTTACACCGATCAGCACCGTGTAAAGTCCCCATACCACTCCATTTCCTGTTACAATGAGCCAGTAAGCCCCATCGACTCCCCCCAGCGCCGTAAGACCGAATGTGGTAACCAGCATGCCGGCCATGAAGAGGATCAGCAGGTATTTCAATTTCACAAAGTCACTGATATAGCTGCAAACAAACTGAACACCTACGGCAATCACCGAGGTGGGTATGAATATGGCCAGACCCCTCGCCTTGGTCAATCCGGATGACTCAAAGACCGATACAATGTGAAAAGTAAGTCCACTGATGTAAAGTGCTGAAATCGCCAGCGCCATGGTAAATGCCCAAAAGGCTCTCGTTCGCCTGGCCTCACCCAGGCTGAAGTCATGTTCAGGAAGACTGGGAGGACGGTTCTTATTCCTCCTGATCCGCATATTTCCATCGGCTTCACAGCCACAATCCTGTGGATTGTCCCTGTAAATGACAAGCACAAAAACTGCAAAAATAATCCCTACGATCAGGGCCATAAAAATCCAGGCCCCCCTCCATTCGAGCCGTTCAATGATCATGTTCAGGATCTTGGGGGCCACTGCAAATCCCATGGCGGTAAAAATCCCCAGTACGGCGTTGGCCATCCCCCTTCTTTTGTCGAACCATTTCATCACCATGTTCCGGGATACCATGGTAAGCATCCCCTGTCCGAAAAAGCGGATTCCGAAAAACCCTGCCGACAACAGAACAAAAGTGACCAGTATCGACGAAAGCCAGTTGATCCGGGCCAGGGCTACGGCAATCACATCCACCCTGGTCAGATAAAGCAATACCACGCCAAGCATCACTCCCGAAACAAAGGCCATAATCCTTGCGCCGTACCTGTCGTAAAGCTTTCCGGCCCTGGTAATAAGAAGTCCCGAGATCAGTGTGCCAACAAGGTAAGCAAGACTCAGGCTGTTTCTGTTGATGGCCAGGTCCTCCAACAGGTTTTCTGTAAAAACCGAAACTCCCATGGTCTGCCCTGGAATACTCATTAAAATCCCGATGGTACCGGCTGCCAGAACCACCCAACCGTAAAAGAAAGGCAATCCCGACGGGGAGAAAGGTTTATTACATTGTCGTTTCATACCAGTAGCATTGGGGCTTAAAGAGATCAAAGATAGTTTATATACAGTATAAAGAAGAAGTTTATGTGATCCGCCCTGAATAATAGGCTACCTTTGCCAGGTAGTTAACTAAGAGAACTTTATGAAGCCTTTGAAAATAGGAGAATTAAGTATAAAGGTCCCCATCATTCAGGGTGGAATGGGAATAGGGATTTCCCTATCCAAGCTTGCATCTGCAGTGGCCAACATGGGCGGTGTGGGGATCATCTCCACCGTGGGAATCGGGCTTACGGGCAAACCCAGCAACCTGGGATACAAACGGAGCAACATTGTTGCCATCAGGGAAGAGATCCGTAAAGCACGGGAGCTTACTCCCGGAGTACTGGGCGTGAACATCATGGCTGTGCTCACCAACTTCTCAGACATGGTCAAAACATCCATCGAGGAGGGAATCGATATTATCTTCTCAGGGGCTGGCCTTCCCCTGGATCTTCCCAAATACCTGGTCGATGGAGCCAAAACAAAACTTGTGCCCATCGTTTCCTCGGGCAGGGCTGCCAACATTATCGCTCAGAAATGGCAACAAAATTACAATTACCTGCCCGACGCTTTTGTCGTGGAGGGGCCAAAAGCTGGTGGTCACCTTGGTTTTAAAGCTGACGCTCTGCAGGAGATCGGAAACAAACTGGAGAACCTGGTGGATGAAGTGGTGAAGGTGGCCAGCGAGATCAAAGAGAAATTCAATAAAGAGATACCAGTCATTGCAGCCGGGGGTATTTTTTCCGGCGGCGATATCAATGATATCATGAAGCGGGGTGCCAGCGCTGTTCAGCTGGGTACACGTTTTGTGGCCACAAAAGAGTGTGATGCCTCCGAGGAATTCAAGCAGGCCATTGTGGATGCCTCCGAGAAGGATATTCAAATCATCAAGAGCCCTGTGGGTATGCCGGGGCGCACCATTTTCAACCGTTTCCTCCAGGAAGCCGGGGACGGCCAGAGAAGACCGGCTGTATGCAAGCACAACTGCATCCGTTCGTGTAATCCCAAAACCACCATGTACTGTATCTCCGAAGCACTATTGGCAGCATTCAAAGGGAACCTGAAAGATGGCTTTGCCTTTGTGGGATCCAATGCCGGTAGAGTGAAAGAGATTTCCACGGTGGAAAATGTCTTCAACGAGCTGCAGGACGAGTACAACAGGGCACAGTAGATCCCTGCTCTTTCTTCAATAATCCCTGCTAAGCCAATGATTTCAGCCAGGTGTCAGCCATCAGCTGGGCACCTGCCATGGAAGGATGAACGCCATCATGGGTCCAGTAGGTGGGATGGGCAATCACACTGGCCCTGTCAAATGCCTCCTGGAAGGGAACCCAAATGGCATCAAACTCCCCGGCCATCTTCAAAGCGATCTCCTGGTAAGGTTTGAAAGGCTCAAGCCAGGTCTCATCCACAGCAGCTGTATCAGTGAG
Source organism: uncultured Bacteroidota bacterium (assembly GCA_963735755.1). Lineage (GTDB taxonomy): Bacteria > Bacteroidota > Bacteroidia > Bacteroidales. Next base: position 158,224 of record CAVTME010000012.1, on the reverse strand, counting down.
AATGAAAGGCTGACAGATCACCAGTTTCACATCCGGGAGCTGATCTCTTGTGCGGCTTAGCAGGGCCCTGTAATCCTTCTCATAAATCGCGGGTGTACCGTCATACTTTCCGTTCCGGAAATGCCAGTAGTCGTTGACTCCGATCAGGATGCTCAGCACATTGGGTTTTAGCATCAGGCAATCTTTATCCCAGCGGTCGGCAAGCTGGAACACCTTGTTCCCGCTAATACCCCGGTTATAAATGGTCAGTTCTTTATCTGCCATCTCCTCCAGGAGCCAGGAAGCAGCCAGGTATGCATAACCTGATCCGAAAGACCTGGCTTGGTTTGGCCACTCTTTCTCCTTATCTCTTCCCGCATCGGTTATGGAATCTCCCTGGAAAAGGACCACATCCCCATGGGAGAAGAGATCGCTGATCTTTCTCTGTTTCTTATTGCCTGAACATGAATTGGCTAGCAGTGGGATTCAGGCCACAGCAGCTGCACCCAAACCGGCCTTTTTAAAAAATTTTCGTCGTGACGTTTTCATAAAATAAAGGTAGCAATTCCTGTAAAATCCCTTGCAATGATTTATCTTGGGATTGCGGATAATTTAAATCACCAAACATATGAAATATCGCAAATTGGGAAAAAACGGCCCGGAAGTATCTGAGATTGGTTTCGGTGCCTGGGCCATCGGTGGAAGCTGGGGCGATCAGAAAGAATCGGATTCATTGGAGGCCCTGGATACTGCCCTGGGAAAAGGGGTAAATTTTATCGATACCGCAGCTGGATATGGAGACGGAAAATCGGAACGGATCATAGGACAATTTCTGAAATCCCGTTCCGACAGGGTCCTTGTATGCACAAAAACGCCTCCTGCTCCAGGGAAGTGGCCTCCCTCGCCCTATTGCAGGATCGAGGAGCGGTATTCTGAAAAATACCTGCGTGAAAACGTGGAAGAGAGGCTGACCAATCTCCAGACCGAAAGTCTGGATGTATTGCTCCTCCACACCTGGACCCGCGCCTGGAATGACAGGCCTGTGGCCCTTGAGATCCTTCAGAAGATGAAGCAGGAGGGTCTTATCAAGCAGATCGGAATCTCTACTCCCGAACACGATCAGAACTGCGTGGTGCAACTCATGCGGGATGGCATGGTGGATGTGTTGCAGGTGATCTACAATATTTTTGAGCAGGAACCTGTCGCACAGATTTTCCCCGTGGCTCAGGAAACCGGAACCGGAATCATTGTAAGGGTGGCTTTCGACGAAGGCGTTCTAACCGGAAAATATAAAGGGGATGAAACCTTCCCGCCCGGGGACTTCCGAAGGTTCTATTATGCAGGTGACAGACTCATACGGGGTGTACAGAGAACCAAGAAGATCATGGAAGACTTTAAGGATAGTGGCTACTCCATGCCCGAACTGGCCCTGAAATTCGCCATGTCGCACCAGGCGGTCTCCACAGTCATCCCGGGCATCAGGAATCAGAAACAGGCCATGCAAAACACAGCTGTTTCTGAACTCCCTGAACTTCCCGAAAAGGATCTGCAACGCTTGCAGGAACATATGTGGAACAGGGGTTTCTGGTACGGGGGGAAATAGCAATCGTCAATAGACCCGCATTACCTTCAAAGGAGTCCTGCCTTGCAGGATCCCATGGGTGAGATCCTGCTTTCCCAACATCAGGATGTGCTCCCCAATCACAATGGATGCCCCGGGATTCATATTTTCATCCTGTGACTTCCATTCCAGCCACTCCAGGAACCTGCCAGCTTCCACATGGTTTCTGAACTGAAGTGGGTATTCAGCACCCGTTCCGGATCTGATCCTGACCTTCTCCTGTCCCGGCGATCTGCCAATGCAGAAGAGGGGCGGAAGATAATCCTGCTTCTCAAAAAGAGTAACTTCTTTGGTTTTCGTCCCTTTATAAAAAGCCACACGGTCGTCCCACTCCTGGAATGTTTTCCATCCCGACTCCACATGCCTGTATATATACTCCATCTGCAGGACTCCAGTAATGACATCCGGCGCATCCTCCATGCGGGGGACCAGCACATCGGCAAATTTCAGATCAGTTACTACCGCTATTCCACCTTCAGCTTCTCCTGCATAAAGGGGGATGGTCACCCGTTCAGGAAAACCGTCAAAACGGAGAGAAACATCCGCCAGTACATTCCCTGTCAGGTCTGCACCCCGGGTCCCCTCCTCCACCATCTCCAGGCTGTGGTCAGAGATACTTCCACTCAGCTTCAGGTACCTGGAACTGACCACCTGCTCCTCACTCTTCACCACGGAATTTTTGATGCTGCCATCCGCAATCTCCCCGCTTAGCTCAGCATCCATCTCCAAACTTCTTGAAAAACTCAGCTCGGCGATCTCGATCTCCCCGTATTCGGTTGTATACCGGTTCCAGCCCGTAAAATGAAGATTGGCCTCCTCCGGTATCCGGAGACTGAATTTCAGGGATTCGATCCTGTCGGCCGGGGAGTAAAGTGCTTCCCCTTTGCCAAGCGCCGAATGGTCGTGCTGCCTTTTGATGGTAAAGACCATGCGGAGATTGGATGGGGTATAATCCGTCAGAGGTCCTGCCCCTTTCTGCAGATACTCCTGGTTGAGGGCCCCAAAAAACTGTCCGTTGTCGGGATAACGTTCATGCAGGATCTGGATCATCTGGGTCTGAGCGCTGGCACTCAGATCCCAGAGGTTTTTACCGCCAGGATCAGGGCCGGGATTTTCAAGCCTGGCGCTGAACAGGTCCATTTCCACCAATGAGTGGTCCTCCCCCTTGTAAGAGGCAGATTTAAACCGTTTGACAGAAGTACATCCTGAAATGATAATGAGGAGCACCAGTGCAATACTGAGCAATGTCCGGGTTTTCATGGTATATGGTTTTAGGAGTGTCGGGATTCAGTTGCGGTACACTTTTGCCCTTAGCGGGGGCCCCTGTACTTCACTGCAAAACATGCTGATCTCCTTTACCAGTTCACCCCCGGAAAATTCCAGGTCAGGGGTACAACTCAGTGACATCCCATCCGTGTACACATTTTCCTCGCTGCGATGGATACAACGCTCCACCCCGAGGTTCTGAACAACTAAATAATACATATACAGTTGGTTTGTAATCAGTTTGGTTGTGACATCAATTTACGAAATATTCTTATATCGTCAGCCGGGTAACGCGGTATCCCCTCTTTTTAAGCAACTTCAACACTCCATCCCCGCCATACACATGCAGGGCTCCAACCAGAATGAATTCCACATCCCCATTGTCTAAGAAGGTATCAATCTTTTGCATCCAACTGATGTTCCGGTCTGTAAGCACTTTTTTATAAACGTCCGGATACTCCGATTTCATTTCTTTTTGAAGTCTTTTGAAAATTTTATCACTGCCATGAAGCCAGCCTGCCTTTATATCAGCGCCCAACTGATCCATTTGATCCAGGTTTTTTAAAAATTGCATTACTGCCTGGTCTTCATTTTCCTCTTCATCACCAAAAAGTATTTCCAGTTGACTTTCGACGGTTTCAAAAAACAACAGTGGCCTGTCGTCAATGCCTGCTTTGGAGAGATAATGCTGATCAACGCCTGCAGAGGTATTGCCGGATTTCTGCATTTTAGTCACTGATATAATCAACATCACCATGGCTGGTTTAAACTTTGACAAAGGCGTCAGAGATATACCCAGTTTTTCGCTCTCTGCTTTCAGACCATTATACACCGCTTCACTTAAAACACCTTTTAAAGTCCGCTCATCCTGATACATGGCCATGGACATCATGTTCTGAACCACAAGCGGATCTTCCATCTTCTTCAGATCAGCTTCCAGAACCAACACATCCGACCAAACATAAGCACTATCAAATTCGCCGGGCAGTGGATAATCCTCCGGGGTTAATAAGTGCATTGTTCCACCGATGTAGATGGAAGATCCCTTTCCTTCCACTTTCCAAACCGAAGATTGTGCCGCAAGAAAAGGAAGAACTGCATAGCCCAGTGCCAGAATAAGGAATAGTTTTTTCATATAGAAATTGTTTCAACCCATTTCAAAATCCTGGCGAAGATCTCGTTCCGGTTTAGTTCGTTAAAGTTTTCGTGATAGTTTTCAGGATAGTAGAATTCGGTGACCAGACCTTCATCGATCTGACCGATGAGTTGCCGGGTGGCTTCGGCATTGGCCAGTTTATCATCTCCGGCCACAATAACCAAGATGGGGTACTTCCAGCCAGCTATATTTTCAGGGACCCATGCCTGTGCCTTCAGCAATTCACTGGCAAACCGGGCTGAAGCTTTATGGGCCTTTACGCCGTCTTTATTATCTTTCCGATGGCGCTCATAGATCTCCTTGTCATGGGTCACATAGGGCACAAAATCTTCAAGAGGCACCGCCATCCGGGGTGCTATGGCTGAAAGGATCCCTGCCATTTTCTGCATGATCCAGGGAGTATTGATCGCATTTACATAGTAAGGTGATGAAACAATAAATCCCTTGATCACAGGATCATCCTTCAACCGCCTGATCCCAAAATGGGTAGCAATCAGTCCTCCCATGGAGTGGGCCAGGATAAAAATGGGGATTCCCGGATATTTTTCCTTTACCCAAACGATCATCAGTTCCATGTCATCAAGGAAAACCTCAAACCCGGGGATGATCACCGTATCGGGGTGATCGGGCCCCGGGGGTCATGCCCGTGCTGGTCCGGGGCCACCGTGGCAATGCCATGATCCCGGAAATAAAGAGCGGGCGGCATGTAGTTGCCTCCATGGTCCATACCCCCATGCACAGTCAGGAATACCATCCGGGTCTTTTCCGGTTCCCATATGTGGATACTACGTTGTTTCCCGTCACTGCAGGTCAGCTTATCAATGCGGTCTTCTGAGAATCTCATCGTTTTTTGTTTTTGATTTATATATTAATTTCCCCGGTCATGTAGCTTACCGCCTGTCCCGAAATTTTGACTCTCTCACCGTGATCCTCACACAACAGTTCACCGCCCCGGGCAGAAAGCTGCCGGGCAGTCAGCACCTTCTTTCCCAGGACCCTGGACCAGTAGGGGGTCAGGGTGGTATGTGCCGAGCCGGTTACCGGGTCCTCATTGATCCCGGTCTGGGGGGCAAAAAAACGGGAAACGAAATCCACCTCTCCACCCATGGCCGTGACGATCACTCCCCTTCCTCCCTGCCTGGCCAGCAAAGCAAAGTCAGGTTTCATGCTTTCTATTTCGGATTGACTGGCAAAAACAAACATGGTATCGGTTTTGCCTTCATAGGCTTTCACAGGAGACTTGTGCAGGGCCTCCAATGCCAGTGAGGGTACCGGGATCTCCTTCACCACATCGGCCGGGAAGTCCATAATCAGCCGGTCCCCCGCCCGCTCCACCGTCAGTTCTCCGCTATGGGGAGAATAAAACTCTATAATGTCTGAGGGGTGGGACAGGTGCTCAAACAGGACATGGGCAGTGGCCAGGGTGGCATGACCGCACAGGTCCACCTCCAGTTCGGGGGTAAACCACCTGATTATATATCGCTCTCCGTCTCTGACAGCAAAGGCAGTTTCTGACAGGTTGTTCTCATTGGCAATATGCTGCATGACAGCATCTGTCAGCCACGCATCAAGAATGCAAACAGCTGCCGGATTCCCACCGAACAACTGAGAGCTAAATGCATCCACCTGGAATATTTGTAAACCCATGTTCTCTGTTATTGATTTCCTGTATAAACATAGTGACCGATGATTTTGAAGTCAAAGAGGCAGTCTTCAAGCACCTGGCCCGCCCCGATGTTATGTACCACCTGGTACCCATCCCACCTGTCCGACCTGCGGTCCACAACAATCCCTATATGGGTCACGGCACCACCCAGGTTCCAACAAACAATATCTCCCGGCAGATAATCTGCCGGATCCATCTCCATGGACTTGACAATCCCGTGACGGTCAAAAAAAGTCATCAGGTTGGGAACCCGTCGGTGGTCTATGTTGGGATCGGGTTTGCCCAGGCCCCAGATTCCAGGGTACAATTGGAAGTAGTCCCGCATGTCCTCATGTACCTCCTTCTGAAGATCGATTCCCACTTTCCTGTATGCACGGACCACCACATCTGAACAGACTCCCTTTCCGGCCGGCACGTCCCCGTTGGGATAGGCTATGGAATAGTACCCCGGGTCATAGATCACCTTTTGGCGGGTCAGCTCCAGGGCAGCATCGTTCAGGTGCCGGGCAAAATCCTCCCGGTTACCATCCTCCTGTGCAACGGCTCCCTGCCAGACATGTAATAATAGTATGAAAAAGACTTGCAATCTCATGAAGGAAGCAATGATCCATTAAACTACAAAATTCTTCACTCTTTCTGCCTGTTTCCTCACAATTTCGAAACCAGACTGAGAACCCGGATTGCATACCTGGCAAACGGGTAGACTACCCGGGCATAAAATAAACAGGTATATTTGTATGCTAAACATGTTGATATGAGATTAATATTGCAGCTTACAATGATTGTTTTTCTCGCATCCGGAATGGTAGGATGTGGGTCCGGAAAGGGTGAATCAGGAAAAACAAAGGAAGAAGAAAAACCTTCCCTGGTGAAGAAGCGCCGGGATGACGGTACCCTGTCCAGCGTAAACCCGGTGGATGACAAAGGATATGTTCACGGGGTCAAGGTGAACTACTATGAGGATGGTAAGACGGTACACTCAAAGATCACCTATGAACACGGACGAAAGCAGGGTCCCGCTATATGGTACTTTAAAAACGGCCAGATCCATGAACATACCAGTTATCACTTTGGAAGAAAACAGGGGCTTACAAAAAAGTACTACGAAAACGGCCAGCTATTCGAAGAACTCACCTATGAACAGGGAGAGGTATTACCGGGGAAAAAGACCTATGACAAAAAAGGAAATCTGATTTCGGAATAATCGATTGACTACTTCTTCAGAAGTATATAATTCCTGAACTCCCCCAGCCGCCTTCCAAAAAAGAGGTACTTTTCCAGCCAGGAGATGACCCGGTATTTAAACCTGTCGTGCTTTGCTTTCATTGGATTCAGACTCCTGGCCGGTCCGGCTAAACGGAGCTGGTCTTTCCAATCGAAGGCTTCTATCCATTCCCTCATCACTTCCGGGTGGGTTCCTTTGAATCGGGTCAGTTTCTCCATATTCCCGTAGTCAAAGATCCTGTCATACATGTGTTCGGCAATCTGCCTTTCAATTTTCTCCCGGCCCTGGTGATTCATGCTGAATACCTTGATCTTGTTCTGCATCACCCTGGGAGGACGCACCCATCCATAGTGAAAAATCTCAGCATCCACATCGGCCACTTTCAATTTATGGGTTCCTTCCTGCTGCCGGTAATTGACACCCTCAAATCCGGGGATTTTCCTGAAAGACTGGGCCGATTCCCAGGAGTGTATGTCGGGAAGATTTCTCACAATCCTGATCTCCTTTCGGTACCAGCAATGTGAATCCTGCAGATGATCATAGTCTCCCCAGAAATGGCGGTATCGGAACAGCAAACCCTCCACCTCTTTATCGTCAAGCAACTCACGGCACCGGAGGCGGATGTTATCGATATCCTTTTCATGGACCACCTCGTCACTCTGCAGGTAGAAAAGCCAGTCCCCGGTACATGCCTTCATGGCGATATCGGTCTGGTGGGCATGTTCCATACCCCGCGGATATTTCTCAATGTCCCACACCGTATCGATGATCCTGATCTTTTCACTTCCAATCTCCAGGATCTCAGCCCGGGTGGTATCATCCTCATCAGAATCTCCAAGGACCACCACAAACTCATCCACCAGAGGCAGGATCGATTCCACTGCCTGCCGCATGGGATAGTATAGCTTGTGGGCATTCTTGCCCATGGAAAAACCGCTGATCTTCATAACCGGCTAAAACATTTGCATGGTATGCAATTTATGATAGAGCCCATTTTTACGCTTCATGAGCTCGTTATGTGTTCCCCGTTCCACGATTTTTCCTTCATCGATGACCAGGATCAGGTCAGCATGCTTGATGGTCGAAAGTCGATGCGCAATCACAATGGAGGTACGGTTCTTCATCAGGTTAATGATGGCATCCTGAACCAGCCTTTCCGACTCGGTATCCAGCGCAGAGGTTGCCTCATCCAGAATCAGGATGGGGGGATTGGCCATCACTGCCCGGGCAATACTCACCCGCTGCTTCTGACCACCGCTTAGCTTGCCTCCTCCTTCACCCACGCTGGCATCATATCCCTCAGCATTCTCTGTAATGAATTCATGTGCATTGGCCACATTGGCTGCATTGATGATATCCTCATCCCTGATCTCCCTGTTCGTGCCGAAGGCAATATTGTTTCGGAAGGTATCATTGAACAGGATCGATTGCTGACTTACAATCCCCATCAGTTTCCTCAAGGGTTTGATGCGCAATCCTGCACAGGAATACCATCGATCAATACTTCACCCTCAGTGGTATCCATGAACCTGGGCAGCAGGTCAACCAGCGTAGATTTCCCGGAGCCCGATTTTCCTACCAGGGCAATGGTCTCCCCTTTCCTGATGGTAAAAGAGACATCCCTGAGCACATATTCCTTCTCATATTTAAATGAGACATTCCTGTATTCGATGGACTCCTTGAACTCGTTGACGGGAACCGGGTCTGCTTTCTCCTTTATTTTCAGATCGGCAAGCAGCAACTCATCAATCCTGTCCACCGAGGCCAGTCCTTTCTGGATGTTAAACCAGGCTGTAGTGAAATTCTTTGCCGGGGGGATGATCTGGCTGAATATGATCAGAAACAGGATCAAATTCTCTCCTGCCAGGTCGCTGGTTCCGGAAAGACCAGCGTTCCTCCATAAGCCATGATGACATGAGTACGATGGTGGCCATAAATTCACTGAAGGGACTGGCCAGGTACCGGCGGCGAATCACCTTTCGGAGCAGCAAGGCAAAACGCTTGTTGGTGCTTAGCAAATTTTTCGTCCATCTTGTCCTCTCCGTTGAACGCCTTGATGATCCTTAACCCGGTCAGGGTCTCCTCGATCAAGGCAAGCAACTCACCCAGCCTCTGCTGTCCTCTGAATGTGGTCTTCCTGAGCGATCTTGCAATACGGCCGATCAGAAAACCCGTAATGGGAAGTACCACAATGACAAATACGGTCAGGTTTAAGCTGATGGAAAAGAGAAAAATGAGGTAAACCATAATGGTGATGGGATCCCTGAAAAGCATCTGCAGCGAACTCATGATGCTCACCTCCATCTCCTGCACATCACTTGAGATCCTGGCGATCACATCCCCTTTCCTGGCTTCCGTATAATAGGAGAGGGGAAGCTTTAATATCTTCTGGTAGATCTCATTCCGGATGTCCCGTACCACAAAAGCCCTGTATGGGTGCCAGCACATAATTGGCTCCAAATATGAATCCGTTCTTCAGAAGGCTGAACACAACAACCAGGATACTCACCAGGATCAATGCACCGGTTTGTCCATGTGTGGTCATGATCAGGCTCATATAATAATTGAGCGTATGCATGAAATAATCGGTACTCATCTCAAATGCGGCTGGCTCCATAACCATGGGCTGGTTATTAAAAAGAATCCTTAAGAAAGGGAGTACCATGGCAAATGAAAACAGCGCGAAGAATGCCGCAAATATATTGAAACAACATTCTGGACCACATACCATTTATAGGGAAACAGGTAGTTTAGAAGCCTGAAAAATCTTTTCATAGAAATCTCCTCTAATTTAGGAACGAAAGAAACTATAAACCTGTATAATTCCAGGGGGTTATTTTCAATAGTTCTTTCTTGACGTCGTCGGAAACCGAAAGACCGTTAATAAAACGGCTGATTGTTTCCTGGGTGACTGCTTCATTGGTGCGGGTAAGATCCAGAAGGGCTTCATAAGGTTTGGGATATCGTTCCCTGCGAAGTATGGATTGAATGGCTTCCGCCACCACGGCCCAGTGCTTCTCCAGGTCGGAATGGATGGCCTCTTTGTTTACAATCAGTTTCCCCAGTCCCTTGATCAGGGAGTGCATGGCAATGACCGAGTGAGCCAGGGGTACGCCCATGTTTCGGAGCACTGTGGAATCAGTAAGGTCGCGCTGCAGCCGAGAGACCGGCAGTTTGGCTGCCAGATGCCCGAACAGTGCGTTGGCAAATCCAAGGTTTCCTTCAGCATTCTCAAAATCGATGGGATTCACCTTGTGTGGCATGGCCGACGACCCGATCTCTCCCTTCTTGATCTTCTGCTTGAAATACTCCATGGAGATATAGGTCCAGATGTCACGGGAGAGGTCCACCAGGATGGTATTGATCCTTTCAAATGCATGGAACATGGCAGCCAGGTTATCATAGTGTTCGATCTGGGTGGTGGGCCAGGAACGTTTCAGTCCAAGTATATCTCCTACGAAACGCTCTCCAAACACAGAACCAGTCAATCTCCGGATAGGTAACCACATGGGCATTCATATTTCCTGTAGCTCCGCCGAATTTGGCAGGCAAGGGGATCTCTTCCAGCTGCTCCAGCTGCACATCCAGACGCTCAATAAACACCCTGATCTCCTTGCCCAGCCTGGTGGGTGAGGCAGGCTGTCCATGGGTCCGGGCCAGCATGGGAATATCATCCCACTCAGCTGCAAGTTTCTCCAGCACCTGGGTAAGCTCATCCAGCAGGGGATAGTATACCTGCTTCATGGCATCTTTCAAGGAAAGCGGAGTAGCGGTATTGTTGATGTCCTGGGAGGTAAGTCCGAAATGAATAAACTCTTTATAATCTGAAAGAGAGAGTGTATCAAATTGCTCCTTGACAAAATACTCCACTGCCTTTACGTCGTGGTTGGTCACTTTTTCGATCTCCTTGATCCGCAAAGCATCATCCACAGAAAAACCCTCCACAAGTTTCCTCAAGCGTGTAAACTGTTCTGCTGCTACCTCTTTTAGCTGGGGAACACCTGCCTCACAAAGGGCTATGAAGTACTCCACCTCTACCAGGACCCGGTATTTGATCAGTCCGAACTCGGAAAAGAAGCCGGATAGCTGCTCCGTTTTGGACCTGTAACGGCCGTCTACCGGAGAGATGGCTGTGAGTTTATTCAATTGCATACATTGTGAATTATTTGACGCCACAAATTTAGCAGAAATAATTCTTACTTTTGAGTAAATAAACTTTGATTATGAAGCAATTCACACATATGCTCCCCCTGTTGATACTGGCTTTGATTTTGTCGAGCCAGGTGCTGGCCCCTGCCACCACCCGGGAGCGTGATGACGGGGAGCTGACAGGGGATACAACCCTGGTATATACTTTCGCCATCAAAGACAACATCGCCGCCCCCACCTGGAGGATTACCCAGGAAGCCCTTGAGGAGGCTATCGAACTGGATGCAGATGTGGTGATTTTACATCTGAACACCTATGGCGGAGAGGTAAGTGCGGCTGACTCCATTCGGACCAAGATTCTGAATTCGCCTATTCCTGTGCATGTGTTTATTGATGACAATGCTGCTTCTGCAGGGGCCCTGATTGCCATAGCCTGTGACAGCATTTACATGAAAGCCGGAGCCAAGATCGGTGCAGCCACAGTGGTTAACCAGACCGGTGAACAGGTTCCTGACAAATACCAGTCCTACATGCGGGCCACCATGCGGGCCACAGCCGAAGCCCACGGAATGGATACATGCATCTCCGGGTCCGATACTGTGATTGTTTGGCACCGCAATCCGGCCATTGCAGAAGCCATGGTCGATCCGAGGCTGTTCGTGGAGGGTGTAAGCGATACCGGTCAGGTGCTCACCTTCACTGCCATGGAAGCCATGAACAACGGCTATTGTGAAGGAATAAGGGATTCCATGGAGGATGTCATTGAATCCCTGGGAATCGAAACCTATGTTCTGAAGTCTTACAGCCAGACAGGATTGGATAAAATCATCGGCTTCCTGATCAATCCCATGATCAGCGGTGTTTTGATCATGATCATCATCGGGGGAATCTATTTTGAGTTACAATCACCAGGCATCGGGTTTGCTCTTGTTGCTTCCGTAGTGGCTGCCCTGCTCTATTTTGCACCGCTCTACCTTGAAGGGATGGCGCAGAACTGGGAGCTGATTGTTTTTATTCTGGGAGTGGTCCTTGTCATGGTGGAAATTTTTGCCATCCCGGGGTTCGGAGTGGCCGGAGTGGCCGGGATCATTGCCATGGTAACCGGGCTTACCCTGGGTCTTATAGACAACGTGGTATTCGAGAACCCTGAATTCACCGGTGAAGGCCTTGGACTGTTGATGAAATCCCTCAGCCTGGTTTTGGTGTCGATCCTGTTTGGAGTAATCCTTTCGCTGTGGGCAACAAGGAAACTGTTAACTACCACTGCATTTTCAAACCTCTCATTAAAAAGCGAGCAACGCCTGGATGAAGGTTTTATCGGGGTGGATACCAAACAGCGATCGTTGGTGGGAGACACAGGAAAAGCCCACACGGTGCTCCGCCCCTCGGGCAAGGTAATGATCCAAAACAAGCTCTATGATGCCATGTCCGAATATGGTCTCATTGAGAAAGGTGAAGAGATTCGGGTAGTCCGGTATGAAACCGGCCAGGTATATGTGGTAAAAGCCTGAAGAAAAATGATCATCCGAGCGTATCAAGCCGGCGATTTCCCACAGGTGGAAATGCTGTGGAAGGAGACGGGTATTTATACAGAGGAACGACAGGATACAGCAGAACTCATTGTTCAATGCAACGAGCAGGGTGGTAAATTCCTCATCATGGAAAATCCGGAAACGGGACAGGTGGAGGGTACATCCTGGATGACCTGGGACGGCCGAAGGGTATTCCTGCACCATTTTGCCATCCGTCCTTCTTTGCAAGGGAAAGGGCACGGCCGGACCCTTGCCATCCGGTCACTGGACTTCGCCAGAGAGATGGCCTGTCCCATGAAACTGGAAGTCCACCGGGAAAACACCCCTGCTGTCGCGCTTTATAAAAGTCTCGGTTTCGAGGTTTTTGAGGATTACGATGTCTATATGCTCCTGGATCCTGGCACGGGAATTGAGCGTTGATGCGTTTGAACCCCCATATCAAACTGTTGTTATAAGGCTATGAAACATCTTCGTTTAACGCTGCTTTTAGTACTTGTCCTGCCATCTGTACACCTGAACGCACAGGGATCCGCGTGGGACCGGTGGGATCCGGAAAAGGTCAGAACCCTCTTCACAAGCCGGGAGGTGCCCTACCTCACCGAAGAAGAACAAAAAGTGATCCTGTTTATGAATATGGCACGATATGACGGGTCCCTGTTTGCTGAAACATTTCTTAAAACCTATGTTGAGGAGAACCAGGTGAAGAACACCACGTACCTGAGGTCTCTTCACAGGGACCTGGCCAATGCCTCAGGACTACCAGCCCTGATACCAGAAGAGGATCTCACCAGTGTGGCCCAGGGACATGCCACCAGATCGGGGGAGACGGGACATGTGGGCCACAAGGACATGACAAAACGTTTTGAACCCCTGCGGCGAAATCCATATTTTGCATGGGGAGAGTGTTGCTCATATGGATACGAAGAGGCCATCAGTATTGTTATCACCCTGCTTATCGACGAAGGCATTGAGGGTGTTGGACACCGCAAGACCATCTTAAATACCAGCTATAACTCGGTAGGTGTGGCCATCAGGCCGCACAGAGATTACCGCTATAACTGTGTGATCGATTTCGGGCAGAAAAGTCGCTCCAACCTCAACCAGGTACCTTACTGATCTTCCGGCTTTTTTTCTTCAGGAAGCATCTTGCCCTGCTGTCTGTAAGCAAACAGACTCAGTGCTGTTAATACCGCAATGGACACATATACAGCCACAGGAACCTTAAAGGCCGATCCACTGGCATACGAGTGCATCCCTCCCAGGAAATAATTCACCCCGAAATAGGTCATCATTACCGAAGAGTAACTAACGAACGATGCCATGTTATATGCAAATGTGCCACGCATTCCCGGAATCCGGTGCATGTGGGTCACAAATGCATAGACCAGTACAGTAATCAACGCCCAGGTCTCTTTGGGGTCCCATCCCCAGTATCGGCCCCACGATTCGTTGGCCCATACGCCACCCAGGAAAACCCCGGCGGTCATGAAATAGAGCCCCACGATCAGGGTCATGTGATTCACATTGGTCACCTGGTTAATCACCTCCTTTAGCTTCACCTTGTTGGAGGGAGTAAGAGAGGCGTAAAGCACCACATTCAGCAATCCCATGATGGATGCCAGTCCAAGGAATCCATACCCGGCCATGATCACAGCCACATGAATAGCGAGCCATGGAGACTTCAATACGGGTACCAGGTTTGTGATCTCCGGATTCATATTGCTCATTCCGGCCACCATCAGTGCAAGTCCGGCCAAAATTCCTGTCAGGCCCATTACATAACCCGATTTCCTTACAAAGATCAGTCCCGCCAGCAAGGTAACCCACGATACAAAAATCATCGATTCATACCCGTTGCTCATGGGAGCATGGCCACTGATATACCACCTGGCTGCCAGCACAAGCGTATGTAAAACAAAAGCTACTGCCAGGTGGATGATTCCAATGTTAAACAGGTAGCGGAACAACTTTCGCGGACGGAACACGAGCATGAACTGAAAGAACATCATCAGCACTCCGAACAATCCATAAAACTTTGCCAGCCTTGGGAATACATTGATCCGGTTGTAGATAATTTCCAGTTTCTTTCTGGAGTGTGAGGGAAGCAGAGACTCATTGAGCAGCTGGTTCTTGCTGAGCATCAACAACCTGGACTGGGCTGTGGCATAATCCCCCGCCCTCACCGAAGTGAGATACCTGAGGAAAACCGTGGACATGCTGTCACTCTCCGGTTTCATTTGATCTGCCAGCGCTTCAGAGACAGAGATCCATTTGTGATTTTCTAAATCCGGATCGGGGAAAATGGTCACCAGGCCACCCGACTGTACCAGGAACATGGCATTAACACGGTCATCCAGCTTGATCACCTCCTTGTCCAGATCGGTCTGTTGGGCCACCGGCTTGGAGTAGGCTTCATTCACCAGCTCCGATAACAGGTAGTTAGATCCACCAGGGCCCATCAGGTCATTGAAACTGACCAGGTCACCCTTATACCCGATGATGCGGTGCAGTTCAGCATTATTAATTTTGAACAGGGGCTGGTTTTGCCATACATCGGGATAGAGCATCAGACCCAGTAAAACCTGGTCTGGCGTATACTCTTTATATTTGGCCTTCTTGGTAATCTTGCGAACCACCTCGCTGGACAGGGTATTCATGGGTTCGTATCGCCCCCCTTTATCCTGTACCCAGAGATACCCAAACTCTTTGGCCACCTCTTTCGGGGGTACCATCTGGGAAAATGCAGGCATACCCATGCCGAGAATCAGTAGACCGATGACCAGCGCTTTTGTTTTGGAAGAAGTCTTTTTCGCAATCATGGAGAAGCGCGTACCCCTTACAAACATGGCCAGGACCATTCCGCCAATGAGTACAAGGTAGCCCAGGTATGTAACAAAGGTCCCTGCCAGGTCCTTATTCACAGAGAGGACTGTTCCCTGCTCATCATTGTCGTAAGAGGACTGATAGAACCTGTATCCCCTGTGCTTCAGAACATTATTCATATAGATCCGCCGGTCCTCCTGGATCCCCATCTCCTTATCCACAAGCACCACCTCGCTGGCAAAGGAAGAGGGACTGTTGGAACCCGGGTAACGCTCTACCTGGAAATCTTTCAGAAACAGAGCAAACGGAAGGGATATCTCCCGGGCACCATAGGTGATCGCGTATTTCAGATCGCCCATCTCTCCCTGGACAGGAACACCTTTCATGCGCGCCAATCCGGGTACATACAACTCAGAGGTCATTCCCCTGTAATCTATCTCAACCCTGACAGCAGCCATATGAGATCCCATCTGACCGGGAGGAGCACTCACCAGTTTTCTTTTGGCAGACGGAATGAAATTCTGCAAAGCCATCCGCATGTTCCCAACCACGTAAAGGCTTCCCTCTTTGATGGGCACCAGTTCACGGGCCGGATAATCGATCTGTCCCTCTCCTCCCATCTGCATGGATGAGATGGTAAAGGGAGCCGAAGCGAAAATATCCTGTCCTTCGGAAATGAACCTCAGATCTGAGGTGGTATCATTGCTATTGAAAGAGACGTTCATACCACGCACATTCCGTACCGCTCCTGAGGGCAGTCCAACTGAGGTTTGCTGGTCGGCAACCATCACCAGTTGCAGGTAGGGCAAACCACCCGGCGCTGCCACATACTGCTCCATGGCATTGGCCATGTATCCGGTGGACTTGATTTTTACTTTTTCACCCCCAACCCGGGTACTCATCTTATAATTCTTCGGCGTAAGTTCGGTGATCATGACCTCTTTCTCATGTTCAACCCTCTCATCGTTGGCCTCGAGAACCACCTGCATATAGCCGTTGTCGCTGCTCATCATATTGGACATGGCCTGTTCCCTGATATGCATGATCCCCTCATAGCTGATAAACCTGGTGATTGCAGCTCCGGCAAGGATCAGAATAAATGCCAGGTGGAATAACAGGACCACGATTTTTTTCCGGTTAAAGAACTTATACTTGAACATCACTCCCACAACGTTGACAGAGATGAGAAGCAAGAGGACCTCGAACCAGTGGGTTCCGTATACAGTGGCCCATGCTGTGGCCGTATCATAAGCACTCTCAATAAATGTGGCCAGAGCCAGTACAACGATCAGCAGGATCATTAACACACCCATAAAAGACATGGAAACCAGAAACGATAATCTCTTCATTATACTAAGTGTAGATGTTCAACAAAATGGGCGTGCAAGATATTAAATTCTTCACATATGTAGCAAAGTACCTACCTGGAATACTGCGAAGCTGGCCACCCAGGCAATGGCAGTGGTGTAAAAGAGGACAAAAGCTGCCCATTTCCAGCTGCCAGATTCCCGCCCGACGGCTGCTATCACAGCCACACAGGGAAGATAAAAGAGGACGAAAATCAGGAAGGAGATCCCCACCAGCGGGGTGAAAACAGTCTGGCCCATTCGCGGTCCGGAGGTATAGACCTGTTCACGAAGCCTGGCCTGCAGGGAACTTGTCTCTCCCGATGGTGCATATTCATTGGCCTGATACAGCACACCAATGGTACTTACCACAATCTCCTTGGCTGCAAAACCGGTCACCAGCGCAATGCCCATTTTCCAATCAAAACCGAGGGGAGCAATCACAGGCTCGATGGCCACACCCAGCCTTCCGATCAGGGAGTGATGCTGCCGCTCCGCTTCCTGCTCCATCTGCAATTCCATGATACGGTCCTGCATGACATGGATCTGCTCAGGCTTGTCCCCCACCAACCCCAGGTCCCCGATCTTCTCCTGCTCCTGGGTAATCAGGGCATCAAAATCCTGGGAATACTCCACATTCCTCGGAAAATAACCCAGTGCCCATATGGCGATGGAGGCAACGAGAATTACTCCACCCATTTTTTTCAGATAGTGGGCACCCTTCCCCCACATGTGGCGAAGGATGATACGAATTCCCGGATTACGGTACATGGGAAGTTCCATCACAAAGGGGGCCTCCTTGTTCTTGAAAAGAATTTTCTTGAAAAGAATCGACATGAGCATGGAAAAGAACACCCCAATCATGTATAGCATGAAGATCACATTGCCTGCATGGCTTCCGAAAATGGCCCCGGCGATCAGGACATACACCGGTAACCTGGCGCTGCACGACATAAAGGGTATGATCAGCATGGTCAGAATCCGGTCATTTTTATTCTCCAGTGTTCGGGTGGCCATGATGGCCGGGACATTACATCCAAAGCCCATGATCAGGGGAATAAATGATTTGCCATGAAGGCCGAACAGGTGCATCACCTTGTCCATGATAAAGGCCGTCCGAGCCATATAACCGGTATCTTCCATGAGGGAAATAAAAAAGAAAAGGATCAGGATGTTGGGCAGGAAAACAATCACTCCGCCCACTCCTCCTATGATTCCATCCACCAGCAGGTCCCTGAACACCCCCTCAGAAAGGTTCTCTTTTAGAAACCCGCTGAGCAGATCCACCCCTGCTGATATCCAGTCCATGGGATAGTTTCCCAGGGTAAAGGTCGCATGGAACATGAGCCACAGGAATCCCAGGAAAATAGGTAATCCGAGATATTTATGGGTAAGGATCCTGTCGATCTTCTGTGAACGGGAGAATCCCGGATTGGAGCCGCTCTTTTTCATGGTCTCCTTCAGGGCGCCCGCAACAAATCCGTATCGTGCATCGGTAACCAGGGTCTCAGAATCCTCTTTGAACAGGCTCTCCAGTTTATGGCTCTCTTCCTCAGCCTTCTCTTTTATTTCATGAAAGTTTTTTGTCTCCGACAGGATGTGGGCGCAGTTGTCGTCATGCTCCAGTAATTTAAGAGAGATGAAACGGGATGAATAATGGTCAGTAACAGAAGGATTCTGCCTGATCAGGCCCTGGAGCCTGGAAACCGACGCTTCGATCTCCTCCCCATAATTGATGTGGATGTGACGGATATCAGGATCCTCGCCTTCAAAAACCCTGATCACATGATTCAAAAGCCTGTAAACACCTTTTCCCCTGTGACTGATGGTGGGCACCACACGGATTCCCAGCAAGCGGCTCAGCAGGCCGATGTCCAGTGTATCCTTCCTGGCCTTCAGATCATCAAACATATTCAGTGCCAGAACTACGGTCACATCCATATCGATGAGCTGACTGGTGAGGTAGAGGTTTCGCTCCAGGTTGTTGGCATCCACCACATTGACAACCACATCCGGTTTCTCGTTCAGGATGTGTTCCCTTACGTAACGCTCCTCACTGGAGTAATCAGACAAGGAGTAGGTTCCGGGCAGGTCCGTGATCCTGAAAGTATATCCCCTGTGGATGAAGGTGGCCTGTTTGGAATCAACGGTCACTCCTGCATAGTTGCCCACATGTTCCCTGGAACGTGAAACCCTGTTGAACAGGGTGGTTTTACCACTGTTGGGATTACCCACAAGCGCCACATCAATGATTTTTCCAGGCCTTGGTACCAAAGGCCCCCTCTGTACCGAATCTGAAATGCTTGACATGGAAGCCACACCGGTAATCCTTGCTGCCTCCACTCCCGATACCACCTCGATGAGTTCGGCCTCACTTCTCCGGAGGGAGACATTGCTGTCCATGATCCTGTATTCCACCGGATCCTTCAAGGGTGCTGCCTTCAATACTGTGACCGGTTTGCCACGAATAAATCCCATCTCGGAAATTCTTTTCCGGAATGCGCCACGCCCCCTGATCCTGGTAATCGTAGCTGAATCTCCCGTATGCAAATCGTTCAGGGTCACTGATCAGATCTTCCCTTTGAATGTATAACCCAGACCTTCGATGGTATCTTTTACTTCGTCCTCTGAGAGCTCATCCGCATCAACGGTCACCATATTTTTATCCGGATCGGCCAGGGCACCCTTTATGCTTCCCAACTTTTCCAGTCCCTTCTCCACATTGGCCTTGCAGTGACTGCAAGTCATTCCTTCCACCCTGAAGGTGTGTATCTTTTGTGTCATCTCTTCACTTTTTAAATTATTGTCTCTTTTGCTCCTGCGTCTCGCTACAATTTTCATCATATACCCGTTCAGTATCAACAGCACCAACAATGCTGATGAGGTCCACTGCAGCCATCCGGATGCATGTCCTTCATGGCCCTCATGCACCATGGAAGGGATGAAACCGGTGATCCATTCCCGCGGAATCAGCTCATTGATCAGTACACCGAACAGCAACGCACCGCCGATGATGCTGGAAAGGTAGATCCACAAAGTCTTTTTGCCCATGGCATTCCCGATCACCGCCATGGTGGCAATATTGGTGGCCGGTCCGGCCATCAGCAGCACCAGCGCAGCCCCGGGTGACAATCCCTTCATCAAAAGTACTGCAGCGATGGGGATCGATCCGGTGGCGCAGATATAAAGCGGCACAGAGGCCGCCAGCATCAACAGCATGGCCAGATATTCACTGGAGATCCGGTCCGTGAAAAAGTCTCCGGGGATAAGGACCGATAGAAGCGCAGCCACCAGCATCCCGATAATCAGCCATTTGGAGATATCCTGAAGCAGTTCCACAAAACCGTACCTGAAAAGCTCCTTTACAGAGCGCTCGGGCTGCTCCTGCACAATCTCGGCATGGGACTTCTCCAAAGCAACGCTCTTATCGGCAAGATTGCCAGCCAATCCCCCGAACACACCGGTGAGCAATGCCACCAGGGGCCTGATGATGGCCAGGGGAAGACCCAGCAGTGAATAGGTGGCCAGGATGGAGTCCACCCCTGTCTGCGGTGTGGAGATCAGGAATGAAATGGTGGAGCCCCGGGATGCCCCGTTCTTGTAAAATCCAATTCCGGTGGGCAATACTCCGCATGAGCATAGGGGCAGGGGAACCCCCAGCAGGGAAGCATTCAGTACCGAGCGGAAATTCCTCTTTCCCATGTACCTGGTAATGACCTTCTGGGGAAATACGACCCGCAATACTCCCGCAAAAAAGAACCCCAGTAAAAGGTAAGGCGACATTTCATTCACCAGCCTGACCAGCTCCACCCCATATGATCGCACCATTTCCATCTGTTCACCCTCCTTCTTCAATCTATAACAAAGAAACTGCCCGAAAGATCAATAAGCTGCAAAACTACAATAACCTTTAGTTCTGTAAATCCCCATATTTGGGTATTTTGCCTGAAATGGACTAATTTTAATTCCTGTTATGAAATACTTCTCCACAGGCCTCATTTTACTTCTGACTCTTTTTTTCACTCTTTCGGGTCAGGGAGATTCTTACATCAAAAAACGGGAAATGTACAAACCCGGACCCGGGGCCATTCAATTCTCGCCGGATGGAACACTGTTATTGGCCGGATTTACAGATGGCTCCTTTCGTGTGCTGGACCCGGAGACTTTCGAAGCCTCCCTGGATGTGGCCGGGGCCCACACCAAAACCATCACAGCACTTGATATGCCGCCCAAGATGGACTTCATCCTGACTGCCGGGGGCAAAAGCATCAAGTTGTGGGACAGAAACGGAGAGCACATCGGGAATTTCACCGGGCATGCCACCACCATCTGGAATGCCGACATCAGCGCAGACGGGAAACACGCCGTATCTTCAGCCTTCAACAAAACCTTCCTTCTCTGGGACGTTTACAACGGGGAGATCGCAGCCTATATGCGGGGTCACGATGATGTAACCCTCACCGTTTGTATCAGTCCGGATAACCGCTACATCGCCAGCGGCAGCAACGACCTGACCATCAAGATATGGAACCTGGAGACCCTGCAGGTAAAAAGCACCCTGCACGGTCCCACCCAGGACATCTATGATGTGGCCTTCAGTCCGGACAGCCGTTTGCTTGCCGCAGCTTCGGGAGAGCGCACGGTCAGGGTGTACAATGTGGAAGATGAAAAACTGGTCCACATCCTCAAAGGCCACAGGGGAACCGTCAGAAAAATTGCTTTCAGTCCGGACGGTGAATACCTGGTCAGCGCCTCGGAAGATCACGCCCTCATCCTCTGGGACGTGGTCTCTGGTGACAGGATCCATACCTTCCTTGACAATGAGGATATCTTGCTGGATGTGGAATATCACCCCGATGGCCACTCCGTATACACCATCTCCAAGGCCGGGGACCTGACCCGCTGGGCGTTGGACCCCGAGATATTTGTCACCCGCTACTATAACGATCCATACCAGGAGGAGCTCTCCGCCGATCCGATCTTCGAACCCAGGCGAAAAGGTGAAGCAAAGAAAGAGTACCTTGCCAGGAAAGCTGAGGCTGAACAAAAAAGGGCTGAGATAAGCGACCGCTACTACCAGCGCTACCTCCAGGAGAGAAACCATTCATCCCCTGCCCAAAAGTTTTGATGAGCTGGATTCCGTAAACCAGGAACTAGTCTTTTGAGACTACTGTCACATAATCCGTATGATTTCCGAAAGGATCCCCTTCAACGAAAGAACCCAGCTTATCCCAGAGCTCATCTTTACCCTCAAGTATTTTTTCGAAATCCTCCGATATCCCACCCTCCGGAGGATAGATTCGGTCCCTGTCTTTCACGCTGTCAAATATCAGTAATATGGCATACTTCCCATCGCGAAGACCCCGGTCGCCCTTAGCCAGTCGAAAGTTCTGGCCTTCAACCTTATTGTAGAGGGGCATAAGTTCCTTCATTATAAATCGTTCAAACTCCTCGCTGCTGACCCCCTGTTTCAGGTTTATCTGGTGGACGGAAATTACCTTTTCGTTGGCTTCTGTTTCTTTATCACCACGTATACCTGCATCCGCTGAAATTGCACAGGCAAACAGTACAAACAATGCCGCTGAGATTCCAATAAATTTTTTCATGATTGTAGCCCTTTTTTGATTTGGTGTGAAATCAAGTTACAAAAATATTCTACCCAAGTCAATGAAGCATCAAATACCTCAGATGTCAACGAGGCTCTCCCTCCGATCAGAAAATCTCGTCCATTGTGCTACCTGAGCACTGCCCAATAACATCCGCACAATTGGCGAAAATATTGCATCAGCATACTACCTTTGTACAATATATGATTCCTGATAACTCCATATCTTCCAAACGCCTCTTCCTGAACATCAAGAACAGGGACAGGTACAGAACTGAGTACTTAGTGCAAAGTACTTAGTGTGTGTTTTAATCCTATCCCAAGCAGCATCAATCAACATCAGGCACTGAGTACTGAGTACTGAGCACTGTGTACTGAGCACTGAGTACTGAGCACTTTTCCCGTTTCCCTTTCACCTTTTACCTTTTTCGTCATGCTTCCATACGCAGAACCCTATAAGATCAAGATGATCGAACCCATGCATCCCAGTACGGCCGGGGAGCGCAAAAAATGGATCAAAGAAGCCGGGTACAATCTTTTCAACCTGAAAAGCGACCAGGTATTTATCGACCTGCTCACCGATTCCGGGACAGGGGCCATGAGCCAGGAACAGTGGTCGGCTATGATGTCCGGGGATGAATCCTATGCTGGCAGCAGGTCCTTCGATCAGCTGCGGGAGATCATCACTTCGCTCACGGGTTTCCCCTATGTCCTGCCCACCCACCAGGGTCGCGCTGCCGAAAACGTCCTGTTCTCGGTGATGGTCAAGGAGGGTCATGTGGTACCTGGAAATGCCCACTTTGACACCACCAAGGGACACATTGAATTCAGGAAGGCCACAGCCTTCGACTGTACCATCGATGAAGCCACCGACACAAGAACGTACCATCCTTTCAAAGGGAACCTGGATCTGCAAAAACTGGAAAATGTGGTCCAGGTGTACGGAAAAGAGCGGATTCCCATGATCATCGTTACCATCACCTGCAACTCCACCGGGGGACAACCGGTAAGCATGGAGAACCTGAGGCAGGTAAGAGAATTCAGTAAAAAGCAGGGTATTCCCGTAATCTTCGATGCAGCCAGGTTTGCAGAAAATGCATACTTCATCAAAACCAGAGAGAAGGAGTATGAGAACAGCTCCATTCGGGAGATTGTCCGGGAAATGTTCTCCCTGGCCGACGGAATGACCATGAGCAGCAAAAAGGACGGTATCGTCAATATGGGCGGATTCATCGCCCTCAACAGTCAGGCCATTTTCAGGGAAGCCTCCATGTACAACATCATGTTTGAGGGCTACATCACCTACGGGGGAATGTCGGGGCGGGACATGGCTGCACTGGCACGCGGATTGGAAGAAGCCACCACCTTCGGCTATCTTGAGAGCCGGATCAAACAGGTGCACTACCTCGGGCAAAAACTTCACGATATGGGGATCCCGGTACAGGAACCCTTCGGCGGACACGCCATTTTCGTGGATGCCACCAGGTTTTTGCCCCATGTACCCAGGGAGGAATATATCGCTCAGACCCTGGCCCTGGAGCTCTACATGGAATCGGGGGTCAGGGCTGTGGAAATCGGAACGCTTCTGGCTGACCGGGATCCGGAAACCCGGGAGAACCGCTACCCCATGCTGGAGCTGATGCGGCTCACCATTCCCAGGAGGGTCTATACCCGCAACCATATGGATTATGTGGCGGCTGGTTTACACAAGGTGTACCAGCGCCGGGAGAAGATTACATCCGGCTACAGGATCCGTTACGAGGCTCCCATCATGCGCCATTTCACCGTGGAGTTGGAGAAGATCAACAGGTAGTCTCGATCTTCCATACTGAGGGAATCACAAACATGCTAGTACCCATAGTGCCAGCCCATGTGGTTTTGTCCATGACAGTTCAGGTAACACCGGCCGGTAAACAGGCCGGTGCTCTCATACCTGAAAGATCCATTGAAATGGGGTGAGACGATGCTCACATCAAAGTTGATCAGGTGGGCATTGTTGGTGCTGTTGCCCTGGGTATGGCTGATACCGTGGGGATCATGGCAGGCATTACACGGGGTTTGAAGGTCCCGTATGTGTTTGTCGTGATCATCGAAAGATTCATCACCCAGGATGCTGTTGCGGTTGTGACAGCTGTAGCACAGTTCGTAGGCAGATGCCGACTCAACCGTATAATCAGCTGTCAGGTAGCGGTATTTGAGCAGAGCCGGGAAAATTGAACCATGCGGACCTGCCGGGGATCCGCTTCCATCGCTGGCGTGACAGTCGGTGCAGTAAATGATGCTTGATTCGGTAAGCGGAGGAATCAGACTGGGTACATTGGGATTGGTACCTGGGGAATTCACTGCATGATGGGAGGGGTTGGCCGGATCAAATTCAAGCCGGACATTGTTTTGCCCAATCTGCCTGGTGGTTAGGCTGGCCGGCTTGGAGGGACTGTCGGCGTGGCAACGGTAGCATAATTCGTAGGCATACTGAAGGGGGTCCACGGGATTACCACTCTGGTTCACGCCGCGAGCCCCCGTCAGAAATCCATTGGCAGCAGGAGCAGAGGCAGAAGCACTGTTCACCGCATGGGGATTATGACAATCTTCACACTCCACATGCATGGAGAGTGCCATGGCATCTTCATCTGCATCATGCTCCAGGTTGTATCCATACACATTGTGCAGGTAAGGTTTGGCCAGTTGGGCAAGTAAATTGGTCGAAGCCACATTGCCGCTATGACAGGGGAGGCAGTTGTCCTCTTCAGCCAGGGTATTCATCAGGCGCTGAGTGTTGCCCGCACTGTGTGGATTGTGACAATTCTCACACGCATTTTCCGCTACATTCAGATAAGCAGTATGGGGCCAGGGATCAGTTCCGTTCCCGTTCCATGTGGAAGTGGAGGTGCTGTGGGTCGACAATGACCAGAAGTCCCGGTCATGACAGCTGAAACAGAGTTCCGAATACTGGTTGGTGACCACCAGGAAGTCAGTGGTCAGGTTCCTGTGGGGATCATGACATGAAGTGCATTGCATACGTCCGTTGTTCAGCGCCACAGGAGGCAGGATGGCTGAGGGATCCTTCAACTGCCCGTCAGCAGCTGCCAGTCCGCTTGTATAATCAAAAGAGACCGGGTGGTCATCGGCAAGGTCGGTTGACATGTTTGTATGGCCAGCAGGGATGCTGGTGATTCCGCCAGCAAAACCGATGTCACCCGTCCGGCTCAACACACTGCCCAGCGCCGTAGTACCATCATGACAACTCAGACAGAGCATGGAAGCTCCATCGGGCTGACCTGGAACAGCCTGCACTGTAGAACTGTTGTAAAGGGTATAGGTATAACCAGGATCATCCTTGTTCCAGAGGGGGCTGGCCGGACGGCTGTTATGGGGCGTATGGCAGAAAACACAAACCTCTGATTCGGTGTTGGCTTTTATATCACCCGGACCCGATACCGACAGGTTATGCACAGAATTCACAATGGATTGTGATCCGGCCCCGGGCGGGAAAAGAAACAGGAGAACAACTCCAATGGTGATCAATTTTCTCATGACTTTCATTTTATTACCCGTTCAAAGACCTGGATCCTTGCGTTATAGCTATCAGCAACATAGATGTGATCCTGCTGGTCGATATGGATTCCTGCCGGCATCCAGAACTCCCCGGCCTCCTGCCCCTGCTTCCCAAAGTTGTACAGGTAATTTCCCTCCCTGTCGAAAATCTGCACCACGTGAAACAGGGCATCAGCCACATAGATGTTTCCCTCCGAATCGCATGCTACCCCCTTGGGCCTGGCCATATAACCGGTAGCATCACCACTTTCACCAAATGCAAAAAGCGCATTTCCCTGGTGATCAAATACCTGCACCCGGAAATTCATTGAATCCACAATGTACACCTGCCCCTTTGCATCAATCCAGATAAAGGTTGGATAATTAAAAGCGCCGGAAGCCGAACCGCGCGCACCGATGTACTTCACCAGTTCTCCCTTCCCGCTGAGCACGCAAATCCTGTGGGCACCGGTCTCCACCACCCATACCTCATCCCTGCCTTCACAATAGGCAATGCCTGTGGGTTGATTAAAAGAAACGGAGCTTGACAATGGAGATAATCCATGGTCAGATACCCTGAATACCAGGTTTTTTCTGGAGTCGGTGCACAATAGGTCTCCCCCTGGTATCTGACACATCCCAACCAGTGAAGAGAACTCCAGTTCTGCTTTTTTCATGGATTTAAGCTGCAGTGCCTCCCCTTCACTGCACTCAAAAACTGTCCCGGCACCCTGATCGAGAACCAGATAGTGCTCTGGATGGCTTGCTACAATTCCGAAAGGTTTTACCAATTCCTTCGGTTTTTGGCCGAATACAAGTTCGGAAACACGCTGGCTGAATGTTGCTTTTTTATTCGCATGATCGTTTGGGAACTGTCCGATCCATCTGATGTCATACGCGCTTCCTGTCTGGCCATAAATTGTGCCTGGACAGCATACCAATCCCATCATCAGAACAGCGATTCCCTTCATCCCTCTGACCCAATATCTTCCAAGTATTTTTTCCCTTTTCACTTTCAACTTTTGACTTTCAACTTTCACCTAGCATACGAGAGTTTGCCATGGCATCCTGGCATACAGGACCCGCCATTTTCACCCGGAACAAAATTCATCTGCATC
The DNA here is from genome assembly GCA_963735755.1 of uncultured Bacteroidota bacterium. Classification (GTDB taxonomy): domain Bacteria; phylum Bacteroidota; class Bacteroidia; order Bacteroidales. The sequence continues at coordinate 131,204 of CAVTME010000012.1, read as the reverse complement.
TCCCAGTTTCCAAATCCCACAGATTCTTCCACAAGGTAAATCTGGGGAGATCCGTGCAGGTTATGACACATTCTGCAATTCCTTCCTTTATTCCCTTTTATGTGAAGAGCATGCAGGTTACGGGTTCCATCCCTGAAATTGGTAGCCCACTCAGTCTCTTCCTCATCGATAATCCCGGTATCGTGACACAAAAAACAGAGTGCGAAATTCTCTGTTTTTGCCTCCAGGTAGTCCTCCCCGGGATAGGGCGTATTCAGCAATGCCCTGTAGTCTGATCCATGAGCCTGGTGACAGGCAATACAACCACCACCTTCGATAGCCGAATGGGCAATGGCCTTGCCGCGAACCAGCCGCCTGATATCTGCAGTCTCCGAAGTATCACTTCGGTACACCCTGTTGTGACAGGAGAGACACAGCTCCTGTTCCGGTAGCTGGAGCAGCAAAGCATTGGAGGAACCGTGCGCATCATGACAGGACACGCACTCTCCGTTGGCCACCGGCAGGTGTCCATGCGCCGGATCCGGGTGCTCTTCATGACAATAAAAGCAGAGTTCGGGCAGATGGTCCATCAACTTAAAACCCTTCACTCCTTCTTCGGGGTGGGATGCACCTGTAGACTCGTGGCAGTTGTCGCATGCATCCGTTGCAGGCAGGTGCATCACCTCATGTTCCACCAGGTCACTGTGACAATCCACACACCCGCCATCCTGCCACAGCCCATCCGCAGAAGCTCCCGTGTGTCTTGCAGGGTCAGGAAGTAACAGGGCAAACACCATCTCTATTAGAATTAAATAAATCATCTATTCCGAATTGATGTATTAAAATTTTCGTGTTACCTGAACATATCCGCCATTAAAGGCGAACTCACTATCCTGGTACATGCGTCTGTACATTTCCACACCCACGCGCACATGCAACTTGTTGAATATGGAATGAAATTCGGCCCTGGCTGTAAGCAGGTCCAGGTCAATATTCATTCCTCTCTGGTTCAGGTAACCGGACTCCAGACTCACCTTCATATGGGGACGAATCCTGTATGCCACCTTTCCGGATACATTCGAATACAACTGGTCTTCCTCGTCGGCAATCATCCTGTAGTCACGGACATTTCCATTCAGCGTAAAAAGCAATTTTGATTTATAGTTCCAGTTCATATCCACATAGTACCTTTTCATCCTGTAAGGAATGATATTGCTATCATACAGATCAGCTTCAATACCAGCCCTTGCAAATCCCACATCCATGCGAATACCGAATACATTCTGATTAAAATAATTCAGTGTCAACAGGTCGCCCTGGTCCACCTTTGGATAATCCTGTACAGAGAACCTGTAATAAAGCTCCAGAAAGCGCTTAAAAAGCAGCACACTGGCACTGAATTGGTTGTTGTTGGCACTGTAGGAATAGGATCCGGGCTGCTGGTAAGTATAGTCCACATATACAGAAGTATTGTTTGGGATCAGGCCCCCGGGAACCCTCTGGATCTCAACATAACTTGCCCTCTCAATGAGTATGTAGTCAAAATCAGGCTGGTATAAAATGGTGCCGGTGACGTCTTTTACCACCACCGAAGCTGCTTCCACATAGGGCTTGTTGAGCAGGATCAGCTCCCCGTCGGACAATACCTGCTCCTCATTAATGATATGAAGGAATCCGGCCACACCATCTGTTGTATGATGATGCCTGTAGTATCGATAGCTAAGATTCAGGTGCCCGGTGGGTATTTTCTTGGTGTACCTGAGGTCTACTCCCCCCCTGATATCTGTCTCAGCATGCAGGGCAGTGGCACGCTGGTTCACCTTTGCATAATCAAAATAAACCTTTGATGTCAGACTCTGGAACAGCTTGTGCTGGAGGGATGCCCGCACACGTTTCTGATCCCAGGTTTGTATGGGGTCTTTCAGGTTATAAAGATCGAAACTGGTCCTCAGCCTCAGTTGATAGGGCAAGAGGAGAGAGAGCCCTTCCAGCACCTCCACCCGTCTGAACGTAGTGGTTCCCTCCTGGTCATGCCATGTGATCCTGGAGTTCAGGTTATATTTCCTTCCGGCATCCAGGTAGACATTGTTGTTCAGGGCAACCCTGTCAGTCAGGTGGTGGGTCTGGTGCATGCTGGCATAGCTGTAGAGGTAGTTGTAGTGGGCATAGATCAGTTCATGCCGGTCCCTTGATCCAAATGATTTACTGGCCCTCACCTGCAGGTTCTCCTGGTCCATTTTAAAAGTACGACCTGTTTGTGTCTCCTCCTGGTCCCAGTTCTGGTTCAGATATGTAATTGTCACTGGCAGGATCCTGTTGTTCAGGGAAAGGATACTGCCCCACTGCATATTGTTTGACCTCACATTGGTAAGCAGTTCACGGTTGAAGTAATTCTGGTCGAAATTGAAGAATCCCTGGAGGGTGACTGGTTTGTTGTTAAACAGCGTGGCCCTCAGATCCACCTTCTTCAGGGTCCGCACTTCCGACCTGTCGGGTATGGTAATGTATTTCTCATCCCTGGTCTCGGGGCTGTAGGCACCATTCAGATCGATCAGGAGAATGTCTTCGTCCCAGATGAAACTACTGGTATTCAGCTTAATTCCACCCAGCAGGTAGGTGCTTCTCTGGTCTTCGTACACATCATTGAACTGACTCTCAATCTGCCTGTACTGTCCCTTCAGGTCCACCTCCCCCGTAATGCTTCTGAAATGCCATGCTCCGAGGGAGGGGCTTGCTTGTGAAAAACACAAGATTGGCCCCAGCAACAAAGCCAACATCCATATGTGCCTGAATTTATTCACAAGTCTGTTCAATATGCTAGAGAAAAATATACCGGTCCTCCCCACCATGGGGATTGTGGCAATCCATACAAATCATCCCTTCCAGCCCTTCGTGCATCTCATTTTTAAATACGCTTTCGGACTGGTGACAATGAAAGCAAAGCTCGTCACCGCTATACTTGAGCAGTTTTTTCTTTTCCGAGCTGTGCGGATCATGACATGAAGTGCAATATCCTCCCGCCACAGGTCCGTGCAGATATGGGTAACTGGTACTCATATCTTCGTGACATGTGTAGCAGAGTCCCGGCTGAGGTTCAATCATGCTGCCCAATGAATTCTGGTCATGACAGGCCGCACATTCTCTCTCCTGGTATGGATAATGTACAAATACTGTTGGTCCTAAAGCTTCCTGTTGCAATCCAGCCGAATCAACGGGAATTTCCCCTGCTTCCCTATGATCCACCATTGTGCTATCCTGTTCAGGGACGCCATCAAAGAAAAAGGTGAGCAGGCTTTTCCCGGAAGGGGAGCAATGACTGAGCAGGATTATACCTGCTGATAAAAGAAATCCCATCCATATTTTGCCAGTCCGCTTCATGAAACACTTCTAGGGCATAGTGGGTTTTTCTTCAACGAAACCGTATACATTCACCTTTGCGGGTCCGTACTGGTTGGTCACATAGATCAGGTATTTGAGTTGGAAGCTTTCATCCACATAGCTTTGGAACCAGGAAAGGTTTTCATAGCTGATCTCCACCGCAGCCGGAAGCCACATGGCGCCGTCCCCTTCGTATGAACCACCAAAATACATCAACAGGTCCCTGCTTCTGTTGAAAATTTGCACATTCTCAAATGCTGCATCCACTACATAAAGGTTCTCTTCCCGGTCTACTGCTAATCCTTTGGGCCTGGTGAATCTGCCCGGTCCATCTCCATAACCACCGATGGCCCCCAGAAATTCCCCCTCCAGTGAGAATTGCTTCACATTAAAATCTCCAAAATCTGACACATATAGGATATCGTTGCTGATGGATATATTGGTAGCCTGGCGGATAAAACCCGCTTCACCAGATTCCACAGCTGGAATTCTGCCCAAAAGTTCATAGTTTTCACTTCCGTATACCAGAACAGCGTGGTCCAGAACATTGGCCACATAGATCTTTCCCTCGTGAAATTCCACATCTGTGGGTTTAAAATTTTCATCCGCTCCAAAGGCATGGATATATTTCATTTCACTGTCAAAAACAACGATCTGCTTTCGTTTGGAATCAGCTATATAAATGTTTCCCTGGGTATCGACGCAACAATTGATGGGCAGTTGTAACTGTCCTTTTCCACCGGGGATGAAATATTCAAATGTCCCCTCTGAAAGATCCAAAACCACCAGGCCGGCCAATCCCGTATCATTGATATACACCTTCTGTTCGTGCACGGTGACTCCATAGGGTTTTATGATGCCCCTGGGTTTCTCCTCCCCGAACATATACCGGTGTATCCCACCTTTTTTTTCCTGTAAATCCTCTGACGAGGAGAACTGGGTGAGAAACTGTATCCGTGTCGTGTCGGGAGGCGGAGGGTAGATGACCAGCGTGTCGGGAGAGGTGGAATTTGCTGTCTCCTGATTGCAGGACCAGAGCAGGCCTGTCAATAATAGTATTCCTGGGAATATAACAGAATGAATCCTGTTCATGGGGTGATGAACTATGAATTTAGATATGTTTGATTGATCTCTATTTATTGTGACAGGTGAGGCAGAGCTCACTGTTCACATTGGACATTTTTAGAAGATAGGGTACACCATACCTGTTGTGTACATCGTGGCAGGAGGCACACTCCATCTTAGCATTAAAAAGCATGTCATTGTCAATGGTACTACCCAGTCCGCTGTTTGTTGTGGTTGGAGGAAACAAACCTCCGTCACTGGTGGCCAGGGCATCGGTATAGTCAAATGAGATCGGATGCTCTGTACTCAAATCATTGCCACCAACACCTCCGATCCTGGCCGAAGGGTCGATATAATTGGTTCCTGAACTAATCCCTCCAAAATTTTCAAGTGCAACCGTACCATCATGACAACTGAGACACAGGCGGGAACTTGCACCTGGATTGGTGATGGTGGAACCTCCATCAAAGGTTGGCGAATCATACAGAGTGTACCCTGCTACAACTGTTGTTTCATGATTCCACAGGGGGGCACTTGTAATGTTTACCGACTGGTGCGTGGTGTGGCAAACGCCGCAGCCCCTGTTGGTGGTTGGAGCCCATGATTCAGTGGAGAAATCGTGAGCAGTTCCTGCTATCTGGGAGAATCCTCCCTGGGCCATAGCAAACAGGAACATCAGCCCGGTAAATAACCTGAGATTTTTCATGGCAAATGGTATTAAATATGTAAAACTGATTGAGGGTTTATATAAAGATTAACTAACGTTTCTTCAACTAGATTAAGAAATTATTCAGTGAATCGAAAGGAATATGCTGATAAACACCCAATTTAGAAGCGTTTTAATGGGAACTTCCGTGTTCAGTATAAAATACCGACATTTACCGATTCATTTATTCGAATGAAAGATTTAACCCAGGGAAGTGAAGGCAGGGGGATATTCAGGTTTGCTGCCCCCATGCTGTTGGGACACATGTTCCAGCAGTTGTACACATTTGTGGACCAGATCATCGTAGGCCGCTTCCTGGGCAAGGAGGCACTGGCCTCGGTGGGTGCCTCTTTCCCCATCCTGTTCACACTCATCGCATTGATCATCGGAATCGCCACCGGCGGAACCATCGTGATCTCCCAGTTATTCGGAGCAAAAAATTTCCCGAAAGTAAAGCGTGCCATCGATACCATTTTCATCGTTATGGGCATCTCAGCGGTGATTATGACCGTGGTGGGGATCACTTTTTCTGAAGATATTTTCAGGCTCATTAAGCTCCCTGAAGAGTTGATGGAAACAGCCAATGCCTATTTCACCATCTATGTATCCGGACTGGTGGTCTTCTTCGGGTACAACAGTGTGGCTGCCGTATTGCGGGGATTGGGAGATTCAATTACACCCCTCTATTTCCTGGTACTTGCCACGGTGATCAACATCGGACTGGATCTTCTCTTTATTGTCAAACTGGGCTGGGGAATCGAAGGAGCGGCCATGGCCACCATTATCGCCCAGGGAGTCGCTTTTATTGTCGCTGTATTTTACCTCAACAGCAATCATGAATTGATCAGATTCAATCTTCGTGAATTTGCCTTCGACCGGGAGATCTTCAGGCAAAGCATTCGCATCGGATTACCTACAGGACTGCAGCAAACCTTTGTGGCCTTGGGAATGCTGGCCCTCATGGGGATTGTCAACGGTTTTGGAACCGATGTGGTGGCCGCCTATACCGCTGCCGGGCGGCTGGATAGCCTGGCCATCATCCCCTCCATGGTATTTTCCACCGCCCTCTCCACCTTCGTGGGACAAAACATCGGTGCAGGTAAACTGGAAAGGGTAAAGCGGGGACTGGCCCGTACCCTGATGATGGCCTCTGCGATAGCTGTGGGAATCACACTGCTGGTCATAGTGTTCAAGTTCCCCCTCATGCGCCTTTTTACCACCGACCAGGCAGTCATCGATATCGGTGGCGCCTACCTTACGATTGTCACGGCATTTTACCTGGTCTTTACAGGAATGTTTGTCTATACCGGCGTTATGCGGGGTGCCGGGGATACCATCATCCCCATGTTTATTACACTGATCTCTTTGTGGGTGGTCAGAATCCCTGCGGCAGTCTTCCTGAGCCAGGAAAGCATTTCCTTTCTGGGGCTGACCATCAAAGGGGCCGGACTGGGTGCAACCGGGATCTGGTGGGCCATCCCCACCGGATGGGGAATTGGATTGATTCTCTCCTTCTTCTATTACCGAACCGGAAGGTGGAAAAACAAGTCGGTGATCAAAGCCCGGGTGGAGCCGGCCACAGTGACCCGCTAGAGTTTCCTGATTGTTACCGGGGCTGTTCCACCTTAATCAATGGGGAAAGATCATAGCCCCGCCTTTCTGCATTCTCCAGCAAGGCCTGGTAGACTTTCGGATCCATTTGCGGAGTACGGCTCAGAATCCAGAAATAATTAGGAGAGGAGCTACCAATCATGGCCCACTGGTAATCGGGGTCCAGTTCAAGAACATAATAATCACCATAAAAGAAAAGGAAAAAGGATACCTTCAGCCTGGATGAAACCGTCGGATCAGGGATCTTGGCTTTTCCCTCCGCTCGCGACAACTTGCCATCCAGAGATCCCTTAAAACCCTTATTTACCACGCGGATTTTACCATCTTTACGCATGGAATAATTGGCTGTTACTCCAACCAGTCCCTTTTCAAAAGAGTGCGGAAAACGGGCGATCTCATACCATGTACCCAGGTACTTCTCAAGGATTACTTCCTTTACGGTGCTTGTGTCAATTGGATTCATAGGCACATTGTTACCACAGGAAACCAGCATTAATAGTGCAAATCCTGCTGTTCTGATCATGCATTTCATGGAGTGGATTGAAGGGATGTGTATTAAATGGCTTAAAATACTCATTTCAGCCGTTAGAATCAATGATCCAGCCATATTTGAACAATCCAGCCTCGGATTTGTAGAATAATAAACCCGAATTAGCTTCATGTCATCCAAAACCATCACCATTGGTTCCGATGCCAGGGAAATCCTGGACGGACTGAAATCCCCACGAAAGTATATCTCCTCCAAATTTTTTTATGACGCAACGGGAAGCAGGATCTTCCAGGATATCATGGAGATGCCGGAATATTACCTGACCAATTGCGAAGCGGAAATATTTGAGATTCATAAAACTGAAATTGCATCCGTGTTCTGCAATAACTGCTGCACAGTGGATCTGGTGGAACTGGGTGCCGGGGATGGTTCAAAAACCAGGATTCTGATCTCAGAATTGCTGAAACAGGAGGTGAAATTCAGGTACATCCCTGTGGATATATCTGAAGAAGCGGTAGTGCAACTGGCCGGAGCCATGAAACAACAGTTCCCGGAACTTTCCCTGGAACCTCGCATTGGTGATTACTTTCATATGCTTGGGGATCTCTCCCGGGTATATCCCAACCGGAAAGTGGTCATGTTTCTTGGATCCAATCTGGGGAATTTTGACAGGGAACAGAGCATCAAGTTCCTGAGCCAAATCAATGAGGCCATGTCCAAAGACGATCTTCTCTTTATCGGTCTCGACCTGAAGAAAGATCCGGAAGTAATACAAAACGCATACAATGACCCCCACGGACATACAAGGGAGTTCAACCTGAATCTGTTACGAAGAATGAACAGGGAACTCGGTGCTAATTTCAATCCGGAAGGTTTCAGGCATGCCCCTTCATATGATCCGGAAACAGGAGTGGCAGAAAGCACGCTGGTAAGCAATAGGAAGCAAGAGGTGCACATGTCCGGACCGGATGAATCCATACAATTCAAGGTCGGGGATGTGATTTTCACCGAAATGTCTCAAAAATATGACCTGCCGATGATCCGGTCCATGGCTTCATCTGCAGGATTTGAAGTGACAAACAATTTCTTCGACAGGAAGCGGTATTTTGTCAATTCTCTCTGGAGAAAAGTGTAAGGTTTTTCACTTGCAGGGTGGCCTTCTGGAAGGGTGATGCGATCAAGAAGTAAACACCTTATAACATTATTTAACGGTTTTCCATTGATTTGATCTTTTTGATTGGCTAACTTGGTTTGATTTTTGTGCTATTTGCCGCAACTACACTACCACGTTTGCCAGAATGATCAGAAGAAACCTTTGCCTTATCATACTGACCCTGCTGACGATTCCGTTGCTTAACGGACAGGACAGCTATGTCCGTTTCAAGCGAATCACCATCAACGAAGGACTTTCACTCAGTTCGGTTTACAACATCTACCAGGATTCAAAGGGTTTTATGTGGTTTGGCACCGAAGACGGTCTGAATAAATACGACGGTCAATCCATTACCGTTTATGGCGAGAACACAGATCAGCACCAGCTGCTGGCCAACAAGTGGATTGAGTTGATTTATGAAGACAAATCGGGTATGATCTGGTTGGGATCCCGGGGTGGCCTTACCATGTATAATCCGCGGAAAGGTTTATTCACGATGCTGAAACACGACCCTGAATCACCCGTGTCCCTCTCCAATGATACTGTTTCAGCCATTATTTCGGACCTGAAGAACGATGTATGGGTAGGGACTTTCAGGGGCCTGAACAGGGTGGACCGCTTCACGGGTGAGGCCGAACAGGTTATCCCCGACGAAAACAGCCTGATGGGGCTCATGTCGAGAATCAGTGGGTTTGTCCTCGACGCATCCGGTAATCTTTGGATAGGCACCCACATGGGATTATTCAGTCATGACAGGAAATCAGGTTTGTTTTTCAATGAAACTGCCGATGAAACCATCGAATTCAATGAAACCATTCTCTGCATGGATCTGGGGAATTCTTCACTGTGGCTGGGAACTGAAAAGGGTCTTGTCAAGATGGACCTGTCGGGACAGGGCATACACCAGAAGGTCCATTGGGAATCAGAACAGAATGAGATCCGCATAAAGGATATCCTTGTGGACCGGGCGGACCGGGTATGGGTACTCACTTCAGATGGATTGTTCATCTACCGCGACAATGATGAAGGATTGGTCAAGGTCCTGGAAACCGGGGGTAGCACCCATTCCCTTGCCCTGAATCCTGTCCAACCCCTGATCGAGGACCAGGAGGGCTTCATCTGGCATGGATCCTTTGGGGAAGGCATCTTCAGGATCAATCCGGTCAGTCTGAAATACAATCACTATACCCACAATCCGGCTGATCCCAACAGCCTCGCGGAAAACGCTGTCAATTGTATCTTCGAAGACCGTTCAGGAGCCATTTGGTTTGGATCTTTCGGGGCGGGAATCAGTATCCTGGATCCCGAATCCAACCAGTTTACCCTGTTTAAGAACAATCCCTTCAGTAGCCATAGTCTGGCCAGCTCTTTTATCTGGACCATGTTTGAGACCTCCGACAGCACCATATGGACCGGATCCAATGACAAGGGGATCAGTTGCTATAACATGCGAACCAAGACCTTCTCGCATTTCGACCACAATCCCTTCGATCCCACTTCCCTTTCCAACTCATCGGTCCGTAAGATCTTCCAGGACAGCAAGGACCGAATCTGGATAGGCACCGACGGCGGAGGGCTCAACCTCTACCGTCCCCAGGACAGATCATTTCTTCATTTCCAACACGATCCCGAAAACCCGAAAACCATCTCTGATAATTCGGTCCGGACTGTGTATGAAGACCCCAAAGGTCGAATCTGGGTGGGAACCCGCAACGGTCTGAATCTCCTGGACCCAGAATCCGGGGAATTCAAAAGATTTATGCATGACGACAAAAACCCGGAGTCGATCTCCAACAACTTTATTTATTCGGCCCTTTACATGGATGATGAAGATTACCTCTGGATCGGTACCTATGGGGGCGGACTATGCAGAATGAATCCAGAGAGCGGATCATGCGAATGTTATGAGCATGATCCGGAAGACCCCACCACCATTCCGAACAATGTGGTCTTCTCGGTATATGAAGATCCCATGGGCAGATTCTGGATAGGAACCAACACCGGTCTGAGCATGTTCTATCCCGCCACCGGTTCGTTTCGCACCTTTGGTGTAGGACAGGGTCTGGCCAACGAGGTTATCTACGGGATCCTGCCGGACGAACAGAACCGAATATGGCTGAGTACCAACCTGGGCATCATCCGCTTTGACCTGGAGACTTTCGAAGTAAAGAACTATGACATGAATGACGGACTTCAGAGCAATGAATTTAACGGGGGATCCTACCACAAAGGCAGGGATGGGAAACTCTATTTCGGAGGTGTTTACGGGATGAACGTGATTGATCCCATGAAGATCGAACCAGCCATAGACGTGGCTGAGGTTACCCTCACAAAGTTGGAAGTCCTGGGCAGGGAGGTACTGGTAGCTGGTGCAGAAATCGAAGAGCAGTTTGAAGAACACCCGGGGAATCTTATCGAATATGAAGGGGAATACTATACAAGTGAAAATGTAACCTATATGGAAGAGGTGGTCCTGGACTATAAACACCGCTTCTTTTCAGTGGAGTTCGCTGCCCTGAACAATCTTCAGCCCGGAAAACTGAGATACTCCTACATGATGGAGAATCTGGATACGGAGTGGAGCAATGCGGGTACAAGAAATTATGTCTCCTATGCCAACATGAGACCAGGCTCCTACACGCTGAAGGTGGTTGCTGAAAACCCTGATGGTTTCAGAAGCATTCACCCCATGCAGCTCGATATCCTGATTACACCTCCCATCTGGATGTCCTGGTGGTTCATCCTGCTGGAGATTCTATTCGCTACGGCAATTGCTGTGATGATCTATGTCTACCTGGTAAAATCCCGCACCAATCGTTTGTTGAAGTACCAGAACCAGCAGATTAGCCTGGCCAACGAAGCATTGAGGGAATCGGAGAAAAACCTGATGGAACTCAATGCCACCAAAGACAAATTTTTTTCGATCATCTCCCACGACCTGAAAAATCCTTTCTCCAGCCTTCTTTCCATCAGCGAACTGATGGTGGAAAGCTTTGATGATGCTGATCAGGAAGACCACAGGGCCGGTTTCAGGAAGATGCATCATTCAGTGAAGCACCTGCTTGACCTGCTGGAAAATCTGCTCACCTGGTCCAGGTCTCAGCGGGGAAGGATCAAATATGACCCCGTTAGGTTCAACCTTTCCCACCTGATCCAGGAAAATATCAACCTCCATAAACTCCTGGCCGAACAAAAGGGGATCATGTTGTTATCCCCCGACCAGGATGAAATCTTTGCCTATGGCGACCGTGATATGATCAATAGTGTGATCCGGAACCTGATGACCAACGCGGTCAAATTCACCGACAAGGATAAACAAGTTGAAGTGAAAGTGAAGCAGACTGAGAAGGAAATTGAAGTTAGTATTGTGGACGAAGGCATTGGCATTTCAAAGGAGAACCTCAACAGGCTGTTCCGGATCGATGAGAAATTCAAATCCAACGGAACTGCCGGGGAGAAAGGGACCGGACTTGGCCTGATCATCTGCAGGGAATTCGTGGAAAAAAACGGTGGTGATATCTCCGTTCATAGCGAGCCTGGCCAGGGCTCCACTTTTGCCTTTACCATTCCCATGGCCAATTAGCCAGTTTGTGCCTTTTTACTAATTTTGCCCTGAACAGATGCTATCCAACCTATGATTCGATCCATGACCGGCTATGGGAAAGCCGAATGCCTTCTTCCCGATAAAAAACTGACCATTGAAGTCAGAACGCTGAACAGCAAACAGCTTGACACCACTACCCGGCTTCCCTCCTTCTATAAAGAGAAAGAGCTTGAGATCAGGAAAATGATCGCCAATTCGCTTGAGCGCGGCAAGGTCGAGGTCAGTCTGTTCTACGAACTCTCGGAAGAGGCCACCTCCGGAATCATCAATGAGTCCGTAGTAAAAAGTTACTATGAACAACTCTACCGGATCTCCGGGGAGCTGGGACTTGAGGCTTCGCTGGAACTGCTTACCACAGTCATGCGGATGCCTGACACCATTCGAAATGAAAAGACTTCCCTTGAGGAGGAGGAGTGGGATGCGGTGAAAGATGGATTCCAACAGGCCCTCAACCAGGCCAATGGCTTCCGGCACCAGGAAGGGGAATCGCTGGATAAAGATCTGCGGGAAAGGGTAAAAGCCATCAGTGAAAAACTCTCCGGCATAGAGGGCCTGGAGACAGAACGGATGACACGAATTCGGGAGCGCATTGGCGAAAACCTTTCGGCGTTTTTGAAGAATGAAGCATTGGATGAAAACCGTTTTGAACAGGAACTGATATACTACCTGGAAAAACTTGATATTTCGGAGGAGAAGGTCAGGCTTGCCCACCATTGCAGCTATTTTCTCGAGACCATGGATAACGACGGACCGGTGGGTAAGAAACTGGGGTTCATTTCCCAGGAGATGGGAAGGGAGATCAATACCCTGGGATCAAAAGCCAATCACTCTGATATACAGCGACTTGTGGTGGATATGAAAGATGAACTGGAAAGGATCAAGGAACAGATCCTCAATGTACTTTGATGGAGGGAAAACTTCTCATATTCTGTGCTCCTTCGGGATCGGGAAAATCCACTATTGTGCAGCACCTGATGAAACTGGACCTGGGCCTGGCTTTCAGCATATCTGCAACATCCCGGAAACCCAGAAGCGGTGAGGTCAATGGCCGGGAGTATCATTTCATTTCCCCCGAACAATTCCGCAGTAAGATCGAAAGCAATGCATTTATTGAGTGGGAAGAGGTCTATCCCGACCAGTATTACGGCACGCTCCGTAGCGAGTTGGAACGTATCTGGAACAAGGGACAACACGCGCTGTTCGACATTGATGTGGTAGGGGGTCTGAATCTGAAAAAGAGCTTCCGGGATAAGGCGCTCTCAATTTTTGTAGAACCACCCTCACTGAAGGTCCTTGAAAAAAGGTTGAAGGAGCGGGGCACCGATGATGAAGCCTCGTTGGAAAAACGCCTCGGGAAGGCTGCTTATGAACTGGAGTTCGCACCTCAATTTGATCAAATCCTGGTCAATGACTCACTCCACAAAGCACTCAGGGATGCTGAAAAAATGGTTAGAGATTTTTTATCAGATCCTGGATAATGGAAGGTTTCAGCAGAGTGATAAAAACCGGCCTCTATTTCGGCTCATTCAATCCGGTACACATCGGACACCTGGCCATAGCCAATTTTATGATCGAATTCAGTGACCTGGAACAGCTGTGGTTCGTAGTGAGCCCGCACAATCCGCTGAAGGAAAAAAAATCCCTCTTAAAGGATTACCACCGCCTGGAGATGGTAAGGCTGGCTGTTGAAGATGATGAGCGGTTCAGGGCATCCGACATTGAGTTTAAACTCCCCACTCCTTCCTATACCATCGATACCCTGGCCTACCTGGAAGAGAAAAATCCCGGAAGGGAGTTCCAGCTGGTCATGGGAGCCGATGGTTTGCAGACTTTCCACAAATGGAAACATGCAGACCTGATTAAACGGAAATACCACCGGCTCATCTACCCCCGGCCGGGGGTAGACTCAGAATTCATCAAATCAACACCCAACGCCACATTGGTAAATGCACCGCTCATGGAGATCTCCTCCAGCTTCATTCGCCAGGCCATCAAAGAGGGCAAAGATGTAAGGCACCTTGTTCCAGCCAGGGCATACAACTACATGCGAGAAATGCACTTCTACGAAAAATAACTCCATAGTCCTGTTGCCTTGCTGTTTTTTAGCTGCGCTAAAAAGAAGGCTGCAGCAAACAGGACTATTTCTTTAAGGAAATGGAGACAATATGACGAAGAATTTACGTTGTCAGTTTGGCTTCATGGACGATCTCCATGCCACGGTGAATGGCTGCTCGTTCTTGGGGAGCAGGTGGTGGTGCCTCTCAGGCAGTGATTTCTTCAATCCTTTGATCACATTGTCATAATCCACCACCGGATTCACCTTGATGTAGGCACCCAGGACCACCATGTTGAATGTAATGGGAGATTTCATCCGGGCGGCTTCCGCCGTTGCTTCCACCTGGAAAATCCGTATATCGTCCCGTTCCGGATGGCGGGTAATTCCGTTGGGATCATAGATCATCAATCCCCCGGGTTTAACCATGGCTTCGAATTTGTCCAGGGACTGCTGGTTCAGAAGGATCCCTGTATCATAACTCTGCAATACAGGTGAACTGACCCTGTCATCACTGAGGATAACCGTCACATTGGCAGTTCCACCCCGCATTTCAGGTCCGTACGAGGGCATCCAGCTAACCTCCTGTTCCTGCATGATGCCTGAATAGGCGAGGATCTTACCCATGGATAAAACGCCCTGTCCTCCGAATCCTGCAATTATGATCTCTTCCGTCATATCAATGCTTTTTGCACTAACTACTTTACGCACTTTACACTAATTTTCCATCAACCTTTATATCCCCCATGGGATAAAATGAAAACATATTCTCCTCCATCCATATGTTGGAATCATTGGGGGTCATCTTCCAACCTGAGTTGCAGTTGGAAACAAACTCGATGAATGAGATCCCTTTCTTTTGCTCTTGCACTCAAAAGCTTTCCTGATGGCCTTCTTGGCTTTCCTGACCGGTCCCGGTTTGTGAACAGACTGTCGGGTTACATAGTGGGTGCCCGGCAGCTGGGCAATCATTTCAGTGATTTTGTATGGTGGGCCCATGGTCTCACTGTTCCTGCCATAGGGTGAAGTGGAAGACTTCATCCCCTCCAGGGTAGTGGGAGCCATCTGTCCACCGGTCATCCCATAAATCCCATTGTTCACAAAGAAAATCGCAATGTTTTCTCCACGATTGCATGCATGGATGGTTTCGGCGGTCCCGATGGCAGCCAGGTCGCCATCTCCCTGGTAAGTAAAAACATATTTATCTGGCCACAACCGCTTGATCCCTGTGGCCACTGCCGGGGCACGTCCATGCGCAGCCTGGGTGAAATCCACATCCATAAAATCGTAAGCAATCACAGCGCACCCGACAGGAGCAACCCCGATGACTTCCGATTGAATACCCATCTCTTCCACTACCTCCATGATCATCCGGTGGATGGTACCATGTCCGCATCCCGGGCAATAAGAGAGGGTTGCATCGGTCATCAATGGAGTTCGGCAATATACTTTGTTCTCTTCCCTGATGATCTCTTTGATGTCCATTTAATATCCTCCCATAAATTTTTCTTCAACAGCAGCCAACACATCTTCCGGTGAATGGATTTTTCCTCCAAGCATTCCATAGTGATGTACCGGTACGCGTCCGTTCACTGCAAGCCTCACATCTTCCACCATCTGACCGGCACTCAGCTCCACTGCCATCATTCCTTTGACACGCCTTGACCTTTTGGCCAGCGCCTCAGTGGGAAATGGATAGAGGGTCTGGGGCCTCAGCAATCCAATCCGTTTTCCCCTGCTCCTGGCAATGTCCACCACCTTCTGACATATCCTTGCGCTGGATCCATAGGCCACCAACAGAAATTCCGCATCGTCGCAGTCAAACTCTTCATACATCACATCCTCCTCCATGCGCTTGTACTTCTCCTGCAATTTCAGGTTATGTTCATATTGTTTATCCGGATCCAGGTTCAGCGATGTAATGATATTTCTCTCCCTGTCCTCAGTTTTCCCGGTGGTAACCCAGGACTGGTCAAATGTATCAACCCTCTCCTTCTGTTCAGGCAATTCCACCTTCTCCATCATCTGTCCGATGAGTCCGTCGGTAAGTATAAGAGCCGGATTTCTATATTTGAATGCCAGTTCGAAGGCTTTGTCGACAAAATCCGCCATCTCCTGTACAGAGGCCGGCGCCAGTACAATCAGGCGGTAATCTCCATGACCTCCGCCTTTCACTGACTGGAAATAATCGGCCTGGGAGGGCTGGATGGTTCCCAGTCCGGGGCCTCCCCTGACCACGTTCACAATGAGGCATGGCAACTCAGCTCCCGCGATATAACTGATCCCTTCCTGCATCAGGCTGATACCCGGACTGGACGAAGAGGTCATCACCTTTTTCCCGGTACCCGCTGCACCATAGACCATATTGATGGAAGCCACTTCACTCTCTGCCTGCAGGACCACCATTCCGGTCCGCTCTTCGGGACGCTGAAGCATCAGGTACTCCATCACTTCTGACTGGGGTGTAATGGGATATCCGAAGTAAGCATCCACACCTGCCCTTATGGCGGCTTCAGCAATGGCCTCGTTTCCCTTCATTAATGCCAGTTCCTTCATAAATCGATTTCTTTAGTTTTGTTTTACCCGGTATACCGTAATCACTCCATCAGGGCAAACTACTGCACAATTGGTACACCCGGTACAGCTTTCGGGATCCTTCATGTAGGCATAGTGGTATCCTTTCCCATTTACCTCTTCAGCCATTCCAATGGTCTGGGTGGGACAATTCACCATGCAGACCTGGCAGCCTTTACATCTTTCTACATCCACTACAATGGCTCCTCTTGCTTTTGCCATGCTATGCTATTTTTTTGTATATGATTCAAATGTAACAATTCTCACAGTCCATAAAAGCCAAAACTCCTCCAGCCTCATCACATGCAGGGTTTTTAGGGATAAAAAAACCTATTCTGGGATAGGGTGGTTCTCACTAAAACATTTCAGGCGCTCCTTCAAAACAGGAAACTGATCACGTCTTACCTGTGATACACAGGCTCTTAAGCCTTCTGTCCGGGTGCTTCCTGTAATCTCCAGAGAGATCGCGCTGATCCCGTAATACAACAACTCCTCCACCAGTTGGGATCCTTCAAAACCAGGATATGAGAGGGTAAAATAAAAGCCGTCAGCAATGGGTTCGTCCAGGTCCATGTCATAGACAATCCGGAATCCATACTGCTGAAAAAGCGCTTTCATGATGCTGGCCTTCTCCCCGTATTCCCTTACCTCGCTGATGTAGTTATAGGAGCCGTCATTCACCGCCTTGAAGATCGCAGCCAGGGCATACTGGGCGGTGTGTGAAGCTCCTGCAGAGAGCGCATAAAGGGCACCATAGATCATGGCATGACCGAATTTATCCGAGCTGTAATACCTTCTCAGATCGGGATACCTGCGCTCAAAAAGTTCCGGGGCAATGATCATGATCCCGATCCGCTGTCCCGCGTAGCTGAATGCCTTGGAACTGGATACCAGCAACAGGTAATTATCAGTATATTTTGCCACGCTGGGCTGGAAGGGAGGAACGCCCGGTGTTGAAAGGTCCTTCCTGAAATCCATTCCGAAATAGGCCAGGTCCTCTATCACTGTCAGGTCATACTTTTCGGAGATTCTACCAATGACTTTCAGCTCCTCCTCGTTGAGACATATCCACGATGGATTGTTGGGATTTGAAAAGAGAATGGATGAATAATGTCCCTTGTCAATCTCCTCTTCCAATTTGGCTTCGAGTTTATCACCCCGGTAATCATACAGGTCAAAAGATCCGAAACTGTGACCCAGCACAAGGCACTGCTGCTTCTGCACCGGGAATCCAGGATCCAGGAACAGGGTACCTGTCCGCTTGTGATCCGAACGGTTTGCCACCATGAATGCAGCCATACTGCCCATCATGGATCCCACGGTAGGGACACAGTGCTGTGGCTCCACATCCACATCCATAAACATCTTTAATGAACCTGGCAGCTTCATTCTTCAGGGGTTTGATCCCTTCAATATTTGGATATTTCGAAGCCACCCCCTTCCTTAAGGGCGATCATCTCTGCCTCGGTGCCTACGAATGTGGGTTCCAGTCCGGGCACACCCATTTCCATGCGAATGAACTCGGCACCGGTGATCTCCTCAATGTCATTGACGATCTTAACCAACTCCCTGATGGTGGATCTCCCGGCCGGATGGATCCCAAAGGCATCAATTACCTCATTTACAACTTCCGCCTTGATGGGTGTGGGTTTCATATTGCCTGGGTTTATAAATCCAGTGTGAAAATAGATAATGGAGAGGGAACAGATTGTGCCCAATAGCATGTGAAGCATGTGTTATAAAACTTTTTTCAGAATCCTGATCCGGGCATCCACCACCACCAGTCTGCTGCCCTTTCCCCAGGATGGGATTCAGGTCCAGTTCGGCAATCTCCGTGGCATAGCGCAGGATGGTTGACAGTCTGACAACAATGTCAGCAAAGGCATCCAAATCAATCCCCTCCTGTCCCCTGATCCCTTCGAGCATCTTATATCCCTTCAGCGACCTGATCATCCGTTCGCTCTCTGCCATGGAGAGGGGCGCCAATCCCGATGCCACATCCTGCATCACTTCCACAAAAATGCCTCCCATGCCGCAAAGAACCACATGTCCGAAAGCGGGTTCATATTTTGCACCGGCAAACAGTTCAATTCCATCCAGCATGGGCTGAAGTAATACTCCCTTGGCTCCTTCTATTGGCCATCATTCGTTGAAATGCTCCTTCACCGAAACAAGATTCTCAATCCCCAGGGCCACTCCGCCCACATCTGATTTATGCACGGGACCCACCACTTTCATGACCAAGGGAAAACCCAGATTCTGAAGAAGCTGTTGCAGGGTAGCTGTCATCATGGGCAACCCCTTCCGCTGCCCTGGGTATTCCCCCTGCATCCAGAATCTTTCCAATGGATTCGGGATCCATATATCCATCTTCCGCTTCATCAATGACTCTTCCTGATGGCCTTGATATCAATCCCCTCCAGGTATGTCTTGCTTCCCGCCGGAGGCAGCTGTGTTGTGAATACGTGTAAGGGCCTGGCCCAGTACTACTTCATCGGGAAAATTTATATGCCCGCGTGAAAGAAACTCCTCCACCTCCTCCCTGGCAGTTGTTACCGAAGGAAGTACCGGATAGATGGGTTTGGAACAGCTCTGCATCTTTTCATGCAGCACCTGGTATACATCAAAAACCGGAGCAAGCCCGGGGGTACCGAAAATAACCACAATCCCATCAATCTGCGGAAAAGACTTTTCACAAAAATCAATGGAGATTCCAACTTGCTCAGCATTTCCGGTGGCCAGCAGGTCAATGGGGTTGGCTGCTGAAGAACCCGGGTAGAGGTGCGTCAGTAAGCGCTCTGCTTCTTTACCTTCCAGGTGGGGAACATCCATGCCGCCCTTTGCAAGCACATCGGTAAGCATCACAGCAGGACCACCAGCATGGGTAATGATGGCCAGGTTTTTACCCTTCAATGGTGGTGTAAGCATCACCGAAGCCACGGTGGTCAGGTCCTCCCTTCCATAGCAACGGACAATCCCTGCTTTTCTGAACAGTGCATCAACAGCCAGATCTGAACTGGCCAGGGCTCCAGTATGGGAAGTGGCCGCACGGCTTCCGGCATCTGTAGTTCCCGCTTTAATAGCTGCAATCCGACACCCTTTCCGGATCAAGGATGTGGCATGCCTGAGCAGATTATCAGGATTTTTGATGGTTTCGAAATAGAGGATCTTTACCCTTGATGAAACACCTTCCTCATAGGTTTCATCCAGGTAGCCGAGGATATCCTCCACGCCCAGAAGCGCTGAATTCCCAACCGAAAACACATGGTTGAATTTGAGTCCCTTCTGCAAACCTGCTTCCATAATAAATACAGCAGTGGCGCCGCTTCCGGAAATGAAATCACAGCCCTGTGGATCGAGTCTTGGAATGGGGAGGGTGAATACCCCCTGGTATGCCGGGGTCATCACCCCGATACAATTGGGTCCGATAAGATACTGCCTCATGGGCTTTGCACACCTCGGCAATCTCCTTCTCAATCTGGGCCCCAGCCTCATTCTCCTCGCTGAATCCGGCTGATACAATAATAAATGCCCGGTGTTCCCTTGGTCGCAGCAAGCTCCCTCACAGTTTCAAGGCAAAGAGAGGCCGGAATAGCCAGGATGGCCAGATCGGTATGGGGCAGGTCCTTCACTTCACTGTAAGAAGGCAAGCCCTGGATGGTATCCTCTTTGGGATTAAGCGCATACAGCGCACCTCTGAATGTTCCGGTATGGATATTATGGAATAGTTTTCCTCCTGGCTTGGCGATGTTATTGGAAGCACCAACAACTACAATACTCTCTGGATCAATTATTTGGCGATTTACCATCGGGATCGTTTTAGCTGATCCAAAGATAAGAAAGCTGAATGTTGGTGCTTGAAAGAAATCGGAGTGTCTTAGAACATAAACTCCGGAAGAAGGAAAAAAAATAAGGCAAGTTGCTACTCTCCCTAAAACCCTCAAAAGATTCGCAACTTGCCTTGCACCCCAACAATTACTTTCCAACAATATATAACCAGAATAAGCCGGATTTGTTCTAGCATCCATGGTCATTTTAACAATAAATATGGCATTTTTAACATTTATCCGGCCAGGACCGATTTTACCTTTACTCCTGGCAGCCTCCCAAGTTTGCCGGTGAGAGAACCCATCCGATCCGTATCTCCCTCAAGAACCAGGGAAATAACACTGGTCGAACGATCCCTGCAGCGGAATTCCCTGTCGGCCGAGAATCAGTTCTGAATGGTCTGAAATTATGCTGTTGATTCGCCCCGTATCACCATCTTCATCCACCAGGACGATCACAGCTCCAATTCGCTTTTCCATACTACAAATATACTAATAAATAAGCTCCCTTACTGCTTCTAACTCATGTTCAAGGTGCTTGTCACAGATCCTTGCTGGACAAGCGTTTATGGAAATAGACCGGGAACTTCTCCAGAAGCAGGTAACCCATGGTCAGCAAGCGGGAACAGAAGCATCCTTCCACCGTGCTATCCTGACTACTCCCTTTTCTGTTCCTGCCGGTGACCAGAAAGGAAACCGCATAGGCCCCATCGGGGTGGCAAAAGTTTATGGGGATCATCTGTATTTAGCACGACGCAGGGCCATCTGGAAATCGACTGTTCTCGCTTGTTCAGGAATGGGCTCTGAGAGAATCATGAAATGGTGCTCCAGGTATGCATTGGCCCGTTGCATATTCCCTTCCAGCAGCGCCTTCCTTATCTTCGTACTGCTCACTGTCTCATTCTGGATCTCCTGTTCCGGGATCTCTTCCACTCTGAAACCCATACCGATCCCTCATTCTGTAAAGTGAAGCTGAAATCTCCCTCCTTGTTGTGTCCGAAATAGTGGTTGAAACCGACCACTATGGTATGCGCTTTCAGCTTCCCTACCAGGTATTCTTCCACAAATTCCCGGGAGGTTGTGCGTGCAAAGTCACTGGTAAACTCCATCACAACCAGGTGGTCCAGCCCTGCCTCCTCCAATAGACGGCATTTTTCATCCAGGGTTGAAATAAGCTTCAGATCCTTGCCCGCACTCTCCGGGTAAAGCACCATCCTGGGGTGGGGATGAAAAGTGATCAGAACAGTGTGCCCTCCCTGCTTCTCTGCGAGGGTCTTTAACCTGGAAATAATCACACGGTGACCGGCATGAACCCCATCGAAGGACCCCATGGTCACCACCGGAAAAGGAATTTCAGGGATTTGATCCAGGGAAAAATGAACCTGCATTTCAGGATGCGGACGTTTTTACGAAATATGCAACCTTTTCAAGGGAGGTGATCATATCATACTCATCCAGGTATACATCCTCAGGCACATTCAAAGGGACAGTAGTGAAATTCAGAATTCCCTTGATCCCTGCCTCCACCAAGTTGTTCGGTTACTTCGGTGGCAGAATCAGCCGGAACAGTTACAATAGCCACAGAGATTTGATGTGATTCAACCATCTCCTTGATCCGGTTCAGGGCATAACACTTTACGCCAGATATCACCCTGTCGATTTTTGTATGATCCACATCAAATGTGGCAATGATATTCAGCCTGGAACGTTTACCAATAAAATAGGTTGTCACGGCCCTTCCCAGGTTTCCCACTCCGATCACAGCCACGTTGAGACCCTTCTCCGAATCCAGAATATCCCCGATCACATGGATGAGTTCCCGCACATCATAGCCCTTTCGCTGCATGCTGGTATAACCGATAAACATAATGTCCCGGCGCACCTGTACGGCTGTATTGTGGTGAAGCTCTGCAAGTTCGTGTGAATATATATGGGTTTTTCCCTCTTCAAGACATTGCAGAAGGGACCTGCGGTACTCACTTAGTCTCTCAACGGTTCTTTCCGGAAGCATGATCAAATGATAAAATGGTTCTATCTACAATACTACAAAAATATTGTTAATTATTTCACAATCATCGTTTAAACAAAACTCAACGACCTGGTAAACGCTTACCGAACAGGAAGGATAACCCTGAATTCACTGCCCTTGTCCGGTTCACTCTTCACCTGTATAAAACCACCGTACAGTTCCGCGATCTTACTTACAATGGAGAGTCCAAGCCCCGAACCAGTGATTCCCTGGGTACGGGAATTCTTGATTCGTACAAACTCTTTGAAGAGTTGTGAAACCTCGTGGTCACTCATTCCGATGCCCGTATCCCTTACCACTATTTCTATTCTCTCATTCTGCTCATGGACCGACAGCTGCACTACTCCGCCCTCCCTGTTGTATTTAACTGCATTGGAAAGCAAGTTATTCAACATGATATCCAGGTCAGAAGGGTCCGCTTCATAGCAGACATCATCTGCCCCCATGTATGAAACAGAAATACTGCGCTGAATGGCCAGCGGATTAATGGTGGACAATGCCAGCATGGCCCTCTCCTTCAGGTTCACACGCTCTATTTTATCCTCTTTTCTTTCCAGCCTGATCTTTGTGAAGTCGAGCAGATCCATGATCAGGGAGCGCATCCCCTCAATCCTTTGTTGGGAGCGGTCCAGCAGCTGATCATACTCCTCCATGTTTTCGCCCAGTTCACGGCCTTTCATCATTTCCAGGTATCCCTCGAGAGCATTCAGGGGTGATTTTAGTTCATGGCTCAACACAGAAAGAAACTGAAACCTGATCTTTTTTCCCTCCTCCTTCATTTTGCGGGTAATTCGCTTAAGGAAAAGCTGTTTGGCAATCAGGTCAATACTTGCTTTTAATTCAATGGGAGTGAATGGCTTGGGAATAAAATCCCTGGCACCGTCATCGGTGGCCTTTGCAGCCACTTCCAGGGAGGCATAAGAGGTGATCATGGCCACAATAATTTCCAGTTTTTTCTGTTGGATAATCTCCAGCACCTCCATACCCGTAATCCCGGGTAGTTTGTTATCCAGTAGCAGGATATCAGGCGTAGCAGTCCCGATCATCTGCAGCGCCTCCTCCCCTGTTGCAGCCTCCTTGCATTCAAATTCGTAGTCGTCATCCATAAATGGAAAACTCACCGTATGACCTGAAAGGATCCGTTTCACTCCGGACCGGATCCCGGGCTCATCATCCACCACCAAAACCGTCAGTTTCTCCATATTACTTCAATAGATTATCGATGACCGCCTTTAACTGCTCCATACGGAATCCTTTCTCCATGTAGTGGTCTGCCCTGATCCATGATTTACTTTCGCTGCTGTTCAGGTCAAAACTGATCCCGCGTTCGGCAGTCACTGCAGTAGAAATGATCACAGGAATATCGGGACGACACTGTTTGATCCGGTAAGAGAGGATAAATCCACTATCCTCCTCTTCCATCATCAGATCCAGGATGGCCAGATCGGGACAATTCTCTTCAAGGTAGCGCTCTGCTTCCTCTCTGGATTCCACTGCAACCACATCATAGCCCCACTTCTTCAGGTGGTGGCTTACCTGGATGATCTGGTCGGGATCATCGTCCGCCAGCAAAACTGTCTTTTTCATCTCTTTCACCTTTCTTTACTACTTTTCACTTTTACCTTTTCACTTTTCTTCGCACTGGGCACTAAGTACTGAGTACTAAAGTTGCCTCGAACGAGGCAACTTTAATGATGAACTCTGTTCCCGTGGGGCCATTTTCAGGCTTGTTATTGGACCTCACATCAATCTGGCCCCTGTGCATCTTGACAACACCATAGGTTGTTGCCAATCCCAGCCCGGTACCCTTTCCAATTCCCTTGGTGGTATAGAAAGGTTCAAATACTTTTTCAAGGTCACCTGCATCGATCCCTGTACCCTCATCCCGAATACTGATCATCACCCAGTGGTGGCTTTCCGACAATGTGGAGGTCAACCCACCCCCGTTGGGCATGGCCTCTACCCCATTCTTCAACAGGTTTGTGATGACCTGGACCATTTGCTCCTGGTCAATTTCGACATTGGGATTTGATAGTTTGTTCTCCAAACTGTATGTGATCTCCTTTGGGATAATGATGGAAGAAGCACTGATTCTCAAGACCTCAACCATATCGGCCTGCGCATATTTCACCTGGTTCTTTCGGGCAAAGTTCAGGAGTCCACCTACAATGGTCTTACACCTGGCAGCCTGCTCAACAATCAGTTGCAGGTCCTCCCTGAGCTGCTGATCTTCATTACAATCTTCCAGCAGCAGGTTGCTGTACATGATCACCACACCCAATGGATTATTCAGCTCATGGGCAATGCCCGCAGACAGCTGGCCCATGTGCGCCAATTTCTCACTCTGCCTGAGTGCCTGTTCCACCGAATTGAGCTTGTGTTTTGAATCAGCCAGCTTGTGGATGGTCTGGTGCAGCTGGTCGATGGAGTAGGGCAGGCACATCTCAACTTCAGCCAGACCCTGGGCAATGGCCCTGGCGTGATTCTGACAGGTGTCGTACCCGCATGCACCGCAATCCAGGTGGTCCTGCCGGGAAAATTTCCCCATGCGGTGCAGCACTTTCCCCATATCTTCTTCTGACGGGTTGGCCAGGCGCTGGTCATCCTTTTGAAAATTCCGCGACAGATCAAGGTCCGCAAGGGCCTCCACTTCTTCTTTTTCAAGGTCTCCCGGTTGAGACACCAGCCTTTCATGGAGATGGTTCAGCACACGTTTTCGTCTGACAAATTTTTTTCCCCCCGGCGATGTACCGGGTCCCATGATACATCCCTCGCAACACAGTAATTCAAGCTGCATGGATCCCAGGTAACCATCTGCATACTCCCGGATGGCCTCCTGGAAATGAACCCTTCCCTCGGCAACAATAACCCGCTGGTCCACGTGGTTTCCATCCAGCCTCATGGATTGCAGCATTCCCCTGCTTACAGGGAATCCGGCTCCATGCCTGGCAAGCGGCGGTGTAAACGCCTTTCGCTCCACATTGCTGGGTCTGATTCGCCCGGCAGTCAGCATCTGTCTCAACTCCATGAAGGTAATAACGGCATCCACCTCGTTGGACTCAGCTTTTTTGGCTATACAAGGCCCGATAAATACCAGTTTTGGCTCTTTACCACACCTCTTCCTGATGTATCTAGCCGTTGCCACCATGGGTGAGACAACCGGCGTAAGTGATCCGGTCAGATCCGGGATGGTATTTCTCTACAAAAGAGACGATGGCGGGACAATCCGAGTTAATATAGCCGGCACCGGGATTGGCATTGATCAGTTTCTCATACTCCCGGGCCACCAGGTCCGCACCCATCCCCACTTCAAACACCTCTTCGAAACCCAGTTTCTTCAACATACCCACAAAAATCAAGGGATCGTCAGCTTCATCGAAATCCGCCACAAAGCTTGGAGCCAAGAGTGCAAAAACCCGCTCCCCTGTATCAATCAGTTTCCTGACCAACTCATTGGAACGTATGTATTCCTTGGCACCCTGTTTACAAACGATGGTGCAGTTGCCACATGCAATACATCGGTCGGCCAGCACCTCCGCCTGTCCGTCCACAATCCGTATGGCTTTAACCGGGCACTCCCTGACACAGGTATAGCAAACCCTGCATAGGTCCTTGACAGTATATACCAGGTTTCTGTTCTCCACTTTTTTCATATTATAACAGTACGTCCCTCTTTGAGAATGTGGTATACAGATGCTGCCTGCTCAACTGGCTGCCTGGCTCTTTTAAAAATTCATCGTAAATCTGCACGACCGTTGGATTGTTGTGAGCACCGTGAATGCTGGCTCCGTTATCCATGTCATAGATGGCCCTTGAACGGGACTTTAGAATCTGCTCATTCACCGGAATGGGCTGGCCTCCACCATTGGCACAACCATCAGGGCACGCCATTACTTCCAACAGATCCACACTTTTCTTTCCTGTTCTGATCTCCTCCAGTACGTTCACCGCATTGGCCAATCCACTCACAGTAGCCATGGTAATCTCCCCTTTCCCAATCATAACAGTCATCTCCCGGTAGGACCTGTGTATCCTGAACCGGTGGAGCTTTGATGCAACAATCTCTTTCCCGGTTTTACCGTGGTAAATGGACCTGACAGTGGCTTCCGCCTCACCCCCCGCCACTGCAGTCAGCTTTCCGGCTGTACCCTTGAATGTGTCGGCGCATCCATGGGTTTCCTCTTGGATCTGATCCAGGTCAAGTCCGCTCAAACGGATCAGCCTGGCCAGTTCACGCGTGGTCATAACCAGATCTATCACCGGGATACCCGCATGTGTCATCTCCACCCGGTGGGCTTCAGTCTTTGCTGCTGTGCACGAAGAGATCACAACAGAGATGATATCCTTTACGTCTATACCCTAAGTGAGGAAAACCAGCTTTTAATCAGGCTTCCGGTGATCTGTTGTGGTGATTTTAATGGGGAGATGGCATGAAGAAGCTCCGGATAATACTGCTCTGCATATTGTATCCAGGCCGGACATGAACTGGTGATTAAGGGGAGATTCGTTGGGTTACCGCTCCGCTGTTCAAATATTCTGGTCTGCTCCGTAATCAATATATCCGCCCCAAGGGCAGTTTCAAATACATGGTCGAATCCATACCTCTTTAACACCACATGAATGATTGCGCTCATGTCTGTTCCCGGTTTTACACCCAGCATTTCAGCCACTGAAACTGCCACGGCCGGACTAAACTGGGCCACAACGGTTTTTCCAGGAGCATGAATATGCGCATCCAGTTCAGGAAACTGGACATGTTCGATCAGGGCTCCGGTAGGACAGGAAATAAGACATTGTCCGCATGCTGTGCAATTGGAAAAATTCAAGGGTTTGCCCAGTGTTGTGGAGATCCGAAGTTCGTTGCCGCGTGGGCAAAATCAAGAGCTGAAGTGCCCATGATCTCTTCACAAACCCGGACACATCTTCCACAGAGGATGCATTTGGCTGGATCCATGACAATGGCAGGACTGGAGCGGTCAATTTTATGGATGCTTTTTTTTCCCGGGATGCGGCGCTCCCTGATATTCAGATCCTCCGAAAGGTTCTGCAATTCACATGAACCGTTTCGCTCACAGTAGAGGCAGTCATCGGGGTGGTTGGACAGAAGCAACTCAACGTTGGTCTTCCTGGCTTTGAGTACACGGGGAGAATGGGTCCGGACGAAAAGTGGCTCCTCCACGTGAAAAGAACAGGAGGGAACCAGGTTTTCGCGCCCCTCCACCTCAACCACACACATACGGCATGCCCCTGAAGGAGAGAGGTCTTTCATGCTGCAAATGGTGGGGACATGTATGCCATTGCGATTCAGCACCGACAAAAGGGACTCTCCCTTTTCTGCCTCGATATGCCTGCCGTTTACCTCTATGCTGATCCCCATGTTTCCTACTTATAAAATACTGCTGTGAACTTGCACACTTCGTAACAGATCCCACATCCGATACATTTTTCCTGTACGATGAAATAGGGATGCCTGGCTGTCCCGATAATGGCCTCTGCCGGACACCTTTTTGCACAAATGGAGCAACCCGTACAGAGATCCACATCGATGTGCCAGTTTCTCAATTCGGTACAAGTATTGGATGCACATCTACGATCGAATATGTGCTCCTCATACTCCTGCCTGAAATACTTCAGTGTACTCAGGACCGGATTGGGTGCATTCTGGCCCAGTCCACACAGGGAAGTATCTTTCATTACTTCGGCCAGATTTTCAAGCTGCATCACTCCTTTGAAACGCTCCAGGGTTGTCTGCCCCTCTTCGTTCACAGGCTTACGGGTAATGCCCCCAAGAATCTCAGCCATTCTTCTTGTTCCCTCCCGGCAGGGAATGCATTTGCCGCAGCTCTGTTTATCCACGTATTCCATGAAATACCTGACCGTATTAACTACGCACGTTTTGTCATCCATTACCAGAATTCCCCCCGATCCCATGACCAGGCCGCGGGACTTGAGATTCTCAAAGGAAACCGGAACCTTCATCTGCTCGATGGGAACCATACATCCCAGGGGTCCGCCCACATGGATGGCTTTCAGCTCCCTCCCCTTCTCCACACCACCAATGATGTCATGAAGAATTTTTTCAAAGGACGTACCCATGGGTACCTCCACCAGGCCTGATATCCTGGCCCGTCCCGAAATACTGAAAATCTTTGTTCCTGTACAGTCCGGCAAACCAATTCCTTTGAACCAATCGGGTCCCTTGTTGATAATGCCCGGCAGATTGGAGAGTGTCTCTACATTATTCACCACCGTAGGGCGGCCCAGGTAACCTGAAACAGAAGGATAGGGAGGTTTGGTGGAAGGCATTCCCCTTCTCCCTTCCAGGCTTGCAATAAGGGCAGTCTCTTCGCCACAGACAAACGCACCAGGCCCCTTCCTGAGAGAGATCTGCAGGTTGTAGCCGCTATCCAGAATGTTATCCCCCAGCAATCCCATTTCCCGCAGCTGTCCAATGGCAGAGCTGATGCGACGGATGGCATCTTCATATTCACTACGGATGTATATATAGGCCCTGTTTGAACCGATGGCATAGGCAGCAATGGAGATGCCCTCCAGCAACTGGAAAGGATTTCCCTTCCATAAGTGTCCGGTCCATAAAAGCGCCGGGGTCACTCTCTTCTGCATTACATATCAGATATTTCTGGTCGGATGGAGTCTGGAAGGCAACCTTCCATTTCCGGGCGGTGGGAAACCCGCCCCCGGAGCGCCCCCGGAGCCCGCTTTCAGCTACCAGGTCACATACCTCGGTAAAGGTATAGCTGCGGATTGTTTTGAGAAATGCAGAGTACCCTCCCCTGGCTGCATACTCAGCGAAGGAGAAAGGATCTATAATCCCGCATGCTTCCATGACAACACGTTGCTGCAATGCAAAAAACGGGATCTCATCCAGAAAGGGTACATCCGCCCAGGGCTCCTGTCCCTCCCTGCGCATCTGTCCGATGAGGTTCTGCTCCGGAATCACCTGGTGAAACAGATCATCCAGAAGTGAAACCACCCGGTCGGAGGTCACCCTGCTGAAGAATACCCTGGTTTTACCGGGCATTTGAATGGAGATGACTGGCTCTTCCGAACTCAGGCCAATGCTTCCCGTTTCGCACAATTCTATTTCAAGGGATCGGTCAGAGACATACTGTTCGATGGCCTCCCATGTTTCATTGGCGCCTGCCACAATACCCGAAGTGGAACTGTTCACCATGACCAGGGGCCTCTTTACCTGCTCCCGGTTTAGCAAGCTCAGGTTCTCCGCCTCCCCGGGAATCAAATCCCGGATATCTCCCTGGGCCAGCTTCAGCAAAAAATCTCTATCAGTCAGCATCATCCTGATATTGCTTGATGATATCCCTCACATCCTTGACGCTGATGCCCGAATAGTATTTTCCGTTGATGGACAAAACAGGAGATTGACCGCAGGCTCCTATGCATGATTGTACCTCCAGACTGAAGAGCCTGTCCCTGGTGGTCTCCCCGTCAGAAACACCCAGAATCTTTGTAATCTCATTCAGCAGATCCCCTGCTCCACCCATATGGCATGAGGTTCCGTTGCACAATTTAATGTGAAACGCTCCCCGGGGAATGAATGAGAACTGATTGTAAAAAGTGGCCAATCCGTATACCTTACTGGTGGGAAGGGAAAGATGAGCTCCAATCCTGGCAACTGCCGATTCAGAGATGTAACCAAATTCATCCTGAAAAGCCTGGAGAAGCGGGATGATAGCATTTCTCTTGATTTGCGGAAACCGCTCCAGTATTCCCTCTATTCGCGCTATTTCATCCATATCTTCACAGAACGTTCAAAGATATTCATTATGTTTGTTATTTGAAAAACAGTGTATTATTTGAATGGAG
Source organism: uncultured Bacteroidota bacterium (assembly GCA_963735755.1). GTDB lineage: Bacteria > Bacteroidota > Bacteroidia > Bacteroidales. Next base: position 100,890 of record CAVTME010000012.1, on the reverse strand, counting down.
TATAAATTAGATTCACCACGGTAGTTTTTATTAACTTTGACGACATCTGCCATATGACACTGGTAAGGAAAGAGATTAAGATTTGCATGGGTAGTTCATGCTTCAGCCGGGGCAACAGGAGGACCCTGCAGCGTATACAACAATATCTGAAAGATCACCAGATGGAACGTGATGTGATTCTGAAAGGCCATCACTGTTTTGGGGATTGCAGCGCCGGACCGGTAGTGAAAATAGGGTCCAGGGTTTACGAACAGGTCACCAGTGATTCCATCCTGGAGATCCTGGAGAATGAATTCGGAACAATGTAAAACGATGAGCATGGAATCCCTGCTGAAAATAAACAACGACAAATGCATTACGTGCTATGCCTGTGTCAGGGCATGTCCTGTCAAAGCCATCCAGCGTGCAGTCTGAAATCGTAAACCCAGAGATCATTACAGAAAGATGCATCGGATGCGGAAGTTGTGCGGCAGCCTGCGGTCCCGAAGCCATTGAAATAAGGGATGCCAAAGCCGGACTGAGGGAGCTGCTGAAGAGTAAGAAAAAAGTAGCCGCCCTTGTGGATCCATCCATTGCCGGCGAATTTCCCGACATCACGGACTACAGGAAATTTGTGCAAATGGTTCGGACCCTGGGATTTGACAGGGTGCATGAAGTGGCCTTCGGGGCGGACCTTGTTGCCCGTTCTTACCGGGACTTATTCAAAAAAAGCAAAGGCAAATATTACATCATGTCCAATGATCCGGTCACAGTCTCCTTCATAGAAAAATACAGTCCCTCCCTGGTGCACAACCTGGCCCCCCTCCTGCCCCCGGTTGCTGCCACAGCTGATGTGGTCAGAAAAATTACAGGCGATGATTACTCCCTGGTCTACATCAGTCCGCTTATTGCCAGCAAGGACGAAATCGGCCGTTTTAAAGGTTCATCCAGCGTTGACCTGGCCATTACCTTCGTTGAGCTCAGGGAGATGTTCCTGGAGGCAGACATCCATGAAACAGACCTGGAGTACAGCGATTTTGATGCACCCCTGGGGTACAAGGGTTCATTTTTCCCGGTAGCCAACGGGATCATCCAGGCAGCCGGACTGGAAGAGGAGTTGCATAAAACACCAGTGGTTACTGTGGAAGGGGAAGGTATCATTGGTGCCATTAAAGAGTTCAGCGAAAACATAGGAGAACATCAAGAGTCATTTTAACCTGTTCTATAAGGAATTCCTCATGGGTCGGGGAACCAGCATGGGTGGTAAACGCATGCTTCGCCGGAGTCAGCTCATTAAATACGTGCACAGGCGCTTAAAATCCTTGACCTGGATGAGTGGAAAAGATCCATGGATGAATTCGCCAACCTTGATCTCTCCAGGGAGTTCGAACCGGATCCCCAGCAACTCCCCATTCCCTCGGAAACAAAACTAAAAAGATCCTGGTCGATCTGGACCAGGAGGCAGCTCACCCTGTGGGCTGCGGATCATGCGGCTACAGTAGTTGTAAAGATTTTGCCATCGCCATTGCCCAGGGACTTGCCATTCCCGAAATGTGCAATACCTATGCATCAAGGAACAGGCAGGAACACATTCGCTCTCTGAAAGTAAGCAACGAAAAACTCGCTCAGGCCCAGGAAGCGCTCAGGAAGTCAGAACGGTCTGCACAAAAAGAGAAGGAAGCTGCCAGGGAAGCACTGAAATTGTCCGCAGGATGCTGCATAAACTGCCTTCCATGGTGGTAATCTGCGATCAGAACCTGAAGATTCTCCAAACCAATCATAGTTTTATTGAAATGCTGGGGGAAGATGCCACGGAGATCAATGAGGTGATACCCGGGTCTGGCCGGTGCTGACCTGAAAACGCTGCTTCCCTATGGGTTTTATAACCTGTTTACATATGTACTGACACACAATGAAAGCATCACAAACCGGGACATTACGCATGAAGGTAAGATCCTGAATGTAAGTGTATTTTCCATAGAGAAGGGGAAGATTGTGGGCGCGGTGATCCGCGATATGTCTGCCCCCGAGGTTCAAAAAGAAGAGGTGGTCAAAAGGCTTACCGATGTCATCGACAAAAACCTGAGTCTGGTCCAGCAAATCGGCTTCATCATGGGAGAAGGGGCTGCAGAAACCGAACGAATGCTAAACTCCATCGTCGAATCCTATAAACTTAACCAGAAACTGGGCGACTGATGAGTGGCAGGTTTTATATAGAGGTAGCCAGTAATCAGCGCAATTTTGGCAAAGAACGAATTTGCGGTGATGTATTCATCAGCCGTAAAATCAAGGAAGAGAACCGAACCATTGCAGTGCTTTCCGATGGTATGGGACACGGGGTAAAAGCCAATGTTCTGGCAACCTTGACTGCCACCATGGCTGTAAATTTCACCATGGAACACAAAGCAGTAGAGAAGATTGCTGATATAATTATGAACACCCTCCCCGTATGCAGTGAACGGCACATGAGCTACTCCACGTTCACCATAGTGGATATCGAGCATGACGGTCTGACAACCATCCTGGAGTATGACAATCCTCAGACCATCATCCTTCGGGACAACAAACCATTCAACCCGGGGTGGACCTGTATGATCATGGAGAGCGAGAAGAATGCCGGGAAGGAGATCCTTTCCTGTCAGTTCCAGCCGCTGAAAGAAGACAGGATCATCTTCTGTAGTGATGGAATTGCCCAATCGGGTCTTGGAACCGATAAGTATCCACTGGGATGGGGAAGCGACCATATCCTGGAATATGCTGTGAAACTGGTCCACAACAATCCCAAGATTTCTGCTGCAAAACTTGCATCAAAAATGGTGAACATGGCCCACAGGAATGATGGGTACAACTCCCTGGACGATACCAGCTGCGCCAGCATCTATTTCCGCGAACCCCGCAAACTCTGGTGATCACTGGTCCTCCCTACGAAGAGGAAAATGACACGGGCCCTGGGTGAAGCGGTGCGCGCATTCAAAGGCAAAAAAGTAGTATGCGGAGCCACAACGGCTGATATCATCGCCAGGGAACTGGGCGTAGAGATTCAGGACAGCCTGGTATTTGAGGATCCCGACCTGCCACCTGTTTCTCATATGGAGGGCATCGACCTGGTTACCGAAGGTATTCTTACCATCACCAAAGTTACCCGGATACTGAAGGAGTTCTCGCCCTCCTACGCTCTGGGAAAGGGCCCCGCAGACAGAATTGTGAAACTTGTACGGCAAAGTGATGAAATCCATTTTATTATAGGAACCAGAATCAATATTGCCCACCAGGACCCCAGTCTTCCGGTTGAATTAGAGATGCGAAGGACAGTGGTAAAAAGGATGGCCCGTTTGCTGGAAGAAAAATTCCTGAAAGAGGTCACCATCCAGTATATTTAGCCAGGCCGGACTGCATAGCAGAAAACAAATCTCCCGGTTCATACGTACTATTCTTGGCACACTTATTGTCATATTGGTAAATCCTGGTCGGAAAAATCCGAACTGACAGATTGACTGAACACAGAGAGACGATTTACAGATGCATAGTTTTATAAACAGTTTAGAGCAGTTCATGATCCCCATGGACGAAGACACAGAATATATTCCATTGCTGTCGGAAGAGGAAGAGGAGGATCTGAAAAAAATGAACATCCCGGATGTACTCCCCATTCTTCCCTTAAGAAATACAGTCCTTCTTCCCGGAGTTGTGATCCCCATCACGGTGGGAAGGGAAAAATCCCTCCGACTGGTTCAGGAGGTATATAAGAAGAATAAGATCCTGGGGGCGGTGGCCCAACGGGACGGATCCATCGATGATCCCGACATCGATGACCTCTATCCGGTGGGAACGGTCGCGCAGATTCTAAAGATCCTTGAGATGCCCGATGGCACCACATCAGTAATTATTCAGGGTCGTAAACGTTTCAGGATCAATGAACTGATTGCCGATAAACCCTACCACGTAGCTAGCATTACTCCACTGGAAGATGCCAAAGACGAACCTGCAGAAGAGTCAAAAGCTGTTGCAGCAGCCCTGAAAGAGCTGGCCATCAAGATTATCAAATTATCCTCCAACATTCCCACTGAAGCGACCTTCGCAGTTAAAAACATTGAGAGTCCCTCATTCCTCATCAACTTCCTGGCTTCCAACAGTGAACTTTCGTTGAAGGAGAAACAGGCGCTGCTGGAAGACAACAGTGTGGCCCGGCGTGGATTCACGCTGCTGGAACACCTCTCCAAAGAGTCCCAGATGCTGGAATTGAAGAATGACATCCAGACCAAGGTAAAAACCGATCTGGACCAACAACAACGTGAATTTCTGCTCCAACAGCAGATGAAAACCATACAGGATGAACTGGGGGGAACTCCCCAGGACCAGGAGGTGATTGATTTCAGGGAGAGGGGGAAGAAGAAAAAATGGGACAAAGAGGTAGAAGCCGCATTCCAGAAGGAATTGGACAAACTTATGAGGCTCAATCCAGCCACCGGTGAATATTCAGTACAGGTCAACTATATTCAAACCCTGATTGAGCTGCCCTGGAATGAGTTCACCAAAGATAATTTTAATCTGAAACGTGCAAGCCGAATCCTTGACAGGGACCATTTCGGACTTGAGAAGGTAAAAGACCGGATCCTGGAACACCTGGCTGTACTGAAACTAAAAGGTGATCTGAAGTCTCCCATTCTTTGCCTGGTAGGCCCTCCGGGAGTGGGTAAAACCTCGCTGGGCAGATCCATTGCCGATGCACTGAACAGGAAATATGTCAGAATGTCATTGGGGGGGCTTCACGATGAGGCCGAAATCAGGGGACACAGGAAGACTTACATCGGGGCCATGCCAGGACGTATTATTCAGAACCTGAAGAAGGTGAAATCTTCCAATCCTGTGTTTGTGCTGGATGAGATCGATAAAGTAGGCAGGGATGTGCACGGCAACCCGGCCTCTGCCCTGCTCGAGGTATTGGATCCGGAGCAGAACAGCACCTTTCACGACAATTTTCTGGAATTGGATTATGATCTTTCAAAGGTCATGTTCATTGCCACGGCCAACACCACAGCAAGCATCAATCCTGCATTGCTGGACAGAATGGAGATCATCGACCTTTCGGGATATATTGTGGAAGAAAAAATCCAGATTGCCCGCCGTCACCTCATTCCCAAACAACTGGATAATCATGGAGTGGAAAAGAAACAGGTCTCGCTCCCTGTAAAGACGCTTGAACACATCATCGAAAGCTATACCCGTGAATCGGGAGTGAGGCAGCTGGATAAGCAGATTGCCAAATTGGTGCGGGTCGTAGCCAAACATATTGCATTCGAAGACAGTTTTGATAAAACTGTTACCAGGGAAAGGGTTCAGGAAATTCTTGGGCCACCCAGGTACCTGAGGGACAAATATGACGGAAACAAGCACGCAGGTGTGGTTACGGGACTGGCGTGGACTGCCACAGGCGGTGAGATCCTCTTTATTGAAACCTCGCTGAGCCTGGGGGAAGGCAAACTGACCCTTACAGGAAATCTGGGTGAGGTCATGAAAGAATCGGCAGTACTGGCACTTGAATACCTGAAATCCCATGCCTCCACGCTGTCGCTTGATACAGCAGTCTTTAAGAAATATAATGTCCATGTGCATGTGCCCGAAGGGGCCATACCCAAAGATGGGCCTTCGGCTGGCGTAGCCATGATGACATCCCTGGCTTCAGCTTTTACACAGAGGAAGGTGCGGGATCACATGGCCATGACGGGGGAGATCACACTTCGCGGAAAGATCTTACCGGTTGGGGGTATCAAAGAAAAGATCCTGGCTGCCAAAAGGGCTGGCATTACAGACATTGCCATTTCAATGGAGAACATAAAAGATGTGGAGGAGATCAATGAAATCTATCGCAAGGGATTAAATTTCAGGTATGTTAGTGAGATATCCCAATTAATGGAATTTGCCCTGTTGAAGGAACAGGTTGAGAAACCCATGTCCCTGGATTAGCAGATCAGAAGTTTGGCGGTTTCAGTTCCTTTGGCCTTCTTGATCCTGACGAAATAGATGCCACAAGGGAGACCCTTTCCTTCCAGCTCAGCTATTGTAAAGGTTTCTTCCTCCTGTGCGCGGTACTTGTAAACAGGCATTCCTTCCAGGTTGAATACTTCTATCATGATCGAGTCTTTTAGAGTTTCACTTCAGCTCTATAATGGGCTTTGGTGGCAACTAAATTATAGACCGGATAACACAATGTAAAGAGAAAAGTGACTTATTGTGTGAACCATGGGTTCTGGCTTGTGAACCCCGCCTTTTGACGGATAAAGCTTTTCAGGAAAAGTTTGACTCAAGCATTTTAATCTTCTGGGAAGGAATTTTGATGGAGGTTGTCTCTGCATTATACTCCAGGAAACAGAGGTTGGACTTTCGGTCAACCCGGGCCAGGTATTTCAGGTTTACCAGGTAGGACCGGCTCACTCTGAAAAAAGTCCCCGCCTTTAAAAGCTCCTCAATGGCCCCTAAATTCTGCGTCGTGATCTCGGCGGATCCATCCGACATTTGTATGTGGGTATAGTTTCCATCCGCCTTACAATAAACCACTTCCGGAGGGTGAATCAGAATGTATCCGGAGCGCGTATTGAGTTTAACTTTTCCAGGTTCGCTCTTTTTCAATGATTTGATCAAGGATGCCAGCTCATGATTCTGACCTTTGGCAGCTCTTATCCTGAAACGTTCTACCGCATGAAACAATTCCTCCTGTCTTACAGGCTTCATGATATAATCGAATACTGAATTCCGAATGGCCTGAATAGCATAATTGTCAAAAGCCGTAACAAAGATAATTCCTGGTTCAAGACCCTCCCTGTTGATCAGTTCAATGAACTGGAATCCGTCTTTATCTGGCATTTGAATATCCAGTAAAACCAGATCGGGGAGCTCCTTCTTCAATAACTTTAGCGCATCATCCACATTTCCGGCCATTCCTACAACCTTTAAACCCGACTCCTCCTCCAGAATAAATTTCAGGAGTTCCCGGGCCTCGGGTTCATCATCCACAATAAGGATCTTCAAATGCTCTTCCACGGTGCTAATGAGAGGGTTTTATAATTCCGGACGCAAGTTATAAAAAACTGCGAAGGACAAAAAACGGGGAGATCCTTCACATGATATTCACTTTTTTTTCGTAATCTCACTGTGATTATGCAGTAAAAAACGTGGCAAACAACCATACGCATAGAACCACTGCCAAGTTTGGGACCCTGCCGGTCTTCATGACCACCATCTCCACCATCCTAGGTGCCATCCTGTTCCTTCGCTTTGGATATGCTGTTGGTCACCAGGGATTTCTGGGGGTAATCGGGATTATTTTTCTGGGCCACATGGTCACCATTCCCACAGCCATGGCAGTGGCAGAGATCGCTACCAACCAGAAGGTCCAGGGGGGTGGCGCCTATTATATCATCAGTCGTTCATTTGGCCTGAATATCGGTTCAGCCATTGGAATCGCCCTCTACCTGAGTCAGGCCATCAGCGTTGCATTCTACGTGATTGCATTTTCTGAAGCGTTTGATCCGCTGATCAGATTTCTGCACTATGAAATAAACACACCCCTCATCGACAAGCGATGGATTGGCTTATTCAGCATGAGCATCCTTGCTGTGATTATCCTCACCCGGGGTGCCAATATTGGAATGAAGGCTCTCTATTTTGTGGTTGCCATTCTCTTTACATCACTGCTTTTCTTCTTCCTCGGTTCATCCACTACACCGGATCAACCTTTTGTATTGAATGCCCAGATCCAAAATCCCGATAGTTTCTTTTATGTGTTTACCATCATCTTTCCTGCCTTCACGGGACTGGTGGCCGGACTGGGGTTGTCGGGAGACCTGAAGAATCCGAGCAGATCGATCCCCAGGGGAACGCTTTGGGCCACCCTGGGCGGATTTGTGGTTTACATCCTTGTGGCTTATAAACTGGCTGTAAGCGCATCACCCGGGGAACTTGCCTCGGACCAGATGATCATGGAAAAAATAGCCATGTGGGGGCCCATCATCCCCATCGGACTGGCAGCCGCATCCCTATCGTCAGCCCTGGGATCCATTATGGTTGCCCCGAGAACACTCCAGGCCATGGGATACGATGATGTATTCCCAGGAGCAGGATTGAACAACTGGCTCTCCAGGGGCAAGGAGAAAGACAATGAGCCTACCAATGCCGGATTGGTGAGCATCATCATCGCATTTATATTTGTGGCTTTCGGGGACATCGATTTTGTGGCCCAGATCATTGCCATGTTTTTCATGGTCACCTACGGAGTGATCTGCCTGATCTCACTGCTTGAACACTTTGCTGCCGATCCCTCTTACCGGCCCACCTTTAAATCCAGGTGGTACCTCTCCATGGTGGGAGCAGTCACGTCTTTCTGGCTCATGTTCAAAATGAATGCTCCCTATGCACTGCTTTCCCTGATTTTCATGGGAGGGATCTACGTGATGGTATCTGGATACAAACGTAAAGAGAAGGGTCTGGTCAATCTTTTCAGGGGGGTTGTATTCCAGATGAGCAGACAGTTGCAGATCCTGGCCCAGAGGGCCGACAGGGAGGATCTGGATGAGCACTGGCGCCCATTTACCATATGCGTCTCCCAGGACACTTTCATGCGGCGCAGTGCATTTGATATGCTGCGCTGGATCTCGCTGAAGTACGGATTTGGGACCTACATCCACTACATCAAAGGATTTCTGACGGAGAAGACCAACCGGGAATCGAGGGAGATCCTCAGTAAACTGATTCACCTGGCCGCTGGTTCCAAGAACCGGGTTTACCTTGACACCATCATCAGTCCCTCCTACACCTCGGCCATTGCACAGGTTATCCAGCTTTCGGGCATCTCGGGCAAGGGTAATAACATGATCCTTTTCGAGTTCTCCCAGAGCCAGCCTGAAATGCTTGAGGAAGCGCTAAATACCCATGACATTCTCTATGCCACCGGTTTTGACCTATGCATATTGAATACCTCCTACAAAGGCTTTGGCTATAAGAAACAGATCCATATCTGGATTACACAGGGAGATTATGACAATGCCAACCTGATGATTCTCCTGGGTTATATCATCATGGGGCATCCCGAATGGAAAGAGGGAATCATTAAGATTTTTGCCATTTACCACCCCAATGAGGCCACACAAAAGAGAGAGGAATTAAAAGAGCTGATCAGGGCAGGTCGACTTCCCATATCGTTTGGAAACATCAACCTGATCAGTTCCGAATCCGGAAAAAACAGCAGGGATCTGATCGGCGAGACATCCGTGGATGCCGATCTGACCATCATCGGGTTCAGGCATGAACAACTGAAAACGGAAGGTTTCGGGCTATATACAGGGTATGATAAGTTGGGCAATGTGCTTTTCGTCAGCGCCAACAAGAAAAAAGAAATCAAGTAAAACACTACCTTTGAAAAAAAGAGCCATGCAAAAGATTGCTGTCTTTCCCGGATCATTTGATCCGTTTACGGTTGGTCACGAAGACATCGTGCTCAGGGCGCTGGATTTGTTTGATAAGATCATTGTGGCCATCGGTATTCACTCTACCAAACAACCCCTTCTGAAGATTGAGGCCCGGGTCCAGATGGTTAGCAAGGTATTTGAATCGTACAAGCAGGTATCGGCTGATTCATTCGAGGGACTAACAGTCGATTATTGCCGAAAAGTAAAGGCAACACATATGCTGAGGGGAATCCGTACCGCAGCCGATTTTGAGTACGAAAGAGCCATCGCCCAGATTAACAAACGAATGCTCCCCTCTGTCGAATCTATATTTCTACTGACCTCTCCCGAGCATACACCCATTAACTCCACCATCATCCGGGACATCATCCGGAACAAGGGAGACGTTTCCCAGTTTATCCCGGGTGGAATTGAAATAAATGATTATCTCTGATGAGAGTGTGTGCAGTTGGGATTTTTGTTTTGTGCGGATTGTGGGCTTGGGAAAACCTGGGTGCGCAGCTAGTGACCATTTCTGGTGAACGTCCCGATTACGCAGGCAGATCCATACAAATTTCCGTTCCGGGAAATCCGTTCCTGGACATCCCACTGGCTACTACAACTGTGGTTTGTGACCAGAACGGGGCCTTCACAACTGAAATTGAAACCTTCGGTGAGACTTTTATCCGCCTGGCTACCTCCGTTTATGATGCCAGTCTCTATGTGGAACCCGGAAACAAATATCAGGTGCAGCTTCCCGTTTATAAAGATCTGGCCTATTCAGAGCGCATCTCCCCCTTTTTTGAACCCTACAAAATCCCCCTGAGGGTGACAGGACATCCCCGTGATCTGAACCATGAGATTTATCGGTTCGATTCGCTGTTCTTGCAGATCAATGAACAACTGATCCATTCCAGGAGAATGGGAGAAGAATCCGTGGCAGATTCACTGATCGGGGTCCTGACAGCTGATTTTACTCAAGGCTTATCCCCCTGGTTTGACAGCTATCAGAAATACAAATCAGGCGTTCTGAAGCTGAACTCGGGCCGGACCGGGCTGGAGGAGATCAGCAGGGATTACCTGGGCATCCGGGTCAATGAGAGGCACCCTGCCTACATGGAACTATTCGGAGCCATGTTCAAGGATTTCCTGGTCTACTATGATCGCACCCAGGAAGGAAAGGGGATCCGCTACAACATCAACCGAACCCATAATCTGGACAGCCTGAGATCCATCATCTCTGGACATCCGGCAGTCACCAATGACACCCTGGCAGATCTCATCCTGCTCCAGGAGCTTCCCACACTGTTTTATCGGGGCGATTTTCACAAAGAAGCCATCCTGATCCTCTTTGATTCTTTGGAAGCAACGGCCCTGAGTCCTGTCTATGGTAAATACGCAAAACAAATCCGGGATAAACTTTCCAGCCTCATCACAGGCTATCCTCCCCCGCGGTTCAGTCTGGCCGATACAAATGGCGAAACCTATACCCCTTCTGATTTCCAGGGAAAATACCTCTACATGATGTTTGCCACACCCGATCATTACGGATGCATGATGGAGTATCCCTACCTGCAGTCATACTTTGAAAAGCATAAGGCCTATCTGGAAGTAGTCACCATCATGGTGGCTGAAAAGGAGGAAGAGGTAAAAGCATTTATGGAAAGAAATCAATATGGGTGGAAGGCGCTCTTTTACAATGAGCAGATTTCATTGCTGGGAGACTACCTGGTGAAAGCCTTTCCTGTCGCATACCTGATGGGTCCAGATGGGAAACTGATCCTTTCACCTGCACCCCTTCCTTCGGATGGATTTGAACAGCAACTCTTCCGGATCATGCGATCACGAGGTGATATCTGATCAGATCAGGCTCCGGATTTTCAGCACATCCAGTATACTTTTATAGGTATTCTTTTGAACGAATCCGCTCTTGCCTGGCTTTACCCACCTGGAGGCCGTGATTCCTTCTTCACTCTGTAAGCACAGGATTCTCTGCACCCGGATAATGCATTTCAAACCACTGTGTCTCTTTCAGTACCAGTTTACGCGAAATTCTGTACACATGGAAGGTAGAGACCAGCAGGTGCGAGACCTCAAGGCCTTGCAGCCCAGTTTCCTCCTCCACTTCCCTGAGGGCTGCAGTCTTGAAATCCTCACCCTTTTCAAGCTTTCCCTTGGGCAAATCCCAGGAGCCATTTCGCTTAATGGCCAGGTATTCACCCCTGGAATTTAAGACTACTCCACCTCCAGCATTGATACAGCTAAAACACCCTTTAAAAGCGGCTGTCAGCGCTTCCATATCATGATGAAAAATACGAAGTTTCCTGATCCCTGTCATTCCATAGAATGCATGGATCAGTTCTTTCAATTCCGCCTGATTGCGGTACTTATAAAAGAGGCCTTTTTTCTGAAGAAATGAATCCTGAAAAGTTCTCACCGAGATAGATGGCCCGGTCCTTTAATAAAAACTTTATACATCTTATTTCTTTTCAGATATGGTCTCAACAATCACATCTTCTTGTTCGAATAATCCCTCTTTGAACTGTAACCCCAGGCCTGGAAGATCCGGAGGTTGAACCATACCCTTGTTCACCCTGGGTGCATTATCGAAGAAACGGGGATTGCGGTCGTGCCATTCAGGATATACACTTTCCACATAAAAAAGATTTGTAACTGCTGCTGCCAGATGGGTTGATGCATACCACAGGATGGGTCCACCCGACGTATGCATCATGGTAGGGATGTAATATGTATTGGCCATATCCGAAATCTTTTTTCCTTCCGAAATGCCACCGCACCAGGTAAGGTCATACATGGCAATGGAACCGGCTTTTGCCTCAAACATTTCTCTGAAATCAAATCTGGTAGCCAATCTTTCGCTGATTACCAGGGGAATACTGGACTCCTGTTCAAGGCTCACATAGGCCTGTATATTGTCCTGCAAAAGCATGTCCTCCAGGAAAAGTATATCGTAAGGTTCCAGGGCGTGGGCAATACGCGTGGCACTGGGAAGATTCCAGTAACTATGAAATTCACATCCCATCTCCAGATCAAAGCCCACTGAATCTCTAACCCTTTTGATCCAGTCGAGGCTCTTGTCAATGTCATTCCGTGATATGTATTCTCCATTGTTTCTGACAGCAGCTTTATCAAAAGGGCAAAATTTAATGGCTGTTATTCCTTCTTCCACCAGAAATTTGGCGATTTTCTTCCATATCGTTTTCCAAAGTCCATCCATTGATTGCCCTGGATATCCCATTGGTATAAGTGTTGTATACCCTGATCTTTTTCTGACCAGAACCACCCAGGAGTTGATACAAAGGCAGCTTAGAGACCTGACCAAGAATGTCCCATTGTGCAATGTTAATTGCAGACAAAGCTCGCATCTCAGCTCCTCCGGTACCGTGAAAGGCATTCTGCTCGGAATATCCTGGCCCAGGTTTGCTCGATCTCCAGTGGATTTGTTCCCAATAGTTTTCCTGCCCAGCTGTGCCATTCCAAGTCCTTGATCACAGCCGAGTTGGCCTCATTAAAGGGATAAGTCTCCCCCGTTCCAATGATTCCTGCATTGGTGTGCAACCTCACCCAGGTCCAGTGGGCATTTTTAAACCGAACTGTCTCAACTTTGGTTATGCTAAGATCTGGTGCAGCGGACATGGCTTGTGCAAAAAGGGGCGACAGCCATGTCAAGACCCAGAAGTCCGAATACTCCCAGTCCTGATTTTTGTAGAAAGTTTCTCCTGTCCATGGTTGATATTATTACAACAAACAATACGTGTTAGGAATCATGAATAAAGATATGATTAATAACCATGAAATTGCCACTGCTCTGTTTGATTCATTCTGAAATTTATCAATGCAAAGGAAAGACGATCGTCGAGAAACTTTATACATTTGTCGAATGGCAGAAATAAACAGAAAAACAGCCAGCTACCTGCTGCTAAGCAAAGCAGTCATCCTGCAACCCGCACAACCATTCACCTGGGCCTCAGGCTGGCAATCCCCCATTTACTGTGACAACCGCGTAACCCTTTCATTCCCTGAAATAAGAAATTATTTAAAGGAGGCATTTGAGGCCACCATTTTGGATCGATTCGGGAGGCCCGACCTTTTAGCCGGGGTGGCTACAGGTGCCATCGCCCAGGGCGCTCTTGTCGCTGACCTGATGGAATTGCCTTTTATTTATGTGAGGGCATCGGCCAAGGATCATGGCAGAAAAAACCTGGTGGAGGGACGTATGGAACCAGGACAGAAAGTGGTGGTGGTGGAAGACCTGGTAAGCACAGGAGGCAGTTCCCTGAAAGCAGTGGATGCGATCCGTGAGGCCGGAGGGGAAGTGACCGGTATGGTTGCTATATTTACATACGGATTCCCGGTAGCTGAAGAGGCATTCCGCATGGCAGGAGTTCCGCTTTATACCCTGAGTGACTATCATACCCTGATTGATATGGCCCTTGAAACCGGTTTCATTGAAGAGAGCCAGATAGACTTGCTGACACGTTGGCGGGAAAATCCCTCTGCCTGGAATGGCGCATGACAAAAACGGAGAAACTCATATGAAAATAGAGAGTAAAATAGGCCAATCGGCAAGCAGTGACAAGCAGATCTACGCTTTCATCACCAATTTCCACAACTTCAAAGACCTGCTCCCTGCAGGTAAGGTATCGGGGTGGGAGTCATCGGAGGAAAAATGTAGTTTCAATGTGGATCCCCTTGGTAGAACCGGCCTGATGATCGTGGAGAAGGAGCCACACAAAATGGTCAAGATCCTGTCCGATCCGGATTTTTCAAGCTACCAGTTCACCATATGGATCCAGCTGAAACATATAGCTGACAACGATACGCGGGTGAAGATCACTGTTGAACCTGAAGTGAATAAAATGCTGCTTCCCATGATTAAGTTGCCCCTGAAGAAATTTGTTGACGGACTGGTGGACAAAATAGAAAGTTTTACGTTCTAATTTTTCAGTACTCAGTTTATAGTACATAGTACTTAGTACTTAGTACTTAGTACTTAGTACTTAGTACTGGGCACTATGCACTTTATCTGGTGGAAGGCGTAGTTTTTGATCCTCCCCTCCTGTTCCACCTGCAACTCACCGAAATCACTTACTCCCCTGATAACTCCTGTGAACTTAACTCCTTCGGAGATAAACGCACCAGGCCTGTCCAGTCCGAACAGGTGGCCCAGGTACTCCCTTTCCAGAATGCCTGCAAATCCGGACTCCAGTTGCTCATAGCGTTGCTCCAATGCATGGATCAGTAAATCAGCGGCTCCGGATAAACCCAATGGGGCCAACCCTTCCATCACCACCGATGTGGCGGGAACCGGGAACCCCGGAAAGCTATCCTGATTCAGATTCAGGCCAATGCCTATAATGGTATGCGAGAGGTTTTTACCCCTGATGCCGTTTTCAATAAGGATACCCGCTATCTTCCGGTTTTTGACCAGGATATCGTTGGGCCATTTTATATCCGGGATCAGATTTAAACCTTTCAAAGTGTCACAAAGTGCCAACGAAGCCAGCCTGGACAGGTGAAACTGATCGGAAGCTGACAAAAATGCAGGGAATGCCAGAAGGCTCATTAAAAGATTTTCTTTCGGATTGCTATGCCAGCTGTGATTCCCCTGTCCCCTTCCACTATCCTGATAGTCAGCAGTAACCACCATCTCGTTTCTTGGCATATCCTCTTTTAGCAGTCCGTTCAGGTACCCATTTGTGGATGCAATACTGCCCAGATGTGATTCTTTTGAGATGCATGGTATAGTTTTTGACAATCAATTGGGACGCAACAACAGTTTGAATGCCGGCCAGGTTTCGGGCCACCAATCTGTGTTGGGCCAATTTACAAAAATGTAATTTCTAAATTCATTACCTTTGTCATTAAAAGAGCAGATGGGTGAAAACGACGTAATGAGTGTTGAAGAGAAGTGCCGGCTGATCGTTGAGGCGATCAGTGAAAAAAAAGGACACCAGATCGTCACCATTGATCTAACTGAAGTTGACCATTCCATCTGTGACGCGTTTATCATCTGTCATGGTGAGTCCACAACACAGGTTGGTGCCATTACCGACAACATCCAGAAGAAATTGAAGGAGGAAAACGGGATAAGGGCCCACCACGTGGAAGGGCTGCAGAACAGCCAGTGGGTCCTGATGGATTACTTCGATGTCCTGGTGCATGTATTCCAGGAAGAGTACAGGTCATTTTACAGGCTTGAAGAGTTATGGGCTGACGGGAAGATGGTGTTAATGAAGGAAGAATCGTAATAGAAAGATATGGCTGAAAAAAAAAATATACCGGGCAATCGTCCGGGTGGAAATCCGGGGAACAAACCCGGTGGCAATATGAAACCCAAATTCAATTCCTACTGGATTATCGGGATCATCCTGCTGGTGATGATCGGGGTACAGTTCCTGAGCTCAGGAGGGGGATTGCATGAGATTGATTCCAACCGCTTTTTCAGTATCCTTAAGAATGGAGACATCGAAAAACTGGTTATTGTCAATAAGGAGAAGGTAGAGGTGTATATCAGGGCAGAAAGGCTGACCGATGCTGTATATGAGGATGTGAGGTCACAAAAATCAAATACCGTTCTGGGTCAATCAGTCCCCCAGTATTACTACTCCATCATCAGTCAGGACGTATTCGTGACTGAGCTGAACCAGGTAATGAATACGCTTCCCCAGGAAAAAAGGCCCTCCTACACTACGGTGACACGAAGGAATTATATGGGGGAGATCATGCTATGGGTGCTTCCCTTCCTGCTTATCCTGGGAATCTGGATATATATGATGCGACGCATGGGTGGCGGTGCCGGAGGCGGTGGCAACAACATCTTCAGTGTGGGAAAGTCCAAGGCCCAGATTTTCGATAAGGATACCAATGTAAAGACCGACTTCAGTGATGTGGCCGGACTGGAAGAGGCCAAGGTAGAGATCAGGGAGATTGTTGAATTCCTGAAAAATCCCAAGAAATATACTGAGCTGGGAGGTAAAATACCCAAAGGAGCACTGCTTGTCGGACCTCCGGGAACTGGTAAAACCCTTCTTGCCAAAGCTGTTGCCGGCGAAGCGCATGTACCGTTTTTCTCCATGTCAGGTTCCGACTTTGTGGAGATGTTTGTTGGGGTGGGAGCCTCCCGTGTAAGGGACCTGTTTAAACAGGCCAAGGAGAAAGCCCCCTGCATTGTTTTCATTGACGAGATCGATGCCGTGGGGCGTGCACGTGGAAGGAATCCAAACTTTGGTTCCAATGATGAGAGGGAGAATACCCTGAACCAGCTCCTCACCGAAATGGATGGGTTCAGCAGCAACAGTGGAGTCATCATCCTGGCTGCTACCAACCGCGCTGATGTACTTGACAAAGCACTTCTGAGGGCAGGAAGGTTCGACAGGCAGATCCATGTGGAACTTCCCGATCTGAACGAAAGAAGGGCCATCTTCGAAGTACACATGAAACCCATCAAGACAGATAATTCGGTAGATGTGGAGTTCCTTGCGAAACAGACACCCGGTTTTTCAGGGGCAGATATCGCCAATGTTTGTAACGAATCAGCTTTGATTGCAGCCAGAACTGATAAGAAAATGGTAGAACGACAGGATTTCCTGGATGCCATTGACCGTATTATCGGCGGGCTTGAGAAGAAAAATAAAATCATCAAGGAAGTTGAAAAGAGGACCATCGCATGGCATGAAGCCGGGCATGCCACCATAAGTTGGATGCTTGAATATGCCAATCCACTGGTGAAGGTTACGATCATTCCCAGGGGCAGGGCTCTCGGAGCAGCATGGTACCTCCCTGAAGAGCGCCAGATTACCACCACCGAACAGATGCTGGATGAGATGTGTTCCACACTGGGAGGCCGCGCTTCCGAGGAACTTACCTTCAGCAAAATCTCAACCGGTGCCCTGAATGACCTGGAGCGGGTCACCAAGCAGGCCTTTGCCATGATCTCCTATTTCGGCATGAGTGATAAGATTGGCAACCTTAGTTATTATGATTCAACTGGACAACAGGAATATTCCTTTAACAAACCCTACAGCGAAAAGACGGCCGAAACCATCGATGCAGAGGTAAAGAGCCTGATTGACATCCAGTATGAACGGGCCAAATCCATTTTAAAGAAGAACAAAAAAGGTTTACAGCAACTGGCTGAAATTCTTCTTGAAAAGGAGGTCATATTCAGTGATGACCTGGAAAAGATCTTTGGGAAAAGACCCTGGGGCAGTGCTGAGGAGATGCCGAAACCTCCGGCTAAAGTGAGTGCAAAAAAGAAACCTGCTGCGAAAACCGAACCGATGGATTCAGCTGAGTAATGGCCACAGACCAGGTTCAGATATACGCTTTGGGGAATCCTTACAAGGCAGAATTGATCCGTCAGATGTTAATGGATCACAACATCCAGGCATTTATTGTTAACAAACAGGACTCAGCATATAAATTTGGTGATATTGAGCTCTATGTAGACAGAGACAAGGTCATGAGGGCCAAAAAACTGATCAAGGAATTCGAAAACCTGTGAAAGAACTCCTCCGAAGAACCGCAACCGGAATTATACTGGTCGTTCTATTTGCCGGATCGATTCTGCTGGGACCCCTTCCCTTTCTGCTCATGATCCTGGTACTTTATGGATTGGGCATGGTGGAACTGTTCCGGCTTTTTTCGAAAGAAGGATTAAAACCCTGCGGGATGCATGCAGTCTCGGGAGCAGCTGTCATCGTGATTATTTTTGCCGGACTCAATGGAAATGCGAATCCATTGTGGCTCGGGATTCCGGCAGTGCTCTGGATGGCAGGCTTTTTCCGGCAGAGATCTCTGTTCGTTGCATCACTTGTTCTCTTCTGGCTGTCCCTTCCCCTTGCCTCCTTCATTGCATTGGGTTGGGCTGTGGATGGAATTTCCTTCCAGCCACTCATCCCATTGTCGGTTATCGGAGTGGTATGGATCAATGACATCTTTGCATACCTGACCGGCAGCCTGGTTGGAAAGCATCCCATGACTCCACGCCTCTCTCCCGGAAAAACATGGGAAGGATTTGCAGGCGGATTTTTTTTCTCTTTACTGGCCGGCTGGATCATATACAGAACCACTGGAACCTTCTCCACCACCGCCTGGATCATCTCCGGTGGTGTGATCAGCGTTCTCGCCGTTTTGGGCGACCTGTTCGAATCGGGGCTGAAGAGGCGTTTCAATGTGAAAGATTCTGGGAACCTGCTGCCCGGACACGGGGGCATCCTTGACCGCTTCGATTCCCTGTTGTTCGCACCCCCCGCCATCCTGCTTGTTGTGGTTATTCTAAATCAACTGAAATGATCAGGATACACAGAGAAGGTCGTTGGATTGTGGCCATCACCCTCCTGGCTCTTCTGGGATTGCTTATCCTGTCGGCCCTCTATCTGCCTGAATGGGCCAAATCCCTCACTGCGCTGGCTGCACTGGTGCTAAGCATCCTGTTGCTCCGTTTTTTCAGAGTGCCCCGAAGAAGGCCTTTTCTGGACGACAAGACCATTACTGCGCCGGCAGACGGCAAGGTTGTGGTCATTGAAAAAACTGAACAGGAAGAGTTCCTGGGTCAGTCCTGCATCCAAGTCTCTATCTTTATGAGCATCCATGACGTTCACATCAACTACTATCCCGTGGAGGGAAAGATAAGCTACCTGAAATACCACCCGGGAAAATACCTGTTGGCCCGTCATCCCAAATCATCCCAACTCAATGAGCGGTTTTCCATCGGTATTGACACGCCCTTCGGGCCGCTGCTCGTCAGGCAGGTTGCCGGTTACGTGGCCAGGAGAATAAAATGCTACGCCTCCATCAACAGGGTTTCCAGGCAGGGAAAAGAGATGGGATTCATCAAATTTGGGTCGAGGCTGGATCTGTTTATTCCAAGCGATGCCCTCATCCAGGTTGAAATGAACCAGGTCGTTACCGGTGGAGTCACGCCCATCGCCCGTTTCAAATAAAAGACTTTCATGTCTTTTTTAACATCCCGTTAACACCTCTCTGTGTCCCGAACTCCTATATTGCAAATGCATTTTACAACGTAACAAAATATAAAAAAAGATGAAAAAGACATTAGCCATTTTAGCACTCGTTCTCTTCCTCGGAGGATTCAGTGCCACTGCAGTTGCAGCTACAGTTGATACAAAAGCTACCATCGTACTCGCCGAAGAAAAGAAGGCTGAGGAGAAAAAAGCTGAGGAAAAAAAGGCCGAATCTAAAGATTGTGAAGCCAAAAAAGAAACTACCGCCAAATCTTCAGATTGCGAGAAGAAGTGTGAAGGCGAAAAGAAAAAATAAAGAGTAAGGTCCGTTACATTCAGATTGTGAGTTTTCAGAAAGCTGTTCTGCCCTGCAGAGCAGCTTTTTTTCTTGTTGTACTTTGCCTATATTTGCTGCCTTTAACAGAGGCTGAACAATGATTCATAAAACAATTCAGGTGACAGATGATGTAAGCTGGATAGGGGTTTTAGACCACGACCTGCTTACCTTCGATATTGTCATGGAAACCAAATACGGGACTTCCTATAACAGTTACTTTGTCAATGCCGGGAAAAAAACTGTTGTTGATACAGTGAAAGAAAAATTTTGGCCCGAATACAAAGAGAAACTGCTCTCCCTGACCGATCCTTCTGAAATAGAATTTATTATCTGCAATCATACGGAACCTGATCACTCCGGGTCCCTGGGCCACCTTCTTGACATTGCCCCTCAGGCTACTGTGGTTGGAAGCGGCCAGGCGCTGGCCTACCTTGCTGAAATGGTGGGAAAACCTTTTCAGTCCCTGAGAGTGAAAGATGGTGATGTCATTGACCTGGGCAATAAGACCATCCGGGTAATCGGCGCTCCCAACCTGCACTGGCCCGATTCAATTTACACCTACCTGGAAGAGGAAGCCCTGCTGTTTACATGCGACTCCTTTGGAGCACACTATGCAGACGAAAAAATGTGGGACGACCAGGTGGGCGACTATACCGAAGCTTTTGATTATTATTTTGATGTGATCCTGAAGCCCTACAGCAAGTTTATGCTGAAGGCCATTGATAAAATAAATCCCCTTCCCATTCACATGATCTGCCCCGGTCACGGACCCATTCTCAGGTCCACCTGGAAAGAAAAAATGGAGCGCTCCGCAGCCATTTCAAAAAGTTACCTGGATGATACCCGGAAAAAAAACCGGGTACTCGTGGCCTATATCTCGGCCTATGGCTATACAGCGGAAATGGCAAAGCAGATACAGGAGGGTTTATTGAAAACCGGCAAGGTAGAGGTAGACCTTGTGGATATAGAAAACATACTTCTGGGCGACCTTGAAGAGCACCTGGTGCGTGCAGATGGTATCCTGGTGGGTTCTCCCACCATCAACCAGAATACACTGCTTCCTGTCTATAAACTTTTTTCGCTTATTAATCCCATCCGGGATAAGGGAAAACCTGCCGCTGCTTTCGGATCTTTCGGGTGGAGCGGTGAAGCAGTCGGGATCATAGAGGACCACCTTCGCAATCTGAAGCTGAAAATCGTGGCAGATGGGATTACAGCCCGGTTCTTACCAGGAAAGGAAGAATCGGACAACCTGCTTCGCTTCGGCGAAGCATTTGTGCTGGCCATGCAGGAAGAGTCCTGACGGGCTACCTGGTGCGGATCAGCTTGCTTCGTCCTTTCAAAAAGCCGGCTTCCATCCAGTTAATCATGTACATCCCTTCCGGCAGGGAAGAAACATCAAGCCGGAATATGGAATAACCCGGCTGTACTTCAGATTCCATTACCCTTCTTCCCGAGAGATCCGTGACCGTTATATTCCCCTCCATGGAGGCCTGATCTCCCAGATTCACATAAACCATATGTGAAGCAGGGTTGGGATACACAGCCAGACTCCCTGGAAGATTCCTGGTTTTTTTCAGCTCCCACCTGAGGGGTCATATAGGAGGCGGCAGCCTTCAGTATGATTCCTTTGTTGTCCCTGTCAGCCACAAATGCCACCACAGCCAGATCTTCCATGTCTTCAACATACGCAGGGTAATCCCATGAAAAGGTTTTTGTAACTACATCCCCTTTTACCCATTCATTTCCAAGCAACTTACCTGCAGGTGTCGGAAGCATATCCAATACAACATTCCTGAATTCCGTATCCTGATTCAATCCGGTATATGCAGTAACAGAAGTCTCCATCACCACCATGTATAGATCCACATTGGAATTATAGGACTGTGTATCACAGGTGATGGTTGCCGTAGCCTCAAGACTCATATCTGTCCAGTCAACCTTTAGTTCCATTAGAAATGGAGATTCTTCAAGTGACGCCTGTTCCAGGATATCCTCATTAGGTTGTTCAGCAGGCCCAGAGAAATCAAAACGGAATTCCGACTCTTCTCTGCCATTTAATATGGCAAAAGGCACAGAAGGTACCTCCATATGATAAAATCTGGTTGAAGAAAATGGATAGTTCAGATACATTGAGTCTATTCCGGGATAGTCCATATGATACTGGATATCGATCACCGCCCCAGGATTCTCAAAGGCCAGATCATCTACAATGTCATCCGCACTTTTGGACTCTTCCTGCGCAGAATTGGTAAAGTGTTCAAGCACCGCTCCCCCGCTGAAATCCTGAGAAATCGAGAAATTATCAAACGCAAAGCCCTCATTAACCAATTCGGTTTGGGTTGCACTTGTTGCGATAGCAATCCTAAACTTAATATGTGGTTGACCTACAAGTTCTTCAACATCATGACTTGCATTTATCCATTAGGTGTCGTTTTGAAATAGCTGGTTCTGGCCCCAACCATAAACACTACCGCCAGGTCTATTCTCAATCTCCTCCACATTGTACCAGTTTGTTCCTTCTCCGATATTGCCCAATGTGACCCAATCTTCCCCGGTTCCTGCCAGATATTGCAGCACAGCACCATCCTTTCCGGGCCTTAGGCTCTTCAATACATCCAAATTTATCACTGGCTCGTCTGCATTTCTGAAATCAAAACAGGGACTTTCAATCCATGATCTTTCCAGGTATAAAGGATCATCCATAGGAAGGTCAGTAAACCAAGCCTTATCACCGGATACCGGTTCAAATCCAGAGAAATCAGGTTCGGAAAGAATCCAACTTGAAACATTGTCTTTACCAATATCCCAATATTCTGTATTTCCGTTAAAGTTTTGGTGATATCCTTGGGATGTAATTGGATAGGTTGGCCTTAATCTAAGTTCCTTGGAAGTCTTGTCGCTGCACCCTACCAGGTCCCGAACTTCAAGCTCGACTTTATATTTGCTCTGGGAGGAAAACGGAAAAGTGATGGTATCGTCCGATGAGGTACTTTCCAGAACTCCAAGGACCAAGTCATCTTCAGTCTTGAATGTCCACTGCAAGAAATCAATTTGTGAAAATTCACTAACAGAGCGGTCTAAAAATGTGATATCCTCTCCCTTGAGATAACAATCATGGAACCAGGTCATATCTGCCACAGGCTGGTCCGGAAGGACTGTATCCTGTGGACTGCTGGCCACACAGCCATCGACAGTAGTTGCTGTAAGGATGATCTCCAACCTTCCAGGCGCACTATAATTATGACTTGCATTTTCATCAACGCTGGTGTTAAGTGAACCGCTTTCCGGATCTCCAAAATCCCACAACCACGAACCACCATCCTCCACTGAATATTTACCGGTAGTCGTATTGGTAAATGATACGGTCCCACCGTCTGGAGGCAGGCATGAAGGCGTGAATGAAAAGGACACATCGGGAGAAAACTTTGTATCAATATGTTTTTCTACCATTTCGTAGCAACCATTTGAGGTTGTGTAGTCCATTTGAATGGTACCGGGTCCCAGGGGTACAGATTCCATTCCCGGATTAAAATAGTAACCATCGGGTTGATTCCCCGTGATACCCGTACCGCTAATGGTATAGACTGCATCCGGATCATCCTCAATGTTTCCCGGGGTGAGCAGATAGGGTTCATCCCCTGTACATACAATCTCCGGGAAACCACTTATTGTTAGACTTTCCAGATCATTTACATTGATGCGTTGGGTGGATGTTATAGTTAAAACATCATATTCATAGGTATAGACCAATTCGTAGGTTCCGATTAACCCAGATGGATTAAAAGAAGCCATATTATCCGAAGAATCCTCATCCACAATGTAGCCCGAGAGGTAAACTGGAGAGCCAACCTCCCTTATAGAAAACAAACCTTTTTGCTTATCCTTGTTTGTTCCCCTGATCTCATAACTCATATTATCATCACATACCGAGGTAATGGTATCCGCACCCGCAACCAGTATCACGTCTGATTCGCCGTGAATGACTTGAACATCGACAAAATCTTTGCTTTCACACCCGTATAGATTGGTATAGGTGCAGGATAATTCATGTGGAGATCCCACAGGAGTAGCAACACCGGGATAAAATATATTCCCAATCACTCCATTCCCAAAAAATGTTGCTCCTGGCGGACTGGAGACCAGTGAAACTCCAGCCTGGCTTTTTAAATAAATTGTTTGGTCCATGACTATGTCGACCGGGGAGCTCGGAAGAACTGTGATTTCAACATTCCCAAAGGTTAAACCCTCCTCACCAAGTCTGTCAGTAACACTGGCTATAAAGTAATTGTTGTCTGTCTCTGGTTTCAACCAGATCACATAGGGCGAAGGTATCTTCTCAAGGGTCTTATATTCTCCCTGCGAATCATTGATCACCAATGTCCAGGGTCCCTTTCCTGTTATAATCAAATCCGCTGCCACTGAATCGCCCAAACAGGTTACATCTTCCCTTCCTGTAATTGCTGCAGTGGGCATCTGACCTGCACCAGGGAGGTGATAAAGAAGCATTCCCAGGAATAGGCCATATAAAATTATGCTACGCATATACATTGCTTTTGTATAAAAACACCTTTAAAGGTCACCCATATCATCCGTCCTGATCAAAGAGATCATGCTGCTGGCATTTTCGCCATTGGTTCCCAGCAGGAGGATTCCACCCTCAATGGGAAGACCAATGTCTACACCTGATTGATCTCCGGCAGATCCAAATATTACCATTTCGGAGGCCTGGTAATCAGGTGTCAGAAACTGGAGAAAGAGATCCTTGTTACTCCCTGATTGCTTTGTCCCCACAATGGCAAATCTACCATCTTCCATTTTAACCATGCGCTTTCCATACATGTCTGAACCTGCTTCAGAAATGGTTGCAACCTCATAAGATTTTGTGACCAATAATCCACTTGTTTCTATCAAATAGACTACTATCTCGGAATTTCCGGAGACTCTTTTCCGGTCCCCCAGAACCAGGTATTGTTGAAAGTCATCCTTCACAATACACTTCCCTATTTCATCTGAATCTTTGCCCAGAACTTTATAATTCGGACTCAGTTCTTCATCAAAATTCAGCACCAGGATATCAGTCCCACCGTTTCCCACCGTTTCATATGTACAAACACAGAGATAATTTTCACCTGTGTTAAAGATATAGTTGGCTGTCGCATCTCCTGACGGGTTACTGATTCTAAGTCCCAGTTGGAGGGAATCACCCTGATCGGTAACACCCATGACCATAACATCTTTCTTGCCATTCTTGACCTGGTAACCCGATAGCATAAATCCACCCGAAGACAACATTTCGGTAGCATGAAGAACAGCTTCATCGTTAGCTGATCCATAAATTCTCTTCCACAGCTCTCTACCTGAAGCTGTTGTCCTGACAAGAAAAATGTCTCGCTGAATGCTGTCACCCTGGGGTCTGTCAACGTACCCTGCAAGAAGAAATCCTCCATCCCCACCATCTTTGGCAATCAGTGTATTGGCGACAGAATTATACCCTCCTTCAAAATAGTATTGCGGAAATCCTGATTTTACATTGCCATACTCATCCGTAACGATCAAAACAGCTCGCTTGCTTTCACCAGCCAATGAATCAATGCCACAAATTGCAAAACTTCCATCATCAAGCACTTCTATATCTTTGGCTTCATCCATTACAGAGCTTCCGTAGAATTTGACAAACCGTTCAGATTGCTCTGGAGATATTTCCTGCGTACAGGAAATAAGTAAAAGAGACAGAAGAAGAATGGGAATATATATTAAATACCTCATAACAAGTCACTTCAATTTATTTCAAATAAAAAACCATTCCAGCGGATATGTTCAATTGATGAAGTTTGAAATCCCCATCCACATGGTATAGCATCCAAACCAGGTCCTGGTTGCTATATCTCTCTGATTCCACATTTCCTTGTAAAAGCCCGTACTGGTAAATGGTTTCAATAAAAATGAACCCACTCTGCATAGAGAACTTCATCCCCATTCCCCCAAGCAGACTCACATTCATTCGAGATCTGGCAGATGTAATTTCCGTTATGTCCACAACTGCATCGGGAGCTTGTGATTCGCTGTCAGTATAATTCCTTATGCCTGAAGCCGAAGCAGATAGCAAATAGTCAGTCACGACCCCAATCCTAAAATAGAACTTATTATCTGAATCAGGATTCATATGAAATAGAAATGATAGCGGTAAGGCCAATCGATTCTGAAACTCATCATATGTGTACGCTGTAAAACTAAATGGTGTTTCTGTAAAGTTGAATCGGACCCTCTCGTATTGTAATTCAACGGAAGCCTCAATCGCATTCGAAATAGGCAAAGACAATTCAGCACCTATATGGAATCCTGGCGTTGCTACTCCGAATTTTCCATCGCTCAATGATGGATCGGTGATACTGTAAGGTTCAATGAGCTGCGGTATGGAAAGATTGGTCCCCACAGTGAATCCCAGGCCAGGAGAAGATTTATTCCCCTGTTTTTGAGACCTTTTCAACTTCTTCAATTCTTGCTGTCGCAGCTGTTCCTGCCTGGCTTCAGCTTCCCGGTTTGTCTGTGTGGTTATCTGTTGCTGTCTGATGTTTTGCGTTTGCAGTTCCGCCCTTTGTTCTTTATGCTTGTTTAATAAAATCGTGAATTCGGATGGGTCAGAAGGTTTTGCCTGGAAATTGGGAAACTCATCAAGAAAGTGTTCCATAAGCGCATCGGCCTCATTAGGCAGATAATCGAAGAGATATGCAGTAATCACCAACACATAAGCCTCCTGCTTCGAGCTACCACTCAGTCCCGATTCAATACAATCGTTCAAAAGTTCAGGTACCAGTTCAACCATCCCTGCTCCATAAGCTTCTTTCGCGTCTTCAAGTAACTGGGCACAGCTCACCTGATCCTGCGCAGAAACAATTTGAAACAGCAGTAAATGAGTTGCTATGAGTATTATCCGTTTTCGCATATTCAGATTGCTTTATTAATTCTTTTCCGGACAAGTTTTCATATATGGAATATCGCTTCCGAAAAATTGATCCCATTCGTTTTGCGTCAGATTCCTATCAATTAGGGAGCAGAAATCACGAACCATCACTTCTGCTCCTGAAGGTCTTCCTATTAATCTTGGATAATCCACGCTACCACTATAAAAATATCTACTGTCTTCACTAAAACAGACCGAAAGCACAAATCCATTGTTTTCCTCAAAAACTGCAGGTTTGTTGCTCCAGTCAGCACTATTCCATAGGTAGACCTTGCCATCGTGTGAAGCGGCAGCAAGGAACCTTCCATCCGGACTGTATTTAAGATCTGAAACCCTCGCTTCAGGGCCCCTGAGTGATGCAAGCTGCTGACGGCCATTCTCAGAAAGCACTTGAAGTGAGCCATCCAATAGTCCCACAACCATCGATTTTCCATTGGGGCTAAAGGCGATGGCCCTTACATGATTTTGGCCAAATTCCCTGATCAGGTTTTCATTTCCGGGGGCATTCACATTAAATTCAATTAATTTGCCATCCCTTGTCCCGTATGCTACTTTTTGTCCATTTGGGGACACGGCAATAGCCGAAGGACGACCTTTAGTCGCCACAAGTTCGCTGGATGAACGATCTTCATAACTCCATTTTAAGATCCGGTTATCTGTGCCAGCAGAAATAAAGCTCCCGGATTTACCCAGATTTTCCAAAAACAGAATGATACTTGCGGCTTCACTATCCTGATGCACCACCGCACCCTGATTCTCCATCTCAAGGAATAACAGGCCACCTCCATTGGTTCCTATGGCTGCAGTTCTTTCATCCGGACTTAGAATAATACATTCATTATTCTGCCCTGTATTCTGAAGGGAAATTTGGGATGCCCTGTTTGCAAAAGTGCCCGAAAGAATCTTAACAGCCCCGTCACTGCTGACCGTAATAATACTTCCGGTTCTGCTTAGCCATTGAATATCCTTGATGGAGTTTCGCAGGTTTGGGTAGATATTATAAGCCGGAGAAATTAATTTTTTCAGTGCAATATAAAGCCCATCATATATATCGGAATCGTAATACTTCCCACCATACTGAGAATTGATCTGATACGCCTGATATGCCAGAAGCCCTTGCAGATCAGTATTCTCACTCATCTCAAGGCTTTGCCTGGCCACACGCTTTGCAATATTAACAGCATTTCTTTCAAGTGCTAGCTTTTCTGCACTGGAGGTACTGGAAGTTTGGTTCCGGGAAGAAGCAGGAACAATGGCCGGTTTTGTAGCTGCAATTGTCTGTCTTCCTGAGGAGGGAGAATTCTGGGATCCTGAAGTGACTGAACTCTCATCTTACCTCAGAGGCCTGAGGGGTATAGGGGGAAATTCGATTATCTGATTCGCCTGGGTTATCAAGTTCAACTTCAGAAGCGGATGAGGGATCAGGAACTTCTTCTGAATAGGATACAGATGGTTCTTCATTTGAGTCTTGAGGCTCCTCCTTATCGGCATACTGGTTCGATCCGCTAATGTCGAGATTCTGAGTATCCTGTTGACCGGGAACCGGATCTCTTACTGGATTGTTGCGGGTGGATAAAAATACCACCGCAAGGATTACCACCAGGGCCCCCATAAAAATAGCAATAGCCCTGTTCAGAAAAAGTCTGTCGTTTCTGAAGGATCACTTTCCGCTCCTCCCCCCAGATGATCTCTTCCTCACTGGTTTTTAAGAAATACCATAGCCCTTTCAAAAGCAGGATGATATTGTACCCCCCAGGCAGGAGTCGGTTTCTGGGTTTCTCTCCAGTTAATGGCAATCTGAAGTTCAGGATGTTTCCATAGTTCAGTTCTACCCTGCTGGTACAGTGCTGATGCTTCTGAAAGCTTCAGGTACATTTTGATGGATTCATCTTCCTCATCCACCCATTGATGCAGCCTGTCCCATATCCTGTATCAAGGATTCATGAGAAAGGTCAATGATGGATTCTGAAGTCAGTGAAAAACTGGAATTCGGCGAAAGAAAGGCCCTTCCCTGCCTCCTGAAAACCTCAACCACATCGGACAGATCCTCAATACTGCAATGGGCAATCCTGGCAATATTCCCCAGAGAGGCCTGCCGGCTGAATCCATTATACTGTTCACTTTTTGCGGTGATGGATTTAAACAAACGCTCGCAGATCAATTTCTGGTTCTCATCCAACTCTTCAAAGGCTTCTTCAAGGTGGTCACTTAACGCCGATTTCACTGAACCAACCGCCTGATAGTCTCTGATGGAAATGGGCTGGTCCTTATCTCCCTGCTGTGCCCAGTGATCCCATGTACGTACCAGGGAGTGCTGCAACTGGGGAAGTGGAGTCTCCATATCATCCAGGTCATCGAGCAGGTACTCCACAAACCCGGATTCAAACCTTACACCGATTTGCTGACAGGGCCGGTAATTGACACAGACAAAGATTCGCGTGACATCTGGGGCAAAAGGAATTTGCTCCTGTTCATCAACTCTGTGAGTGATCTGAAAGATGCAGCTGGCTTCGATAAAATCAGAACGTATGGAAAGCAATACATAAATGCCGGGGCGTTCCTTCTGGGTAGCCTTCACCAACAAATCCACAAAACGTCTGATATCGGGTCCTTCGTACATTTGATTTTGTCTCCGATCCAAATCCTGAACAGTTCTTCAAACTGATCCACGACCAGAAAATAGTTATGACTGCCCAATCCCTTTTCAACGATCAGGTCTCCCAAATCCTGTGTTCCCGATAAAAAGGACTGTACATCAGATTCTTTAAGTTTTTTGGGAAATACCTGCTGAAATCCGCGTATAAGGCTCTCTACAGGTTTCAGTCCCGGATGTATAGAGACAGGCACCCACTCCTGTTTCTCCTCAGTGATCAGTGCAGGAATAATACCTGACTGAATCAATGAGGTCTTCCCACTGGCTGAAGCGCCCACAAGAGCAACAAACCTGTTCTCCTGCAGCAGATCCAACAACTCGGACGTAACTCCATCTCTTCCAAAAAAATACTTATCCTCAGCACTGGTAAATGGCCTGATGCCCGGAAAAGGGTTTCTTTTCAGCACACCTGTATCTATCATTGAGGATTTACCCATATTCTCATTCATTATCTGCAACAAAATTCACCTTAAGCCAATCTGTCTCCAGTCTGGTCTAAGAATGCACAAAAAACGTGCAATAAACTCCTGTCATCAAACAGCAGTTCAATGAATTTCTCTCTCTCAATCAAGTACGCTTCACGCGTTACTTCTGTCCCAAGATAACGAATTTGCTCCAGAATTTCGGGCTGGTATACCGCAATAATCGCAATCCCGTTTGTAAGCGGAGAAAGACCAACTGCCGTTTCTGACCTGGCAAGTACCACATAATCCCCTTCCGACAATTGCTCTTCAGAGAATGGTTGTAGCACCGAAACC
The DNA here is from genome assembly GCA_963735755.1 of uncultured Bacteroidota bacterium. GTDB lineage: Bacteria > Bacteroidota > Bacteroidia > Bacteroidales. The sequence goes on along the minus strand of CAVTME010000012.1, from coordinate 70,770 downwards.
AGCTTGAACAGGCTGTTTATTCCTACGTCCTTAAACAACTTCCAGACGGCCAGATTTATTGTGGTATTCACATACCATCTGGCTGAATCTTCATGATCCGGAAAGCTGTTATCTGGAAAATCCAGTCTTTCCGTGACCATATCATAACGCCCGGGATCATTTTTACGTAATAATTGCGCTGCGGTTTCACGAATTTTGGGATTTGGATGAAATCCCTGTGCAATGATTTGCTGCTCATCAAAATAGCGATCAACATTTCCCATCCGCTCCAGTACACAAATGCGGATAAAATCCCCCATCTGCATCCCGTCACGGTTCAGGATTTTTCTGAGCAACAAATCGACGGGAAGAAGATCAACCCTGTCGAGCGACTGGAGCTTATCGATCTTTTCCCTGATCAAAATATCTGTAAAATAGGAAATTAGCACATGTTTTTAAAGGTTCTGCCAGCAGGAGATCCAGCAACTCAATGGCCATCTCCCTGTCCTCCGTCTGCTTATCCAGCAGGTTCATCCTGATCCTGTGAACAGAACGCCGGTCATAAATCATGGACAGCAACATGAGAATCAGCTCATTCACACCCCAGATCTCATGGTCAACAGCCAGATCAAGTGATCCTCCAGGATTCTCCATCCGGATGGATACCTTGGCTGCCAGGTTCCAGGCTCCTGTTTGTACCAGTTTCAATATGGCTGTATGGATGGTTGCCTGCTGAAGGTGATTGGCCTGAAAATGATTTTCATGGAGTCCGAGCACCACAGCAGTAAAAACCTCTCTGTGGTGGTAATCAAGTTTTTCCAGCAAAAGCTGGGTTGCCCTGACCCCTCCAATGGCTGAAAGAACAGAGATAATGCGTTGCTGGAGTTTAATGTCAGAACCGGGCTTATGAAATGTTGACTCCAGTTCATCCAGGACTAACTCTCCCTGGTTAACCAGCGCGGACCATCCCAGGGCATACAGCTTTGGGTGTTCCAGGCTCTCAATCAGGCTGGCGGTTACCCTCCTCGAATCAATTTGTCCGGCCGTGGAAATAGCCACGCTTCTTAGGTCCAGATCTTTATCCTTTAACAGGGAAACCACTTCGGGTAGATACGTCCGGTCACGTTCCCGTGCTACATGATACAGCGCTGCAAAGACCTCATTCCTGACACCCGAGTGAAAAGCTTCATCAATGGCCGGATCAACTTCCGAGGAGTTGTCCGTAAATCTGTCGAGCCGCTCCTTAATAAAAGCGGCCTGCAAACCCAGTTTGCTTCTTAGTTTCCTCTGCGATAGATTCCTGATCCTGTCTTTAATGTCCGGCTCATGTTCATTGGTGAGCATCAGGCTGAGGGTAAGCTGCGGCAACCCGGGTGATGTACCCAGCAGGTGATCCCAAACACGAAGTCGCACACCTGGATGCGCGTGATCGAGCATTTTTAATATTTCGCTGTGGGGGGTATAATGGAACAGGTATGGATTAAATTCGATGGACTCAACCGGAAATGCAGTTTTATGCAGGTCAATTTTTGCCAGCTCGGGCAAGCCCCGGTCCTGCTGATCCCTTATCCTGTCCGATTCGAGAGAGACACGTAGAAACTTCCTGTAGCTTCTGTGAAGGGTAAGCCCCACAAAAAACCAGGCCATTGCCAGCGCGATGAGGATATAGGTCACATGAATGATCTCAATGAAACTGAACAGCACAAAACAGGCCAGAAACAATCCGATGGTAAATACTCCGATCTGACTGAGCATTCCCTCTATGCCGGATTTCACATTCTGTTTCTCCCGGGGATCAAGCGATTGGTAAATCACATTCATAGAAGGATCCTGCATGGAGTCGTGCCAGGCACCAAAAATAAACCGGGTCAGAAAAACAAGCAGGAAGAAGGTTGGGAATAAGCTCGACTCAGCGCGATATCCGTACAGATCACCAATAATGACGGCAGCCAGTGAGACAACCAGCAGGATGACGGGCGACATCAGCATGGTGACCCCCAAGCCATACCGCTTTTTAATCCAGCCAAAAAGGAATCGTTTCATGAGCCATCCCACAGCAATCATTGCTCCGAAAAAGAAGCCGAGGAAAGTAACAAGTCCTACTCCCCCTGCATACTGATCTGAGACCGACCAGAGGAAGGAGTAATGGAGCACAACAGATACACCCACACCAAGCACCACAAAAGCCGAGATCAGTCCGGTGAACCGGTGTGAAAAAAGCCTGATGGGGCCTGTGCTGCTTACCCGCTTGCTTGAAAAAGCCTGGTTTTTCCCCATTCCCACAAGCACGTAAAATTGCGCTCCGGTTGCCACTATCAGGCTTCCCATGCCGGGATATATGACATGGTTAAGCTGTATTCCTGCCCTGACCAGGAAGGGGATAAGGAAAAAAGATAGTACCATGCCGCCCACAAGGGCTACTTCGATAAGACCCGACAGCTGCTTCCCTGAACTGGGCGATAAAAAACCCCGCACAGTGATCCAGAAGCCCAGCAGTGTGATCAACAACATGGGACCCATAAGGACAAATACCACAAAATCAAAGTATGATTTCCGGAGAACGTTAGATGCGATCAGCAATGCAGCTGTAATAAATACAACAGCGACCAGGTTCAGAATCCCAAAGGATTTTACTTCCAGCTGCTTACTAAAATAACTGTAGATACTGGCAATCAGGATCCCCACTGCACCCGAAACCATCATGGCAAGGGGTATCTTTTCTGCACCAAAAGATTCCAGGAACAGGGCGTTACCGGCCAGCTGAAGCGCACCTGCGAAAATCCCGGTACAACCCGCCTGAACCAACAGAGCCAGTATCATGGGCCTGTTGCCTGTATCAATTTGAAGTAATTTGCCTATTCCTGTTTTCATATAGCAATTCTGTTCCAACCCGAGATACGGGAGGAAATCCATGTTACAATTAAGGGATAAAAAGAATACCTTTTGAAACAATTAATGAACAGGGAGCGAACATTCGGGAGAATAAATTGTACTTATTTTTGAATGTTTGGGAATGTAACAGAAAGTGGGCATAAAATCGCCATCAGGCGGGAGCTTGTATTTGTCATCCTGTCGGGCCTTTTCCTGGGTACGCTGGCTATATTAAACATACTCGGAATCTCACGGCAGATCGACCTATCCTTCAATATCGGCTCGGTCCGCATCCCATTTGTGGTATTCGTGGGAGTCCTGCCTTATCCCATCACCTTCCTCTGCACCGATTTTATCAGCGAATTGTACGGTAAACGGAGGGCCAACATGGTTGTCTGGGTGGGATTGGCCCTGAACATCTGGGTACTTTTCATTTTATGGCTTGGTTCAGCACTGCCTCCTCATACGGCTCTGGGCCCCGACGGACTCCCGGCACTGGACCATCCCGACCGGACCTATTTCCAGATCCGCCAATGGACCTCCATGGCCACACTGGCCTCCATGATTGCCTACCTGTCCGCCCAGCTTGTGGATGTTCAGATATTCCATTTTTTGAAGAAATTAACCAGGGGCAGGGCCCTTTGGCTCAGGAACAACGGGTCGACACTCACCAGTCAGATGGTCGATTCTGTGGCAGTGATCCTGATCACCTACTTTTTTACGAATGCCATTTCCATCACACCAGGGGAAACCGTGGCCCACAGTCTGGTGATCCTGATCCTCTCCAATTACCTGTTTAAGATGGCAGCTGCACTGTTGGATACCATCCCTTTTTACTTGGGTACAAAATGGCTGTCAAGATACCTGGAAATTGATCCGAATAAAACATTTGTTTAATCTTTTTACATTTTATATTAAACAATACGTTTGACAAAAGTGTTATGGTTAATGATCAAACCCATTCTTTGAAGTGAAAAAACTGACATCGCGAAGGGACCCATCTTCGGAAGAATTCATGCTTAGGAAAAAACACAACCTTTTCTTACTCGAAGGATTGAAGGCCAGGCTTGAATCGGTTCACTCCGGGGGGCCAGAGAAAGCCAGGATGAAACATACCGAAAGAGGCAAACTGCTGGTCAGAGACAGGATCAACCTGCTCCTGGATACAAACACCCCTTTTCTTGAGCTGAGTCCCCTGGCTGCAACCGGACAATATGATAACCTGTTTCCGTCGGCCGGTCTGGTCACAGGTGTGGGCCTGGTGCATGGGAAAGAGGTGATGATCGTTGCCAACGACGCCACGGTCAAAGGGGGGACATACATCAAGGAGACCATTAAGAAGCATCTGCGCGCCCAGGAGATTGCGCTTCAAAATCGCCTGGCATGTATTTACCTTGTTGACTCGGGAGGTGTATTCCTGCCCAGCCAGGCAGAGGTGTTCCCTGACAGGGATGATTTCGGCAGGATCTTTTACAACCAGGCCAGGCTTTCTGCAGAAAGCATTCCCCAGGTTGCTGTTGTGATGGGATCCTGCACTGCGGGAGGAGCGTATGTTCCAGCCATGAGTGATGAGACCATCATTGTCAGAGATCAGGGGACCATTTTCCTTGGAGGGCCCCCCCTTGTAAAAGCAGCCACAGGGGAAGAGGTAAGTGCCGAGGAACTTGGAGGAGGTGCCGTCCATACAGGGATCTCCGGTGTGGCCGATCACCTTGCGGAAAATGACAGGGATGCACTGCAGATATGCAGGGATATATTCGAAACCATACAGACGCCACCTCGTCAACACCTTGATCTGGAACCCGTGAAAGATCCCCTGTACCCCATGGAAGATCTCTATGGCCTGATTCCCAAATCCCACAGGGAATCCTATGATGTACGTGAGGTCATTGCCAGGCTGGTAGATGGCAGTGAGTTCTCTGAGTTTAAGAAAGACTACGGGACAAGCCTGGTGACTGGTTTCGCCAGAATCATGGGCTTCCCGGTTGGAATTATCGGGAACAATGGTATTCTATTCTCAGAATCGTCGCTGAAAGGAACCCATTTCGTTGACCTTTGTGACCACAGGGGTATCCCCATTATATTCCTGCAGAACATCTCCGGATTTATGGTGGGAAAGGACTATGAGCACAAGGGGATTGCCAAGGACGGGGCAAAAATGGTCAGCGCCGTAGCCACTACAAGGGTTCCCAGGTTTACTGTGATCATCGGCGGATCCTTCGGGGCAGGGAATTATGCCATGTCGGGCAGGGCATATGATCCCCGGCTGCTTTTCATGTGGCCCAATGCAAAAATATCGGTCATGGGAGGCGAACAGGCAGCGGATGTACTCTCTACCATTAAAAAAGATCAGAGCCAGGCCAGTGGAAAAACCCTCAGCGAAAAAGAACTCGAGGAAATACGGACACCCATCCTGGAAAAATATGAAGAAGAGGGATCAGCCTGGTACAGCACATCGCGGCTTTGGGATGACGGGATAATTGACCCTGTTGATACAAGGCGGATCCTGGCCCTTTCCATTTCCATGTCACTCAACAAACCTTTCGAAGCGCCCCGGTCAGGGGTATACAGGATGTAATATGAGCACTTACCAAACCATATTGACTTCATCTGCCGGACCGGTGGGTACCATAAGCCTCAACCGTCCGGAGGTTCATCAGGCCATGAATATAGAGATGATCAGGGAGCTGAACGATGCCATCCATGCCATGGATTCAGATGGCTCCATCCGGGTCATTGTGCTCAGGTCGGCCGGCGCCAATTTTTCTGCCGGTGCGGATATCAAATGGATGAAGGAAGGAATGAAACAAAGCCGGGATCAAGTGATGCAGGAGAGCAGGGAACTGGCCGGGCTGTTCAAACGCATCACTCATATTCCGAGTCTTTTTATCTCCTCGGTCAGGGGGAAAGTCATTGGAGGGGCCAACGGACTGGTGGCTGCATCTGACCTGGTTATCTCAGAAAAAAGTGCCCTGTTTTCCTTTTCGGAGGTGAAGCTGGGACTCATCCCCGCTACCATTGCACCTTTTGTTATTGAGAAGGTCGGAAAGAGTCGGGCCGCCCTTTGGATGATGTCAGGAGAGCCTTTCAGCGCCATGGAAGCATGGGAAAGAGGCCTGGTTCACAGGCTCTGTGAGGAAGGCGAACTGGAGCTGAAAACAGAAACGCTGGTCACCCGGTTGCTGTCCAATGGTCCCGGGGCCATCAGTGGAATCAAGAAAATGCTCAGGGAATTCGATTTCCATGGGAGTGCTGATGAGATTGAGGAACAAACAGCCGAAATCATCTCACAGTTCAGAATTTCACCTGAGGGACAAGAGGGCATGAAGGCCTTCCTGGAAAAACGAAAACCAGATTGGGATGTCAGTTAAGAACTTTCATAAGGTGCTTATTGCCAACCGGGGAGAGATTGCCCTTCGCATCATCAGGGCAGTTCACGCCCTGGACAAGCGAGCCGTTGTGGTACATTCGGAACACGATCGTGAACTACCCTTTGTCTCTGAAGCTGACGAGGCGTACTCACTGGGTCCCGGGGGACTTTCAGAAACCTATCTTGATCAGGCGAAGATCATTGGAATTGCGCTGGAAGCGAAGGCCGATGCCATCCACCCCGGATATGGATTCCTCGCAGAAAATTCTGCATTTGCAGCTACCTGCCAGGAGCACCACATAAACTTCATTGGTCCTTCACCAGCGGCAATCGCCGTCATGGGCAACAAAGCCAGCGCAAGAGAAAAAGCAAAGGAATTGGGGTTGCCGGTGCTCGAAGCAGTCAGCGGCAGCCTGGAAGAACTGGTCGGTAAAAAAGACAGCTTCGACTATCCTGTACTCATCAAACCATCTGCCGGTGGTGGCGGAAAGGGAATGCGAATTGTATCGCATGCGAATCAGCTTGAACAGGAAGCCATGGAAGCTGCAAGGGAAGCCTCTAGCTATTTTGGCTCAGGTGAAATCTACGTGGAGAATTACCTTGTCAACCCCAGGCATATCGAGGTGCAGGTGATTGCTGACCAACAGGGACACGCATGCCACCTCTTTGAACGAGAATGTTCCCTGCAACGCCGCTACCAGAAAATTATAGAAGAGGCGCCCTCTGCTTCAATATCAGCAGGTCAAAGGGAAAGAATGACTGCCGCGGCTCTTCTCCTGGTTCATGGAATCGGCTATGCCAATGCAGGAACAGTGGAATTTCTCATGGATGAGGATGGGTCCTTCTACTTCCTTGAAATGAACACGCGTATCCAGGTGGAACACCCTGTGACGGAGATGATCACCGGGATTGACCTGGTAAAAGAACAAATTACCATTGCCGAAGGACATCCCCTCTCCTTTTCCCAGGAAGATTTGCATATGAACGGGTTTGCCATGGAAGCCCGGATTTATGCGGAGGATCCCAACAAAGATTTCATGCCATCAGCAGGAAGGATCGAGCGATTTCAACTCCCGGGGGATGCAGAGATAAGGATTGATACAGGTTTTACAGAAGGCAACCTGGTGGAGGCCCACTACGACCCCATGATTGCCAAGGTGGTGGTCCATAACAGCAGCAGGGAGGGAGCAAGAAAAAGCCTCATCGGAGCACTGAAGGAATTGCATATAACCGGCCTGAAAACCAACAGGGATTTCCTCCTGGCCCTGGGACGCTCGGAAGCTTTTGCAGAAAACAGGGTACACACAAGGTTCCTGGACCTTGAAATGAGCAGCATTCTTCAGGAACAAAAAGAGAGCCGCGCAGAGATAGCCCGTGAACTGTTGCTTTCTGCGGCAACGCTCATCGCCCTTCAATCGGGATCAGAAGAAAGGATACAATCTCCATGGCATTCCATCGGGCACTGGAGAATGGTTCCGGAGATCATCCTGATTGAAAAAGAAGGGATGTACCCAATCAGGTACGAACTGCTTAAAGGCAAGAAAAGGATGAAGGTCAGGGTTGGAAACCAGGATTACGATGTGTGCCTTGAAGAGAAAGAAGGTAATTCCTACCGGATCAGGATCAACCACCATGTACTTCATGTCTGGGGAGCCACAGACCGTTCGGAAGTGCACCTGGACATCGAGGGGCACCTATTTATATTCAGGCGGCCTGATATCCTGGACGAAAGATACATGGGCGCCGGGAGCGCAGACCAGAAAGGGATGAACGACCGGATTGAGGCTCCCCTCAATGGCCGTATCGTGCAGATCAACAGCAAGGAAGGAGATGTGGTTGAAAGCGGGGAAGCACTCCTGGTGATTGAGTCCATGAAAATGGAGAATAAAATTCTTTGCCCCCAATCATCCCTCATAAAAAAGATACATGTTTCTGTTGGTGAACAGGTACATAACAAGCAATTATTGTTTACTTTAGATTCCTATGACACATCCATTGATCAATGAACAACACGAGCTACTCAGGGAAGAGGTAAGGAGATTTGCGGAAACAGATATACAGCCGGTTGCGGGAGACCTGGATGAAAAATCAGAATTTTCTACAGATCTCACCAACAAGATGTTTGACATGGGCCTGCTCCGCATCAACCTGCCGGAAGAGTATGGTGGAATGGGGCTTGATACACTCTCATACATCATTGCTGTTGAGGAGCTTGCACGCGTAGACGGGTCCCAGGCTGCAACAGTTGCTGCCCATAATTCCCTGGGGATTGCCCCGATTTATAAATACGGAACAGAAGAACAGCGCAGGCATTTCCTGCCCATGCTCACCCGTGGAAAAAAACTGTGGGCTTTTGGACTGACCGAAGCCAATGCCGGATCTGATTCAAATAATACAGAAACCCTTGCCAGCCTTGAAGATCAAAAATGGAACATCAATGGGCAAAAAATCTATATCACGAACATCTCATCGACCATGTCGGGTGGTATTACTGTCCAGGCGGTCACTGGTGACAATGGCAATGGGCGGAAAGAATTATCAGTGATCCTTGTGGAAAGGGATACCCCGGGTTATTCCACAGAAGTCATCACATCAAAAATGATGTGGCGCGGCGCTGATACGGGTCGTGTCAATTTCAACAATGTAGTGGTTCCTGAAGAAAACATACTCGGGGAGCGTGGACAGGGTTCTAAAATTATGCTGTCTACGCTGGATGGAGGAAGACTATCCATCGCAGCCATGGGACTTGGACTGGCACAGGGTGCTTACGAAATGGCCATGCGTTATGCTGCTGAAAGGATCCAGTTTGGAAGACCCATCAGGAGTTTCCAGGCCAACACATTCAAGCTGGCTGACATGGCCACCAAGATCGAACTGGCCAGAAACCTGCTTTACAATGCCTGCTGGCTGAAAGACCATCAAAAGCCCTTTGGAAAGGAGGCTGCCATGGCCAAACTTTATACTTCGGAAATCGCCCGTGAGGTGGTTAATGAAGCACTACAGATCCATGGGGCACACGGACTTATGAAAGGGACTCCCATTGAACGCTTCTATCGTGACCAGCGCATCCTTGAGATCGGAGAAGGTACCTCGGAGATCCTTCGGATGGTGATCGCTCGTCACCTGGGAATCAGATAATAAGCACCCTGTATGGAAAGCTTGGAAAACAGAAAAAAGGACCACATTGATCTGGCACTGAAATCCCAGACCCCGCCGCCCGAAATGGATTCCAGGTTCCATTATGAACCGATGCTCAATCCACACCCTACAGGTGGACTAAAACCCTTTACCATCCTGGGTAAGGTACACCGGGTTCCCATGTGGGTAAGCAGCATGACGGGAGGGACCAAACTGGCAGGGACCATCAATCGGAACCTGGCCATGGCATGTCATGAATTCGGCATGGGAATGGGCCTTGGATCCTGCCGCATCATTATGGAAGACCCCACCTATTTCGAAGACTTCAACATGCGAAGCATTATCGGAGACGATCTCCCGCTCTGGGCCAACCTGGGGATTGCACAGATTGAAGAACTGCTTGAAGGAGGCAGGGTGGACAAAGCCATCGAACTGGTGGACAAACTGAACGCCGATGGTCTGATCATCCATGTGAATCCCATGCAGGAATGGTTTCAACCCGAAGGGGACATCCTTCGCTCAGCCCCGCTTGAAACCATCAAACGTTTCCTGGATCAATTTAGCAGACCGGTGATCGTGAAGGAGGTCGGCCAGGGCATGGGTCCTGATAGTCTCCGGGAACTTCTTCAGCTGCCATTGCAGGCCATAGAATTCGCAGCATTCGGCGGAACCAACTTTGCAAGGGTGGAATTGCTGCGGGACGAACGTGCAAGCCAGGCACTTTTTGGTCCCCTCTCGTACATCGGGGAAACAGCAGCATCCATGCTGGATCAGGTAAACAGAATCGTGGCGGAGAAGAGCCCTGCCTGCAAGGAATTAATCATTTCCGGAGGAGTAAAAAACTTCCTGGATGGCTATTACCTGGTCAGGAAATCCTCACTGCCCGCAGTGTATGGTATGGCCTCCGCCTTCCTGGAACATGCCAGGGGAAACTATGATCAGCTCAGGGAGTTTGTACAGGCCCAGGTGAGTGGCCTGGAGATGGCATACGCATACCTATCCATCAGAGAATAAAATGGCAGCTTCGAACATCGTCAGCGGTTTCTCCAAAATGTCGCGGACAGAGAAACTGAATTGGTTGAAAGCACAATCCAGCCTTTCAGAAGATGCTCTCAGGGTAATCGCTACCCACCTTCACCCCGATCCGCACATCCAGGAGATTTACCAGGACATCAGCGAGAACAATATTTCCAACTTCTTTCTCCCCCTGGGTCTGGCTCCTAACTTCCTGATCAACGGAGAATTGTTTACCATTCCCATGGTCATCTGAAGAGAGTTCAGTGGTGGCTGCGGCCGCCCATGCTGCCAAGTTCTGGGCCATGAATGGCGGATTCCACTGCGTGGTGAAAGATGTACTGAAAACAGGCCAGGTACTTTTTACCTGGACTGGATCTCCGGAGGAACTATACACTGTATTCGAAAAGGAGAAGGCTGCACTGCTGCATGCAGTGTCTCCGCTGACCATCAGCATGGAAAAACGGGGTGGGGGAATCCAGTCCATGGAAATCAGGAAGACCGGAGAAGCACTTCCGGACAGCTATCAGCTTTTTGTGACTTTTCGTACCGCCGAAGCCATGGGAGCCAACTTTATCAATTCGGTGCTGGAAAGCCTGGCGGGTGCATTCAGTAAGCATCTGGAATCATCCACAGGGAAAGTAGAAATTATCATGGCCATCCTCTCCAATTATACACCGGAATGTCTTGTTTCCTGCAGGGCTGAAGCTGATCAGGGCGCCTTCGATCAGTTTTCCAATGACATGAGCGGAGCAGCATTTTCTGCTAAATTTGTCCGGGCCGTGGAGATCGCATGCCATGACCCCTACCGGGCTGTTACCCACAACAAGGGGATTTTTAACGGGATGGATGCTGTGGTAGTGGCCACAGGAAACGATTATCGCGCAGTGGAAGCTTGCGGTCATGCCTATGCATCAAAAGACGGAAGCTACCGCAGCCTCTCCCGGGCAGCCATCAAAGGTGGAAAACTCACCCTTTCCCTGGAGCTGCCACTGGCTTTGGGAACGGTGGGCGGACTTACGGGAATCCACCCCATGGCTGCTGCTGCAATGGAGATCATGGGAGGGCCCTCTTCGAAACAGCTCATGCACATTGTTGCAGCGGCAGGATTGGCCAGCAATTTCAGCGCAGTGAGATCCCTGATTACCTCAGGTATTCAGAAAGGCCATATGAAAATGCACCTGGGAAACATCCTCAGGCAATTGAATGCGAACAGTGAGGAGAGGGATCTGGCCCATGTTTATTTTAAACAAAGGACTGTATCACACGCTGCAGTGGCTGCACTTCTCGAATCGCTAAGGAATAAACCCAAGCAAGCATGAAATCGTTCCACGCACATGGCAAACTTCTACTCTCTTCAGAATACATGGTTCTGCACGGAGCAACAGCACTGGCCATTCCTTTGAATCTGGGCCAAACCATGGCTCTTACTTCAAGGGAAAGGAGCAGTTCCTTCCTGTGGAATGCCACAACACCTGAGGGACCCTGGTTTTCGGCCCGGATCAACCCGGCCAGTTTAAGCATCCTTGAAACCACCGACCAGCAGATGGCCGAGCGTCTGATCTACCTGATCAAAGCATGTATCGACATCCAGCCCGAATTCCAGGAGGAATTATTTCGAATGGATGTACTCACCACACTGGACTTCTCACCCGACTATGGTTTCGGGAGCAGCTCAAGCCTCATTGCCCTGGTAGCCGATTGGGCAGAAATCAATCCCCTGGACCTTCATTTCGAAGTATCCGACGGGTCGGGATATGATGTGGCCTGCGCTGTTGCAGAGGGGCCCATTCTATATACCCTCCGAAATGATACACCCAGGTACCAGCCCGCCCCTTTTAACCCTCCCTTCCGCGATCAGCTCTATTTCGCCTGGCTGGGACATAAACAATCCACCGCTACACACCTGGAGGAGATTTCCCCCACCCTCAGTCCAGACTATGAAACGGTTCAATCTTTCAGTCAGTTTTCACAGGATATGCTGAACGCAACCACCCTGGACGAATTCAGAGAACTTATGGAAGAGCATGACACCAGGCTCGCAAGAATCCTTGGACTGGAGCGTGTGGCTTCCCGCTTTGTTGCGCTTCCGGGAAGCATAAAATCACTGGGTGCATGGGGTGGTGATTTTGTGATGATTGCTTCCGATGCCGGCAGGGAAAATCTCATGGCCTACCTGGAGAAAAATGAGATTCACACGGTCTACACTTACAACGAACTTGTCTATGAAGGAAGCTAGCCCAAACCCAACAACAGGCGTTGTGGAATGGTCCTGTCCTTCCAACATTGCCATTGTAAAATACTGGGGGAAAAGACCGGTTCAGATCCCCATGAACCCCTCCCTCAGCATGACACTTCAACATGCACTGACCAATACAAGGGTGGAATATGTCATTGATAAAAAGATACCACAGCCCGACATCAGGTTTACATTTGAGGGTCGGAAAGTTCCAACATTTGAAGACAGGATCAAAACCTTCATCAAAAGCCTGACCTCCCATCTTCCCCTGCTGGCTCATGCCAGCCTGGCCATCAACTCAAGCAATACTTTTCCTCACTCTTCAGGCATTGCTTCAAGCGCCTCCGCCTTCGGAGCCTTGGCCATGTGTCTTGTTGATCTCCATGAAAAAACAGGCGGTGATCCAGGTAATATTGATCCTTTGAAGAAGGCCTCTATCATTGCCAGGCTCGGATCGGGCAGTGCAGCCCGCTCCATCTATCCTGGGTTTTCTCTGTGGGGATTATCAGAAGCCTGGTCCGGATCCAGCGATGAGTTTGCCATACCGGTCCCGGGTTTCCATAAGACTTTCCAGGGAATCAGGGACTCCATCCTCATCGTTGAATCAGGTCAAAAAAAAGTATCCAGCAGCACGGGGCATCAGAGCATGGAAAACAACCCCTATGCTTCTGTTCGCTTCGGGCAGGCAAGAAGCAATCTGTCGGCTTTAAAACACATCCTGAAGGAGGGCAACTGGCCTGAATTCATCGTTCTGATGGAAGAAGAAGCCCTGGGCTTGCACGCCATGATGCTGACCGCTAAACCTGGTTACCTGCTCATGCAACCCGGCACCATTGCCATTCTGCACCAGGTAAGACAGTTCAGGGAAGATACCGGAGCCAGGATTGGATTCACACTGGATGCAGGGGCCAACGTGCACCTGCTTTATTCGTCCGGTGAGGAGGCCTTGGTGAAGGAGTTTATTACAGAAGAATTGTTACAGCATTGTGAAAACAGGCAGGTCCTTCATGATCAAATGGGCGATGGCCCTGTCCAAATAAAATCATGAGCAGTACAGTCACATACCCATCAAAAATCATGCTTGTGGGGGAGTATGGGGTCATTGAAGGCGGCAGCGCACTGACCATCCCCTTCAGGAGATTCAAGGCCACGGTTCGCAGCATGGATGAGGTTTCCGATGAGAAATCGGAGGAGGCGGGCCTTTCCAAAAAATACCTGACCCAGTTGTTCCAATATATTGCAGAACTTCCCACAGATTCCTTCCATGCGCGACCTGACCTGGATCTGTTCCAAAGTCAGCTGGAGTCGCGCTGGCTGGAAATGGACATCCCCAACGGGTACGGACTTGGAAGCTCAGGAGCGGTTAGTGCAGCCGTTTATGATCTCTTCTTCCCTGCAGCCCGGGACATCTCCCTGGAAATGCAAAAGGAAGACCTCGCTTCCATTGAATCTTTCTTTCACGGCAAAAGTTCAGGTGTTGATGCCCTTACCTGTCACGCGCGGACAGCACTATACTTCTCGGAAGATAAATCCATACATAAGGTGGATTTCCAGGCATCAAAAATCATAGGCGCTTACCGATTCTTCCTGCTCGATTCGGGGATCCGTTTCGATACAGGTCCTCTTGTGGCGCATTTCCTTGAGAGAATGAAAGACAGTGGATTCGCCTCTTCCATCCGGAATGAATACATGATCATCAATCAGAAATTGATCGAATCCCTGCTGGGAATTCGAAGAGTTGATCCTGGTCTGCTCGTAAGGGCCCTGTCAGATTACCAGTTTACCCACTTCCGGAAAATGATCCCGGAAGAGGCCATCGATCTCTGGATTGAAGGCCAGGTTTCCAATGAATACTATTTGAAGCTAAACGGATCGGGTGGCGGATTCATGCTGGGTATCACCCATGAAAGCATGATGGAGTCGCTGGAAGATCGCTGGAAGGAAAAGTTACTCTGGGTCGACTCATAAGAAAAACCCCGTCCACAGTTGCGAACGGGGTTGGGATCTGCCTGATTGGATGATCCTATATAGAGGGATGCTAATTAAAGACTATTTCCAGGTTGGCGATATCCATCGGGTTGTAAGGAGCCAGTCTTGCGATATTGTCCACCAGGGGAAGGAACTCGGTGCCCGGTGCCTCACCCCCTTGAATGAAACCACCCCTGTCAAAATATCCGGGAGCCTCGGTGTTGGACAGCCAGGCATTCAGGATCTCTTCACTTGAGTTGGGCCAAACGGTCATTACCTCGTTGTAGAGCACATTGTAAATTGAATTTCTTTCCAACAGCACCACACGGTCATCTGAATCCACACTACTCAGGGGCAGTCCCAATTCAACCACGGCAATGTCTTCTTCTACGGAGCCGGAAGCAACAAATGCCCAGTTATAACCCACATGGGCGGTAAGGAATTTGGCATTGGGATGGCTGGAATTGCCATAAACATCCACCTGGTCTCCTTTTTTACCCACGAACATTTTCATTCCATCCATGGCAAAGGGAGCCAGCAAAGGTTCCACCTCGGGCAGGTCGGATATGGAAACAATCATATGACGATCATAACCCATTTCCCCGGCGCCACTATAATCAATCCGGTACATGGCTTCCGTCCAACGATTGTCATTGGAGCGATCCAGGTTGTAGGGCTTGATAATGGTGATCGCCTCTACGGGAAACCGGTTGTTCCAGAAGATCTGCATACCCTTGCCGCCATCTTCGTTTCCTTCCGATTCGGCATCGGTAATGGTCAGACCATACTCCCAGGTACGACCTTCAAATTCGGGAGCCTCAACAACCACAAGGTTCTTGATACGACCGTCGTCTTCACTCTCATACGTCAGCGAAATTATCTGATCAATGTTGAATTTCCTTATGGCATGGATCACATGCCTGGTCATCCGGCCTGCACGGTCACCGGTGTGAATGAAAAACCTCAGGTGTCCATAAATGGCACGGCCTTTTAAAGTATCTACAAGCAATGCACCTTTATACGTGGCTACATCCGCTGAAAGGGCCGATGGGATCTCCACGGTCAGCGCTTCGGGAAGAATACTCTGCGCCTCCACAGAATCGGGGCCCTCATTAAATGCATTGTCACAGGCTGTGAAAAAAAGGACACCCAGGAGGAGGGTAACGAAAGAATAGAATGATAACTTTTTCATGATTTCTGATTATTAGTGAATAATGAAGTATGATTTTCTGTTTTGTTGATTCAATCCTATCACACCCATACCCCTTCCCTACCCCTATTCACTTTGGATTTTTTTTATAATAAATTTGTAAGTGGCTGTTTTACTGGGGGAAAGAAATGCGAAAAAAACGTAACACTTGGAGTGATTCTCGGAATCCGCAGGTTCCTGGATGGAATAATGGAAGGACTGCTTCCCTGATTATCGGGAGAGCCAGAAAACATCAAAGTCAATCAGCCAATCCACCAGGGTCTCTGCCTCGGACGAAAGATTGAATTGTTCCCAGTCACCCGACATGGCCAGGAACACATACCTGTAGGCATCCTCCTCCCTGTCATACAGGTAACAGGAGAGCACCGAACTACCCGCATCGGCAGCAATGCTTTTGGCTTCACCAATTTCGCCATCAGCTGCAGCGGGGATCAGGCTGGTATAAGCATCCAGTTCGGATGAAGCAATGGTTTGTACTGTGGAATCGGTCAGTGAAAGATTGTGAAGCAGATCCTCAAGGGAGATCATGCCCGTGCTATCGGGCACTCTGAATCCCTCGGGAAGATTGTAGGATTTCAGATGACCCTCTCCATCGATGAGCCAGCCCTGTTCCCGGTAGCCCCATGCATGGTTCACATGGCGATACTCAAAATAGACAGGCTGTTCCCCCATACATCCACACTCCTTCTCCTCACATCCGGAAAACATCAGCCCGACCACCCCCAAAATAACCCATGCCGTTAATCTCATCTCTTTTACCTTTTACCTTTTACCTTTTACCTTTTACCAAAGATGCCGGAAGCATCACTTCAGTTGCGTCCAACAGGTAAACAGTTAGTCGATAACAATTGTATCCCGAATCACCTCCCCGGCTGTGAAATAGCCAATGGCCCCTTCTGAAAGGTTGCTCCTGGCGTTGCCGGGCTGAACATCAAAGACCCCTCCCCTCCAGTCTGTTTCTGAGAGCATCCCGCGAAGAAACTCCCCGTACTCTCTGGATATGGATTCTTTTTCCCTGAATACGATGGTTCCGGGAGGGAACCTTACATGTTCACGATCGGGAGCAAAGATACGGTTCACATCCACACTCTCCAGCGTATAGTGATAGATCAGGGCATGGGTCTGGTCCGGTGGCAGGGTATCGTACCCCGGCACATGACTCCAGTCCAGCTCCAACCTGACAATGGAAGGCCCATTCTCATCAGTGATGTAAATCTCGTAAAGCAGTGGATCCTGTTGTACCGGGAATGGCCTCATGAACTGAAAGGCTTGTACCTCCCGCATATACGTTTGGGCATTGACACGTTTATTACCATACCTGATCCGCAGCTGATACCTATTTTTCACTTCTCCTGAAAATTCAGGAGCAGTGAGGTAAACCCCGGGCCTAGAACGATCTTCTGTAAGGGGATGGATATTCCTGCCATCGTTGATTTCCACAACAGCCCCGCTTACTGCTTGCGGAATCCCATTGGGTTCATATACCGGCCAGGTAAGTTTTACTTCATGCGCTTTTACTTCATTGGTGATCTTTCCATCCACCACGATCACATCCACCTCCTGGTAGTCCAGTTCCCAGTCAAACCTCTCGGTACATGACCAGGGGAAAAGTGCAAGGAGGAACAGGGTATGGAAAAATGGCTTCTTCATGGATCAGAATGTGAAATGATAACTTACCGAAGGGACAATCCCATAGAGATAATACTGCGTGGAAAACAGGTCGGGATTGGTATAAAAATCATAGGGCACCACATAGTTACCATTTCCATCCTCGATCTTATTGAAATGAATGGCTACCGGATTTTTCCGGTTATAGAGGTTGTAGACCGAAAAAATCAGTTCGTGCTGAAATTTACGTTCTGCTTTACTCAGCTGCCAGTTCAGGGCCATATCGAGCCTGTGATAATTGGGCAGCCGGTCGTTGTTCCTTTCCGCATACACAGGAACCTGGTGGCTATCGTAATAATAGAACCCGGTGGGGGTGGTAAAAGGAGCACCGGTCATGTAAATAAAATTTCCCGTAAGGGTAATCCTTGGATGGAGGGCCCATGAAAGGTACAATGAGAAATCATGTGGCCGGTCCGAATAGGCCGGGTATGGATCACCTCCGTTAATCTCTTCTACCTCATTGATGGCCCTTGAAAGGGTATAGGAGAACCATCCGTTCAGCCTTCCGTAATCCTTGTTCAGGATGAATTCAAGGCCATAGCCCTTACCGTCACCGAACCTTAGCTCATATTCCACCAGTGGATTCATCAACATCCGGGCGTGATCCCTGTAATCGATAATGTGCTTCATCAGTTTATAATACCCTTCCACATTAAACCGGATCCCGGAGGAGCCGAATCTGTAGGTATACCCCAGGGTGACCTGGTGCGCTATCTGGGGTTTGACATTGGGGCCTGCCGGCAGCCACACTTCCAGGGAGGTAAAAGGACTGATTGAGTTGGTGATCAGGTACTGGAACTGGCTTGTACGGCTGTAGCTCCATTTCAGAATATGCCTTCTTCCCGCCTGGTATACCAGGCTCAACCTGGGATCCACAGAGACGGATTGGTCATATAATTTTCCAGTGGGATGGGAAGTAACAGCAAGGCTGTCAATCTCAAAATCACCGTCTGTGGTTTTCACAATTTCATATTCGGTGGCCGGACCAATATTGCGCCAGTTGGTGATCCGTAATCCTGCCCGGAGGGAGAGGTTTTCTTTGATAATAAACTGATTGGAGGCATAGAGACCCAATTCCCTTGTATGCTTGGTAGACAGATCCAGTCCCGGATCAAACTCTTCCCCGCCCCGGTAAAAGTTTCCGGGATTAAAAAAATGAGCAGCAGAGAATATTCCAAACCGGAGGGTATAATTGGGCTTCACATAATAGGTGAAGTCATATTTCAGGGTCACGTTATCGATGTGGGATTTCCAGTAATCCTCTTGCTCGATATGTGTATTCAGGAAATAGTCATACCTGGATCCCAGGAGGGTCAGGTTGGAGAACAACCTGTCGGAGTAAAGATGATTCCATCTCAGGGTGGTGGTGCTGTTCTGCCAGTTGATGCCTGAAGACCGCTCACTGTTTTGCTGCTCTTCGTAATTATCCTCCCCCCGGTACATGCTGAAGAAGATGCGGTTGTTTGGATTGATGTCATAGTTCAGCTTCAGGTGAAAATCTGAAAAATGAAGGTCGTTGAGTCTCTCATTAAATTGTTGCAATGGTTTGGTGATATAAGATCTTCTGCCTGACACAAAAAAGGAAATATGTTCTTTCCAGATGGGCCCTTCCAGGGAGAGGCGGGAAGAAAGCAATCCCACACTGCCGTCAAACCCAAACTGGTTCATGTTCCCATCCTTGGTCCGAATATCGATCAGACTGGATAGCCTGCCGCCATAATTGGCCGGAAAATCACCCTTGTACACCTTCACATCTTTGACAGCATCGGGAACAATGGTACTGAAGAATCCCAGCAGGTGGGTGGGATTGTAGAGGGGGGCTTCATCAAGGGTGATCAGATTCTGGTCACGGCCGCCACCTCTTACATAAAAGATGGTAGATCCATCTCCAAAAAATTTGATCCCGGGGATGGCAGCAAGAGACTTGATCACATCCTTCTCCCCCAACAGGGCCGGCATCTTCCTGACTGATTCCGGATTGATCCGTTCCTCTGAACTCCTGGTGGTGCGGAGGATGCCGGACTCATCATCGGAATAGATGGTTACTTCACTCAGGCGGGCCACCTCCTTCTCCATGGTAAAATGCATCACCTGGTTCCCGGTTTCTCCCACAGGAATCACCATTTGCCTGTAACCCACATAGGAACATATCAACTGCTCCACCTTCTCTTTCAGTGTAAGGGAATAGAATCCGTAGTTGTTGGTAATGGTTCCCTGGATCCCTCCGGGAACTGCTACCGTGGCACCGATGAGGACCTCTCCGGTAAGCGCATCCTTCACATATCCGCTGATGGTAAAGCGAAGCGGCAAGAGATCAGAATCGGGACCGCCTACTGCAGCGGTCACCTCCACCTTGAGTCGTCTGGCCTTTTTGAGCACGATCTGCTTTTCAGCAATCTCGAACTGGACCTTCATTCCTGAAAACAACTCCTTCAGCACGTTCACCAGGGAGTCCTGTTCCGCATGAATGGTGACCGACTGATCTTCATCAATGATCCTTGAGCTGTATGAAAAACTGAGACCGGACTGCGCTTCGATCTGGTCAAGTACCTGGCGCAGGGGCTCTGATACCACATGTAGGGTAATGGGTTTACCCATCCCTTCCTGCTTTCCTGAAGCGAAGCAGATACTACACTGCACCAGCAGCAAGAGCGCTCCTATTTTCAGTCCGGATACTCCCATTTGGTCATCTATTCAACACATCCTTCCCCCTCCAGAATAATCTTGCCTCCCTGCCAGACTATGTCCAGATCAAGGGTCAGCTCAATCACACTGAGGACCGATTCAAGACTCTGGTCCCGAAAGGTAACTGTGATGGGGCACATGGATAGTTCCCTGCTACCGATCTCCATCTCTACATGATACACCCGTTCCAAAAGATCTACCACCTCCCCCAGTGTGGCGTTCTCAAAATAGAGCTCCTTTGTTTTCCATGAGATGTTGTTTGGATCCGAGGTCGGAACCAGAACCAATTCTTTGTTGTTGTTGTTATAGGTGCCGCTGTTTCCTGCGCGAAGTACAATCTGATCCTGAATATCCTGTTTGGCCATCAGGGCAACCACACCGCTTTTCACCGTAATTTCCACCGAGGGATTGTCCCTGTAAGCATTCACATTGAAGCTGGTTCCCAGTACTTCAACAATGGCGGTACCAGCATCAATCACAAAAGGTCTCGTTGTATCCCTGGCCACATCGAACCACGCCTCGCCGGTGAGACGGATCCTTCTTTCATTGCCGGTAAAACTTTTCCTGTACCGGATCTTTGATTCACTGTTCAAAACAACCATGGATCCATCTTCCAGAAGTATCTCCACCGGTTCACTGCCTGCTGCCATCACCTTTGTTCCGGCCCACTGGGTGGTATAGAACCAGGCAAAGGTGAACAGCAGCCCCACAAGCAACACGGCCGCGATCCGATAGCCATAAAAGAGGATGGAACGGCTTTTGGAAAAGTCCGGAATCTGCTGGTGCAGGGCTTCCCATTCAGCATCCAGGTCATAAGCATGCTGATCTGCAACTCCCTCCATGGAGTCCCAGGTTTTCTGGTACTCCTCAAACTGATCCCTCAACGCGGGATCCCCTGCTAAAAGCTCCTGGAAATAGTCCAGTTCTTCAGAAGAGAGCTCTCCGGAAAGCTTCCTGGTTACCAGGCTGTTAAAATCCTTATGTGCGTCGTTCCCAACCATATTCAATTGTTACACACCCCAAACCCCGCTTACCCCTATCCATCATCCCTTTTTTTAATTAAGTGTATTCAAAAGCAGCCACAGGAGGATGGTCATATACCTGGCTAGCTTTTCTCTCAGTATCTTCAGCGCCTTGGACATCTGGTTTTCCACGGTTTTCACAGAGATTCCCAGGTGTACCGATATTTCGCTGTATTTCATTCCCCCGAAGCGGTTCAGTTGAAATACCTCCCGGCACTTTTCAGGCAATCCATCAATGACCTCCCTGATCTTGGCTTCCAGTTCCATGGACTCGATCTGTGAACTCACATCCCACTCTCCTGCCACCTCCGGCACCTCTCCCGAAGAAAATTTCTTACGATCCCGAATCACATTGAGACTCCGGTTGTGTACCGATGTAAAAAGGTATGATTTGAGGGAAGTGGAGAGATCCACCTCCTGCTTCCTTTCCCACAGCCTGATGAAAACCTTTTGCACCACATCCCGCGCATCATCCTCATCCCCAAGGATCTTCCTGGCGAAAGCCATCAGTGGAGAGAAATACTCCCTGAATAAGCTTTCAAAGCTACCCTGGTCAAGGTTCTTCAAAGGCTCAATTCTCTTATCCGCTGTCATGCTCCGCTAAAGATATGGAAAACCCCAAATGCATGTTTCCATTTTATTCAACAGTTGAGTTGCTTTATATTATAGTGTAACTTTGATAGGCATAGGTCCGGGTTATCGGTCATTTTCATGAAAATGTACAGAAATATAAGTTCGATTTTCATGGCATTGTTCATGTGCCAACTTCTTTTGGCTGACGATCCCATACAAGCTTATCTGGCATCACCCGGTTTTAAAAACCAGCCTGTAAAAAGCACCTTCTTCTTCTCTGGCAACTGGCGGAATGGGGTACAATTCTACGACTTTAATCCTTCCGACAACATAGGCCTCTATACTGTACATCCTTTGGACTCCCGTCATCTGGGCTGGTCGGAAAATGTTGATTTCCGAAATTTTGCTTTGCAAACCATGATAGATGCAGGTGTCAATGTGATCAACATGTCCTATTGGGGATTGCCTGGAACTGACAACTGGGCATACTGGTCACCCATGCAAACCGCAACAGCATCGCATGACCAGTTGTTCAATGCGGCCCTGGGGAAAGAGATCCTCATCGCTCCATACATCGAATCTTTTGCCAAAACCGACCAGTCCGATGCTTTCATTTTTGCAGATGATTTTCCAGGATCTACTTCAGATCCTTCCCCCCTGCTTGTAAAAATGATCAAAGACCTTGTGAACCGCTACCTGGTCAGTCCCTCCCATGCCCAATGGCCGGAAAAGTGGGCAAAGGTTTACGATAAGAATGGAACGGAACGATATCTTATCTCCATGATTCATGTGGCTTCTAACCAGGCTTCAATTTCTGATCAGGCCTTTGCTGAAGGTTTTGACCTGGTGGCCGACGCTGTATTCAAAAGTACCGGCTTTCATGTTGGTTTTGCACTGGATATTTTACCCCCGGATAGCTATGCTCCCGGAAGTTTTAAAGCCACCCCGGCCTCCACAGGCCCCTGGCTCTCGCAGCAGAATTCTGTCATCGCCATACAGTGCTTCATTCCCGAGATCTGGACAGGAATGAGTGATGAAGATGATTTGATCACCTGGAAAAATGCCTATCACAGCTCGTGGATAAATACCGGAATCCCCTTGATACACGATCTCTCCTCAGGTTATGATGCACATGTGGTATTTCCGGCTTCTCCTGTCTATGGAAACAATCAGCTGTGGCGTGATCTGCAAACACAGGCCATCCTGGAATTTGAGAGCAATTCTTTCACCTTTAATGCCTGGAATGGTTATACTGAGGGATTAGCGGGTATGCCCACCCTGCAATACGGTGACAACACCTACAACTGGATCTCAGATCTATTTTACGTCCCTGAAGACAGCACAGGCGAGAATGTCAACATTACCCGATATCAAAAAGACTTCAAGGTTTTTCCCAATCCTGTAACAGATCATGCTACGGTCCGTTGTATGCGCCAGGATATGGCGATCCACTCATTTCAATTGCTAAACATACACGGGAATATGGTAAAAGAATGGGAACCCGGGCCAGGCAGCAGTGTGCCACTTCACTCGGAAATCAGCTTGCAGGGTCTGGCCGCTGGCTCCTATTTTTTACTGGTTCGGACCGACAAAAACACCTATGTCGAAAAGATACTCAAACTGGAATAGTCCCTCCATGGAGATCCATTTCATTCCACAGGTGCGGGAACATTTCCAATGGGAGCAAATCACTGTTGGGACCGTATCACCATAATTTTGTATTTTCGGGCAAATTCAATACGAATGCGGCAATTCCTGATGATCCTGCTAACCTTCCTGATCTGGCCTGCCATGATTATTACCTCAGTGATCATTACACCTTTTTTCCTGCTGGTATGGCTTGCCACATTCTGGTGGGATAAAAGACGGCTTGCTGCACATTTCATGGGCACCTTCTGGGCCTGGCATTACCAGTCCCTTGTTCCTCAGTGGAAACTAAGCCTTGAGGGCAGGGAAAAAATTCCATGGAAACGCACAGTGGTTCTGGTGTCCAACCACAGGTCCCAGGTGGACATCCTGGCCCTGTATAAGCTCCGCAGACCCTTTAAATGGACCTCCAAGGCCGAAAACTTCAAGCTCCCATTTGTTGGAATGGTGCTCTCTCTGACCAATTCCATCAAGATACGCCGCGAATCCCTCCGGTCGGGTTCACAGTTTATCTCCCAGGCCGAAAACGAAATGAAAAAAGGCTCCTCCATCCTGCTGTTTCCAGAAGGAACCCGGGCAAAGACAAACACCATGCGGCCCTTTAAGGAAGGAGCATTCCTGCTGGCAAAAAGAACCGGGAGTCCCATCATCCCCATTGTCCTGACAGGCTCAGAGAATACCTTTCCCCTGGGTTCATTGGTTTTGATAGGGAAAGCCCATATCCGGATCAGGGTTCTTGATGAAATTCCCGCCGAGACTGTAAACGGTATGGATGTAAAACCCCTCATGGAGCTTGTACGAGCGCGCATGGAAGCTGGGCTTGCACAACTGGAACAGCAATAGGTATGGAAGTCCCCCGAAAAATCCTCCGGCAAATGGGCTACCTCAAAGACCAGGATGGAATCATGAACCGCTACCTGTCCGAAAGAGGCCATTGGAATGAACACCTGGAACGTTCCAAAGATTTTATTGCGCACTCATTTACCAAGCAGGAGCTTGAATCGGTGGCCATCCTGGGTAGTGGTTGGCTGCTGGATGTGCCCCTTGAAAAACTTATCACCCGCTTCAAACACATTTATCTGGTGGATATCTGGCATCCCAGGCAGATCCGACGAAAATATGAATCACTGGATTCTGTGGAGTTTGTGGAGTCCGATCTGACCGGAGGAGCCATCCAACAGGTTTGGGATTTCAGCAGAAAAAGGGGCGCGCAGAGGCTCGGGGATCTTTTGGATATGCTGAATCTAAAACAGCCCTTACCAGGGATCACTCCAGATGCGGTGGTTTCAGTCAACCTGCTGAACCAGCTGGATATTTTACTCACGGACTACCTTAAAAAAAAGGGGCTGTTCCGGCAGGAATCCCCTGATACCTTCAGGTCTGTGATCCAGGGCTTCCACCTGAATTGGATCCAGCAAACACCTGGCTGCCTGATTTCCGACATTAATGAAGTCCGGACAGATAAAACAGGAGATGGATCATCCATCCCGCTGCTTTATGCCAAACTGCCTGAGGGTAAGCGAAGCGATCGATGGAGCTGGGAGTTCGATACCCGCGGGACATACCGGCACGGATTCCAAACCCGAATGGAAGTCAGCGCCGTTGAATGGGCCTGAACCTCACTGTTTTCAACTGCTTTTTAAGATTTCTGTGTTGAAAACTGCATCATTGTTGGGCCATACTTTTGGTTATATTTGCAACGTCAAAAAGGCAAGACTGAGAGATTGATATGACCGCGAATTATTCAGAAGAAACCATCCGGACCCTCGATTGGAAAGAACACATCAGGAAACGTCCGGGAATGTATATTGGGAAACTGGGCGACGGCTCCTCCCCTGATGATGGTATCTACATCCTGCTGAAGGAGGTGATCGATAACTCCGTTGACGAATATGCCATGGGATTCGGGAAGACCATCGACGTATCCATCAATGAACACCTGGTGACCATCCGGGACTTTGGCCGGGGGGTTCCTCTGGGGAAAGTGGTGGATGTAGCCTCAAGAATGAATACCGGGGCCAAATATGACTCCAAGGTCTTCAAGAAAACAGTCGGGCTGAACGGGGTGGGGATCAAAGCCGTGAATGCGCTCTCCTCCAGTTTCACCATCCAGTCCTTCAGGGAAGGGAAAGTGAAGATTGCTGAGTTCAGCGAAGGGGAGATCATCAAGAACCATCCCCAGAAAAACTCAACAGAGAAGAACGGGACCATGATCACCTTTGAACCCGATCACACCATGTTCGGAAAATTCTCTTTCATCGACGAGTACATCGAAGCCATGCTTCGGAACTATACCTATCTCAATACCGGTCTGACCATTGTTTATAACGGGCAGAAGTTCATGTCCAAAAACGGCTTGCACGATCTGCTGCAGGAAAACATGAGCGGGGAAGGTCTCTATCCCATCATCCATCTGAAAAACGGGGATATTGAGGTGGCCATCACCCATGGAAATCAGTATGGTGAGGAATATTTCAGCTTTGTAAACGGGCAGCATACAACCCAGGGAGGGACCCACCAGGTGGCCTTTAAGGAAGCGCTGGTGAAAACCATCAGGGATTTCTACAAAAAAGATTTTGATGCCTCAGATATCCGTTCGTCCATCATTGCGGCCATCAGTATCAAGGTAGAGGAACCCGTTTTTGAGTCTCAAACCAAAACCAAACTGGGTTCGAAAGACATTGGGCCCAATGGGCCCTCAGTGAGGAATTTTATCATGAACTTTCTCACCACCAAAATGGATGACCACCTGCACAAACACGGCGAGACCGCACATATCCTCCTGAAAAAAATACAGGAATCGGAAAAGGAACGCAAGGCCATATCGGGCATCAAGAAACTGGCACGGGAAAGGGCCAAAAAGTCGAATCTTCACAACAAAAAATTAAGGGATTGCAGAGTGCATTACAACGGGAAGGATGAACGGAAAAATGAATCTACCCTGTTTATTACAGAGGGCGACTCCGCCTCTGGGTCCATCACCAAATCAAGGAATGTGAATACCCAGGCTGTATTCAGCCTCAGAGGCAAACCCCTGAACTCTTTCGGGCTCACCAAAAAGGTGGTATATGAAAATGAGGAGTTCAACCTCCTTCAGGCAGCCCTGGATATTGAGGATGGATTGGATTCTTTGAGATATAAAAAGGTGGTTGTCGCCACAGACGCCGATGTGGACGGCATGCACATCCGCTTGCTCCTGCTAACCTTCTTTTTGCAGTTCTTTCCAAACCTGGTCCGGAACGGCCACCTATACATTTTGCAGACCCCCTTATTCAGGGTAAGGAATAAGAAAGAGACCATTTACTGCTATTCGGATCTGGAAAGATCCAAAGCGATGGAAAAACTGGGCAAGAACCCTGAGATTACAAGATTCAAGGGCCTGGGAGAGATATCTCCGGACGAATTCAAACACTTCATTGGTCCCGATATCAGGTTACAGCCCGTACGGATGAAAAAGGACGATGACATCAAGGAGATTCTGGGCTTCTACATGGGGAAAAACACCCCCGAGCGACAGGATTTCATCATTCAAAGACTGCGTGTGGAAGAGGATCCTGTGGAGGTAGCCTGATCCCCTAAGAGATGATTTTAGAATGACAAAATTTGACGATACTTCACTGGTGGGCCCTCCCGAAGAGGGAAATTCCGGGGAAGAGGTGAAAATTACCCACCTCACCGGGATGTATGAAGATTATTTTATCGATTATGCATCCTATGTAATCCTTGAACGCGCCGTACCGCATATTATCGATGGATTAAAGCCGGTCCAGCGCCGGATCCTGCATGCCATGAAACGCATGGATGACGGCAGGTTCAACAAGGTGGCCAATATCATTGGAAGTACCATGCAGTACCATCCCCACGGGGATGCTTCCATCGGGGATGCATTGGTTCAACTTGGACAAAAGGAGCTGGTGGTTGATACCCAGGGAAACTGGGGAAACATTTATACGGGAGATGGCGCTGCAGCTTCCAGGTACATTGAATCACGTCTTTCAGTTTTTGCCAACGAGGTGATGTTCAATAACAAGACCACCGAGTGGAAGCTTTCTTACGATGGTCGCAACAAGGAACCGGTCACCCTTCCGGTGAAATTCCCGCTGCTTCTGGCCCTGGGGGCTGAGGGTATTGCGGTGGGGCTTTCTTCCAAGATCCTTCCCCATAATTTCAATGAGCTGATCGATGCCTCTATCAAATTCCTTCAGGGAAAGGATTTTGAACTCTTTCCCGATTTTCCCACCGGTGGGCTTGCGGAAGTAAGCCGGTACAACGATGGTTTAAGAGGAGGAGCCATCCGGGTCAGGGCGAAAATCGAGAAGTTCGATAACAAGACGCTGGTCATCAAAGACCTCCCCTATGGCAAGAATACCACCAGTCTGATCGAATCCATCATCAAAGCCACCGAAAAGGGGAAGATCAAGATCAAGAAGATTGATGACAACACAGCAGAAAATGTGGAGATCCTGGTACACCTGGGTTCCAATGTCTCATCCGATAAAACCATCGATGCCCTTTATGCCTTCACCGATTGTGAGGTTTCTATTTCTCCCAATTGTTGCGTGATTGAGAATGACAAACCACGGTTCGTTGGAGTCAGTGAAATTCTCAGGGTAAATGCCGATCATACCAAGGATCTTCTGAAGCAAGAGCTGGAGATAAGGCTCAATGAGCTGCAGGAAGACTGGCACATGTCTTCCCTTGAGAAAATCTTTATTGAAAACAGGATCTACCGCGATATCGAGGAATGTGAAACCTGGGAGAGTGTCATTGAGACCATTGACAAAGGACTGGATCCTTATAAGAAGCTGCTTCTCAGGGAAGTGACCCGGGAGGATATCATCAGGCTTACCGAGATTAAGATCAAGCGTATTTCCAAATACGATACGAAGCGTGCCGACGAGCACATCACATCGCTGGAGGAGGAGATGGAAGAGGTGAAAAATCACCTGGCCAACCTGGTTGCATATACCATCGACTATTTCAAGCAGATCAAGAAGAAACACGGCAAAGGGAAAGATCGTAAGACCGAGCTCCGGAACTTTGCCAGTATTGAAGCCGCAAAGGTTGTTGTGGCCAACCAGAAACTGTACATGAATGCCAAAGATGGGTTCATAGGTACGGGGCTTAAGAAGGATGAGTTTGTGTGCGATTGTTCAGATATTGATGACATCATCGTCTTCCTGAAGGATGGAACCTACACCATCACCAAAGCTGCCGATAAACAGTTCGTTGGGAAAGATATCATTCATTGTGCCGTATTCAAGAAGAACGACAACAGAACCATTTACAACGTGGTCTATTTCGACGGTAATTCGGGCAATGTGATGATGAAGAGGGCACCTGTTACAGGAATTACCCGTGACAAACAATACAACATAGGCAAGGAACACAAGCATTCCAAAATTCTCTATTTCAGTGCCAATCCCAACGGGGAGGCGGAAGTGATCAAGGTATTCCTTCGTCCCAGACCCCGGCTGAAAAATCCCATTTTTGAATACGATTTTGCCGAACTGGCCATCAAGGGCCGTGGAGCCATGGGGAACATCCTGACCAAATTCTCGGTACAGAAAATAGTCATGAAAGAGCGGGGCGTATCCACCCTGGGTGGAAGAAAGATCTGGTTTGACGAAGATGTACAGCGCCTGAATGTGGATGCCAGGGGGATCTTCCTGGGTGAATATTCTGGCGAGGATAAAATCCTGGTGGTCACAAAGTCGGGGCACTTCAGGACAACGAACTTTGATCTGAGCTCTCATTTCGAAGACGATATACTGATTATTGAAAAGTTCCGGGAAGGAAAGATCTGGTCGGCTGCCTACTTCGATGCCGAACAGAACTACTACTACCTGAAACGCTTCCATATGGAGCCAGCAGCCAAATCCATACGATTTATTGGTGACCATCCCGAATCCAGGCTCATCCGCATCACCGAGGTGGAATACCCGCGCCTTGAACTGAAATTCGGAGGAAAGAACAGGGACCGTGACCCGGAGATCATCGAGGTGGCCGGTTTTATCGGTGTCAAAAGCTACAAAGCCAGGGGCAAGCGACTCTCCAATTACGAGGTCAAGGTTGTACAGGAGCTGGAACCCATTGAAGTGCAAAGTAGGCAGTCCCCAGTACTTAGTGCCCAGTCCCCAGTGCCCAGTGCCCAGTCCCCAGTGCCCAGTGCCCAGTCCCCAGTGCCTGGTACGGAGAAGAAGAACACTACCAAAGAGGAGGTGAAGAAACCTGCTCAAAAGAAAAAACCTGCTGATAAAAAAGAGCCGCCAAAGGAGGCCGGGAAAAAGGAGTCCGCCAGTAAGGAGACTGCAAAAAAGAAAGCCCCAAAAAAAGAGGAGGCTCCCCCCAGGCAGGATCCTGATGATGTTCCTCTTGAGGTGGTAAAACCCAAAGAGGAGCCAAAAGGAAGCGAAGGCGACGATAAAAAAGAATCAAACGGCCAGTTCTCCCTGGAGTGGTAATATGCATAAAAGAATCTTCCTTATCGGCTTCATGGGTTCAGGAAAATCTACCCTGGGGGCCAGACTGTCCCGAAAGATAGGGTATGAATTTCTGGACATGGACCTTCTGATCGAGGAAACTGCCGGAATGACCATTCCGGGAATTTTCAGCGAGCTTGGCGAGACCGTATTCCGGAAATGGGAACACGATATCCTGCTTGAGTTATGCCAGCGTGAGGAGGTGGTCATCGCCACAGGAGGAGGAGCTCCATGCCATGGAGAGATGATGTCCATCATGAATATGCACGGGGCTACGGTCTACATAAAACTCTCTCCTGCAGCACTGAAAGACCGACTTTTGTATTCAAAAACCGAAAGGCCCCTGATCCGGGGGAAATCTGAAATCCAGTTGCTGGAGTATATTACCGGATTGCTTCAGCAACGTGAGCTCTATTACAATCAGGCCACAACAACCATTGAAGGACTGGACCTTGATGTGAACGAACTGGTGCTTCGTTTGGGAGATATTTAATACCTTTATTGCATGACCCACTATTTCCGGCTCCTGTTTGTCAGTTTTGTTCTCTTCCTTCTGTTGGGACTGAATGAAAAACAATCTGAGGATTCCGGATCATCCCGGCCTGTTGCAGCGAACCTTGCCCACCAGCATGGTCATGACGGGATCCTACCAGCTGAAGAGTGGATAGCATCTGAACCTGCTTTGCCCGTACTGTCCGGCCCCCTGTCCCTGCAGTCGACTGTAAGGAAAAAACAGGAAATAATCACCCATTCGCAGTCTCTGCAATCACGGTATATCTTCTATACAGGTGCCTTCCTGGAATACCGTCCCGGTATTGCCTGGAAAACAGGGCATCTTCTTCATTTTCAATCACACAAAGGCGATCCATCCCTGGCTTAATATTTCACCTTTATATCTATTGTCCCTGCAGGGATGCCGGGATATACAGTTTCATTTTACATTAAATTCAGAATGATGAAAACCATAAAATATATCATCCTCGGTATTGTTATATTGTCTATGACCATGGGTAGTTTTTCACGCACCATGGGTCAGGATAAAGTTCAATTTTCCGAAACTTATACATTCCGTGAGTTCACGGCTCACCTCGATGAAGGAGACCAATTTTTTACCCTGCTTGAGCTGGATCAGACCCATCCTGAAGATGCCCTTTTGGGAAGTTGTGCAAAAGAAAAGGCTGAAATCCTCTGGGATCATCTGCACAGTGCATCCATTCAGAGCAAGATCCCTGAAAACCTCAGGTTTGCATGGGGATGGGACAGCAAGGATGGAAGGCGGACCCTTTTTGCTCTTCGGGAATCGACAGGAGCAGAAGCCCCCGGGGAAGAGGATATTCGCTCAGTCGAAATGTCCGAAGGCCGCCAGGAGGGAAACTACCAGCTGCTGCTCACTTTCTCCGATGATGGAGCAAAAAGCTGGGCCGCCATGACCCGGAAAAATGTGAACCGCAATATTGCCATTGTAGTGGATGGCAAAGTGGTAACGGCACCAAAAGTGATGCAGGAGATCAAAATGGGAAAATGCCTGATTTCAGGGAATTTTGACAAAAAGGAAGCCTCCGATATACAGGCTATTCTGGAGGGCAAATAATCTGATTTGAAGATTGGAGGGCATCCGGATTGGGTGCCCTTCCTAAAACAATCCGGACAGCAGCTGCTCGTTTTCGAGGCCGGCGATGTATTCGGAGACCTTGATGCCGGAAAGGCGAAGACGGATGGTTTCGGGATCGTGAATGGTGCCCACCAGCACGTCCTCAAGGGCATGGATGTCTTTGGCACCCAAAAAATCACCTTCAATGTTCACTTCCTGGATGATCCCCTTGTCCACATTCATATGGAGAGCGATTTGGCCGGTACCAAAGCGGAGGGCCTTGCTAAACTGGTATTTTGGAGAATAACCGAAGTTCCATTCCCACGAAGAAAACTTGGAAGCCCTCAGCTGGTTGATCTCTTCAAGATCCTTTTTGCTGTAGTTATATTTCATAGCTCCGTCCATATTCTCTAAGATAGTTTTATGGACCAAATTTTGAAAATCCAGCACATCAATCTTATCAACAAGATGGTCTGAAATGTTGGTAACCTCCGACCGCACAGATTTCACCGCACGGTCTTCAAATCTGCCAGCTTTCACCTTGAGAGCCTGGGAAAGTTCTTTCAATTCGGAGGAGAACAACAGGGTGCCATGATGCAGGACCCGGTGTTTAAAAACATGACTGGCTGTTCCTGAGATTTTCTGCTTTCCCAACAACAGTTCATTCCGCTTTCCCAGATCAATGTCCAGTCCGATGGTTTTCATGGCCTCAATGATTGGCCGGGTATGCTTTTTATAATCAACCAGCTCCCCTTCTTTCCCAGTTGTAATGAAAGCAAAGTTCACATTCCCCAGGTCATGGAAGACCGTACCCCCACCTGAGATCCTTCTGGCCACAAGAATCCCTTTTTCACTCACAAAGGGAAGGTTGATCTCTGCAAGTGTATTCTGGTGCTTTCCAACTACGATGGAGGGCCTGTTCCTGTAAAGCAGAAAATAATCCTCCCCGCGCTCTTTGAGTAAGACCTCCTCTGAGGCCAGGTTAAAATAGGGATCGGTATGGTCACTGAGGATACAGCGCATGTAATCAGCTTCCTGTACTTGAACCGGATCGCACCGGGATTCTTGTGATCCACCAGTTAGCGGGTAGCATCCTCATAACCAGGTTAAACAAGCGATAAACAAGCCAACCGACGCCCAGTCCCCAAAGGGAACCGGCCAGTACATCACCCGGATAGTGAACCCCAAGGTAAATGCGGCTGTATCCCACAAGCAGTGCCCAAAAAACCATCAATACAGTGAACCACTTCTTCTTCACCCAAAATAGAAACAAACCTGCAATTCCAAAGGTATTTGCAGCGTGTGAGGAGATAAAACTGTAACTCCCACCGCACTTGTTGTTTACAATGTGGACCATTCCCTCCAGGGTGGGTTCATGACAGGGCCGAAGCCTCAGGAACACATTCTTGAACAGGTGGACCGATGTCTGATCTGTGAGGGTAACGGCCACCGCAATAAAAAGGATCATGGGAGCCAGTTGCCAACCTTTCTTCCACCCCAGGAATCCCAGCAAAAGCAGGTAGAAGGGCCACCATGTGGTTTTTCCACTCACCCACCACATGATCCCGTCAAAGTTTTCGCTGTTCAGTCCGTTTAAAAACAAAAACAGTCTGGTGTCCATTTGAAGCAGCCACTCAATCATGCCTTCAGGAGGTAAGCATTTTCCATATGATGTCGTTCAGAGTGACCAAACCCAGGTTGGCCACAGAAGAAATAAAATGATACCTGATCTCGGGCAAATCCAGTTTAATCTCCTCCATGAGCTCCTCATCCAGCAGGTCCGATTTTGTAATGGCCAGCATCCGCTGTTTATCCAGCAATTCGGGGTTATACTTCTCAAGCTCCTGAGCAGGACGTGGTACTCCTCCTTGATATCCTTGCTGTCGGCCGGAACCATAAAGAGCAACATGGCATTCCTTTCAATATGCCTCAGGAACCTGTGTCCCAGACCCTTTCCTTCACTTGCCCCTTCAATGATCCCGGGTATATCTGCCATCACAAACGAACGGTCATCCCTGTATTTCACAATCCCCAGGTTGGGAACGAGCGTGGTAAAGGGATAATCGGCTATTTTTGGTTTGGCAGCAGAAATGGCTGAAAGCAATGTGGACTTTCCTGCGTTGGGAAATCCCACAAGGCCCACATCGGCCAGCAGCTTCAGCTCCAGGATAAACCACCCCTCTGTTCCTGATTCACCTGGCTGGGCAAACCTGGGTGTCTGGTGGGTGGCCGACTTGAAGTGATCATTGCCCTGTCCGCCTCGGCCGCCTGGAATCAGAACCTTCTCCTCAGCGTGAGCCGTGATCTCAAACAAGACCTCATTGGTCTCCGTATCCCGTGCTACTGTCCCCAGGGGAACTTCGATGAATGAATCCTGTCCGCTGGCCCCGGTTTTAAGCGAATCACCGCCCGATTCACCATGGGTGGCAAACACATGTCTCTTGTATTTCAGGTGAAGCAATGTCCAGAGCTGCTCATTCCCCTTCAGGATGACATGGCCTCCCCTGCCACCATCGCCTCCGTCCGGACCGCCTTTGCTTGTCAGCTTATCCCGGCGAAGATGCGCAGATCCGCTTCCTCCATTTCCTGAACGGCAGAAGATCTTTACGTAATCTACGAAGTTGGCATTGGACATGGGCTCAAATTAATTTGGGCCTTTATTGACTAATCCCTTCAATCGCTTCTACGATGCGTTCAAAGATTTTATCAATGGTACCCTCCCCATTGACCGGGGCATGCTTATGCATTTTATCATAATAGTAGGCAACCGGCAGGGTCTGGCGGTTGTACACATCAATCCGGTTGTTGATGGTTTCCAGGATTGTCGTCACTGCGGCCTGACTCCTCACCCCGCTTAACCAATCTTTTCACCAACTCTTCACGGGAACCGTCAGCGAGATCATGGTAGTGACCCGCTCATCAAAATCGGTCAGTGCCTTGCGCAGCTCCCTGGCCTGATCCACGGTCCTTGGAAATCCGTCGAATATAAATCCTGGTCCGTCCTGGTGCTCTTCCAGTTTATTCCTGATCATTCCAATCACAATCTCATCGGAAACAAGCTCCCCATTATCCATTATCGCCTTGGCCCTCTTTCCCAGCTCAGTCTGGTCTTCAACTTCCCTTCGCAACAAATCCCCGGTGGAGATATGTACCAGGTTATACTTCTCGATAATCTTGCAGGCCTGGGTCCCTTTTCCTGATCCCGGAGGTCCGAACAATACAATATTCAACATGCTTATTCTTGGTTTTTTTTAGACTTGATCAAAAGTAATAAAGATTCTCCGCATTAGTCGACCAACTGGTAGATTTCCTTTAAATTTCTACCATAGCCGTCATAGTCCAGTCCATAGCCGACAATGAAGTCATTGGGAATCTCCATCCCCACATAATCCAGCGTCACATCCTTTTCTGTAGCATCAGGTTTATGCAAAAAGGTAGCCACCTTTATGTCTGACGGTTGGTACCCATTCAGCTGCCTGATAATGGTCTCAAGGGTAACTCCTGTATCCACTATATCTTCGAGCACAACCACACAACGGTCTTTCAGATCCACATTGATCCCGATGAGTTGCTTGACCGTGCCGGTGGACTTCGTGCCACTGTAAGAAGCCAGCTTCAGGAAGGTAATCTGACAGGGGAAATGAAGCTGTTTGTAGAGATCGCTGGCAAACATAAATGCCCCGTTGAGAATCCCAAGGAAGACCGGATCCTTTTGAGCCAGTTCCCTGTTCATCTGCTCGGCAATCCTTGTCACTTCATGCTGAATCTGTTCTTCGCTGATAAACAATCCAAATCTCTTGTCCTTGACCCTTACGATTTTCTCCATGTGGGATATTTTCCTTTAAAATACTCAATGATATCATAGAATAAAAATATTTGTAATTTCGTTAGCTGATATTTAACCATTAAGCACATCTATCCTATGAATCCCAAAGTCAGTATAATCATGGGGAGCACATCAGACCTTCCCATCATGGAGAAAGCAGCAAAATTGCTGGATGAATTTGAGATCCCCTTCGAAATCAATGCCCTGTCAGCTCACCGGACACCCGATGAAGCAGCAGCCTTTGGAAAAAACGCAGCTGAAAGAGGCATCAGGGTGATCATTGCAGGAGCAGGAGGCGCAGCACACCTGCCTGGTGTTTTGGCAGCACTCACTCCACTGCCGGTCATCGGAGTGCCCATCAAGGCATCTATCTCAATAGATGGATGGGATTCCATCCTGAGTATTCTGCAGATGCCTCCGGGTATCCCGGTAGCAACGGTTGGACTGGATGGAGCAATGAATGCAGGAATCCTGGCTGCCCAGATTCTGGCCACAGGGGATCCGGAGACCATGGAGAAAATGAAGAAATTCAAGTCTGATCTGGCCGGGAAAATTGTGAAGGCCAATGCAGAACTGAAAGAGGTGAAATTCAAATTCAAAACCAATTGAGAATCAAATGATAATTCCACGAAAGTGGAGCATGGCAAGACCGGGATTTCTGATCCCGGTCTTTTTTTTGTGCTTTTTCCAGGTATCTGGACAGACTCCCTGGCAGGAGCCAGCTGTGATGGCGGCAGGAGGGTGCTTTGTATCCCGAAGCAGTCTGGCGGACGGGAGGTTCAATCAGGCCGGACTGGCTTGGGTCAGTAATGAAAGCCTATCCATACTTCATACCCAGCCCTTCCTGATTGGTGAACTGGGCATCTCCGGGCTCTCATTCCAGCTTCCGCTTCATCGGGGCGGTTTCGGGATAGCGTTCTCTACTTTCGGGATCACCGGCCTCCGGCACATCTCCTCCTGGACAGGATATGGCCTTTTACTTTCTCCTGGCATTTCAGCAGGAATGGGGCTCTATGTCCAGGATGCTTTTATTGGTGAGCTGGGACATCATTTCGGGGCAGGTTGCGCGCTGGGTATCCAGATGAAAATAAGGGATGGTCTGATCCTGGGGGCCCATGTCAGGCATCCGGTGTCATGGGCAGCGGAGAGAACATCCAGGAACCTCCTGCAGATGGTGATCTCAACCGGACTCTCTTACACCTTCTTTCAAACCGCCACGTACCATACGGACCTTCAGTTCGGGCCAGTGGGAAGTATCCGATGGGCTCACGGTTTAGAAATCAGCCTCACAGAATCCATCAAAATGCTTCTTGGGGTCAACAACACCCCCAACACCATTACAGGTGGCACCTCCATACAACACGGTCATTGGGTGATCACCATTGCTGCAGCTTATTGCTTTGATACGGGGACTTCCCCCGGATGTTCCCTCGCCTATGATTGGTAAAAAGAGATTGATTGCAGCCATTTTCCTTATGCCGGGAATTGTGCCTGTTGCCCTGGCGCTTCGTGCCCAGGAAGTGATTTCACTGGCGGACCAGGCTGAGCAGATTCTGGAAAGGGATGAACAATCTGATGTTCCCTCCGCTGTTTTTGAAGCATTTCTAGAACTGGAGGACCATCCCCTGAACCTGAATACTGCAACAGCAGAACAAATGGAATATGCTGGCATATTTACTTCCTTCCAGGTTCGACAGATCATTGAATACCGGGAACGGTATGGAGATTTCATTTCTGTCTACGAACTCAGCTCCATCCGTGGATTCCGACCTGGCAGGGTCAAAGAGATTTCGCGATTCATAAAGGTAGAATCAGGAAACAGTCCCATACCGGTAAAGAAAGGAACCAACACAATGCTCCTGTTTGCAGGGAGGACATTTCCAACGGCAGCCGGATATCAGAATTTCCAGCAGGAAGCCAGGGCTCCTCCCTATGAGGGCTCACCCTGGAAAACCAGCCTAAAGGTACATGTGTCTGGAGGGAAAAGGATTACAAGCGGACTGGTCTATGAAAAAGACCCGGGAGAAAAAGGATTCAGTGGAAGCAGACCGCAGTTTCTCAACGGATTCATCCAGTACCGAGCCAACAGGATTTTTGAACAGTGTATCCTGGGCAGCTACCGCCTGCAAAATGGATTGGGGCTGGTCCAGGGTATGGATCAGTTCACTTCGCCTGGGGCATCCCTTTCCCGGCTCCTGAAATTATCGTCCCTGAAGCCCTATGCCGGATTAAGTGAATCAGGCACCCATCGGGGATTGGCCTGCAGACTGAACCTGAATCCTGTGAAGATTTCCATCTGGTCTTCCCTGAAAAACATGGATATGTCAACAACAAACCTACCCCCGTCCCTGGAAAATGTAGAGTGGGAATCCCATTTACGGGAAACCGGTCTGCACCGGACCGGCACAGAGATGGGCGGCCGGGGCCTGGCGTACCAGGGGAACGCAGGAATTCAGGCCCTTGTCAGTTATAAAACCCTTTTTGCAGGAGCCCAGTTCTCATTGGAAGCTTGCGGCCTGACTAAAAAAGGGGCCGACAGCCTGCATGCTGATACCCATCCGGTATTACACCAAACCATGAGCATATACTGGAAATGGAAGCCCGGAAGGATCGAGACCTTCGGCGAATATTCCCCGGGCAGAAATGAGACTTCAGCCATCCTGACCGGTATCAGGGTTCATCTCAACGATTACCTGGGTGGTGGACTGCTGGCTCACTGGTATGGAACAGCACACAGGGAGACTTTCTCCTCTGCCTATGCCTCCGGGAGTTCCACATCCAACGAAAAAGGATTGATGATACACATACATGCTGAGCCTTCCATGATTCTTAAAGCGGATCTGGCGGCAGAGCTGTTCTGGTATCCGGCTCCCCGATACCAGTCCAGTATTGCCTCCTCCGGATTAAGGTTTAACCTTACCCTTCAAAGCTGCGGACAGGAGCCATTTCAATGGAGGATACGAATGATTAAAAAGATCTGGCAAACCACCCCTGAGACCGATCAAAGGGGATACCGGCCGCTGGTTCAGCACATCCTTTCCAGGATGGATGGGAGATTGATTTTTCAGGCCTCAAAAAAAATCCAGTGGCAAACCAGGCTGGTTGCCAGCTGGCTGGCACCCGATAGATCAATCCAGGCATATGCCGCACTGTTACAAATACGGATTCATCCCCTGAACAGTATACGTTTGATCACCCAGTTTGTCGTATTTGATATTCCGGTCTGGACGCATAGAATCTACATGTACGAACCTGGATTATACCACCAATTCAGCTTCCCTGCATTGTACGGAAAAGGGCAAAAACTCAACCTGGTACTCTCTCTGAAGCCGTGTACACGGCTGAGGCTGGAGGGCAAACTCTCAAGAATCGTGTATCATGACAGGAATCAAATCGGTTCGGGGAATGATCTTCTGGAGGGTAGTAAAAAAAGTGAAATCGGAATACAACTGAGGTTGAAGTTCTAATCAAACTTCATGTTCATGATGTGGATCTGCAGATTCACTTTGCCTCTGAAATCATTTTCCATGAGCTGGTAACAAATATCAAAAGGCATCCCCTTATTGATTTTCTCAAATTCAGGCCCCTGGTGAAATGCGATGGCCGGAAATACCTTGAAGGGATTCTCCTCCTGAACCAGTGTGAGTTTCAGATGTTCGCCACTGGCACCCACCCTTCTTCCATAACCATTGTCAACCACATTCTCAGAGAGGAAAATGGGGCTGTTATTTTCCGGGCCAAAAGGCTGGAACTGCTTCAATATCCGGAAGAACTTATCATTGATCTCTTTCAGCTGCAATTCTGTATCTATTTCAACAACGGGAATAAGCTGTTCTGGATCAATGGTCTCCATGACGATCTTTTCGAACCGTTCGGTAAACCTCTCTACATTTTTAACCTTCATGGTGAGACCGGCTGCATACTTGTGGCCACCGAAATTCTCAAGCAAATCGCTGCATGATTCCACTGCCTGGTAAAGATCAAATCCATTCACTGACCTGGCAGATCCTGTAGCCAGACCGTTTGAACGTGTAAGTATGACCGTAGGTTTGTAATAATATTCCAGCAACCTGGAGGCCACAATCCCAATGACCCCCTTGTGCCATTCAGGATTATAGAGGACGGTGGAATTCTTCTCCTGCAGCTGCTGGTTGCCACGAATCATATCGATGGCCTGCCTTGTGATTTCCGTATCAACACTCCTCCTGTCTACATTAAAACTGTTGATTGTTTTACTGATAATACCAGCTTCCCCACTCTTCTCACTGACCAGCAGATCCACTGACTTTCGGCCCGATTCCATTCTTCCGGCTGCATTGATCCTGGGGCCGATCTTAAAGACGATGTCTTCAATATCGATCTCCTTGGATTCAATTCCCGCCACTTCACAGATGGCCTTCATCCCGGTAGATGGATTCTTGTTCAGTTTTTTTAGTCCATGATATGCGAGGATCCGGTTCTCCCCGGTAATGGGTACTATATCGGAAGCTATGCTGACCACCACCAGGTCCAGATACTCATAAACTACCTCATCGGGCAATCCATTTTTTAATGCAAATGCCTGTACCAGCTTTAATCCAA
Organism: uncultured Bacteroidota bacterium; assembly: GCA_963735755.1. Taxonomy (GTDB): domain Bacteria; phylum Bacteroidota; class Bacteroidia; order Bacteroidales. Next base: position 30,906 of record CAVTME010000012.1, on the reverse strand, counting down.
CACCACACCCGGACAACTCTTTGTAGGGATAATTGCAGCCCTTTTGTTTGGCATCAAGCACAGCCACAGCATCCGGGATCTTATCCCCCGGATTGTGGTGGTCACAAATGATAAATTCGATCCCTTTCTTTCTTGCGTATTCAATCTTGTCCACTGCTTTAATACCACAATCAAGCGCAATAACCAGTGAAAAGCCCTGTTGGGCTGCAAAATCTATTCCCTTTAATGAAATCCCATACCCTTCATCATACCTGTCCGGAATATAGTAGTCGATGGTTTTGAAATGGTCTTTGAAGAAGGAGTAAACAAGGGAAACTGCGGTTGTGCCGTCCACATCATAGTCGCCATAGATCATCACTTTTTCTCCTGACTGTATGGCCTCCCGAATCCGCTCAATGGCCACATCCATGTCTTTCATCAGGAATGGATCATGCAGGTTGGCCAGGTCGGGCCTGAAAAAGTTCCTTGCTTCTTCAAAAGTTTTAATCCCGCGCTGTATGAGTAAGTGAGCCAGGGGCTTATCGATCGTGAGTTCCCTGGCTAAATTGGCAACCAATGCTTCGTTACCCTGTGCTTTTATTACCCAGTTTTTCTTCATGATCCCATGCTGTTCTACAGGCAGACTCCACCCCTCTGACTGCAAAATTAACATAATCTTTTTTATACCTTTGTGCCCAGAAAAATAAATCCCAAAATGCAGAATTCAGAACTCAGCGAACAGGAACAAATCCGAAGATCTTCCCTTGAAGAAATCAAGAATCTTGGTTACAATCCCTATCCTCCGGAGACCTTTGAGATCAGTCACAAAGCCTCAGATATAAAGGAGCTTTTTGAAAAGGATGAAGATTCCCTTCAGGACATTACCCTGGCAGGCAGAATCATGAGCAGACGGATCATGGGAAGTGCCTCTTTTGCGGAGATCCAGGACAGTACCGGGAAAATGCAGATTTACCTGAGAAGAGATGACCTTTGTCCCGGAGAAGATAAAACCTACTATAACACTGTTTTTAAGAGATTGCTGGATATCGGTGATATCATAGGGATCAGGGGATTTGCCTTTCGCACACAGGTGGGTGAACTTTCTGTGCATGTAAAGGAACTTGTTCATCCTGAGCAAATCCATCAGGCCCCTGCCCATTGTAAAAGAGGCAGAAGGAAAAATCTATGATGCGGTAACCGATCCCGAATTCAGGTACCGGCAGCGATATGTAGACCTGATTGTCAATCCGCAGTCCAGGGCGTTGTTCCTGAAACGGACCAAAATCTATAATTCACTGCGCCAATTATTCAACGAGCGGGGCTATCTTGAGGTGGAGACTCCTGTCCTTCAACCCATCCCGGGAGGTGCAGCCGCCAGGCCCTTCATCACCCACCACAATTCACTGGATATCCCCCTTTATCTGCGCATTGCCAATGAACTCTATTTGAAACGCCTGATCGTGGGCGGTTATGACGGAGTTTATGAGTTTTCCAAAGACTTCCGCAACGAGGGAATGGACCGCACGCACAATCCCGAGTTCACTGTGATGGAGATTTATGTGGCTTACAAGGACTACAAATGGATGATGGATTTCACCGAGGAGATGATTGAAAAAGTAGCCCTGGACCTCCATGGAACCACAAAAGTGCATGTGGGTGACCAGGAGATAGACTTCAAACGGCCCTTTAAGAGAATAAGCATGCTCGATGCCATCAAAGAGTATACAGGGGTTGATATTTCGGGTATGGACGAATCTGAACTGAGGGCCGCATGCCAAGAAGCTGGGTGTGGAGCTGGACGAATCCATGGGCAAAGGCAAGATCATCGATGAGATCTTTGGTGAAAAGGCCGAACCTCATATGATTCAACCCACCTTCATCACCGACTACCCGATTGAGATGTCTCCCCTGTGCAAGCAGCACCGGGATGATCCGGAGCTTACTGAAAGGTTTGAGCTGATGGTCAATGGTAAAGAGCTCTGCAATGCCTATACCGAATTAAACGATCCCATCGACCAGTTGTCCCGTTTCCAGGACCAGCTGAAACTATCCGAAAAGGGAGATGACGAGGCCATGTTCATTGATATGGACTTTGTCCGCGCCCTCGAATACGGCATGCCTCCCACCTCGGGAATGGGTATGGGAATGGACCGCCTGGTCATGCTCATGACCAACCAGACCAGCATCCAGGAAGTACTCTTCTTTCCGCAGATGAAGCCCGAAAAAAGTGCCCAGTCCCCAGTACCCAGTGCTCAGGAGGAATATTTAGCCCTTGGAGTACCTGCCGAGTGGGTGGAACCACTGCAAGCACTGGGTTATGACACCGTCGACAAGATCAAAGCCCTTGAAAAACCGGGCAAGCTCCACCAGGAGATGATGGGCTACCGCAAGAAGAACAAGCTGGAGATCGGGACGGTGACCATGGAACAGGTGGCTGTTTGGATCAGCTAACTGATATTGAACGAGATAATTCTATCGATATCAGATTTGACAAAACAATTAATTCCCTATTCATGAAGTTTTGCCAACAGCGCATCAGCCAGAGGACTGCCCAGTTCCTCTATTCTCTCATAATCCCTTAAAGCTTCCTTTTGGTCGCCACTGTAATACCTGGCTAACCCTCTTTGATACAATGTAGAAGGACAATTCGGGCATAATACAATGGCTTTGTCGTATAGTTGTATTGCTCTGTTGTATTTCCCCTCTTTTGACAGTTTATCAGCTCTATTTATATACATCTGGGCAGTTTTATACATTTCAATCCTGTCAAAACTGAAAACAATGGTCACTTCCTTCTCCATTGTCACAGGATAACCATTGTCTGTACCTGGACTCCACGCTCCATTAGTTGCTTCTAAAGCTCTGATCACAGCTTCATCGTATTCAGGACAAACACTATTGACAACGGTGAATTCAGACAGGTTTCTGCTTGGCAGGATTTTAAATTGAATAACTACACTTCCTTCAATCCCAGTTTTATTAATATATTCTTCTTGATAGGCAAGGCTTTCCTGTAAGAATTCAATAATATCTACAGTTTCATTACTCACCTTGAATTCAGGTTCCTGGACATTCATCTTGCCTGTTTTTTTGGATTCATCTTCATTTTGAGCAAAAGCGAAGGAAGAAGAAAGTGCGAATACCAAGATCAAAACAGAAAGTCTCATGCTATAATTTTTGTAGTTAATTAAATATTGCTAATTCTTCTGGTTAAAATAAATTGACCTCTTTGCCCTTCTGTTAAAAGCCTCCTTTCTTTTTGGTTAAGTCCAGATGGCAAAGATGAATGAGTAGTCTGATTCCATAAATATTTTTTCTATTGTAAAATTATGGCACAGCGTACGGCACTACTAAACAGCCATGTTGCGTAAGATTCCAAGTATTTTATACTCAATGTTGCATTGTTCAACTATGTTGCGTTTTGGAAGAAAGGAGGTTGCTTCTTCTAATGTGATGATAAACATTAGCTTTTCACATGAGTCGTCGTCAGGCAGATCCTTGCTCTGAAAAATAGACAATTTCTGTTCAGTTTGGATTAAGATTTATTATTCCATAAATTTATATGTGCTTTGATATCAATTTATTAATAAGGTTGATCATGAATGCAGGCAGCCAACCAAGTCACAATGATGAATTGATTCAAAAGCTTACTCAAATTGTCCTTGAAAATCTCGACAATGAACAGTTTGGAGTAAGCGAACTGGCCGAGCAAGTTGGAATGAATCGCTCTCATCTGTATCGTAAAATAATAGTACTCACAAAAAAATCCCTCAGTCAGTTTATAAGAGAAATTAGATTGTCCGAAGCATTTAAGCTTTTGAAAGAGGAATCAGTCACGGTTTCTGAAGCGGCCTACAGGGTTGGTTTCAACAATCCGTCCTATTTTAATTCCTGTTTTCATGACCATTATGGCTTTCCTCCTGGAGAAGCAAAGCATGGGAGTTTGAAAAATACCCCTCAGTATAAAAAGAGGGAGAAAAAACCTGGTTTACATCGATTCATCATTGCCAAAAGATACGCTTTCATAGCTCTATTTTTCTTATTGATTATAGTGTCAATAGCTACTGCTCTTTTTCTAATACGGGATAAAGATTCTTTTGAGGAAAAATCCATCGCTGTACTACCTTTTAAGAACATGAGTGATGTGGAGGAATTTACCCATCTCGGAGAGGCAATTACCGATGAAATTATCGTGCAGCTCTATAAAATTAATGCATTTGAAGTGCGATCCCGAACATCCATCATGCAATATAAGGATACTGAAAAAGCCAGTCCGGTAATTGGCCGGGAACTTAATGTAAATTACCTTTTAGAAGGATCGACTCAAAGATATGATGACCAGATACGTATTCGAGTGCAGCTTATTCATGCACCATCTGACGATCATATCTGGGGAGAGGTATATGAAGGAGAATGGAAAGACATTTTTGATATCCAGGTCAAGGTGGCGAAGCAAGTTGCCCGTGAAATGAAAGCGGTGTTATCACCTGAAGAAATTAAAAGAATTGAAGATGAACCTACAGGAAATATAGAAGCTTACAATTTGTATTTGCATGGTCGCAACTTCATGACTCTGGGTGGGAGAGATAATTTTGATAGTAGTATAAAGTATTACAAACGGGCTCTGGAAATAGATCCGGACTATGCAGGTGCTTATTCTGGCATGGCAGACACTTACATATCCTATTTTTTTATGGGATACCGGCATCGCAGAGATGTGATGCCTAAGGCTAAAATAGCAGCAATGAAAGCACTGGAGCTAGATAACACTTTAGGGGATGCTCATGCTCAATTGGCAATAGTACGATATTACCATGATTGGGACTGGATTGGATCTGAAATGGAATTTAAACGTGCCCTTGAACTGAATCCAAACAATGAATATGCTCATATTATGTATGCCAGCCTTCTTTCAATGCTTGGACGACACGATGAAGCTATACTGGAAAGTAAATGTGCTACTGAACTTGCTCCGGCCAATTATTATATCATAGCAAATCATGGCCGCGCATATTATTGGGCCCGCGATTATAACAAAGCCATCGAGGAATGCCGGAAAGCTTTAAAAATAAAGCCAGGTTTTTGGTATGCACACGTTCAAATTGCACAGGCTTTATCCGCAAAGGGTTTGCAAAATGAGGCAATTGAAGAATACCTGAAGATGGAAAGGTATAGAAAGCAATGGTATCTTGGATACTATTATGGGTTAGCAGGCAAAAAGGAGAAGGCCCTGGAGATATTAAATTATTACCTTAACCAATCAGAAACGGAATTTGTATTGCTGTCAGAAATAACTTTTATTTACATAGGTCTTGGAGAGAAAGACAAAGCATTCGAATGGCTTGAAAAGAATTATTTGCAGCATGAAGCCTGGCTGGAAGCAATAAAAGTAGAACCAATGTACGATAGCCTGCGATCAGATCCCCGTTTTCAGGATCTCGTGAAACGAATGAATTTTCCTGATAATTGATTATTTTAAGCCCTTCAACTATTGGCTTAAGTTTGTCCCAGTCCCTACTCCAACACTCCTTTAGCTCAATCACTACAAGTGAAATACCTGGACATCGTCTCTTGTTTCCCGCAGATGAAACCTGAAGCAGGTCAAAAGCCCAAAGTCGAAAGTGGGAAGGATGATTACCTGGCCCTCGGTATACCTGAAGAGTGGGTAGAGCCCTTGCAAAAGCTGGGCTACACCACCATTGAGAAGCTGAAAGAGGTTGAGAAGCCTGGAAAGCTGGCCAATGACCTGAACGGTTACAAGAAGAAAAATAAGCTTGACCTTCCTGGATTGAGTCCGGATGTCGTAAATGGCTGGCTGGGAAAGGATTAGTTGATCATTAGTCCATAAAGTATGTCAAACCCTGGGGTCAAACTCTGGGTTGTTTTGTCTTCCAATTGTCCTTGAAGCCTTCCCTCATTTGAAGCCTTTCCCTTCTTTGGACATACCAATTTCAGACATATTTCCATATTTGACCCCTCCCTTGTTTTCGGTCATCGCAGGATGTCAGGATAATCAGATCTGCCAGGGTGATCCATATATTTCATTTCATGTGGCGGAATAGTTGGTTATATTCAGGGGACAACATTTAAAGATTAGATGGTCACGGTTGTTCGCTTTGAGAATTCTGCTATGAAGATCACATGTTAACAAAAAGAATTTTTGCTCTGAGAAAGCTACAAGTGAATCTGCTACATTTAAACGGAGGATAATAGTTATATTATTAACATGTCAGCATCGACCAAATATAAATACTTGCATTTAACTATTATCGTTCTTTTATCTGCCCAATCAGCCTATTCCCAGTGGTTTCAACCCCAGATTCGGCTCTCCCGTTTTCGTCATTGGGACACCCTGGCAGGATTTCACAGGAAATCTAGCCTCCTCCAAGCATCTTGATATCCTGCTTGATGAACTCTTCCAACTCTTTGGCTGTGGGCAACTGGACCTGGTACCGGCTTACAAACAGATGATTATCCAATGAACCCGTGGCATATTTCACCGTAGAAGATGTCTTATCTGTGCATAGCACTATACCTACCGGAGGATTATCACCTTCAGCTATTTCGTTGTCCCTGTAATAGTTCAGGTAGAAATTCATCTGACCCGCGTCGGTATGCTTGAACTTTCGGGTTTTTAGGTCAATGAGGATATGGCACTTTAATATCCGGTGATAAAAAACCAGATCGATGTAGTAATACTCCCCATCGATGGTCAACCTTTTTTGTCTCGCCTCAAAGCAGAAGCCTTTTCCAAGCTCCAGCAAGAACACTTGTAAGTGGCTGATAAGGGACTCCTCCAGTTTGCTTTCAACAAATTTCTCTTTGGGCTCCAGCCCAACAAATTCAAAAACGTACGGATCACGCATGATCCCTTCCGGTGTTGATAGTTCTGCTTTCTTGTTGGTATCAAGGATCAACCCTTTTTTGTCAGTAGACAGACCTGTTCGCTCATACAACAAGCTACCTATTTGTCGCTGGAGTTCCTTAAGGGACCAGTTGCCCTGGATTGCCTGGGTTTCATAAAAGACCTTTTCAGAAGATCTTCTTCTCTTGCTAACTCAATAATATGAGAGAAAGATAATTTGGATAGTAATATCTTAGAATCAACTCCCTTAAAATCTGCATGTTTCAGCTCCTTTCCAGATTTGGCAGACGGCGTCTGCCAAATTGATCCGGGTAATGCAAATTCGGATAATACCTGACTAATCTGCTGGATATACAAGGTAGAACTGCCGGCAGTTTCTCAGGCTCCTGTCCGATAAGCCTTTTATGCTATTATTGTTCAGCCTGGCTGCAAGTTTTTTTAAAAGCTCGGCTCCATATTTCGCCCTGTCTTCACCGTTTTGCTCGTACTCAACAATATAGTGACCAAATAGCCAATTCCGGATGGTCAGGGATTGGTTAACCGCAGATACTGCAGCTCCCTGTAAATAGTTATGGGCCTGCTCACAGGTCTGTATTAACTGTTCAAAGTTCATTGGTTATCACCCCAACGGATGATGCTTCTCAATGGTCGTCTGCATCTTCTTATGACAGCTCTTGCAGTACTGTTCCATAGTACTGCAAACAACATCACGTGGCTGGGCTTTAGGGTTAATGTCTTTGAGGCAGTCCTGATCGTTGCCTTAATGCAGACCTTTCCAGTATCCTGGAGTCATTTACGTTCAGTATAAGGGCCCAATTTTATTCCTTTATACCCTACCAACAAGATGATGGGACACCCAAAAATGCCAAAATCAAGACCTTATAAGTGCTGTTTATCTACATGTTAAGAAATCGGTTCAAAGGGAGTGACGAAAACAGGAAGAAAAATAAGCTTGACCTTCCTGGATTGAGTCCGGATGTCGTAAATGGCTGTCTGGGAAAGGATTAGTTGATCATTAGTCCATAAAGTATGTCAAACCCTGGGGTCAAACTCTGGGTTGTTTTGTCTTCCAATTGTCCTTGAAGCCTTCCCTCATTGAAGCCTTTCCCTTCTTTGGACATACCAATTTCAGACATATTTCCATATTTGACCCCTCCCTTGTTTTCGGTCATCGCAGGATGTCAGGATAATCAGATCTGCCAGGGTGATCCATATATTTCATTTCATGTGGCGGAATAGTTGGTTATATTCAGGGGACAACATTTAAAGATTAGATGGTCACGGTTGTTCGCTTTGAGAATTCTGCTATGAAGATCACATGTTAACAAAAAGAATTTTTGCTCTGAGAAAGCTACAAGTGAATCTGCTACATTTAAACGGAGGATAATAGTTATATTATTAACATGTCAGCATCGACCAAATATAAATACTTGCATTTAACTATTATCGTTCTTTTATCTGCCCAATCAGCCTATTCCCAGTGGTTTCAACCCCAGATTCGGCTCTCTTTTGGTGGAGGAATGATTATAAGTGATTTTGATATTGGTGAAGGAACACCGGGACTTTCACTGATGGGAGCTGCTAATTACCAGTGGAGCAAGAATCTGAGGGCAGGAATCAACCTTGGATATCATAAAGTGGTTGGATCTGACGATGGGACCTCTGATTCAAATGGTGGGTATTCATTCAATAGCCAACTTTTCGAAGTTATTGGACGTTTTGAATATGTCTTTACCTTTGCTGAGTATCCCATAAGAAAGTGGAGCCAAAAACTTCATCCGTTCATATATTCAGGAGCGGGAATCCTTCAGGCTCAGTCCGATCTTTACCATAATTCCACAGGCCGCAGGATTGATACAGGTCCGGAATACATAACGGTTACCCCAGTTCTAAGTGGAGGGGCAGGCATACATATTAAAATCAATAGTCTTTGGTTCTTATGTTTTGAAGGGGGGGCTAATCTTTCATTCTCAGATTCTCTTGAGAGTTATTCCAATGAAGGTTTTTCTTCGTCAAAGGATATGTACTATTGCTTAATTGTTCGCTTAATATGGAGTGAACCTCTCGGATTTGCCCGAGGCAGGTTTTAGTTACAAACTCTAAAGTGTAAGCCCCAATCATCCGGTTGGGGCTATTAATGTCATTCTGTTGTCACTTACTCAAGATTTTCTTGACTTGCATTCTAGGGTAACCATGGACCTGAATGTCTTGAAAGACCAGACCGGGCTCAGCAACAAGAAGTGGGATAAGGCCATTACAGGGCTTACCAAAAACAAAATAGCCAGGGTGGAAATAACCGATGAAGGCTTGCTGGTTTCGTTGGTATAAAGTATAGAGAATTTGGAATAATGATCTAAGTTGCCTCAATCCTCCGGGTTGGGGCTTTTTTTTGTCACCTGCTTGTCTTTGACGTTCATCAAAGAGCGCACAATACTCAAGTTGCTGTTAATCAAATTTTTATTGACTTCCTTGTCTATTTTTATTAATATTGATAATGAACCTAAAAAACTAATCATGAAAAGTCTAAAAAATCTGTTCACGGTATTCGTAGTATTCTTTATGTTTCCCCTGGTAAATGGCCAAAATATTGCAAAAGATGCAATGGTTGCCAATTGGTATATCTCACCCTTAGAAGATGTAAGTATTGAGAAATTTCAGAATTATATTCTGGAGGATTATATTCCTGAACTGAAAAAAATCTTTCCAGGAGTTAATTTCTATCTATTAAAGAATGACAGAGGAAGAGATGAAGGTTTATATAGTATTATGGTAATATTTAAATCTATTGAACAAAGAAATGAATGGTGGCCGGAAAAAGGGGTATCAAGTGATAAAGCAAAAGCGGCAATGGAAAAGATGGGAAAGCTTGGTGAAAAATTCGATGCTTTAGCCGAAATGCCATCCTGGAATGATTGGCTCGTGCTGTGATTCGAAAAGCTGAAAAATAAATTAAAAGCACAGACCGGCCTAAGCAACAAGAAGTGGGATAAGGCCATCAAAGGACTTACCAAAAACAAACTTGCCAGGGTTGAAAAAACCGATGCAGGCCTTTTGGTTTCGTTGGCATAAAGTACCGGTTATTCCGATAAATGATTTTGGGGCCTCAATCTATTGGTTGGGGCTTCATTTTTGTCCCGGGGTTTTCACTCTATTTAAATTTCCTTGACTTTAGGATTAGTTTGTTGTAACTTGTTGTATATTAACACCTAACAGTGATGAATACAATCCAACGACTAAGGAATAAAAGCCTTCTTGCAAAAATCCTATTCTGGACGGGCCAGATCATCGGTACTGTAACCATCATTCCTCTCCTCCTATTCGTTGGAGGAAACTTAATTGATGAACTTTTCAACGGTCTAATAACCGTCAAGGAGGAACCCCTGTTATTTATTCTCTTAACTTCCTTACTGGGAGCTGCGATCGGACTAATCATTGCTTGGTTTAGGGCTAAGACCGGAGCACTGATAACCATCGTCTCATCAATAGCTGCAAGTCTCTCGTGGGGATATAATGATATCACCCTAACCTTAATACTTTTGCTACCACTGGTTTCCGGGATCTTGCTTTTGTTATCTGCTTATCAGAAAGAAGACAATCTTTGAGGTTAAACAGTCATCACTACCTTCTTCCTCGTTTGGGGCTTTTTTGTCACCTGGTTGTCGCTGAATATACCTTGTTTGACTTGTGTTCAGTGAAGTTGTAACTTGTTCATTATTAATCCCTAAAACTATTCATCATGAAAAGAATCTTTTCCTTATCTGCAATTGTGATAGTAATGGGTATCACAGCATGTCAAACAGAACAAACCAAGAAACAGTACTTTGAAGAGTCCCCTGAAATTGAAATTGCTAAAAAAGCCGTTAAGGCCTTTGAGGAAGGCGATGCTGAGACCTACCGGTCATGTTATGCTGATACAGCAAAAATATGGCAGAATCAATACTGGGGGAAATATCCTGGTAAAAGAATTGACGAGCAAATGGAGCTTCTTAAAACTGTTCATGAGACACAAGAATACTATTCTTATGAAGGCGAGATTTGGGAGATGATCATTCAGAATGATGGTGCTTACTGGGTGCACTTTTGGGCAAATCTACATACAAAATATATTGGAGATGAGGAGGAGATAGAGTCAGTGGTACATATTGCTTTCAGTATAATTGATGATAAGATTGTGTATGAATTATTAGTTCTTGATATTCTTCCTTTTTACCTTGCAGAGCAAAGATTGAAAGCAAAGAGTGAGGAATAGATCATCAGCAACAAGAAGTGGGACAAGGCCATCAAAGGGCTTACCAAAAACAAAATAGCCAGGGTTGAAAAAACAGATGCAGTCTTGTTTGTCTCGTTGGGATAAAGTACTGGTTATTCCGATAAATGATCTTGGGGCCTCAATCTATTGGTTGGGGCTTCTTTTTTGTCCCTGGGTTTTCACAGAAAATTTCAAATTTAACGAGCCATTCCCAAAGCCACACCCTGGGCTTGTTGGAATATGGGGGTCTGCTATACCTTATATCTGGATATAGCTTATTAGTTGGATGCAAATTTAGCTAGTCCCGGTTTTAATGGCCTTAACCAAAGCATTGGCAAGTTCCTCTGTTCCATCCTTAATTTCATCTTCTCTTGTCATAAATGGACAGGTACCTGAAGTTATAATATTGCCCTCCCTTATTACACCACTTCCAGCATAAACACTACCTTCAAAATAAGGATTATCGGATTCACTTGCGAAGGCATATTTCTTACCTTTTAGCAGACCTGCCTGGGCTAATACTTTTACCGAACTTACCTGTGCAGCTATGGGCTTGCTTGAACCTCCTTTTACCAGCATAATAACTTCGTCTGGTATTGGAGATCCCGTCGCCATACAGGGTAAGATGATTCCATCGTAATTCAGAACCGATACATCCTTTAGTTTCAAATCAGGTTTGAGATTCACAGAGCCTGCAGAAATAGGTTCGCCAGTCAGAGTCGCTATGTCTACTTTAAAACCGGCCGCTTCAAGGGTTTCCTTCATTACTCCCACTTCTTCCTTAAGCATAAACTCTAAATCCGGAGAACCATCTCGAATGATGAGAAGCGCCCTATTTGATTCTTGAGAATGAAGACCAGATATAGACATAAAAGTCATGACCAATGTCAGTAGGCTAAGGGTAATTAGTTTTCTCATTATTTCCTCTATTATTTATGCAAATATAGTTTACTTAATTGAAAGTAATGTATATCATAAATTTCATTAATAACCTCTTAATGTGGTATTTAACTAATCTTTAACAAGCCGTCTTATAAGATTTCATCTAAGAAGAATAACTCAATTCCCGGAATAATATTTCAAGCCCTCAATCATCCGATTGGGGCTTTTTTGTCACCGGGTTGTCCCTTAATCAAGTAATTTTTGACTTGTGTTCTGGAAGGTTGTAACTTACTGTAGTTAACCACTAAACTTAAACTTATGAGAAAGACTTTTTATTTTTAGCTATTCATGTTTATGGTAGTAATGGTTGCTTCACAATCGTGCAATACGCAGGTTTCAGATTCCGAAGAACCAGCAAAAATTGAAAATACACTCCAGAGTGTAAGTTATTTTCAGGATACAGTTGGCATTGATCCAGCGGTTCTACTTAAAGGGTTTACCGCAATGAATGAAGCTATAGACGAGATTGGTTATCCTGATGCAGGCTATAAACTATGGATGAGAGAGTCTGATCCTTCAGATGTAAGATTCATGATTGAAGGATTATGGCCAGATCAGGCAGCTTATGAGCTTATTCATGATCATCAATTATTCAATGATGCCAGCAACTGCTTTTAAGCTCGGCAGTGGATGGATTAGTTAGTGTAGAGTACTATCGATTCGAAAAGGTCAAATAATAGCCCCCTGGAACACAACGCCTCGGGAATTCCTTAGAAGTGGGATAAGGCCATCAAAGGACTTACCAAAAACAAAATAGCCAGGGTGGGAAAAACCGATGCCGGCTTGCTTGTTTCGCTGGTATAAAGTATTTAGGGAAACGATCTAAAGGGCCTCAACCACCTGGGTTGGGGCTTTTTTGTCACCGGGTTGTCACTGAGAATGATATCCATTGGGGTATTTTCGATCCCATTTGACTCATGTACTATATGGTGGTAAATTGCATGAAACTTACAACACTGCATGTCCTCCATTCCCTGCAAATTAACGTAATGTTCAGAAACTATCTTAGAATAACCATCAGGGATCTGATGGTAAACAAGGGGTATTTCATTATAAACCTCCTGGGACTAATTATTGGGATTACCGCGTTTACACTGATCATATTCTGGATAAAAACTGAAACTTCCTATGATAGGTTTCATAAGCATGCCAATGCTATTTACAGGGTCGATTATTTGTTGTATGAAGAAGAGGTACTTGAACAACATTCTGCATCAGGATCACCCGCTGTAGGAAGGGAACTAAAGAACGCTTTTCCTGAGGTTTTGGACTATACACGGTTCTATCGTACGGAATATCTTGTAAAGCATGGGGAGGTTACCTTTAAAGAAAGAAACATCTTATTTGCGCAATCATCTTTTTTTAATCTCTTTTCATTTCCCCTGGTAGCGGGGAAGGCAGACTCGGACCTTCTGGCTATAAATAGCGCTGTTATTACAGAGGAAACCGCCCGGAAATATTTTGGGGATGAAAATCCCTTGGGAAAATCTATTAAAATTGATGGTGTTATAGATTATGAGATTACGGGGATTGTCAAATCCATCCCCCAGAATTCTCACTTTAAATTTGATATCCTGCTTTCATATGAGAACCTGTTACAGGGTTCCAGATATTGGGATAATGGATGGGTGAGCGATGACGTTTATTCATACATCCTCCTTGCTCCGGGAACAGATGCGGAAGCACTACAGAGCAAACTGCCACAGATACCCGAAACCTTTATCGGGGATTTTATGAAGAGAGCCTTTTTTCTGATTGAATATAAGTTGGTCAAGCTTACGGATATTCATTTGCATTCATCTGTAAGTAACGAATTAGAAGTCAACGGAAACTACAGGAATGTTTTTTCACTGGGGATCATTGCTTTCCTGGTATTGCTCATTGCATTTATCAATTACCTTAATCTTGCCACATCACGTTCAGTTGAACGGGCTCATGAAGTGGGCATCCGAAAAGTATCAGGAGCATTAAAGAAAGATTTGATTCTCCAGTTTTTAACAGAGTCCGTATCCTTGAACCTCTTAGCACTATTGATCAGCTTTTCCGGTGTCTTTCTATTACTTCCGGTTTTTAAACAGATCATGCAAAGTCCGTTACAGATTGATTACTTAAGCCTTATACTTCTCTTTCTCATTCTGCTGGTAACAGGAACATTATTCACCGGTATCCTTTCTGCAATATACAGTTCACAGTTTGCTCCCAGCCTTGTTCTAAAAGGGAAAATCCCAAGCAGATCAGGATGGATAGGCCGGCTTAAGAATTCTCTCGTAGTTTTCCAGTTCGCTGTTTCTGTGATTCTGATCATCGGCACATTCACCATTTATCGCCAGGTGAATTTTATGCGCCATCATGATCTGGGATTTTCTCCTGAAGGCTTAATCGTTATGGAAGGGCCACGGATACTCAGAGCGGATTCATTTGAATCGTATATCAGCAACCTGGAATCATTTAAAAATGACGTTGCATCGCTATCTGTGGTCACCCATATTACCTCCTCCTCAAGTGTTCCCGGAACAGAAATTAAGGCCTCACGTGTCTTCGGAATCCCGGTGGAGGGCCGTAATACAGAAAAGAAGATTGATATGTATTATGTTGATCATAACTTCTTTGACACATATGGCCTGAGGCTTAATGCAGGCGATAATTTTAACGCGAGCATGACAGAAGATACAAGTAACATTATTATCAATGAAGCAGCACTTCCTTATTTTGGTTTTGAAGATGCTGTGAGTACTGTCGGTGGCATTCTGAGAGGAGGCCGTCAAATGGTTTATGTAAAGGGAATTGTGAGTGATTTTAATCAGCAATCAGTGAAAGAATTGCCGCGTCCCATCGGGTTTTTCAATCAACCGACAAACCAATTTTACACGGTTAATGCTGAAATGACGGATATAAGAAAGCTTATTTCTGACCTGGAGAAGATATGGATATCACATTATCCGGGTAATCCTTTCCACTACTTTTTCCTTGACGATTATTACAATGAACAATACCGGTCAGAGCAACGTTTCAGCGGATTATTCCTGGCCAGTTCGCTGCTGGCGATTATCATTGCCTGTCTGGGTTTATCCGGTTTATCTGCGTATTCAATAATCAGGCGGACGAAGGAAATAGGTATTAGAAAAGCCAACGGGGCCGGGATATTCAGAGTAATGGTTTTATTGAATAAGGACTTTGTTCCCTGGGTGGCTATTGCCTGTCTCATTGCCAGTCCCATAGCCTGGTTTGCCATGAACAAATGGCTACGCAATTATGCTTACAGAACAGAACTGAGCTGGTGGATATTTATACTTGCCGGAATATTAGCCATGGTTATTGCTTTGGTAACTGTTAGCTGGCAAAGCTGGCGTGCAGCAAACAAAAATCCGGCAGAGGCATTGCGAGATGAGTAACTGTGTAGTAAAATGGCACATAGTTATATGGCATTCATTACCTGCGACTTAAGGCTTATAAACAATAAATGAGAATCCGCCATCTCTATATATATCATCTTTTGTGTTCCATATGGCAACAACAAAATAATTCGGATCTCTCCCGCTAACAACTCCTGTTAAATAAGCGACACCTTGGTTTGGGGTAATTACAACAGTATAACCGGTACCTAATCCGCTAATATTGACCTTATATTGTCCAGTGCCTAACTTAGATACAGTTCCCACATTTGAAGTACAACCTTCTTTCGTTCCTGCAGAAAGAATATGTCCATACGCAAAGGGCATCATGTTGTTTGCGCCGGTATTAGCTGAGTGGAGTTCATCGCTTAAAACAATATTCCCATTTCCGCTAACACTAAATATATCTTTCCCTGAAGTACCATTGTAATACCAGAGGTTCATTCTTGAATCTTCATCGTCGGGCCTGGCCATTCCAGCCCAGGACCAGTATTTTTCAGGATTATCCGCATTCTCAAAACTTAATCGGGAATAATAAGATCCATCCTCTTTCAAGAGTAAGTGAGGATTCTGGGCAGTACTATACGTATTTATTTGCATCCTCGCAGTTCCAGTGTTTGTGGTTCCAATTCCAACATTTCCACTGCTCCTGTAAATGTCATCTCCACTTTCAGTCCAGAGACTGGTCCCTCCGGAAGGCAAAACCACTGTCCCTCCACCCTCTGAAAGTGTGAGCTCGTCACCATTTAATTGAATGGTCTGGAGTTCGTTTGCAGGATCCGCATCCGCATCATTAACTTCATCTTCAGAAACCGTATTCGCATGAAAGGCATAGGGTACTGATAAGAGCTGAGAGGTCCCGATATGTGTATAGGAACTGCCTCCTGCAGGGTCAAGTTCAACTTTTATAAAATGAGGTGCCATACCCCATCCTCCCGGGCTAAACACGCCCTCCAGAACTGTACCTTGTCCAATGATTAAATTGGCCAAACCAAAATCATTTGTTGTAACTGAATGTGTTTCAACATAAACTACCGTTCCCTCCGCAGTGTTTTGCACAATACTGATTTTGAAAGAGACGCTCTGATTGGCAATCAATTCGCTGGAGGAGTTTCGCACCACTGCCTGATAATTAAAAGCTTCGGGAACCTGTGATAGACCATATCCCATAAGCATGAGAATTGTAATCAAGGAAAGTAGAATTCTTTTCATTACTTTTTTCTTAATGGTTACATGTATATAGAATCGTAGCAATGAAGCAGAATTTTGCAATAACGCTGCTGTCAAGTAAGGAGATGGAATTCAACTATTGGTTAGTTGCATGAAGTGTTTTTAGGAGTATTGATTTACATTCAAGTTATGTAATAGAAATAAAAAAGTCAATAGATTGTTGTGTAACACACAGTCCGAATATGAAGAACTGGGGGTGCCCGCTGAATGGGCAGAGCCACTGCAGCAGCTTTGTTATACCACCATTGCCAAGCAGTCACAAATCAGGATTAGAAGCTATAAAACAATTAACCGTACCTGGGCGAACCTTGATTCGCTTAGTTAGAAGTGCTGTTTAGGACTAGTCAAATCAAGCAATCCTTTTCCCCAGAAAGCCCATCATGGTGATAATGCTCACAAGCAAAATCCCTAGGGCTGCTGCGAGAACGATACCTCTATAATCTACAGAGCGTTTTATTATAATGCCGGTAAAAGCCCACACCACCGAAAGACCAATAAAAGGATTGTTTATTCTCATTACTGCGAGCGAAACAATAATGGTGCCTATGGCAATCATAACAATGGTCCAGGCCTGTTGCGAAATACCAATTCCTCCCCAGCCGGAATCCACAAGTAAGGCCGTTACATTGGCTATTGTGGCAATACAGATCCATCCCAGGTATATACCAAATGCTGCTTTCAATACCCCCATTGGCAAATCCTTTAACTGAAGGTTTATCATAATCAGCGAAACCAGCAGGCCAATCATTATGAATAATGATAATGGGACTTTCTGATAATGCCACGCTACGATCCATAAACCATTAAACACGCAGGATATAATAAATAACAAGCCTATTTTGATAGCGATTTCTTTTGATGCAGGTAAAAATTGTACTACACAATAAGCAGCCAGTAACAAATATATGATTCCCCATATAGAGAATGTTATTCCTGCAGGAACAAAAAGGTTGGGATAGGCATCTGACAGCTGCCCTGTAGTTTTGCCATTCATTGGCAGTGAATTGGCAAGGTAGTTCATATATACCATTGCCATGAAAAAAACAAGTGAGATAAAACGAATCATGGACCAGAGGCTTTGATTTGTAATAAAGCTACTAAATTTATATTTGAATCCGGGTTTCTGACTTTAATCATTACCACCCTTATTCCTCACCTACTGATATAAAATATGAAAAAACACAGCTTTCCTGTTCAGATACGTTTCAGAGACATTGACATGAACCATCATGTGAATAATGCCGTTTATTTCACATACATGGAAAATGCAAGATCAGTGGTGCTCCTGGATGAAATGATTAAATACCACACTGACGGACTGCAATTTGTAGTGGCTGAAGCACAGTGTAAGTATAGAAGGCCCATTAAGCTCACTGATAAGCTTGTATGTGATGTGAGTTTCGTTCCTGTCAGACCAACATCCTTTGACATACTCTATCTTTTTAAGAATGAGGAAACAGGAGTAAAATATGCGGAGGGAACCACGCGAATGGTTCTTTTTAATGAGAAAACAGGTCGGCCACTGGCCATTCCAGGTTGGTTTACGAAGAAGTACCTGGAAAAGCAAAGCAAAAAACACACATAATATTTAATTTGGATATGGACGTAACTGAGTATTTAGCCTTTCTGCCCATGTTGATTTATGGGATTGCCCTTGCAGATTTATTTGGTCAATGGAAACGATTTCTTAAACCAAAACAAATTTTTCTCCCCTATTTGATTCTAACAGTCATTCTTACCGAAACCGCATTATATAATGTATTTGTATTTGCAGGATTATTAGATGAACTGGCAGGACAAACATATTTTAACTATCTCAAATATTTGATTCCCCCCTTCCTGTTCATGTTAACCACAAACTCTTTTACACCTGACCGGGAATCTGAAACAGAAGAATATTTTATGAAAAATATGCCCATTTTTTTCACCCTATTTGCTTTGTTCGGGGCCTCCCATTTTTTATATGATTTCAATGAAAAGATCATTATCCTGGTATTCCGAATCATTGCGATCCTCATTATTCTGTTGATGGGTCTTTTAAGAAAAAAGTGGATGGTCTACATCGTTTGTCTCATGTGGATTTTCATGCTCATTGCCAGGGTGGGCATGGTCTCCGCCTGAGGAAAACCGGAAACCCTGTTTTAATGACGCTGCTTTTTTTGTACCTTGTTTTCGGGGAAGCTGAATCCTGCAAGATAAATAAAATGAGAAGCATCATAAGCCTATGAAACTATATATCAAATATATGGTCAGCTTGCGTTGCAAAATGATGGTAAAGGAAGAACTGAAAAAGCTGGGGCTGAAATTTGCAGTTGTCGATCTTGGCATGGTCGAAATTTTGGAGGACATTTCTCCAATACAGCGAGAACAATTAAAAAATAATTTGCTCAAATCCGGACTGGAGCTACTGGATGATAAGAAAAGCATCCTGATAGAAAAAATTAAAAATGTAATCACCGAAATGATCCATTATACCGATGAAATACCCAAAGTAAACTATTCGGATTACATCAGTGAAAAGTTAGGTTATGACTACACCTATCTTGCCAACACTTTTTCTGAAGTCAAAGGCATCACCATTCAGCAATTCATTATCATTAACAAAATCGAAAAAGCAAAGGAATTGCTGTTATATAATGAATTGAATCTTACAGAAATTTCCTACAAATTACACTACAGTAGCGTTGCTCATTTATCCAATCAGTTTAAGAAGGTAACCGGCCTTTCTCCCTCCTACTACAAGCAACTGAAGCAAAAACGAAAAACCAATCTTGAAAACATGTGATATATGTAAGATCTATGCATACATGTGTAATGCTTTCAGGCCTATTTGTTTCCACCTTTGCTTCGTGATTTATTAGGTAAATCCAATTAAACCTGCACCTACATGTATCAGCCATTTATAGAAGTGGTTAAGGTAGTATGTTGGGTGTATTTTCTTTATCTGAAACCGATCGAATTCCAGATCCTTACTTGTAGCCCATGCAATTTCGTGTTCGGCAGGTAAATCACCAACGGTAAATATATTCAATAATGGATATGTTAATTATAATACCAATTGATGAAATTAAAAGCAATCGTTTACAGCGAGAATGAATTTGGAAAGATAGATGGAAAGGTGGCCAATGGACTTGCCAGGCACTCAGATAAATATGAAATTCTTGGCATTATTGATAGCACCAAGGCCGGTCAGGATGCGGGAGAATATCTTGATGGAACAAAAAATGGAATCCCAGTATTTCAAAATATGGGTGATGCAATCGGAACCCTGAAGTTTGTTCCGGAATATTTCATTTACGGCATTGCACCACTTGCTTCATTTTTAGACAGGGAGCAAAGAGAGATCATTTTCAGTGCCATGAAAATGGGAATGAATATTGTAAACGGTCTGCCGGAATTCTTCACAGAGGACGAGGAATTTGTACAAAAGGCGAGTCAGTATGATGTTCGTATTTATGACATCAGAAAAGCACCCTTAAGAAAGGATTTACACAATTTTACCGGACGAATTAATGATGTGTTATGCCCGGTGGTAACAATAGCCGGTACCGATTGTGCAGTAGGGAAGAGAACAACATCTGTAAAATTAGTTGAGGCCTTGAGAGCGGCAGGTTTCAATGCCATATTTATTGCAACCGGACAAACAGGAATACTCCAGGGAGCAAAATATGGCGTTGCAGTGGATGTGCTAAGTTCCGGTTTTGCAACAGGAGAGGTCGAAAATGCAGTAGTCAATGCATACAAGACAGAGCATCCCGACATCATTGTTGTAGAGGGCCAGGGTGCATTGAGCCATCCTGCTTTTACATCCTCAAGTGCTATACTGAGAGGCGCTATGCCTGACGCAATTATCCTGCAGCACCCGCCAAAAAGAGTAAATCACTGTGATTACCCCCTCATACCCATGCCCACGCTTCAAAGTGAGATCGAACTTCTTCAGGCTTTTTCAAAATCCCGTGTAATTGCTCTTACCATCAACCATGAGGACATGACTGATGAGGATGTTGAGAAGACCATCCTGGAGTATGAATTTAAATATGAACTTCCCACTACAGATGTTTTGAAATTTGGGTGTCAAAAAATAATAGATGAGTTATATATAATGTACCCCAAACTACAACAAGGCGCGAAACTGAAATGGCAAGCCCAAGAATTCATATAAATCTTGAGAAGATTGCACACAATGCCAAAACCCTGAAGGAACTCTATGGGTATCAAGGCATTGAAGTTATTGGTGTTACAAAGGCGGTACTTGGTAATCCTGCTATCGCCGAGATTTTCGTGGATAGTGGAATAAATACCCTTGCCGATTCAAGAATTGAAAATATCCAAAGGATGCGCAATGCTGGCATCCAGGCACAGTTTCTCCTGCTTAGAACACCTTCCTTAAGCCAGGTCGAAGAAGTCGAAAAATATGCTGACCTCAGCCTTCATTCAGAACTCTCGGTCATCAAAAAACTCTCGGAATGCGCGATGAAGAATCGGCGCACGCACAAAATCATTTTAATGGTAGAGCTGGGAGATTTAAGGGAAGGAATCATGCCATCGGATATAGACAACAGCATCAATGAGGTCTTGGGTTTGGAGGGAGTTGAGCTTGTTGGTATCGGGTGCAACCTGGCCTGCTTTGGAGGAATCAAGCCTGATGATGAGAAAATGCGGCAGTTGTCTGCTCTTGCTATTGATATTGAGGAGAAGTTCGAGCTGACATTAAGCTATGTATCAGGAGGCAACTCTGCCAATTATACCTGGTTTATGTCCACTGATGATATTGGGAGAGTAAATAATTTACGATTAGGGGAATCCATCCTTTTGGGGTATGAGACCCTTCACAGGAAGCCCATACCAGGTCTATTTACAGATGCATTTACACTAATCGCAGAAGTTATTGAATCAAAAGTAAAACCATCAAAACCATATGGTGTGGTCTGTCAGGATGCCTTTGGCAATGTTCCTTCGTTTCAGGATCTCGGACCAATGAACAGAGTTATATTGAATGTCGGGTTACAGGATGTTCAGGTATCCGGGCTAACGCCAAGGCTGGATATTGAAATTCTCGGGGCCAGTAGTGATCACATTATTCTTAATACCAACAAGATAGCACTTAAGGCAGGGGATGAAATGGAGTTTGATTTGAATTACGGAGCCTTGCTATCAGCCATGACATCACCTTATGTAAAAAAGAAAACCAGTGATTCTATGAATGCACAAGAATATTGCGAATTGGTCGAAAAGAAATACCGCCGGCATCTCCAACTTCTTTCAACCATTCCTATCAGAGAAGACAATTCTCCTCTAATCAGCCTGAAGAGATCCGGTTTCAATTTAGTACTCGAACCCTCCATAAAAAAGGATTATCAATATATGGTCCGAGAAGCGGTTTATGATAAAATAGGAAGGATAAGTAAAATTCTTGACCAGCAGGACAGAAGATTGATCATCCGTTCAGCATGGAGATCTTTTGAACATCAACGGCAATTGTGGGAAGAAAAGGTTGCATTTATGCAGGATAAATTCCCGGATAAGGCATTGGATGAAATCCAGGAGAATGTTTCCTATTTTGTTGCCCCTCCCACCAAATCCCTGCATGCCACCGGGGGATCTGTAGATGCCTTAATATATGATTTGAAAAATGATTGTGTTATGAATTTCGGAACCAACGACGGGCTCAAAATTGAACTGAATGATAAATGCTATCCTTTGCACCCGCACATACCTCCTGAAGCAAAGGAAAACAGAAAATTACTCATGGGTCTGTTTGAAGATGAAGATTTTACAGTAGATTTAAAAGAGTACTGGCATTTTGACTATGGCAATGTGAGTTGGGCGATAGAGAAAGAGGAAGAATCCTCAATATATGGCATCATCGCATCGTAAATCAATCTGCATTTCAAGCCATGGGCCATAGACAAGCTACAGCCCTGGAACTCCTTTTAATTCATTCCAATTCAGACCTGACCTGACAAGGAAGGACTGAACGCCTAAACTGCCCACTTCTACAATATTCCTGTGCTCATCATCAAAGAAATACATCCGCGAATAAGAGATGCCTGTTCTTTTTTGAAGGGATTCGAAGTGCAAAATTTTACTGCTCGGGTAAATTTCCTCATATTCAAAAAAGCTTCTGATCCCGAACATATCCATAAGTATCCTGGCAGTTTCCGGGCTATAAGTCCGTGACGCCACTGCCAGTGGAATATCCTGTTCTGCCAAAAACTCAAGTATTTCAATCACATCGGGATAGAGGAACAGGACACTGCCACTTGCATCTTTTACAATATTCCCTGCTTTACTGTAAGGAGGCGTGGTCTGGTCACACCATGTACCTCCTGCATTCCAAAGCGTGAAGTCCAGATCAAATACAATCAGCATCATTCCTGGTGTAGGGTAGGATTAGAGACCTTTGTAGAGTCTGTCCATATATTCCACAATTCTATAATAATCATCCTCGCGTTTAGGGGACAGCCTGTTATCCTTCAGAAAGGACTTTATCTGATGCTCATATTTAGGTAAAACCCGATAGAGATCTTTTTTATTCTCGATTTTCAGGGCAGCCGAATTCTCAGGTTTCACATACAGGAATTTTTCCTGTTTCATCATGAATTCTTTGGTCCCACCTCCTCCACCATAATTTGCTACATACACATCTTGTTCCAATTTGATCCTCCGCTGACATAGAGCCGATATAAAATCACCCTCGTAAAGAATCTCAAAATATCCCGCGGCTACCATGTCCTTCACCAGCAGAAATACTTCATATTGGAATTTCCTGTCTTCAATTTGCACGTATTCAAGTGCAAGGGGTAAGTCAATGAAAGCAGTATCCTCGCTCACTATAAACTCCATCCTGTCAGCGTAAATATCATACCTGTATTTCAGATTCGGGATGATGGTTCCATCTATGGCTTTCATGCTTCCTTTTTTGAATTCCTTATCCAGGTAAGGGGATCCCAATAAACCGGGAAGTGAATTTCCATAATGCATTTTTGCAACACCATCAATAATATCTTCATGATGGGGCTCCATGTTTCTTGTGTTCAGGATCGTGGCACCCTGCATCGGGGTTATCTCTATCTGAGCCCCAACAGACATGAAGCAAAAGAAGGAAATGACCACTCCGCTAAAGCATATCTTCTCCATACTGCAAATTAAGAAAATTTTGCTTCAGCTTACATCTCTGTAATCCTGGTGATCGCTTTCAATTCAATCTTTCTGAACTCAACTTCGGAACCCTCAGCCTGTATGGCTATCTGACCTTTTTGGGCTGTACAGTTGAAGCCGTGATTTACCAGATCTCCGTTTACCCACACCTTGATCTCGTTCCCCACCGCCTCAATAAGCATGGTATTCCAGGCACCAACCGGATGCTCAGAACCATCGGTCAGGTTTTTTATATTCCGGCCTTTCCCTTCGGTGATACCCCAGTTTTCTTCCGGACCGCGCCTGGATTCCATATCGGGTACCGTAATATCTTCAACAATGCACCAGAAATCACCTGCGTGTTGATGCTGCATCTGCACTTCCATGGATTTTGGAAACATCCCGTATAGTGCCCGGGGTGTACTTGCATGAATCAACACCCCACAATTTCCGGGTGTCCCTGCAAAACGATATTCAACATGCAGACTGTAATTCTGATATTCATCGTCGGTAATCAGATGTCCTCCGGGTGTTCCCAGGCTTACCAGCATGCCATCCCGTACGATGAAAGGATTGAGGGTATCAGGATTTGTATCCATGGCAGGAACATCCACATGCCACCCTGATAAATCTGATCCGTTGAAAAGGCTTTGCGGTTTTTGTTCTGAATTTTTACAGGCGTAACCTGATAGTGCAATGAAAAGAATAAGGAGTCTGGCTTTCATGATCGTGGACTTAAGAAAATGTGAAACAGTAAATACAACTGCAATTTACAATTTCCAGAACTATGGCATACATTTGTATCAAATCTTTATAACTCCTGGAAGATTCGCAGAGAATCCCAATGAATAAGCAGCAGCCTTTTACATACAATGCAAATACTGATCAACCAGCTTTTTTACCTCCTCGGTTTTATTGTAAAGCCGGACACTCAAGTCCTGATCATCAAAATCCTTGAGCTTTTGTATAAAATGCTCTATGGTTCCCGATGGAAAGACCCCATCTTTTTGATAGAATTCAGCATCTCTTTCTAAACATCCGGCCGATTCAAAACACGATGTGGGCAAGGCGACCAGGCGATCCAGTACAGCTTTATGTTCCGGCTTAAAAATATTGACATTGATGTAAAGATCCTGGGCTCTTCTGATGGAATTCTTTGAAAGCAGACCCTCCTTTGAAGCCAAAATGAGGCCGGCCATCAAGTGGTATAGATCGGCCGAACCATCAGGAGCCCGGAACTCAACGGTTTGTTTTCCGGGTATATAAGGCACTTCACCTCTTTCCTGTGGGTTGGCATCTTTTATCATATTGGTTTTAGCGATCCACCCCAGTGGAACCCGAACCAGTACAGATCTGTTGCTGTCGCCCCAACATACCATGGTTGGCGCCTCCTGGTGTGGGACCAGGCGCAAATAGGAAGTAGGTATGGTGTTGCCGAAAGCGGTTAAGGATTGTGCCTTGTCCAGGATACCTGATATCATCTTTTTCGCCATATCGGTTAATCCATTCTCATCAGCCATATGATTCACACCATCCTTCTCGATAAGCATATGAATATGCAGACCACTTCCCGCTTTCCCAACGCTAATTTTCGGTGCAAAACTGATGGTCACACCGTATTTGTTGCCAAGCATTCTCAAGATCCATTTGGCCACAAGCAATTGCTCAACTGCCTCTTCAGCCTCCACAGGATTAAACTCAATCTCATGTTGTTCATACATATGGGTTTCGGTAGAGAAGTTACCAACCTCCGAATGGCCATATTTAACCTTTCCTCCACACTGAGCAATGATCTGTAATGCTTCCAATCGCAGACATTCCCAATTGGTAAAGGGTGCTGCAGCATGATATCCCCTCTGGTCCCTTGCTGGGTATAAATCATTTTTTTCGCTGATTATATAGTACTCCAGCTCACCCATGGCTTTAAAGGTATAGCCGGTTTCAGAGGTGAAAAACTGAGCAGCCTTTTTTAGAATATACTCAGGAGCGCTTTCAAGGGGCTCCCCGTCTCGTGTGTAGAATGAGCAAAGAATATCCAGTGTGGGCTGCTCAGCAAAAGGATTCACAAAGGCCGTCCTGAATCTTGGGATGACGTATAAATCACTGGATTTTGCATCCACATATGAAAACAGGCTTGATCCGTCAACACGCTCACCGGTCGACAGGATCGATTCCAGGTAATCTTTGCTTGTGATGACAAAATTAAGTGTCTTCAGTTTTCCGTCCTCACCCACATATCTGAAATTGAGCATCTCAATGTGATGGTCATCAATGAACTTAATGATGTCATATTTGGTAAACTCCCTGGCAGGTTTTTGAAGATGCCTGACCATCTTATTGGGATTCATTAAAACCTCAAGATCTCTCATGACAGAATTTTTGCTGAAATTAGAGATAATTCACCAGCTGAATAGGACCAAAACACCTGCTTCCCAACATCATTTATGGCCATTTAATCCACGTTTGTCATAAACTAACACAGGCTGTCTAAAATTCCCGGAAAAGTTGCTAGTTTTAAAAAAATAATAAGCACCCATAACAAAACTATTCAACATGAAAACCAGATTTCCCCTCATGATGCTGCTTCTGGCCATCTTGACAAGCAGTTGTAGTAAAGACAGTATTAGTTCCCTCGGCAATGACACTTCACCCATGGCCGAAGTTGGTGTAACCGTCTCATCTTCATCTTTTGAGATTGCAGGAGTCAGTTCCATAAGTGGTGAAATAATCGGTCTTGAAGATGGCGTATCTGTATACTCCGGTACTGCCGTGGTGACCAATTCAAATTTCAGGAACATCCTTTCCAATTTCCCCGGAACAGAAGTGGAAGGCAACAGGGTAACCATATCCGATTTAGAGTTTAAACAAACCACCGAGGGTATTGCAAGCATCAACGGTCTTGCGGAAGGCATTATCGTTAAATATGATGCCAAAGTAGGAGATGAGTATAAAACATCCGGCGCTGTAAGAACTGTAGTTTCCAGGTCTACGGATGACGACTATTTCTATGGATTCTTTTTAATCAAAGTCATTGAAGTGGAGGAACATCCAAACGATTATGGAGTGAAGACCATCCGCTATTGGGCCAATCATCGTTTTGGTCTTGTGGGGATGGAATTTACTTTTGATGACAATTCTACCGCAAGGTTTCCGGTATATACAAGCACCGAAAATGGCTAAGCACCCATAATCCGCCTTCATCATTAATGAAATATCTTAAAGTTGGGGATGAAAAACACAGGATCCCCCGATTCCCTCATCACAAGAATTACCTCTCCCGGTACTACCAATTCTTTGACGCAAAAAACCTTTTTGATTTCCTGACCATCGATGGTTATGGCCAGGTTTTCAAGAAGCTATACATGAACTGGAAAACCAAAAGTGCTGTTCCTCGCCTGCTTTTGATTGATCCGACCACTGACTGCAACCTGGAGTGCACCGGTTGCTGGGCTCGTGATTACGAAAAAAACATCAGCCTCTCCTATGAGAAACTTGATGAATTAATTACGGATGCCGGTAAACTGGGAGTGATACAGGTCATTTTCACCGGGGGTGAACCAATGATGCGGAAGAAGGAGATTCTGGAGCTGGCCAGAAACCATCAGGAACTTACTTTCGGGATGTTTACAAACGGGACCCTGATTGATGAAGAATTCGCAGCTTCCATGGAGAAAGTCGGCAATCTGAATGCCTTCCTCAGCATTGAGGGTTTCCGCGAGGAAACCGATATGCGGCGAGGCCAGGGAGTCTATGACAGGGTCATCGCTGCCATGGACCTGTTAAAAAAGCACAACATTGCTTTTGGATTTTCTGCATGCTACCACTCCCAAAATTACAAGACCGTGACCAGTGATGCCTTTCTTGATTTCATGCGGGAGAAAGGGGCCTGGCTCGGATGGTTGTTTAACTACATGCCCATCGGGAGCGATGCAGATCCTTCACTTTGTTGCAATGCAGAACAGCGGGCATATGTAAAACAAAAAATGGATGCGTATCATCAGACGCATCGCTTTCTTGTCATCGATTTTGCAAATAGTGGCCATAAATCCTTTGGTTGTGTGGCAGCCGGTACAGATTATGCCCATATCAATGCAAACGGCGACCTTGAACCCTGTGCGTTCTGCCACTACTCGGATGTGAACATCAATGACGTCTC
Organism: uncultured Bacteroidota bacterium; assembly: GCA_963735755.1. Classification (GTDB taxonomy): domain Bacteria; phylum Bacteroidota; class Bacteroidia; order Bacteroidales. The sequence continues at coordinate 2,953 of CAVTME010000012.1, read as the reverse complement.
GCTGGAAGAGGCTTTACGCTCCCCTTTCCTTAAGGCCTTTAGAAGAAAGAAACCTTTTTCAGATAATTTCCTCCGTCCCTGTCCCCTGATCGATGTTCCTGGCGCTATGGTCGAGCTTGCCAGGACACCCGGAGTACAATCGACCCATCTGGCTTATCCTGAAACTGCTGAAGAACTGGCAGCCAAAACCATGCCCAATGCAACAGAATGGGAGCCCGTAGCCAATGAATTATGGAAGGATATACCCGAAGCAGAAAAGAAACGTTTTGGCTTACTATCCAAAATGATACAACGGGGCCATAAACTGAAATCCCAAACAGCTGATAAGGATGCTCGACCACAAGGCTAAAATACCGGGACTCCTTTTGGTGATAGCAGGAATTATCCTGGCTGTCCTGTATTTCATTTTCGATTTCAGATTTGAAATACCTGTTTTAGCAGTAGTTTCTTCTTACATGGAAACCCGGTTCTTCGCAACATTCAAAACCAATTTCGCAGATGAGACCATCATGCTACTCCTGCTCATCGGTTTCAGTCTGATTGTATTTTCCAAAGAAAAAAAGGAGGAAGACCGCTTGCGGGAAATACGGCTCTCGGCCCTGAAAAGAACCATATGGACTGATATTGGCATCTTGCTCTTCACAGTTTTATTCGTGTATGGCAGTGGGTTTATTGCCCTTTTGCTTCTCAACATGATTCTGCCCTTCGTATTGTATATCTCCTTTTTCTACTACCTGAAAAAAAAGAAGCTGTCTAATGATCCTGCATGAGACAGCTTCCTGAATAAAAGGTAAATACTTACCTACTCTTCCTCCTTGCCGAGGGTATACTGTGTCAACATCACAATTTTACCTTCGATAATGTAGTAGGATTCATGATAGGATTTTTTTGTTTCAGCACCCTCTTTAACTGAAGTCACAGTAAAACCGGCCTGAACATGCTCTCCACCGCGGGTGGGGTCCAGATCCACAGAAAAGGCATAATCAAAAGTCCATGATACTTCGGATCCGTCGTCTTCAGCCTGGATCATCTCAAGGATTTCATCAGCAGATTTCGCCACCCTGCCATCGGGAAAATAACAAACGGCCGTATCAGCAAAAAATGTCCTCATGGCTTCATAGTCTTCTGCAGCCCACTTTTCATCAAAGGCCTTTACTACCTTAATGGCATCCTCGGTACCCAGGTGCCACTTTAATTCAGGCAAGGTTGTGTTGAATCCAATGCCCTGATCAACAGTTTCAGACACTTCTGTTGCTACTTCTGCCTGAGCAGTTCCGGTTTCGCCCGAATTACAGGCGACCAACAGCCCCAGGGCTGCAATCATCAATAAATTCTTCATGCTTATGTATGGTTTGGTAAATAATATACAGTGTGGGAAATAATTACACTAAGCTAAACCATACACAGGATAATTTGTTCAAAAATAAATGATGCTATTTAATTCATTAATAGTTAATTAAATGTTAAATATTGAGGCTTTGATAATCAGTGAAGTCACTACTACAGGCCCTGCAATCTATTTTTATCCAAGATTATGCTGCACTCATCATAAAGTTTTGATCCTCTATTTCATTTGTATTAAATTAAAACCAAGAAACTCATATTAAACCTAAAATTTGAAACAATGAAAATGACAAAATTTATTGCATTGGCCGTGGGGCCATGCTATTGACTGCATGTGAGAAACAAAAAGTCTCCTTAGATGACCCGCTCGATGATTCCATGAGCACCATCACATCCATGAGCGCTGACATGAACACTTCTTTTTTGGTTATTTCCAAAACCGACAAATTACCTAAGGGATTGGAAAAGGCCATTGCTTCAGCAAATGGTATAGTAGACAAGACCATTTCCGAGATTGGAATTGCTGTTGTAAGCTCAGACGATCCCGGTTTTATGAAGAAGGCTGCTAAAATCCAGGGAGTCGGAGAGGTCGTTCCGAATCTAACCGTCCAATGGATCGATCCGGATGCAAAAATGGAAAGCATTGACTTTGACTATCGGCAATCCACCTGTGAGCGGAGATGATGACTTCTTTTTTGACCTGCAATGGGGCCATGATGCAATAGATGCACCGGAAGCCTGGGATGCAGGATTTAAAGGTGAAGGTGTAAGGGTCGGAGTGCTTGACGGGGGATTTGATTTAACCCACCCGGACCTTGTAGATAATATCAATTTCGACTAAGTAAGATTTTACTGGCGAAGGTTTACCATATGGGCTTCCGATCTTTAGTCATGGATCCCATACTGCCGGAACCATTGCAGCCTTGATAATAGCTTTGGGATTATTGGTGTTGCCCCGGAAGCAGAATTGTCTTGTTAAAAGTCCTTGGTGATCACGGATCAGGAACTTTCGACGCTCTAATCAATGCTATCATTTATGCTGCATATAATGATGTGATGTGATCAATATGAGTCTTGGCGCATATTTAAATAAGAGTGGAGAGCTGGGATATTATACCGCAAGAGAGGCCGCTGAATTTGTGAATGCCGTTGCGCAGTAACTTTTGCATATCAAATGGGACCACAGTCATTGCATCTGCCGGCAATGATGGAATTGATTTTGATCATGCTGGCAATTTGATTCATTTGCCTTCCAGTGTGCCTTTTGCTATTTCCATATCAGCCACTGCACCTGTTGGATGGGCAATTGATCCAGAAAATGCCAACCTTGATTTTTTGCATCATATTCAAATTATGGACAATCTGAAATTGACTTTGCTGCTCCCGGTGGTGACTATATGTACCCTGGAAATGAGGGATGCACTGTTGCATTTTACAGACCCTGTTGGTATTGACTTCGTCTTCAGTAAAGGAGAAGGTTGGTCCTGGAGTTTGGGAACAAGCATGGCAGCTCCTCATGCCACCGGTGTTGCTGCTCTGATCATCGGCAAAAATGGAGGATCCATGGATCCGGCTCAGGTTAAGGCTGCTTTAAGGGCTTCTGCAGATG
>CAVTME010000011.1:0-107992 GCA_963735755.1 uncultured Bacteroidota bacterium | reverse complement strand
TGGCCGGGGCAAGAAGCCTCTGGCGGGCCAATGGGATGAAGGAAAATCATTTCGGGAAACCGGTCTTTGGTATTGCCAACTCATTTACCCAGTTCGTTCCAGGTCATGCCCATCTGCACCATGTCGGGCAGGAGGTTAAGCAAATCATTGAGGAAGCAGGCTATTTTGCAGCAGAATTCAATACCATAGCCATTGATGACGGCATTGCCATGGGCCACGACGGGATGCTCTATTCTCTTCCTTCCAGGGACCTGATTGCCGACAGCATCGAATATATGGCCAATGCCCATAAGGTGGATGCGCTGTTTTGCATTTCCAATTGCGACAAGATTACCCCGGGCATGCTTATGGCTGCCATGCGTCTGAATATCCCGGTCATTTTTGTTTCGGGCGGACCTATGGAGGCCGGGCGAGATGGGGATGATGCAATGATCTGGTGGATTCCATGGTGATGGCCGTTGATCCTGAGGTGAGCGATGAGAAGATGACACCGGATTGAGAAACTGGCCTGTCCCACCTGCGGATCCTGTTCAGGAATGTTTACCGCCAATTCCATGAATTGTCTGAACGAGGCCATTGGATTGGCTCTGCCCGGGAATGGAACCATTGTGGCCACCCATGCGGAACGCAAGAATCTTGTTTGTAAAAGCGGCTCATCAATTAATAGAAAATACAAGGTCCTACTATGAAGAAGGCAACGAGAATGTTTTGCCCCGTAACATAGGGACCTTTGAAGCCTTTGAGAATGCCATGACCCTGGATATTGCCATGGGCGGATCCACCAATACGGTATTGCACCTCCTGGCTATTGCCCATGAGGCAGAGGTGGATTTTACCATGAAAGACATGGACCGCCTGTCCCGGACCACTCCGGTTCTGTGCAAGGTGGCACCCAGTTCTCCTTACCATGTGGAGGATGTGAACCGGGCTGGAGGGATCATGGGCATTATGGCTGAACTGGACAGGGGCGGATTGGTGCACAGGGATGTACACCGGGTGGATGGAAAGACCCTTGGGAGGCAATGGCCTGTTCCGATCTAATCAACCAGGAACCCTGCGATCGTAATGAGGAGCTTTATTCAGCGGCTCCCGGCGGAAAATTTAACCTGGTCATGGGATCCCAGAATGCCCGCTACAAGGAGTTTGACCTGGACCGTAAAACTGGCTGCATCCGAAGCGTTGAAAATGCTTATAGCACGGACGGCGGACTGGCTGTGCTCTATGGAAACATAGCAGCAGAATGGCTGCATCGTAAAGACTGCAGGGGTAGCCGATAAAGTGCTTAATTTGAAGGACCGGCCAAAGTATATGATTCCCAGGACGATGCCTGCGATGCCATCCTGGAGAAAAAAGTGAAGGCCGGCGATGTGGTGGTAATCCGATATGAAGGACCCCGCGGAGGACCGGGCATGCAGGAGATGCTTTATCCCACTTCCTACATCAAATCGAGGCACCTGGGTGAGAAGTGTGCCCTGATCACTGATGGTCGTTTTTCAGGGGGAACTTCCGGTCTGTCCATCGGACATATTTCGCCGGAAGCGGCGGATGGCGGAGCCATTGGCCTGATAAGGGACGGGGATATGATTCGCATCGACATTCCTGCACGCACCATGGATGTGTGCTGGATGAAAGGAACTGGAGAAGCGCAGGAAAGAAGAGGACAGCAGGACCGATGGGTGGAAAGCCAAAAGGGACAGGCATGTGTCAAAGCCCTGAAGGCCTATGCAAGCATGGTATCGTCGGCCGACAAAGGAGCGATTAGAGTCATAGTCTAAGATTAAAGTCTAAGTACTCAGTACTAAGTATTAAAGTCAGTAAAGATTAAAGTGAAAGTTGAAAGTACAGTAAAGTTGATAATAACTAAATTAAATATCATGGAAACGCAAACTAAAAAGAAGGCAGAAGAGGAGAAGACTGGCCGGTAAAAAGATGACAGGGGCCGAAGCACTTGTCCGGGCACTTCTTGAAGAAGGTGTCGATACTGCCTTTGGCTATATTGGAGGAGCCATTATGCCGGTATATGATGCATTGTATCAATTATGAGGACCAGCTGAAGCATGTGATGGTCCGGCACGAGCAGGGAGCAGTGCATGCGGCCCAGGGTTATGCCAGAATCTCCAGGAAGCCGGGCGTGTGTTTCACCACTTCCGGACCGGGTGCAACCAATCTGGTGACGGGACTGGCCGATGCCATGCTCGATTCCACTCCCCTGGTATGCATCACCGGTCAGGTGGGAGCACCTCTGCTGGGTTCTGATGCCTTCCAGGAAACCGACATGGTCAGTGTATCCATGGCGATTACCAAATGGAACTACCAGATCACAAGTGCTGATGAAATTTGTGAGGTGATGGCCAAAGCCTTTTTCTATGCCAATTCGGGCAGACCCGGACCGGTGCTTATCGATATTACCAAAAATGCCCAGTTTGAGGAGGTGGAATACAATTACAAGAAGAGGCAGCAGGTAAGGAGCTATCTTCCCAATCCCAATCCTACCCCTGAAAGTATCGATCAGGCAGCTGAACTGATCAATGCATGCTGAACGTCCCTTTGTGCTTTGCGGACAGGGAGTTACCATTTCCAGGGCAGAGGATGAGTTTAAGGAGTTTGTTGAGAAAGCTGGTATCCCGGTGGGACATACCCTGAACGGGATTGTCAGCTTTCCCTGAGGACCATCCTCTTTCTGTTGGTATGCTGGGCATGCATGGGAATTATGCCCCAAATATTAACACCAATAAGTGTGATGTGCTGATCGCCATCGGGATGCGATTTGATGACAGGGTTACCGGCAGTGTGAATACCTATGCGAAACAGGCCAAGGTGATTCATATTGAAATCGACCAGTCCGAAATTGATAAGAATGTAAAAACCGATGTGGCCATCCATTCCGATGCCAAACAGGCCCTGGAACTGTTGCTCCCAAAGATTAAGCCGGCCGAGCATGCAGAGTGGCTGGAATCATTCAGAGAACTGGAAGAGATGGAAAATGAAAAGGTATCAACAAGGATTGTTTCCCACAGAAGGCAAAATGCATATGGGCGAAGTGATCCATAAACTTTCTGAGAAAACCGATGGAGGGCCATTATTGTTACAGATGTGGGACAGCACCAGATGGCTACAGCCAGGTATTACAAGCATAAGGAGCATAATTCATGGGTTACTTCCGGTGGACTGGGTACCATGGGATTTGGCGTTCCGGCTGCCATGGGTGTAGCCTTCACCAAGCCTGACCGTCCTGTGGTTTCTGTCTCTGGTGATGGAGGTTTCCAGATGACCATCCAGGAGCTGGGAACCATTGCCCAGTACAATCTCCCGGTAAAAATGATCCTGCTGAATAATCAGTTCCTGGGAATGGTTAGACAGTGGCAGGAATTGTTCTTCGATGGAAGGTATGCCAGTACCGGACTGACCAATCCTGATTTCTCCAAGATTGCTGAAGGCTTTGGTGTTCCGGCGAAAAAAATCACCGATAGGGATGAACTGGACAAAGCGCTTGATGATCTGCTGGCCTTTGAGGTCCCTGTGTGCTGGAGATTGAGGTCCAGAAAGAAGGGAAATATTTTCCCCATGGTTCCCGCCGGAGCATCTGTTTCTGATATGCGTTTGGAATAGGGTGATAGTCGAATTGAGCAATATCGGTTGATTGAATTACATGCTTAATAACAGCAAAAAAATGAAAAAGGAATATACCATATCGGTTTTCAGCGAGCATAAAGTTGGGCTCCTGCACAGGATCACCGTGATATTTTCACGGAGGAAAATCAATATTGAAAGCCTGAATACTTCCGAGTCGGAGGTCAGGGGAATCTACAGGTTCACCATTGTGGTTAACACCACTGAAGACATGGCCAAGACCGTAACCAAGCAAATTGAAAAGCAGATCGGAATCCTGAAGGCTTTCTACCATACCCTGGATGAGATCGTTTACCAGGAGATTGCCCTCTACAAAGTGCCCACTGAGGCATTTGCCAACGGGGATGAGGTGGAGAACCTGATCAGGAAGCACAATGCAAGGATTCTGACCATTGAGCCGGAATATATTGTAGTGGAGAAAACCGGACATAAGGAAGAAACCAAACAACTGTTCAGGGATCTGGAACCCTATGGAATTCTTCAGTTTGCACGTTCGGGCCGGATTGCCCTGACCAAGCAGATCAAGGAGATTTCGTCCTATCTGAAAGAGATTGATACACCATCACAAGGAAACAGCAGATGAAATTTTAACGTATTAATTAGTAATAGTAATGTAATACAAGTAATTAACAGTAAATATAAAAACGAAAATGGCAAAATTGAATTTTGGCGGCGTTGAGGAAAATGTCGTAAAAAGGGAAGAATTCCCACTGGAAAAGGCACAGGAAGTGCTTAAAGATGAAATTATCGCAATCATTGGATACGGTGTGCAGGGACCTGCACAGGCTCTGAACCTGAAAGACAATGGTATCAATGTGATCATTGGCCAGGCTCCTGAATTTAAAGAAGACTGGGACAAGGCTGTCAAAGACGGTTTTGTTCCCGGGGAAGTCCCTTTTTCCCATCGAGGAAGCTGCTGAAAAGGCCACAGTGATCCAGTACCTGGTTTCCGATGCAGCCCAGCGTGCTGTATGGCCCATACTGAAGCCCTGCCTGAAGGAAGGTGATGCCCTCTATTTCTCTCATGGATTCTCAGTAACCTATAAAGAGCAGACCGGTGTGATTCCTCCGGATAATGTGGATGTGATCCTGGTGGCACCAAAAGGTTCAGGAACCAGTGTAAGACGTAATTTCCTTGCAGGAACAGGGATCAACTCCAGCTATGCCGTTTTCCAGGATTATACCGGCAAGGCAGAAGAACGCACCCTGGCTCTGGGTATTGGTATTGGTTCAGGGTTATCTGTTCCCCACTACTTTCGAAGATGAAGTATACAGTGACCTTACCGGTGAACGTGGTGTGCTCATGGGTGCGCTTGCCGGGATCATGGAAGCCCAGTACGATGTATCTGCGTGAAGAATGGACACAGCTCCTTCTGAAGCATTTAATGAGACTGTTGAAGAGCTTACCCAGAGCCTGATCCGCCTGGTGGATGAAAACGGAATGGACTGGATGTATGCCAATTGCAGTGCGACTGCCCAGCGGGGTGCACTGGACTGGAAACCCAAATTCAAGGATGCTACCCTTCCCGTATTTAATGACCTGTACAACAGGGTGAAGAGTGGTGAAGAGACCAAAGTGGTGCTGGAAAAGACCAGTGGAGCCAATTACCAAGATCAGATCTGAATGCCGAATTGAAGGAACTGAGAGATTCAGAGATGTGGCAGGCCGGGGCAACGGTAAGGAGCCTCAGACCGAAGAAAGGCTAAAGGGCTAAGTCGAGTTGTAAAGTTTACAAAGTAAAAGCGGTCTGGTATGACATATCTTTGGGCATTGTATTGCCAGATACCGCTTTTTCTTATTAAACTTTGCAGTCTGGGCAAGTCTTATACGACCAGCTCCTGCTGAATTCCCCCAGGACCGGAAGGTAGCAAGGGTAGGCGGTTGTAGCGGTGCGATATAAGTAGCTTGCCCTTTTTTTTGACACCAATTTACCAATACTATAAAGCTTACGTCATGACTGAAAAAGCAAAAGCCCCATTTTGGAAACCTGCGCTTATTTATGGAGCGATTGTAGGTTTCGTCTCCATTCTTTTTGGAGTCATTTTTTACATTATGGACATGACCACCAAAAGCTGGGTCACCTGGGTGACCAGCCTGATTACATTGGTGGTACTTATTTATTGCCTGATCGCCTACAGGAAAGAGTATCTGGGTGGTTTTGCCTCCTACGGGCAGATCCTCCTGATGGCGGTGATGATCGGGGTGGTCTCAACCATCCTTTCCACCATTTACACCTATATCCTTATGGGAGTGATTGATCCTGATTTGATCGACAAACTGCGCCTTGTTCAGGAGGAGAAGATTCTGAGCAATCCGCGCATCCCGGAAAGTGCGCATGAATCAGTAATGGCAAGGCTTGACAAATCCTTTAACCTGAAAAGGATGTTGATCATGGGCGCCATATTCGGTCCAGTTATGAATGCAATCATCGGACTTATTGCTGCGGCATTTATCAAGAAGGAGGAGACACCCGCAAGCAGTGCAGTTTAATTCCCCAATCATTCCATGGATGTTTCTATTGTAGTTCCCCTGTACAATGAGGAGGAATCGCTGCCCGAATTAAGTGAGTGGATCAACCGTGTTCTCACATCACATAAACTTTCCTATGAACTGATCCTTGTGGATGACGGCAGCAATGACGGTTCCTGGGAGGTGGTGGAGCAGCTGAGTAAGAAGTACAAGGAGGTTAGGGGAGCAAAATTTCGCCGCAACTACGGGAAATCAGCCGCACTTCACACAGGATTTAACATGGCAGAAGGCGATGTGGTTATTACCATGGATGCCGACCTGCAGGACAGCCCCGAGGAGATTCCCGAAATGCGCAGGATGATTATCGAGGAGGGCTTTGATGTGGTGAGCGGATGGAAAAAAAAGCGCTATGATCCCTTCCTTAGAAAAAGGGTGCCAACCAAACTTTTTAACTGGGCGGCAAGGAAAGTGAGCGGGATCAGGCTGCACGATTTTAACTGCGGACTGAAGGCCTACAGGCTTAACGTTGTGAAAAGTGTTGAAGTATATGGCGACATGCACAGGTATATACCGGTGCTGGCGAAAGGAAACGGCTTTAAACGTATTGGAGAAAAAGTGGTTCAGCACCAGGAACGAAAGTACGGGGTTACCAAATTTGGAATGGACCGTTTTGTGAAGGGCTTCCTGGACTTACTCACTGTTTCCTTCCTCACCCGTTTTGCAAAGAAGCCCATGCACCTGTTTGGTTTTTTCGGATCGCTCATGTTCATGATCGGATTTGGCATTGCCTTGTACATGGGAATAGTTAAACTGGTGGCTTTGATCAAGCATGTTCCAAAGGGTCTGATTGCTGATAATGCCTTCTTTTATATCGGTCTGACCAGCATGATCCTGGGAACGCTGTTGTTTATTGGCGGCTTTCTGGGAGAACTGATTTCCAGGAGCTCAGCGGAGAGGAACTCTTACGAGATTGAGATTGAGATTTAATTGAGATAAAGACTTAGCAGGAGATGAAAATACATTTGATATCCGGAGCCTGTGGATTTGTGGGAAGGAATATGGTGAAGAGGCTCTACCGGACCACTGAGGACAAGCTTTTTATTGTGGATGACCTTTCCATCGGAACCCATCCTTCCACCTGGCTTGAATATGGCCAATCGAAGATGAACGGCGACCTGGAGATAATCGGAGAAGATGAGCGGATTTTATTCTGGAAGGGTGATTTCAGGGACCTGTTGTTTCGCCTCAGGATGAATCCCAGGCATATCCAGGATACTTACAATATTGAATTTGAGCGGTTTGCTGACGTATTTCATTTTGCCGCCATTGTGGGAGGCAGGTTGAAGATCGAAGGTGATCCCATGTCTGTGGCGCTGGATCTGTCCATTGACGCGGAATTCTTCTACTGGGCATGTCAGCATAAACCCGGACGGGTACTCTATCCCAGCTCCAGTGCTGCCTATCCCATCAGTTTACAGTCACCTGCGGGGGCCATTGCCCTGAGTGAGTCGGATATCGATTTTACGAAGAACCTGGGTGTTCCCGACATGACCTATGGTTGGTCCAAGCTTACCGGAGAGTTCCTGGCACAGATTGCAGCGAAACATTACGGCATTTCAGTGGCATGCATCAGGCCGTTTTCGGGCTATGGCGAGGACCAGGACCTTTCATACCCTGTCCCGGCCATTGCTGCTCGTGCCGCAAGGAAGGAGAATCCTTTCGAGGTTTGGGGAACCGGGAAACAGGGCAGGGATTTTGTCCATATCGACGATGTGCTTGACCTGATTTTCATCCTTATGGACAAGGTAGCTGATGGTACGGCATATAACATCGGTTCGGGCAAACTTACCTCCTTTCTTGACCTGATCCGTGTATTTACAGGAATTGCCGGTTACGCCCCGGAGATTAAACCTTTGCTGGATAAACCTGTTGGGGTACATTCCCGGTATTGCGATATGACCCTGGTCAGTGAGAAGTTTGGCTGGAAGCCAAAAATCTCCGTTGAAGAGGGGATGGGAAGGGTTTATGAAGCTGCACTGAAGCAGATCTGAGCCCTGCAAAAGGATTATTCTGAATCATGAAACGGATCGTTACTTTCGGGCCGGGTCCCCAGTTCAAGGGTGGGATAGCCAATTACAATACTTCACTGGCCAAGGCATTGGACAGGAAAGAAGATGTGGAAGTGCATATTGTCTCCTGGACTCAGCAGTATCCGGCCATTATCCCCAGGGATTTTATCGACAGAAAGAGCAAGACCGACCAACTGGCAGGCACCCATATTCAAGTCCACTACCTGCTCAACTACAACAGCCCGTTAAGCTGGAGAAATACCTTTCGTTTTATCCGTAACCTGAAACCGGATGTAATCATTATCCAGTGGGCCATAGCGATCCAGGGTATTCCGTTGCGTTACCTGGCCAGGAAATTGCAGAAGGCCGGTATCTCAGTCTATTTTGATCTGCACTTTGTGGTGCAGAAAGAGAACAGCAAGCTGGATCGGTTAGTTACGCGAAGGTGTTTGAAATTCAGCGATTCCTACATTACCCATTCTCTGAAAACCTTTGAGGAGCTGAAAGAACTGCTTCCGGGAAGGGAGTTTTGCCTCATGCAGCCTGATGAATCGCTTGGTGTTTTGAAAAAGCCGGAGAACCGGGGAGGGATTCCTGTTCTGAAACTCTATCACCCGGTTTATGATATGTTCAAGAAGGATAAATCCTTCGATGTGGAAGCTTTCAAGTTTTCCCTGGGTCTTCGTAAGCATGTATTCCTCTTCTTCGGTTTTATCCGAAAGTACAAAGGGCTTCATAATGTGATTGAAGCTTTCAACCTTGTGAGTAAACAGCGTGATGATGTGTCGCTGCTGATTGTGGGCGAGTTGTTCTGGAAAACACTGGACTCAAACAAACTTTCCACCCGGATTAAAAGTGCCCTGTTTGGTATGGCGAAAAAGCTTTTCCTGAACAAACAGGACGATGAGCAGAACTACAGGCCCCTTGATCTGATCGATACGTACAACCTGCAGGAGAAGGTTACAGCCATTACGGAATTTGTACCCAATGAAGATGTGCACAAGTATTTCCAGGCCAGCGATTCAATTACCCTGTTCTATTCTGCAGCAACGCCCTCCGGAGTGGAATCCATGTCTTACAATTTCGGACTTCCCATACTGGCTGCCCGTGTGGGTCATTTTAAGGAGACTGTGAAGGATGCATACAACGGCTACCTGGCAGAGCCTGAAAATCCTGAATCCATGGCCCGGGTAATGATCAGGTCCATCGAAGAGCCCATCCCGGCAGAACATGTGTACGCCACCTCGGCTAAAATGAGCTGGGATAACTACGCATCAATGATCCTCAGCCACTGATTGGCTGTTTATCCATTGGATCATTTCAGCAGTTTCGCCCGGTGAAAACCAGGTATACATGTTGTTTTTTCTGAACCAGGTGAGTTGTTTCCGCGCAAATTTCCTTGTATTCCGTTTGATCAGATCCACGGCCTCCTCAAGGGATAATTCCCCTTCCAGGTGCCTGAACAGTTCCCTGTATCCCACCGTCTTCATGGCGGTTTTCTCTTTATAGGGAAGCAGTCCTTTCACCTCTTCCAGGAGTCCCGACTCCATCATCAGGTCCACCCGGTGGTTGATCCTTTCGTAAAGTTGTTCCCTCTCCATATCCAGGGCAATCCTGAGGATGCGGAAAGGCCGCTCCCTTGGAGCGTTTGAGAGAAATTTTGAATAGGGTATACCGGTCTGCATGGATACTTCCAATGCCTTCAGTACCCGCATGTGGTTTTTCAGGTCCACCCGCCCATAACTTACCGGATCCAGTTCCTTCAACCTTCTGGTCAGGGAATCAAGGCCCTCCTTTTCAAAGAGATCGAGCAGGGTAGCTCGCAGTTCAGGATCTGCTGTGGGCAGATCATCGATGCCGTGACAGACTGCATCAATGTAGAGACCCGAACCTCCTGCCATCAGAATCAGATGGTGCGATGTAAAAAGAGATTCCAGAAGTTGAAGCACGTCTTGCTCATACCTGCTGGCGTTATAGGGATCGCTTAAGCTTGTTGTCTGGATAAAATGATGTTTGATCCGGGCCAGTTCCGTGGGGGAGGGTACAGCAGTCCCGATGGAGGTTTCCTGATAGATCTGTCTCGAATCGGCCGATATGATCTCTGTTTTGTAATGACTGGCCAAGGCGATTGCACAGCCTGTTTTGCCAACAGCTGTGGGACCGGCCAGTACCACCAGTGTGTTCTCCATGTCAAAAATCCTCCGGATTTCCCGAGTCGAGCAGATCCGGATCCAGGTCGTCCAAGCGGAGATCATCCATCTGATCGTAGGCATCCTCATCCAGGAGAGCCGGGTCGATGTCATTCGGTGAGCAGGTCCATGGCCAGCTGCACAGGGGGATCTCCCTTCTGGTTCGCAATAAAAGGAGTTTTCCTGGAAGAGATTTGATCCGATGTCTCAATGAGTTCCATGAAAAGTGCGCGTTCCGAGAAAAAATCAAACACATAGATCATCCGCTGGTTCACCTCCGAGATATACTCCTCCATGCTTACCTCTCCCATGATCGGGGTTTCCCCTTCCTGATCGGGCATCATATCAATAAGGGTAATCTCTTTCTCCTTTTCCCACGTAGCGGAGGTGATGAAAAATGAAGCCAGCTGGGCAGGATCATAGCCCAGGTTTTCCTGAAGGACCTGGTGGAAATTCAAGAAAGGTATCCGATCCGTCAATAACCAGGTCCCTGAAGAACTCCTGGTCCTCGTCGCTTATGATTCTGAAAAGAAGGATCATATCAGTTGTTTTAGGAAGCTGATGGTATCAACGCCGTCTGCATAATCCCAGGGCATGGGCTGCTGGGAAGTACCTGGTGGAATGCTTTTGTTTATCTCAGGAGAGATGGATACCACACACTGTATCTCCTCCTGCCGTACCTTCAGTTGCTGGTCTACAGCACCAATTTCCGAATATCTTTCATAAAAAACAACTCCCACCGGACTGGCTATGGCGGAATCCTCTTTCAAGAGCAAAACCCCGTTATCAAGGAATTTCTGCTGGTTCATCAGGTATATGCTGCGGTAATAGTCCACATTGTTGATATATTTGTGGTGCTCAGCCAGGTGGACAAAAGCATCCATTGCCCCCATCAGTATCTTCAGGTCGTAGGCTTCGGGCAGATAGATTTTGGTTACGTTCCTGCATCCCAATCCAAAATAGGTAAATATATCCTCACCAATCCCGGCCAGCTCTTCCTCTGTTTCCTCCCCGGTAATGACAGCCACTCCGTTTCGGTTTTTACGGATGATGTGAGGAATGTCCCTGAAATAATATTCAAAATACCGGGCGCTGTTGTTACTGCCTGTGGCAATCACTGCATCCAGTCCCGATAGCCTCTCATCAGTAAAAGTAATCCGGGCTCCCAGGGAGGGATCAATGATTGACAGGACTTCAGCCACCTTCCTGATCAGCCGGTCGTCCTTGGATGAAGGTTTGGCCAGGATCCGGTGGCCCGTTGCCAGCACACAGAGCATGTCATGGAATCCCACCAGTGGTATGTTTCCAGCCAGGACCAGCCCGATGGTTTTCCCGTTCTGCAACAGTTTGCCTGGACAGGTCATAGCTTCCCAGCCACTTCTCCATCACTTCCCGCTCAAGCATCCGGGCAATCCCAAGCAAGGCCCTGTCCACCCATTCCCTGGTAAACCAGGGATTGTTCACATACTCATTTTCCAGAACCGTCTGAAATGGTTCGTAGCGTGAATCATTCAAAGGGGCCAGGGCAGGAGCATCGTTTTTCTGATGCTCCGGAAATTGCCTGAGGAATTCACCCAGCAGGGAGAAAGCCTGGATGAAGGAGTCCCTGTTCAGCACAATGCTACTGGTTTTCCTGCTTGATCAGGTTCAGTGCGGAACCCGCTTTGAACCATCCGATCTGGTTTTCATTCAGGGTATGGTTGACCTTGATTGTATGGGAGCTTCCGTCGCTGTGATTCAGCTTGATCTCCAAAGGTTTAGCCGGGTGCCAGGGATGTGAGTCCCAGGACATCGACCAGGTCATCTTCCCTGACCAGGTCATAATCGGATTTGTTTTCGAATGTAAGTGCCAGCATGCCCTGTTTCTTCAGGTTGGTCTCATGGATCCGGGCAAAGGATTTTACCAGTACCACCCTCACGCCCAGGTGCCTGGGTTCCATGGCTGCATGTTCCCGGGAGGATCCTTCACCATAATTTTCATCCCCCACCACAATGCTGCCGATACCCTCAGCTTTGTAGGCCCTTGCAGTATCGGGCACTGGCCGGTAGGTGCCTGTAAGCTGGTTCAGGACCTCATTGGTCTTGTCATTGGCCGCATTCACCGCTCCGATCAGCATGTTGTTGGAGATGTTGTCCAGGTGTCCCCTGAAACGCAGCCATGGCCGGCCATGGAGATATGGTCGGTGGTGCATTTTCCTTTGGCCTTGATCAGCAGTTTCAGTCCGGTCAGGTCTTCCCCTTCCCAGGGAGTGAAGGGTGTCAGCAATTGCAACCGTTCCGATTCGGGATTCACTCCATCTCAATACCGCTGCCATCCTCTGCAGGAGCCTGGTATCCGTTGTCTTCAACTGCAAATCCTTTGGCAGGCAATTCCAGCCCTTCCGGTTCATCCAGCTTTACCTGTTCACCCGTTTCATTGATCAGGGTGTCGGTGAGGGGATTGAAGGTCAGGTCACCGGCAATGGCCATGGCAGTGACAATCTCCGGAGAGGCCACAAAGGAGTGGGTATTGGGATTGCCATCATTGCTTTTGGCAAAATTCCGGTTGAAGGAGGTGATGATGGAATTCTTTTCCTGCTTGTCAGCATTGTGCCTGGCCCATTGCCCGATGCAGGGTCCGCAGGCATTGGCCAGCACCACTCCCCCGATCTCCTCAAAGACTGCAGATCAGTCCGTCCCGCTCAATGGTATACCTGACCAGTTCTGATCCGGGTGTAACAGTAAATTCGGATGCAACTTTCAGATTCTTTTCCTTGGCCTGTTTTGCAATAGAAGCTGCCCGGGTAATGTCCTCATAGGAGGAGTTGGTACAGGAGCCGATGAGTCCGACTTCCAGTTTTTGAGGGTAATCGTTCTCTTTCACGGCCTTGGCAAATTCAGAGATGGGCCAGGCCTTATCCGGGCTGAATGGTCCGTTGATATGGGGCTCCAGGGTGGAGAGGTCGATTTCGATGACTTCGTCGAAATATTTCTCCGGATCGGCATAGACTTCCGGATCACCTGTGAGGTGCTCTGCCGATCTTGTCAGCTTCAGCTGCCACATCTGCTCGTCCTGTACCCTCCAGGTAATCGCCATTTTATCATCATAGCCAAACAGGGAAGTGGTGGCACCGATCTCAGCACCCATGTTGCAGATGGTTCCTTTCCCTGTGCAGGAGATGGATTCAGCTCCCTCTCCAAAATATTCCACGATCTTCCTGTCCTCCTTTTACAGTGAGAATGCCGGCCACCTTCAGGATCACATCCTTGGCTGAGGTCCATCCGCTCAGCTTCCCGGTAAGTTTCACACCCATCAGTTTGGGGAATTTCAGTTCCCATGGCATTCCTGCCATGACATCCACTGCATCGGCACCGCCCACACCGATGGCAATCATTCCCAGTCCCCTGCATTGACAGTATGCGAATCGGTTCCGATCATCATTCCCCCGGGAAAGGCATAGTTCTCAAGGATCACCTGGTGGATGATTCCTGCTCCCGGCTTCCAGAAACCTATTCCGTATTTGTTGGAGACGCTCCCCAGAAAATCATATACCTCCTGGTTGGTGTGTATGGCCGTTTTAAGGTCTTCCTGCGCTCCGGCTTTGGCCTGGATCAGGTGGTCACAATGCACCGTGGAGGGAACCGCCGCCTTTGGTTTTGCCAGCCTGCATGAACTGAAGCAATGCCATCTGGGCTGTTGCATCCTGCATGGCCACCCGGTCAGGTTTGAAATCCACATAATCATTCCCCCTGGAAAAAGAGCGAATTCCTGATTCATTGAACAGATGTCCATACAGGATTTTCTCAGTGAGGGTCAGGGGACGTGGAAAGGATTTTTCTTGCTTCTTTGATCCTGCCGGGAAAAGCCCGGTAGGTCTTTTTAATCATTTTAAAATCGAATGCCATTGATGAACTATTTTTGTACATTGTAAATATATGGGAAAATGATTTGTATGCCTGACGTATTAAGGGTGCAATTGTTCAGAATTTTATATTTTTATTGTTCCATTGAAAAGCTATAGCTATGAAAGTTGCCATGTTCATAGAAAATGTCCGGATTGCCCTGAAATCCATCAGGACCAATTTGCTCAGGACGATCCTGACCGTTTTTATCATTGCTTTTGGGATCATGGCACTGGTGGGTATCCTTACGGCCATTGATTCCATCAAGAGCCAGTCTCACAGAGTCTTTCAGCCTGATGGGTGCCAATACTTTCACCATTGAATCGAGGAGCATGCGCGTGCATATCGGGAACCAGTCCTACCGCAGGAAGAATCATGATTTTATCAGCCACAGACAGGCTGAAGAGTTCAAGGAGCGTTTTAAATTTCCGGCGGAGGTATCTGTCTGGACCAGGGCATCGGGATCTGCCATAGTGAAATATCAATCCTATACGTCCAATCCCAATACTTCGGTGATGGGAATTGATGAGGATTATATCCATACTGCAGGATTTGAGATTGAAAAGGGGAGGAATTTCTCTGAAAGTGATATTGAAAACAATGCCAACCTGGTTCTCATCGGACATGAGGTGGCCACCAAGGCCTTTGGTAATAACATGGATCCGCTCAACCGGTTTATTTCAGTTGGGAATGGCCGGTACAGGGTGATTGGCGTTTTAAAGTCCCGTGGACAATCGGGGGGAATGGGTACCGACCGGGTTTGCCTGATTCCCTATACCAATGTGAGACAGTATTTCTCCAGACCACAAATGCGGTACTCCATCAATGTGATGCCTGCGAAACCGGAAATGCTGGATATATCTGTTTCGGAGGCGGAAGGATTATTCAGGCTGGTCCGGCGACTGGAGGCCAGGGATGAGAGTGATTTTAATATTACCCAGAGTGATCAACTGGCCCAGATGCTGATCGAGAACCTGAAATTTGTAACCATGGCTGCCACCATCATCGGTATGATAACTTTGCTGGGGGCGGTGATCGGATTGATGAACATTATGCTGGTTTCAGTTACGGAAAGAACCAAGGAGATCGGGACCAGGAAAGCACTGGGAGCAAAATCCCTGATGATCAAGCGTCAGTTCCTGTATGAAGCCATTGTCATCGGACAATTGGGAGCAGTTGTGGGAATTTTGTTAGGAATAATCATTGGAAATGGCTTATCTTTAGCCATAGGTTCCAGTTTCATTATACCCTGGAAATGGATTCTGTTGGGTATTGGATTGTGTTTCGGTGTCGGGATTATTTCCGGATATTTTCCGGCAGTGAAGGCGTCAAAGCTGGATCCGATCCTGGCTTTAAGGTATGAGTAAACTTTATGTTTGTATATGGAAGACCTCTATTTTAAAAAGACATTTAATTCACCCGAGGTAGAATTTATTGGAGATACCGGAGAACTGTCTCTGGAGGGCAGGTCAATTCCTGAAGACCCGGGGGAGTTTTTTGAACGTTTAATTGAGTGGATTAACGAGTATTTTCTGACCCCGGCCGAAAAGACAGTAATGAGTATCAAACTGGAGTACATCAATAGCGGCTCTTCAAAATATATGCTTGAAGTACTCAGGATCATGAAGATCAATCATGATGCAGGTAAGGATGTGCAGATCAAATGGTACTTCGAGGAAGGTGACGAATCCATTGAGGAGCTTGGTCAGCATTACGAACAGACCATCCAGATTCCTTTTGAACACATCGAGTATTACTGATCCAACACCCCCTTCGACATATTTTTTTTGCCCCGGGAGACCGGGGTTTTTTTTGCTGGTTTCAATACTCGAATTGGTATGTCTGTGTTGTGCCATCAGAAAAGTCCCAGTGGATTCTGATCAGCTGGCTGTTTCCATCATATGAGAATCTGATGGTGGCATCCAAACCGTTCACACCCTTGTACTCTGCCGAGGATAAACGGTCGTACCTGTCATGAGAGAATTCCAAGTCTCCTGTAAGCCAGCCATCGAAGTTAAGGTAGGAACCGGAGACAAGTCGACCGCACTGATCATATGAATACTCCTCAAGCCCTGACTTCCCGTCCGACTTTACATAACACCGCCTGATCAACTGGCGGTAATCGTCATAGATGTAAGTGAAAGTTCCTGTATCCCCGTTATTGTAGTGCCTGACAGATTCCTTTAACAGGCCGTTTTCATGGTATGTGTATGTAGTTGTGGTTTTCAGGCCGTCGGCACGGATAAAGGTTTTTTTCAGTAAACGCTTGTTTTCATCATATGTGTAGTAGGAGGGGCCACCACCCTGTCCATTGTAGTCATAATTTTCCTTCTGAACCACCTTTGAACATGATGGGGGGATGAAAACATTGGAGGAACGGAATTGGAAACAATCTGTATCAATATATTCATATAAGAAAGTTTGAGAAAAGCCTGCAGTGAATTCCCATACCTCCTTTAAGGTTTGCCCCTGGAGATTATATGAGTATATGATCCTGCCAGCCCGGTTCCCTTCCATTACCAGGGTGGCAGAATCCTTCACTCCGTTCTTGCCGTAATGATTTTGAATCTCTCCAAAAAACCAACCATTCAGCCCCTTGCATTTTGCATGCATACATTTTCCATCGGCATACATATAGTCTACGTGGCCTTTGACCCCATCTGACCTGGCAAAGGTTTCCCTGACAAGTTCTCCCTGTTCATTATAAATAAACTCCTGCCGGCTGGTAATGGAGTCTGAGAACTCCCTGTATTTTCCAGTCAGCCTGCCCTGCTTGTCAAATTCATGATAGTTTTCTGACCACCTTGCGCTGTCTTCCAATTCCCAGATCGCTTTGTATGGTGTTTCCCGTCCATTATAAATGTAGGTGGAAACTCCCATTTCACCACCTGAATTGGTGTAATGCAACTTGTGAATTCCGTTGTAGTACTGGGCCGTGAGGCTCATATGCAACACAAGCATGAGGAGGGAAACAAGGTATTTCATACCACAAGGTTAACCATTAGGTGGCATTTTCTGAAATCCCGGGCAGAATATTCAATGAAATGCAAACCCCTGTCAGGGATCGGCTTCATTCAGGTGGGGTTAAAACAAAAAAAGGGGAGCCCCTTAGAGCTCCCCTGTAATATTGAATAAGCCTTAGCTTATGCTTTGTCCACCGAGTTCATGTGGATCAGCAGCTCAACAACCTTGAGGGAGTATCCCATTTCGTTGTCGTACCAGCTAACAACCTTAACGAAGTTGTCGTTCAGTCCGATTCCGGCACCTGCATCGAAGAATGATGTGCAGCTCTCACCCAGGAAGTCATTGGAAACAACAGCTTCTTCAGTGTAACCAAGAACACCCTTCAATTCACCTTCACTGGCCTCTTTCATGGCAGCGCAGATAGTCTCATAGGAAGCGCCTTTGTCCAGGCGGACAGTAAGGTCTACAACAGATACGTTGGGGGTGGGAACCCTGAAAGCCATACCGGTCAGTTTACCGTTCAATTCGGGAATTACTTTTCCAACAGCTTTGGCAGCACCTGTGGAGGATGGAATGATGTTTTGTCCGGCTCCGCGTCCTCCTCTCCAGTCCTTCATGGAAGGTCCGTCAACAGTCTTTTGTGTGGCAGTAGTGGCATGAACAGTGGTCATCAGACCTTCAACAATACCGAATTTGTCATTCAGTACTTTGGCAATAGGGGCCAGGCAGTTGGTGGTACATGAAGCGTTGGAAACGAAGTTCATGTCGCTCGAATATTTTTTATGATTCACACCCATTACAAACATGGGGGTATCGTCCTTGGAAGGAGCAGACATGATCACCTTCTTGGCTCCGGCATCGATGTGTCCCTTTGCAGATTCTTTGGTAAGGAAAAGTCCGGTGGATTCAACAACATACTCAGCGCCCACTGCGTCCCATTTCAGATCTGCTGGATTTCTTTCCGAAGTAACCCTGATTTTGGCACCATTAACAACAAGATTCCCGTCTTTTACTTCTATGGTTCCGTTGAATCGTCCGTGAGTAGAGTCATATTTCAGCATGTATGCGATATAGTCCACGTCGATCAGGTCATTGATTCCTACAACTTCCACATTGGGCATGTCTGCAGCAGCCCTGAAAACCAGCCTGCCTATCCGGCCAAATCCATTAATACCAACTTTAATTGTTCCCATGTTTTTAATTATTAAATGATTATAACTATTCTGTTTTTTTAATAACAAGAGTGCGAATTTACTCAATTATATCAAATTGGCAAACCCCGAAAGAGACAATTTTCCTATTTAATAATTTCTTAAAATACAGGGTAGGGAAGGGCCGTTTCCTGGGAGTTTCTCTCCTTTCTCCTCTGCTTTCGGGATTTGGCCCTGGCAGCTTCGCTGATATCCACAATGTTCCCAAACCTGTATCCTACTGACAGGTTGAAAAACAGGAAGTTATTGTATTCAGTAGCCATGATTTGGATCTTTGTGGGATAGACGGTAAGACTCACTCCGGCCTCAAGTGCATGGATCACTGCATCGCGCTGGCTGTATTCAAAACTGAGCCCTGTTTTGGCTGTGATTCCGGGCACAAGTTTCAGCTCACTAAATCCCATGAAAAAGGGACCGCGTCCACCAATCTGGGTCTGGTGGATAGCAGCATCAAATTTCATATACTCGCTTCCAAGAGATTCACCAATGGCTGAGAAGGAAAATACCTCATAGTAGATGGGTTTGAGAAATCCCAGGGAGATACCCCCTTCATAGAACAGTCGGACAGAGATCCCGTTTTTATCATATTTCCGGTAGAGCTCATTCTGCCATCCGGCCAAACCCCTCAGCTCCCAGAAGAGATTCTCTTTGCCGTAGACATACCTGCGTGTGCTGTATTCATAGGACACCTGGGTTTTCACCTCTTTGGGGTGCTTCACATAGGTCAGGTCTACATCAACCAGAAACTGGTTTTTGGCGTTGCGGTAGAATCCGTGGCGGTAATTGATACCAAATCCGTTGGAATTCAGAAATGCCCCGTAGGTGCTCTCATCCCGGAAAAGGGTATGTCTCTGTTCATCAATTTCCCCCTGGCTTAGAAGTGAGAGGGAAAATGAACAACTGACCAATATGAAGACCAGATACTTTCTCATTGAGAATCAGTCGTGCTGATGTTACAAAGAAACGAAATCCTAAGGGGATTGTTGGCGGATGGGCAAAAAAAAAGATTTACCCGGGGTAAATCTTAACCATGAACAATCAGGTTTTCAGGCGGGTGTTATCCTTTAGTCTCTGTTTGCTCCGTATCAACCTGGCTATAGGCCGGGCATGCATGCTTGTTACATGAACTCAGGAGTATCCCTGCAGCAAATACAAGTGCGAGAATGATTACAGCTCTTTTCATGGCTCTTATTTTTTCCAAAAAGTGATATGCTACAAATATAGAATATAAATGATAACAAAAAAACCTCCTTAATATATAGAAAAACCCATCATGTGGAGAATTGTTTTACAAACGGTCTGTTATTGTTGATGATTCATAAAGCCCTGCTTCTCTAAAACCTCTAATAATGAATTGGAAAACAGAATATTATCTGTTTTCTTGTAACGAACATCCGTGAATACCTGAGCAAGGGTCTCTTTGTTGTGCTCTTTGACAAATTCTTGATAACTATTGATCAACTCCTTCTCACGGTAGTAATTATTGATGTCGGTTTCTGAATAATCCCTGTATTTTTCTCTGTGAATGACTGCTTCCAAGGGTAATCTGTCGGTCAGGCCCGGATGTTCATCCGGATAGCCGATGGTAAGGGTGGTAACCGGGACCACTCCCCTGGGCAGGTCAAGCACTTGTATGATCTTCTCTGCCATATAGGTGGTTGTTCCCAGATAGCAGATCCCAAGTCCGGCATCTTCTGCGGCCACAGCTACATTCTGAGCCACCAGCATGGCATCGATGGCGGCGGTAACAAATGAAAGGAAATTATCATATCCTGGATCGGCATTCCTTTGCCGGCACCATTTGCTAAAGCGGTTGAAATCGGCACAAAAGGTGAGTACCACAGGCGCATCCTTCACCATGGATTGGTTAAAGTGACAGGGCGACAACTCCTCTTTGATTGCCTGATCGGTGGTTACTACGATGGAATAGACCTGCATATTGCCTGTGGTTGAAGCGCGTGTCCCTGCTTCAAGAATATAATCCAGGATTTTATTGGGAATGGGATCCCCGGTGTATTTACGGATGGTTCTGTGGTTTAGAATGGTATCGAACATTTTGCTGAGTTTTAAGCAAAAGTAGTCAATATAACATAAAAGAAGATTCCTGAATTTCTCTGGAATTGGTTATTTTCACCCCTTCAAAACCTAAAACAAACCGCAACGATAATGAAAGATCTCACAGTTGCCAGGGCACTCCTGGTTCTATCAATTTTTTTTGGATTGGCATTTTCCAATACCTTGTCTTTGAATGCAAAAGAAAAGGACAAAGAAGCCGAGGAAGAACAGACCGATGGTATTTCTTCCAAAACAGTTTCCGGACTGAAATGGCGCAGCATCGGGCCAGCCCTTACATCGGGACGTGTGGCTGATTTTGCAGTTAATCCCGAGAACCATAGCGAGTGGTATGTGGCCATCGCCTCGGGAAATGTATGGAAGACTGTCAATAACGGAACAACTTTCAAACCCGTATTTGACAAGTACGGGAGCTATTCCACCGGCGTGATCACCATGGATCCCAATAACCCCAACCTGCTCTGGCTGGGTACCGGTGAAAACAACCACCAGCGTGCGCTTGGCTATGGTGATGGTGTATATAAATCAGAAGACGGGGGAGAATCCTGGAAAAACATGGGCCTGAAAGAATCAAGGCACATTGGAGGCATCGTAGTGGATCCCAGCAATTCCAACATTGTTTTTGTTGCAGCTGAAGGTTCTGCATGGGGACCCGGCGGAGACAGGGGACTGTACAAGACCATCGATGGTGGCGAAACCTGGAATAAAGTACTGGAGATCAGTGAGCATACCGGTGTGAACAATGTGATCATGGATCCCTGTGACCCGGATGTGATGTATGCTACCAGCGAACAACGAAGGAGGCATGTATTTACCAAAATTGGCGGAGGACCTGAATCGGCTTTCTATCGTTCCATTGATGGTGGAGAGACCTGGGTCAAAGTCTATGAAGGGATTGCCCAGTGTGCATATCGGGGGTATGGGGATTGCTGTTTCCCCGGCCGATCGTAATGTGGTCTACCTGATTATGGAAGCTGCCGAGGACAAGGGTGGATTTTTCCGCTCGGTAAACCGTGGTGCTTCCTGGAAGAAGATGGGTGATCTACCACGCCAGCGGACAGTATTACAATGAGATTTACTGCGACCCGGTGGATGTGGACAAAGTATACTCCATGGAGACTGTTTCCAAAGTGACACTGGACGGTGGAAAAACATGGAACAGTATCAGTACTGAGGGAAGGCATGTGGATGACCATGCCCTGTGGATCGATCCTGAAAACACCAGCCATTACCTGATCGGAGGCGATGGCGGGGTGTATGAAACCTTTGACGGGGGAAGCACCTTCGTTTATAAATCAAATCTACCCGTAACCCAGTTTTACAGGGTTTTTGCAGACAATGAAACCCCGTTCTACAATGTGTATGGTGGCACCCAGGACAACAATACCCTGGGCGGACCCTCTCAGAACAAGAGTTCAGATGGTGTGACCAATGAAGACTGGGAAGCCATCAAGGGTGGTGATGGTTTCTGGGCTGCAGTGGATCCCACAGATCCCAATATTGTCTACTGTGAATCACAATATGGAAATGTGAGCCGCTATGACAGGAAAAGCGGGGAAGGAATCAGTATCCGCCCGTTCCAAGACAGGGGGAGCAGACCTACAAGTGGAACTGGAATACACCCCTGGTGATGAGTCACCATTCCAATACCCGGATTTATATGATGGCCAACAAAGTGTTCAGATCCGAAGACAGGGGCAATTCCTGGGAGGTGATCAGTGAGGATATGACCTCCGGAGTGGACCGCAACACCTGGCCGGTGATGGATCATTTCTGGAGCTATGACGCTGTTGTTAAAGATGTATCCACAAGCCTGTGGGGAACCGGGGTTTCCATCTCTGAATCAAGGCTGGATGAGAATCTGCTTTATATGGGAACCGATGATGGTGTGGTTTCAATTACCCCGGATGGCGGGACAAACTGGAGCAAAGTTCAATCTTTCCCGGGTGTGCCGGAATATACCTATGTGAGTGATTTGATGGCTGACCGCTTCGATGCCAATGTGGTCTATGCCACATTTGATAACCGGAAAAGGGATGATTTCAAACCCTATGTAATGAAAAGTTCCGACAGGGGCTCCACCTGGGTATCCATTTCAGGGAACCTGCCGGAGAACGGAACTGTCCATACCATTGAGCAGGATCCGGAAGTGCCGGGATTGTTGTTTGTTGGAACAGAGTTCGGTTTCTTTTTTCAGCATTGACGGAGGTGTGGCCTGGACCAAGTTTACCTCGGGAATGCCTACCATCAGTGTCAGGGACATGATGATTCAGGAGAATGAAAATGACCTGGTTCTGGCCACTTTTGGAAGGGGCTTCTATATCCTTGATGATTATACCCCACTCAGGGAACTGGCGAAGAATAAGGCCATCCTGGATCAGGATGCGCACATCTTCCCCATTGCCGATGCATTGATGTACATTCAGACGGGAGGAAAATACGGACAGGGATCGACCTTCTTTACTTCAGAGAATCCTGATTTTGGTGCCACCTTTACCTATTTCATTAAGGATGTGCCCAAAACCCTAAAAGCCGAGAGGCATGAAAAAGAGAAGGAGCTGTTCAAGGAGAAGCAGCCCATTCCCCAGCCTACCACAGAAGCGTTGCGTAAGGAACAGTCAGAAGAGGCTCCACTCCTGATCTTCACCATTTACGACGGATCGGGATCTGCCATCAGGAAAATGACAAAGAAAGCATCCAAGGGTGTGAACCGCATGACCTGGGACCTTCGTTATCCATCAACAAGACCCATCGCAACAGCTACCTCGGGCAGGGGACGCAGGGGAGGCGGAAGTGGTCTCCTTGCCATGCCAGGTAGCTACAGTGTTGGATTGCATATGGTTGCCGGCGGAGAAGTGACCAAGCTTGTAGACCCGGTTGAATTTAATGCCAGGCTCCTTCAGGATGCCACCCTCCAGGTTGCAGATTATGGTACCCTGGTTGCATTCCAGAACGAAGTCTCAGAACTTTCCAGGGTCATGTCCGGTTCCGCCAGACTGGTTCAGGAGCAGATGACCAAGCTTGAATCCATCAAAAAAGCCCTGGTGCAGACTCCGGGTGCAGGTATGGAACTGAGTGAGAAGGCCAATGCGCTGGAGGCCACATTGAAGGATATCACATTTGCTCTGAATGGTCCGGAGGCCAAAGCCAGCCGCGAGGAGATACCCCCGATGGATATGCCTTTGAACAACAGGCTCAGTGCCATGATCTACACCCACTACGGATCCACATCTGAAGTTACCAAGACTGAGAAGGACCAGCTTTCCATACTGAAAGAGGAGTTCCCACCGGTACTTGCCAAGCTGGAACAGGTGGTGAAAGATATCAAAGTGCTGGACAGCCAGCTGGAAGAGCTCAAAGCTCCCTGGACCCCGGGCAGGGTTCCGGTGCTCAACTAGGAGCCAATGGTATCAGGGATGGTTATTCTTCGCCTGAAGGCTCAGGTCCTTCGGTGCGTCGCTTAAAATTTTTGTAAACAAATATTTATAGGCTTCCTTATAAACATCCCTGATACCAGAGGTTTTTGGTAAAAAACTCTCTACAACGGTTTTACGGGAACGCAGATGTCTACGGTGAAAACGGGGGGATTGCCGGGTTCATGCTCCTTTGGGTAGTATTCGTAGGGATAACCGTCCGAGGGCTGATAGCCGCTATCGGCCAGCCACCGGCAGACTGCATCCCAGGCCTCGCCGAATTCATGAGGTTTCACCACAAAACTCCCCACCACATATTTGCCACCAGGGATGTGCATCTTACCGAATTCCCCTTCGGTTTTCACATCCTCATCCACGGTGATGCATGCACTCTGACGAAGTTTTGACATGTCCACCACTTTGGGATCATCATGGTACACAGTGACTGTTTTGGTTTCAGGAAATTTAAGTAAGCCCCGGGGACCTGCCCATTTAAAAAGTTTCTCATAGGCCCCTGCTATCTGGTCAAAAGCACCCACATGTCTGCAGTAAACAAGGTCCATGGCCGCCATCTCTTTAACTTGAATGTTTTCTTCCATTTTTACATTGCGATTTTGGTTCATAATATCATCGCTAATGTACTGTACCGATGGCTCCTGGCGTTGACCATTCTTGCCATCGGATTGACCATTCTTGCTCTCCTGGAATGGACTATTCCTTCTGAAATCGCCTGTATTGCAACCGAAGTGATCCCTGAAGGCCCTGCAAAATACGGCCGTACTGTTAAAACCACAAAGGGTGGCGATCTCCTCAACGGATCTTTCATAATCGGTGAGCAACATACTCGCTGCTTTCTGCAGGCGGATTCTTTTTACGTAGTTATTGACTGTTTCACCCGTTAGAACACGGAATATCCTGTGGAAATGAAAGGGAGAGAAGTGAGCCACTTCCGCAAGGGTTTGGAGCGAGTGCTCTTCATCCAGGTTGGCATCCACATAATCGACCACCCGGTTAATTCGATGAATGTACTCCTTTCGTGATTGTTGTTGAATGTTCATTGTGATCGTCTGTTTGATTCTCCTAAAGTACAATGGTTCCCTGGTACATATTTGACAATTCTTGCGAACCTGGTCTCGCGTCGCATTAAAAATACCAAATCAAACTTTTTATAAAATACTTGACACGAATGTTAGAAATATATAACTTTGTGTTAGAATAATGTAACATAATCTCGGGGACATGAAAAAAGCAATATTAACAGTGGTTTTGACCATCTCCATGATTACGGGAATGATTGTCTGGTTTATCACCCCTGGAGTTGAATTTGATCGCCAGGAGATCCTGATGCTCCTCGGACTGGCACTGGTGATTGGATTTGCCCTGTTCCTGGCCTTCCGAAGGCTGAGGGATGCGAAGGCCAATCTCCCCACCGAGGATGAGATGTCAAAGAATATCTTGCGGCGGGGTGCTGCCACTTCCTACTATCTCTCCCTTTACCTGTGGCTTGGCATCATGATGCTGGAAGACAGGATTGATATGGACATGAGTTCCCTGATCGGTGCCGGAATTGTGGGAATGGCCATCATTTTTGCGCTGAGCTGGATCTACCACCGCTATATAAGAAGGGCCCATGACTAGTCGCATCAAAGAGCTGCGGGCCAGGGAACAGCTTACACAGATGGACCTGGCCCGTCTGGTGGGAGTCAGGCGTGAAACCATTGTTTTCCTGGAGAAGGGAAAATACAATCCTTCCCTGAAACTGGCCTACGATATAGCACAGGTGTTTAAACTTCCCATTGAGGGGGTGTTTAATATGGAGGATAATGGTAAATAGTAAATGGTAAATGGTAATTCAAACAATATTTATTAACTACTTACTACTTACCATTTACGCTTGCAAAGCAAGCATATTACCACGAGCGCACGCTCGCTATTTCATCTCAAACTCAATCCCCAGGAAGTCGGCGATCTCTTTCATCTCCTTCTGGACGGGGACCAGTACATCAATACCCTCTTTGCTGATGCGCTCTTCGTTCTCCCTTTCCGGATCGCCCGGGATCAAAACCCGGTCGTGCCCTGCTGCAGGTTTGGCTGCCCGGAAGGTCTCGATCCATTTATCCATCTGGGATTTGAATGCTTCAGGTTTCTGGAAAGCATCAATGCGCATGGCTCCAAAGAAGTGACCGGTTCCTTCACCCACTTTCTCCTCCTTCACAGGGAGGTAGGCCACAGAGGGGGGACAGAAGGGTCCGAAGTTGGCACCGGAAAGTACAGCGGAGAAAATATCCACAACGGCACTCATGCAATAGCCCTTGTGACCCCCTTGCTCCCTTGTGCCACCCAGGGTTAACATGGTGCCGCCCTGTTTGAGAATATCTGGATCATCTGAAGGCGCGCCGTTGGCGTCCTGCACATAACCCAGGGGTACTTTTTCACCCTTTTTTGCTGCCACTGCCAGTTTTCCGCGGGCTATGGGTGTGGTAGAGAAATCAGCTACGAAAGGGGGATGAATTCCTGCAGGCACTGCGACAGCAATGGGATTGGTTCCCAGCATCTGGGATACCGAAAATGTGGGGGCAACCAGGGGATTGGCAATGGTCATGCAGATGCCGATCATATCATGCTCCAGTGCCATCATGGAGTAGTACCCTGCAATCCCAAAGTGATTGGAACCCCTCGTGGAGACCCATCCGGTTCCTGCGGTTTTTGCTTTTTCTATGGCTATTTCCATGGATTTGGTGGCGGCAATCATCCCGATGGCACCATCTCCGTCTACCACGGCAGTGCTGGGGGATTCATGTACCATCTTTACATCGGGTGTGACATTGATGCGCTTGGCTTGCCACAATTGAAAATAGTCTTTGATACGAATCATGCCGTGACTGGAATATCCCCTCAGTTCAGCTGCGATGAACACATCTGTGGCCATCTTTGCATCTTCGGGGCTGCATCCCATCTTTTCGAATACGGTCCGGGTAAATTGGTCTAGGTAGTCTACAGTGTACATGGAGTATGGTTTTTATCAGTGAATATCCTGTTTGTTTTACTTCCGGTATATCTTCCGGGTCCTGGCCTGACTGGTTGGCATGATCAGAAGGTCATCAATGTTCACATGGGGTGGACGGGTTACCACAAAAAGAATGGTCTCTGCGATATCCTCGGCATACAGGGGGGTAAAACCTTCGTATACTTTGTCAGCTTTCTCCTGGTCTCCTTTGAAGCGGACCTTGCTGAATTCGGTGTCAGCGGCGCCCGGGTTGATGGCCGTCACTTTGATGCCGTAATCCACCAGGTCGATGCGCATGGCCTGGGTAAGGCCGTCCACCGCATATTTGGTGGCGTTGTAAACATTACCGTTTTCATAGGCCTCCTTCCCGGCTATGGATCCGATGTTGATGATATGACCACTTCCCCGGGCCACCATTCCCGGTGATATCTGCCTGGTGATATAGAGGAGTCCTTTGATGTTGGTATCGATCATCCTTTCCCAGTCATCCACTTCGCCTTCATGGATATGACTGAGTCCCGCAGCCAACCCGGCGTTGTTTACCAATACGTCCACATTTTTCCATTTGCCGGTCAGACTTTTGCAGGCAGCATTCACGGCCTCCTGATCCCTGATATCAAATGCCAGGGAGAGTACGTCGGCAGAAGTCTCGGCCCGAATGGTTTTTTCCAGGGCATCGAGGTTTTCCTTCCTGCGTCCGGTAGTTATTATGTCAAATTCATTTTTTGCAAGCAACATTGCGCTTGCCTTTCCAAATCCTGCGGATGCACCTGTGACCAGCGCAATTCTTTTCATAATACGAAGGTTTTTTTCAGGGTTCCAACAAATGTAAACATTATCTTCAAATGATCTATTCACTATATTTACGTCAAACTATCTTCTATGGATTTGAATGAATCGAAACTCAAAGAACGCGCACTCTCATACCTGACTCAAGATGAAGTATACTCCATCAATTCCAGGCTGGGCAGGGAGCCCAACCCTTTTGAATTGAACATGTTTGCAGCCATGTGGTCTGAACATATCTCCTATAAAAGTTCTATCAAATGGCTGGAGGAGATGCCGGTAGATGGCAAGGATGTGGATGTTCGGGCCGGGGAAGAAAATGCAGGGGCCATTATGATCAACGAAGAATTGGCCTGTGTAATAAAAATGGAGTCCCATAACCATCCCATAGCGGTAGATCCGAGGCAGGGGGCAGTGGGCGTGGGTAATGTAAACCGGGACCTGATCACCATGGGAGCCAAGCCTGTGGGACAGCTCAACATCCTTCGATTCGGGGATCCCAAACAGAAGCAGGTCCGTGACATGGTCAACGCGGTGGTGTCTGCACTGGGGAGTTATTCCAATAATTTCGGAGTGCCTGTGGTGGGGGGCGAGATCCTTTTTGATCCCAGCTACAATTTTAATCCGCTGGTCAATCTTTTGGGCATCGGAATTGTTCCCAGGAACCAGATGATCAAAGCTGCCTTCAGCGATACTTCACAATTCGCGGTTCTTCTGGGTAAGAAGACTTCGGGGCATGGAGTGCATGGTGCCGGGTTTGCATCCAAGGCCATAATAAATAAAGGACAAATGATACCCGCTTCGCAGGTAGCTGATCCCGCCAGCGGAAAGATCCTGATGGATTGTATTCACGAAATGAACGGGAAAGGGCTGATCAGGGGGATGCAGGACATCGGGGCCGGAGGTGTTCTGTGCGCTGCTGCAGAGATGGCTTACAGGGGCAAGCGGGGTATTAAAATTAAGCTGGACAGGATTCCACTGGTCAGGGAGGATATCGATGCTCTGGGTGTGCTTCTTTCACAAACACAGGAGCAGATGCTTCTGGCTGTCAGTAAAGAGGATATGGAGGTAATGGAAGAAGTGGCCGCACGCTGGGAACTTCAATGTACGTCCATTGGATCGGTTACCGGTGAGGAGCGAATAAAAATTATGGACAAGAATGCCACCTATGCAGATTTGCCTGTTCAACTGCTTGTGAGGGGTGGGGGAGCTCCGGTCTACATCCGGGACATGAAGTTGAGGGGTAAGAATCCCAGGTCCGTATCCGCAGAAGAGGTTCCCATGCCCGGCAACCTGAAAGAGATTGCAAGGAAAATGGTTTCATTGCCAAATATTGCTTCGCGCAGATGGATCTATGAGCAATTTGACACCATGGCCGGATTATCAAACCTGAGCAGTGAAAATGCGTCTGATGCCGGGATCATCAAACTGGAGGAATATGACCTTGCCCTGGCCATGAGCGTGGACGGGAACTCCCGTTATGGTAAACTGGAGCCAAGAAAGGGGGCCATGATTTCAGTGGCAGAAGCTTCCAGGAATATTATCTGCTCAGGAGGGAGGCCGCTTGCACTTGCCAATTGCCTGAATTTCGGAGATCCTTCCGATCCTTTTGTATACAGTGATTTTGCAGAGAGTGTAAAAGGGATCATTGAGGTATGTAAGAAAATGGAGCTTCCTGTTATCGCAGGAAACGTTAGCTTTCATAATCTGACCCATAACGGGGAGGATATCGCCAGCGTGATACCCACTCCGGTTGTGGGCATGGTCGGGATGCTGGATGATTTTAAAGATGTGATGACTGTGAATTTCCGGAACAAGGGGGATGTGATCTTCCTGGTGGGCAAGTCTGACAACGATATTTCTTCGTCCGAGTATCTTTCCTTTGTGCACATGGTAAACGAATCGGCGGCTCCCAAATTCGACCTGGAGTACGAAATGAAACTCCAGCAGGTTGTAAAGGAATTGATCGGTAAGAGAATGGTTAGTTCGGCACATGATGTCTCACTGGGCGGATTGTTTGTAACACTTGTTGAATGCGCACTCTTACAGGGGCTTGGATTTGATATAACTTCTCCGGCAGAGATCCGGGGCGATGCCTTCCTATTCGGCGAGGCACAGAGCAGGGTAGTGGTGAGTGTCTCAGCGGAACAGGAGACAGCATTCCTGGATTATATGATGGAGGCCGGGATCCACTTTTCGGCCCTCGGACATGTAACCAAAGGGGAGTTGAGGATCGATGATGTATCATTCGGATTTATAGCGGACTACACCCGCGATTTTGAAAATGCGCTGGAGCAATTACTCGGCGATTAATCCAGCTTATCCGATCCTGTATACTAATTGCTATATTTGCAGCGTTTATGTCTCATATGAAAAGGATACCCCTGCTCATAGTTTTCTTTATTGTGTCCGTTCAGGTCATCTCCCAGGATGAGAAACCGCAAAATCTTCCTGCATTTGATCTGAAGCGGCTTCACTTTGGTTTCACAGTTGGATTTAATGCCATGGACCTGGGAATCACAAGAAATTACGATGCCGAAGATTTTGTGTATGCCGATGTATCCAAGATTCAGCCCGGATTTCAGGTTAGTATTGTTTCGGACCTGAGACTGAGCGAGAACTGGAACCTCAGGTTTCTGCCGGGCATCAGTTTTGGAGCAAGAGAAATTACCTATTACGAATATGATGCGAACGGGCCGGGAAGCGCAGTTGTGATTTCCGGAGTAGATAATCCGGTGGCGCTGGGCCCCAGTTTTCTCGATTTTCCATTGCTGTTCAAGTATCGGGCCACCCGAAGGAACAATTACAGGCCTTACCTGGTGGGTGGAGCAAATTTCAGGTATGATATGTCTTCTAAAAAGAATTTTGACATCGAATCACAGGAGTACCTTAAATTTAAACCGGCTGATTTCTACCTTGAATTTGGCTTTGGTGTGGACAACTACCTGAAATATTTCAAGTTCTCCCCTGAAATAAAGCTTGCTGTAGGTTTTAACAACATCCTTACGGATGAAGGCAGAACGCCGCATTTTGAGTTTGTGAACTCCATCCAGCGGGTCACCTCCTATATCATCATGTTGAACTTCCACTTTGAATAATTCAGGATCACCTGAGTGCAATCCTATTTTCTTCTTTTGACTTCCGAACACACCACTGCAACCGAAGCGGCCAGATTCAGGGATTCAGAACCGGCCAACGCTCCTGCAAAAGTTGGTATGGAAATTCTGGATGTTAAATAAGGATCATAGCGGGAAGAGAGACCTTTAGACTCGTTCCCAAAAAGGATCAGTGCTTTGTTTCCCAGCTCGGTTTTGTAGATGTTTTCACCTTCCAGAAAGGTGCCGAAGATTGGTTTTCCCTGCTTCGAAAGGTCACTGAGTAAAGGTTCCAGCTCTACATAGTGGACCTTTACACGAAACATGGCGCCCATGGTTGCCTGCACAACTTTTGGATTGAACAAGTCCACCGAGTCGGGCGTGCAGAGGATATGTCTGATACCGAACCAATCCGCTGTCCGCACGATCGTACCCAGATTGCCCGGGTCTCGAATGGCATCCAAACCCAGCACTGTTTCATCAGACAGGGCAACATTGTCCAGGATCGTTTCGGGGATCCGGATCAGGGCCAGGACCGGCTGGGGGGTGATCAGGCTGCTCACATCCCTGAGCTCCTTTTCAGTGGCGTCTGTGAAAATTACACCACTTTCCTGAAGCAAATTTTCATGCTCCTTCATCCACTTTCCGGTGGCAATGATCTCCTCTACCATGCTTATATCCTGGTCTGTTCCCTCAAGCAGTTCCCTGATCATTTTCTCTCCTTCTACCACAAACAGCTTCTGTTGCAGTCTGTATTTCTTGTGAATCAGAGACTTGATAAGCTTTCCCTTGGATTTGGAGATCATGGCAGGATTGTTGAATATCTACAAAGATGAAAAAAGTTTTGACTGCATTAAAATTTGTATTTTAGCACTTTTAGAAGACACATTGAGCCGCAGGATTCCATATATCATTTCGCTGATCATTCCCATACTCCTGTTTTCCTGCAATGCCACCAAGTATGTACCCGAAGATGAATACCTGCTCAATAGCTATAAAGTGGAAGCAGGCGACGGTGAATTTGACAAGAAGGCTCTGAACGATTTTATCAAGCAGAAACCCAACAAGCGGGTTATCGGCTGGAAGTTTTATCTCTCCCTCTATAACCTTTCATCTCCTTCCAGGGAGAGTGGCTTCCAAAACTGGTTAAGGCGGATCGGAGAGCCTCCTGTGGTTTATGATCAGGATCTGAAGAACAAGTCTGCAGAACAGCTGAAACTTTTCATGAATAACAAGGGATTTTATTTTTCCGAGGTGAGCGATTCGACTGTATACCGGAAAAAAAGAGCCAAGGTAATTTACCATGTAAATCCGGGTAAGCCATACAGGATCAAGGACATTTCATACTTTTTTCATGACGCGGTTCTGGCTCCCATGGTTCTGGCCGATACGGGAACAAATAAGTTCAGTGCCGGTGAATTGTTTGATGTGGATGTACTCCAGCAGGAACGCTTGCGCATCGAGAGGGTTCTCAGGGACAGCGGCTATTATAGTTTCAATCGCGACTATATCTATTTTGAGGTGGACACTGCCAAAAGCACGCACCAGGTGGATATCACACTTGGAATCAAAAATTATCCTAGCCAGGACAGAATGGGTAACGACATACATACCGCCCACCCGGTTTACCGTGTGCGGAATGTGTATATGGTGACGGACTATAACGCTGTGGCATCCCGGGAAGAGGCAGAGCAGGCAGGCAGATCTAAAGATACACTGGTTTATGACAGCGTTCATATCATCTATACGAAGGAACCCAACATCAGGCCAGGAATGGTTACTCAGAAAAACTACATTCTTCCCGGTGGCCTGTTCGATGCCTCCAATGTACAGCGTACCTACCGAAATCTATCGTCGTTGAGTGCATCCAGGATGGTGGATATCAGGTTCAGAGAAGTAGATACAGAGAACAGGCTGATTGATTGTGATGTGCTGATTGCACCAGCCACCCTCCAATCTTATACCATCAAACTGGAAGGTACCAACTCAGGTGGAAATATTGGGGCTGCAGCTAATATAGGGTACAGGCACAGGAACCTTTTTGGTGGTTCAGAACAATTTGAATTGTCATTTCTGGGAGCCATAGAGGCTCTGAGAGAGTCCAGCGCTGCTTCCGATTCTTCTTCCTATACCGGACCCAACCTGATGCAGGAGTTCGGTGTTGAAGTCCGGCTGAGGATTCCCAAGTTCCTTCTACCTTTTAAATCGGACCAGTTTATCAGAAGGTTCAATCCCCAGACCACCATCAGGCTTTCTTACAACTACCAGAAAAGGCCTGATTACATCCGGACCATGGCGAATGCTTCTTTCGGTTATGACTGGCGAACTTCCGAAAAGTTGGTCCACAGGGTATTCCCCTTTGAAGCCAGTTTGATATTAACTCCATATAAATCACAGGATTTTCAGGATTGGCTTGAGGGAAAATATCTCTATTACAGTTATGAACCCCACCTGATTGTTGACCAACGTTATTCAGTTTCATGGTCCAACCAAAAACTGCTGAAGAACCAAAGTTTCCAGGATGTGAGACTGAACCTGGAAACAGCAGGGAATCTGCTGTATGCAGGATCCAAATTGGTCGCATCCGATCCAGGTGACGGAAGTTACCAGCTCCTGGGTGTTGATTTCGCCCAGTATGTGAAGGGGGACATTGATTTCAGAAGCTATACTTTCCTTTATGAGGATATTAGCCTGGTGTTGAGGGGATTTGCAGGGGTCGGTTTTGCCTATCTCAATTCAGCGGCCATGCCGTTTGAAAAACAGTATTTCTCAGGAGGAGCCAACAGTATACGGGCCTGGCAGGTGAAGGGTCTGGGACCGGGATCCTATGATGATCCGGATGCAACCACATATCCGAACCAGACAGGTGATGTGAAGTTGGAGGCCAACATGGAGTACCGTTTCAAGCTTTTCTGGAAACTTGAACTGGCCATGTTCCTGGATGTGGGAAATATCTGGTCCCTCTCTGAAGAGGATGACAGGGTGGGTGCAGGTTTTGAATTTGGAAGATTCTATAAAGAACTTGCTGTGGGTACCGGGGTGGGTACCCGGGCCGTGTTCAGTTTCTTTGTGTTCCGCTTTGATCTGGGGATCCCCCTGAGATCACCTTTCCCTGTTGAAGGATCTAACTGGTTGCCTGGAAATTCAGGGATCGAAGGCAATGATCTTACTTTTAACCTGGCCATTGGTTATCCGTTCTGATCCTGTTGATTTTACCAATATTTATTCTAATTTTGTTCGCTCATTTTTAACCCAATTCAAATCAATTATTGATCATGTCCAATAAGATTTTAGATGTTATTAAGCCCGGCGTTGTGACCGGAGAGGATGTTCAGAAACTTTTTTCTGTTGCAAAGCAGAATGAATATGCCATACCCGCTGTTAATGTAGTGGGAACCAACTCAGTAAATGCTGTTATTGAAGCTGCGAAGGAAGTAAATTCTCCAGTAATGATTCAGTTTTCAAACGGCGGAGCTGTATTTTACGCCGGAAAAGGACTTTCCAATGAGAACCAGAAGGCAGCCATTGCCGGTGCGGTAAGTGGTGCAAAACATGTTCACTATATGGCAGAAGAGTATGGCGTACCTGTGGTTCTTCATACCGACCATGCGGCCAAAAAATTGCTTCCATGGATTGACGGTCTACTGGATGCAGGTGAAAAGCACTTCGAGAGTTGGGGAAAGCCCCTGTTCAGCTCGCATATGCTGGACCTTTCAGAGGAGCCATTGGAAGAAAACATTGCCATCTGCAAAAAATACCTGGAGCGCATGAGCAAGATAGGCATGACCCTGGAGATTGAATTGGGTGTTACAGGTGGTGAAGAGGACGGCGTGGACAATACTGATGTGGACAATTCCTTGCTCTATACCCAACCTGAAGATGTGGCCTATGCTTATGAAGAGCTTATCAAGGTAAGCGACCAGGTTTACCATTGCTGCTTCCTTCGGGAATGTGCATGGAGTATACAAGCCTGGCAATGTGAAGCTGACTCCCAAGATCCTTGACAATTCACAGAAATTTGTTGAAGAGAAATACAAGCTTGAATCCAAGCCGCTCTATTTTGTATTCCATGGAGGTTCGGGTTCCACCCAGGAGGAGATCCGTGAAGCCATTGGTTATGGTGTGATCAAGATGAATATCGATACCGACACCCAGTGGGCAGCCTGGGACGGTGTTCGCAAATTTGAAGCCGAGAACCACGACTATCTGCAGGGCCAGATTGGAAATCCAGAAGGTGAGGACAAGCCCAATAAGAAGTTTTATGATCCCAGGGCATGGCTGCAGGGAGAGTGAAAAGTCTATGATCGAACGGCTGAAAGTGGCCTTTGAGGATCTGAACTGTATCGATCACGCTTTAATTATCAGCTATGTTACAGGGCGGAAACGGGGAAAGAGACAGTTTTAGCAGTAAGTTTGGTGTCATCGCCGCAGCTGCTGGTTCGGCCATTGGCCTGGGGAACATCTGGAGGTTTCCCTATGTGGTGGGACA
The DNA here is from genome assembly GCA_963735755.1 of uncultured Bacteroidota bacterium. Lineage (GTDB taxonomy): Bacteria > Bacteroidota > Bacteroidia > Bacteroidales. The sequence goes on along the minus strand of CAVTME010000011.1, from coordinate 72,714 downwards.
GAACGGGGGAGGAGCATTCTTGCTTATCTACCTCTTGTTCATTGCTGCCATCGGAATTCCGGTTATGATGTCGGAATTTGTCATCGGCCGCAAAGCTCAGCTCAACCCTGTTGGTGCATTTAAAAAAATAACTCCCGGCAAGAAGTGGCATCTCATTGGCCTGCTGGGAGTTGTTTCCGCATTTATTATTCTTGCTTTTTACACAGTAGTGGCCGGATGGACCCTGGAATACCTGGTCCAGATCGGTGAAATGGATGGTCATGTCCGATCAGATCGGGTTCAGTTCCATGAATAATGAAGAAGTTCGGGGTTTCTTCAGCTCTCATTACGAGAACTTTGTTTCCGGGGTATTGGAGACCCATCGTCTGGTTCGTGGTGATGATGTTTTTTACCAGTTATATCGTGATCTCGGGAGTAAAGAACGGGATCGAAAAATATGCCAAAATCCTCATGCCCATCCTGCTGGTGCTCTTACTCATCCTGGTTGTCAGGTCGGTAACCCTGGAAGGTGCAGGGGAGGGGCTTGTATTTCTGTTTAAACCCGATTTTTCCACCATCAGGGAGGCACCGGTGAAGATTATCATCGAGGCGCTGGGACAGGCTTTCTTCTCTCTGTCCATTGGAATGGGAACCCTGATTACCTACGGTTCCTATATTCGGAAAAAGGAGAACCTGGCCCATACTGCTGTGAGTGTAGCGTTTGCAGACACCTTCATTGCTGTGATAGCCGGTATGGCCATTTTCCCTGCAGTATTTGCTTTTGGGATTGATCCGGGTGAAGGCCCCGAGCTGGTCTATATTACACTCCCGGTTATCTTCCAGAGCATGTCAGGCGGATTGATCTGGGCTTTTATGTTTTTCCTGCTGCTCTGTTTTGCAGCCATTACTTCCACAATCTCCGTGATGGAGGTGATCGTGGCTTATTTTTCCGAACAACTGGGTATGACCCGCAAAAAAGCCACCATTCTGGCAGCCATATCCGTTGGATTCCTGGGTCTTCTATGCACTGTATCGGGCGATGTATTCGGGGTCTTTAATGCATCTCCGGACCTTCTTCTTCCTTTGGGAGGATTCTTTATTGTGGTCTTCATTGGCTGGATCCTTGCCAGGGATAGCACAAAAAGTGAGCTGTCCAGCGACGGAAAATTCAAAACGAGGTATTACCGCTTGTTCATGTTCCTTGTGAAATTTGTGGCACCACTGGCCATCGCCATGCTCTTCGGACTCGGTGTGTACAGCCGCTTGATTACATTGTTTCCTTCCATTGGGTGATAAGGGCATCCCTTGCCACATCAACCCATACATGTTCAGGAAAGCTTTAAGAGAGTTTTTTATGTTGTCCCGTGGCGAACAGCGGGCCATGATCATCGTTTCCCTGCTGCTGATCCTCAGCCTGGCAGCCAGGATCACAGTGCATGTGCTGCCTGCCAGAGAACCTTCCGGGATGGAGGAAATCCTGAAGGAGTCCCGCAGGATCATTGCTGCCCTGGAGGAGGCTGACAGTCTCAGATTAGCCCGGCAAAGCGTGGCGGATTCCATTGGAAATACCAGCAATAGCAACTACCACCGCAGGGTTTACAGGTCCAATCCAACCTATGGCTTTCGAAATGATACCCCGTCAATTATAAACATCAATGCAGCTGATTCGACAGACCTTTTGCCCCTGCCCGGGATAGGGCCGGTCTTTGCTGGAAGGATCATCAGATACCGGAACATGCTGGGTGGATATGTAAACACAGACCAGCTTTCCGAGGTGTACGGCTTGTCCCGGGAGACCATCCAGATGATCATTCCTCTCATACAAATTGACACCCTGGAGGTGAGGAGGTTACATGTAAACAGGGCCGCCTTCAGGGAACTCTTGAAACATCCTTATCTGGAGTATGAGGATGTAAAAGCCATTATGAAATACCTGGATATGGCTGGCCCGCTTAGCTCACTTCATGAGCTCAGACAAAACATGGTCCTGGCTGATTCCACGCTGGATAAGATCAAATGCTATATTGATTTTTCACAGTGAGACACCCTATCCCAATTTGGATAAATTGTTATCTTTAAAACCATCCAATCGTACCCCTGTATGTGGAAAACCCTCACATTCCTGCTTTGTGTATGCTGTCTGGCGTGCTCATCAGCTTTGTTCGCTCAGGAGATTCAGGTTTCCGATCCCAGACTGGAACTGAGGGATAACACCATTCTCATTTCATATGATATCCTGAACAGTACTCCGGCAGATAAATTCACTGTTGCGCTTATTGTAACAGATTCAAGAGGCAAAAGGATCAAAGCTACTGCGCTGGAAGGCGATGTAGGGAAGCTGGTATACGGGGGGAACAATAAACAAATTGCCTGGGACCTTGAGGTGGATAAGATTGTGATGAATGCGCAAATCTTTGTGAAGGTGTATGTGAATGCCATTCCACCTCCCAATCCTGTTGTTGTAGAGCCAGCAGTCGAAGAGGCTGTAGAGGAGCCGCAGGAAACCATAGAGGACAAAGTTTCCAGGGAAAAAAAGCAATTCAGCCGGACTGGCTTACTTTTACAATCAGTGGCTTTCCCTGGCCTGGAACTCTCCCAGATACAAGGGAGGTCCACACTGGATCAAAGGTGTAACGGGCTATGGATGTATAGCCGGAGCCATGATCATGAATCGGCAGGCAATCAGTACCTATGCGGAAATCAATGATCTGGCAGATCTTGATGACAAAAATGCCTTGTACAAGAAGTCAGTACAGCAGGACAATATTTCCGAAGTTCTGGGCTATACTGCCATTGCCATCTGGATATCAGATATCGTTTGGACCATCATTGGAACCTCTGACATGAAGATGTCGGCCAATCACAGTCAACGTTTGAAAATCAACTCCAGAATTGATCCTGTTTCCAATGCACCGATGTTGGCTTTTACTTATAAGTTTTAAGCACATGAGAAAAAGGATACACATAGAACGCGCGAGGCTGGCCATGCTACTGGCATTATTTACCGTCTGCCAGTATCTTTTTGCGCAGGGAGCGGAGAGCAAAACGGTGGTGTTTCATCTGAACAATGCTCCTGACCTGGAGGCGCCTGTCATCAACATTCTTTCCCCAACTTCAGAAAAGGGAGATCGCTTTTTCACAGAGCTTGAAAAAGTGGAGGTGATCGGGGAGGTTAGCCGATGCCAGCAAGATCAGGTTTGTCTCTGTCAATACGGATATCAAACTGGTGGATGAGAGTGGGATGTTTGCCAGCTCGGTGTCTCTGATCCCCGGGGAAAACCAGATCAGGGTAAAATCCATGGACGAGCACAGCAACATGCAGGAAATGGTATTGTTTGTGGATTATATTCCACCTGTGATAACCCTGGCGGATAAGATTAAGAAGAACTCACAATACTATGGTCTGATCATCGGTATCAATACCTATAAAGACCCGGGGATACCCGATCTGGACAATCCCATTCGTGATGCAGAAAGTGTGTATAAGAGCCTCACAACAAACTACACTTTTGAACCGGAAAACATCTCCATATTGAAGAATCCCAAACGAAATGAAATTATCAGGGAACTGGATGCTTTGAGGGGCAGAATTACTGAAGAAGACAATTTGCTGATCTTTTATGCAGGACATGGCTACTGGGATGAAGATGCCGAGATCGGATACTGGCTGCCTTCCGACGCCACCCGTGAAACCACTGCCGACTGGTTCAGAAACAGCACTTTGGTGAATTATTTACAGGCCATCCACTCAAAACATACCTTATTAATCACGGATGCCTGCTTTGCGGGTTCCATTTTTAAATCCAGATCTGTGTCCCTGGATATGGAAGTGGTATACGACAGGATCTATGAGATTCCCAGCCGGAAGGCCATGACCAGTGGAGCCATGACCGAGGTTCCCGATAAAAGCGCTTTTGTGAAGTACCTGGTCAAGCAGCTGGATGACAACCGTGAGACCTACCTTTCATCGGAAGAGCTGTTCAGCAGCTTTCGTATGGCGGTGATCAGCAACAGCAGTGTTCTTCCCCAGTACGGTGAGATCCAGAATGTAGGGAATGAAGGAGGAGATTTTATTTTTCTGAAAAGAGATAAATAAGCAATATGCTCAGATCGAGAAGAACATGGGTGACCCTGGCTGCCCCCTGATATTGGGGGTAATGGTGTTGTTCTTTTCGCTGCAAACCTGCAAGAAATTTGAGCCCGACGGATTCCTTCATGTGGAAACCGGATCTGTTACCGGTGTTACCGGTAGTGCTGCCCAGGTGGTATGTGAAGTGAGCGATGATGGAGGCGCTGCAGTTACAGCCAGAGGGGTTTGCTGGGGCACCTCAGCCAGTCCAGGTGTATCGGGTCCCAAAACCATCAATGGAGATGGAACCGGAAGCTATACCAGCCTTCTGAGCGGCCTTCTTCCCAGCACCAGGTATTTTCTCAGGGCATATGCCACCAACAGCCACGGAACCGCCTATGGGGAAGAAAAGCAGTTTACAACCCTGGCCGGCGACCGGACTCCTTCAGTAACGACAGCAAACATCAGTGAGATTACCTCCAGTTCGGCAAGCGGTGGAGGCGAGGTGACCAGCAATGGCGGATTCGAAATCACAGCGAGGGGCGTGTGCTGGGGAACATCTTCAGGACCGACCATTGCAGGCAGCAAAACCAGTGATGGAACAGGAACAGGATCTTTCACCAGCGAGATAAGCGGACTATCTGCCAGCACCACCTATTATGTCAGGGCCTATGCCACCAACAGTTACGGTACCTCCTATGGTGCGGAAGAGAGTTTTACTACCCTTAGCAAGGATTTTACTGTTACCGATATTGACGGTAATGTATACCAGACGGTCAGGATAGGTGAGCAGCTCTGGATGGCAGAGAATCTGAAAACCACGCGCTATGCCGATGGGACAGCCATTCCGCTGGTTGAAGGCACTGAGGAGTGGGGATTACTTGAGCCACTGAGCAAGGCATATTGCTGGTATGAAAACGCTATATCCAATAAAGAAACCTATGGAGGCCTTTACACATGGAGCGCAGCAATGAATGGGGCATCCAGCAGCGATGCCAATCCCAGCGGTATTCAAGGGGTGTGTCCTTCTGACTGGCATCTTCCCAGTGATGAGGAGTGGAAGCAACTGGAGATCTACCTGGGCATGACTCAGGAGGAAGCTGATGGCAACGGCTGGCGAGGCGAATTTATTGGTGATAAATTAAAGCAGAGTGGTACTGCGCTATGGAGTGCCCCCAATAGCGGCGCCACAAATGAAAGTGGATTTACTGCCCTTCCTGCTGGTTTCAGGCATGAAGACGGCAATTCGGAGGATTAGGTGGACAGAATTCTGGACAACCATAATTCAGGATCGGGTAAATCAATGATGGAGCGCTCTTAGCATTTTGAATCATCAAGGGTACACCGGGCTAGCATTAGCGAATCAACGGATTCTCTGTCCGCTGTGTACAGGGAAAGGTCGACCCGGTTGAGCCGACAGTCACCACCGCAGCAATTAGCAATATCACAAGCAATTCTGCGATATGTGGGGGCGAGGTAAGCTATGACGGAGGAGCAGAAGTCACAGCCAGGGGCGTATGCTGGAGTACTTCCCCTGGCCCGACCATTGACAATGATACCACCATTAATGGTGGTGGTACTGGGATATTCGTAAGCCAGATCGCAGGTCTTGATCCAAACACCACATATTACGTGAGGGCCTATGCAACAAACAGCGTAGGGACAGCCTATGGGGATGAAGTGAGTTTTACCACTACCACCTTAGCGGTCATACCATCAGTAAGCACCGGGGTGGCTACATCCGTTATGGCAACATCAGCCATACTCAATGGAAACGTTACAAATGATGGAGGAGAAACTGTTTCTGAACGCGGATTCTATTATGGTACATCATCAAATCCTGTGAGTACAGGCGCCAAGGTTTCGGAGGGTATTGGAACTGGAAGCTTCTCCATGTCGATCACTTCATTGTCAGACAACACTCCATACTATTTTGTTGCCTATGCCACCAATAGTACCGGGACTGCCTATGGTAACGAAGTGAGCTTTACTACTAGCATTGCAAGCCCGGTAACAGTTACCGATATTGATGGGAATGAATACCAAACAATTCAAATCGGGGAACAATTGTGGATGGCTGAGAATCTGAAAACCACAAGGTATTCTGATGGATCCACTATCCCTCATGTGGAGAGCATTTCTGAATGGGACTTATTGACAGTGAGCCAGGAGGCCTATTGCTGGTATGAAAACAGCATCTCCTTTAGGGATAAGTATGGTGGAATGTATACCTGGGCTGCGGCTATGAAAGGTGGTGCCAGCAGTAATGTTAATCCCAGCGGAGTACAGGGTGTGTGCCCTGTGGCTGGCATCTTCCAAGTGATAAAGAGTGGAAACAATTGGAGATGGCCCTTGGGATGAGTCAGGAGGATGCAGATTTGTCAGGATGGAGGGGTAGCGATGAAAGCAATTTGATGAAGAAGGGTACATCACACTGGGCAAGTCCCAATAGCGGGGCAACTAATGAAAGTGGTTTTACCGCCCTTCCGGGAGGCCGACGCTTTGGCGATGGTTCATTTGCCGTTTGGGACTATATACCTACTACTGGTCAGCCTCTGCATTCGATGGCGATTATAGCTGGAACCGTAACCTGGATGGTGCCAAACTGGGCGTAAATCGTTACTACAGGTACAAATTTCACGGCATCTCAGTCCGCTGCGTAAAGGATTGATTGTGCACAGGCCTCATTCAGGGCACGGAGGCACACCGTACTATACAACTGAATGAGCGAACTATAATCAAGATGGTGGGCTGTAAGAACCACTGTTTTTCTGAAGGGAACGAGCCTTGGCCTATATGCTGGGTAACCAAGGAGGACTCACCAAAAGCAGTTCAACGAAGTGACTTACAGAGCTGATCCACCGACAGGGGCTATCAGGAGAATCTGTCAAACCACCTTACGGTGCTTTTATTTAACGATAAAGGTATTGAGCGGTTAAGGAAAAGGGATGATGAAAGAAGCATTTCAGGTGTTTATACAAGAGCTGAACGCAAGTGAACTGTTCGAAGAGGTGTCGAAATTGATTTAGACAGTGTCAGAAACCGGGGTAACTTAGTCTGTCCCGGGATAAGTACAGGGGTTACCTGGGAGATAAATTGCCTGTACTGGCACTCGGCATACAGGCAGCAGGAATTGTATATAGGGCTTGATTATGGAACTGTGGAAGCTAGCTGATGATGGTAAATCGAAACGACACAAGTGGAGAACCCGTGAGGTCAAAAGTAGAGATGTATCAGTTGGTGGCGGATGAAGCCGTATTAGTGATGAAATTCCTGTAATGAGAATGGAGCGAAGGGCTTCACCAGACTGGTTTTAACGAGGGCAACAACTTAAAAAAAGGATGATTTAGGAGTTAAAATCGAAAACACAACCAGTAAGTAAAGAACAGGTATGGTCAGCGTGGAAACGCATCAAGCAGGGCGGTAAAGGCGTTGGTATAGACAATGTCACTATCGAAATGATTGAAAGCAAATCCACGTAAATACCTGTATCCTTTATGGAACCGACTTGCCAGTGGTAGTTATTTTCCGCCACCGGTCAAGGAAGTGCTCATTCCAAAGGGGAAAGTCAAGACAAGGATGTCTTGGTGTACCCACCATTCTCGACAGGGTAGCACAGGAGGTGATCAGGGCAGAGCTGGAGAAAACAGCTGAGCCTTTATTCCATCCCAGTTCATACGGGTATCGACCGAGCAAGAGTGCCCACGATGCCGTTGAACAATGTGCCAAGAACTGTTGGGAACGGTGGTATGTAGTAGACCTTGACATCAAAGGTTTCTTTGACAACATTGACCATGAACAGATGATGTCAATTTTGCGGAAGCACACAAGTCAGAAGCACATTTTACTCTATTGCGAAAGATGGTTGAAAGCACCAGTGTATAAGCAGAATGGAGAGTTGCAAACAAGAAGCAAGGGTACACCGCAAGGCGGTGTACTTAGCCCATTGTTAGCGAACCTTTACCTGCATGAGGCTTTCGATCAATGGCTAGCAGATAACACAGCCACGTATAGTGTTTGAGAGATATGCCGATGATATTGTGATCCATACAAGAAGTTTGGAGCAATCCCACTTCATACTGGATAAGCTCAAGGCAAGATTGAAAAGGTACTCACTGGAAATACACCCGGAGAAAACAAGGATTGTTTATTGTTATCGAACCGCCAGATTCCACAAGGAAGGGAAGGACATCCCGGTATCATTTGACTTTCTGGGATTTACATTTAAACCCCGGCTTTGTGAGAAATCGAACGGTGAGAAGTTCTGGGGCTTTCGACCAGCAATAAGTATGAAGAGCCAGAAGAAGATCACAGATGAGCTGAGAAAACTAGCTATTCATAACTGGGTTTCTGAGGATATCCAGAGTTTAGCTAACACTCTCGCACCTAAGATTAGAGGCTGGATCAATTACTATGGGCGCTTTCGTATCTCAGAGCTGCAGCGGGTTTTCAGATTACTGAACATTTGCATTGCAAAATGGGCTAGAAAGAAGTATAAGCTGAAAACTTATGCTAAGTCTTATGGCTGGTTAAAGCGGATTATCAAGTGGTATCCGAATACATTTGTCCATTGGAAATATGGATTTACTGCGTAAGTTTGTCTGGAAGAGCCGTATGACGGGAGACTGTCACGTACGGTTCTGTGAGAGGCTAGGGGTGAAACTCCCCCGGTCTACTTGACTTATTTGACCAGGCCCATTGCCTAGCTATTCTTTTTTTCATACCTTTATAGAGAAGAGGATAATTTGTCAAAATTCCGGTTTAATATATATCGTTTACACTGCTGTCATTTTCGGTCTAATAAAAAATCGCAGGGTTTAGTTGAATATTAGAAATTGAATGTCTAAATTTGCGGCTCGAAATAAAAACAGATTGAAATGATTGTAATTCCCATTAAAGAGGGTGAGAATATTGAAAGGTCGCTGAAGAAGTTCAAACGTAAGTTTGAGAAAACTGGTGTTGTTAAGGAGCTTAGGGCCCGTCAGGCCTTTACCAAGCCTTCCATTACCAAGCGCCAGCAAAAGCTGAAAGCCATCTATATTCAACAATTGCAGCAGGAAGAAGACTAGATTTCCGGTGTTTTGGCAGAGGATGATTTGCTGCCCATGATCAGGATTAACGAATTTCTTATATACCTGCAAGCAGAGAAAAGGTATGCAGCGCATACCATCAAAGCTTACAAAACCGTATTACAACAATTCCATGCTTTCTGCCAGGAGATGGGCAAAGAGGGCATGGATTTGCATTATAAGACCATCCGTTTGTGGGTGGTATCACCAAATGGATTCGGGGATCTCTCCCCGGACGGTACACCGCAAACTGACCACCCTGAGAACCTACTGCAAATACCTGATCAAGGAGGGGGAGCTGGAATCCAATCCGCTTGACAGGGTCCTTAAACCCAAAATGAGTAAGCGCACGCCTGTGTTTGTGGATGAAAGTCATATGGAAACCCTCATGGATGATTTTGTCTTTGGTGATGATTTTGAAGGGGTGCGGAACAGGCTCGTCATTGATCTGTTGTATTCCACCGGAATGAGGCGCAGTGAACTGCTCGGACTTAAGGCATGGTCTGTGGACCGCGCAGGGAAAAGTATAAAGGTAAAAGGAAAAAGAGACAAGGAGCGGATGGTTCCGCTGAACGATGAGCTGCTGACAGCCATAGATGGCTACCTGGTTTTGCGGGAAGGGGTGGTTCATGACCCGGGAGTGGATGCCCTTATTGTTTCGGCCAAAGGACAGCCTGCGTATGATTCCATGATATACCGTATCGTAAAAAAATACCTGGCCATGGTCACCACGCTCGATAAAAAGAGTCCGCATGTGCTCAGGCACACTTTTGCTACCCACATGCTGAACAAGGGGGCTGACCTGAACGTTATTAAAGAACTGCTGGGTCATGCCAACCTTTCGGCCACCCAGGTTTACACCCATAATACATTTAAGAAGTTAAAGTCTATTTATAATCAGGCCCATCCCAGGGCATAAAAGAAGGAGGTACCTATGGATATTAAGTTGCATTCAATCCGATTCGATGCTGATCAGAAACTGTTGAATTTCATCGACACCAAGGTAAAGAAACTGCCGACTGTATATGATGACATTCTGGGTGCTGAAGTTTTTCTCAGGCTGGATAAGGATACATCAACAAGGGAGAACAAACTTGTGGAAATTAAACTTGATGTGAAAGGACAAACTGTTTTTGCAAAAAAGCAATGTAAGACTTTTGAGGAGGCCACTGACCTGTCCATTGTCGCTTTAAAGAAACAATTGGTTAAACGAAAGGAGAAAATCAGGAAGAAATAGTCCCATAAAAACCTGTAAAAAAGGCTGCTTCGGCAGCTTTTTTTATGGCTTCTAAAAAAGAGACATTATTTTTTGTGAACTAATTAAAATATTCATACATTTGCGAACCGATTTTGGAGGGTATTTTTCATTGACGTTCTTTGTATGCCGATGTAGCTCAGTTGGTCAGAGCAGCTGATTTGTAATCAGCAGGTCGTGGGTTCGAATCCCTCCATCGGCTCTGATGATTTTTAGAAGGCGTACTTTATGTGTTGATAAATAGGGGAGATACCAAAGTGGCCAACTGGGGTAGACTGTAAATCTACTGTCGTACGACTTCGGAGGTTCGAATCCTTCTCTCCCCACAGAACTTACTCCCTGGAGTATTAAGCGGGAATAGCTCAGTTGGTAGAGCACAACCCTTCCAAGGTTGGGGTCGCGAGTTCGAGCCTCGTTTCCCGCTCAATCCTTGAGTAAGCCGATGTAGCTCAGGGGTAGAGCGCTTCCTTGGTAAGGAAGAGGTCCCGGGTTCAATTCCCGGCATTGGCTCTGATAATTATAAAATAGAAAATAAAAGAAAACGAGTACCAAATTAATTAAACAAAGTTATGGCTAAGGAAAAATTTGATAGGTCCAAACCGCACGTCAATATTGGTACCATTGGTCACGTTGACCACGGTAAAACCACTTTGACCGCTGCTATTACTCAGGTCCTTGCAAAAAAGGGTCTCTCTGTAATCAGGGACTTTGACTCTATTGACAATGCACCGGAAGAAAAAGAGCGTGGTATTACCATTAACACAGCCCACGTTGAATATTCAACAGCAACACGCCACTATGCGCACGTTGACTGTCCAGGACACGCTGACTACGTAAAGAACATGGTAACTGGTGCAGCCCAGATGGACGGTGCCATTATCGTTGTTGCAGGAACTGATGGTCCTATGCCACAAACCAGGGAGCACATCCTTCTTGCACGCCAGGTGAATGTTCCTAAAATCGTTGTTTTCCTGAACAAGGTTGACATGGTCGATGATGATGAGCTGCTTGAGCTGGTTGAGATGGAAATTCGCGAACTGCTTGATTTCTATGAATTCGACGGAGACAATGCTCCTGTAATTCATGGTTCTGCACTTGGTGCATTGAATGGTGAAGAGAAGTGGGAAGAAAAAGTGATGGAACTGATGGATGCAGTGGATGAGTATATCCCCATTCCTCCCCGTGAAGTAGAAAAAGCCTTCCTGATGCCCGTTGAAGATGTATTTTCAATTACAGGACGTGGTACTGTTGCTACAGGTAGAATTGAAACTGGTGTTGTGAATACCGGAGACGAAATGAACCTGATTGGACTGGGTGCAGAAGGTCGTAAGACTGTTGTAACTGGTGTGGAGATGTTCCGCAAGATCCTCGATCGCGGGGAAGCTGGTGACAACGTTGGTCTGTTGCTTCGTGGTGTTGACAAGAAGGAGATCAAAAGGGGTATGGTTATTGCCAAGCCCGGATCGATTACTCCGCATACAGAATTCAAGGCTCAGGTTTACGTGTTGAAAAAAGAAGAAGGTGGACGCCATACTCCCTTCCACAACAACTATCGTCCACAGTTTTACCTGAGGACACTGGACGTAACCGGTGAGATCCAGCTTCCTGAAGGAACTGAAATGGTCATGCCTGGTGATGATGTGGAAATCACTGTAAAGCTTATTTACCCTGTAGCTGTCAACGTTGGTCTTCGTTTTGCGATTCGTGAAGGTGGAAGGACCGTAGGTGCTGGTCAGGTAATCAAGATTGAGGAGTAAGCCTGCCTTACTTTAATGCATAGGGAGCTCGGGTCTTTGATCGGACCCGGCTTCTCTATTTTGACGCATGATGTACACGGGTGTAGCTCAGTTGGTAGAGCACTGGTCTCCAAAACCAGGTGTCGGGCGTTCGAGTCGCTCCTCCCGTGCAAATTTGATCTAAATGAAGAAAATATTTAATTACCTGAAAGAATCCTATAATGAACTGGTGCACAAAGTGACCTGGCCTTCATGGAAAGAGTTACAGAACAGTGCACTTGTTGTTATGGTTGCATCTTTGATTTTTGCCCTGATTGTCTTCGCCATGGATATTTCATTTCAGAAGATCCTTGAAGGCATCTATAAATTGACATAATCCATGAGCAATCTGGAAAAGAAGTGGTATGTTCTCAGGGCCATCGGTGGCAAAGAGAAGAAGGCCAAAGAATATATTGATAGTGAAATTAGCAGGTTGAACCTGCAGGATTATATTGCACAGGTATTGATTCCCACTGAGAAGGTATACCAGATCAGGAACGGAAAGAAAATCAGCAAGGAGCGCAACTATTTCCCGGGATACGTGTTGGTTGAAGCCACACTTACCGGGGAGATTCCCCATATTCTCAGAAACATACCCAACATTATTGGTTTCCTGGGTTCAGAAGGTGACCAGATGCCCACACCCCTGCGAACTACAGAAGTGAACCGGATCCTTGGCAAGGTGGATGAACTGTCCGCCAGTGATGAGGAGATCACCGTACCTTTCTTTGTGGGCGAATCTGTGAAGGTGATCGATGGTCCCTTTAACAGCTTTACAGGGTATTATTGAAGAGGTAAATGATGAGAAGAAAAAGCTCAAAGTAATGGTGAAGATCTTCGGACGAAAGACACCACTGGAACTGAGCTTTATGCAGGTGGAAAAAGAAGGATAACAGTACTCAGTACTAGTATTCTAGTCCTCAGTGCGTAGTAACTTATAGAAATAGTATTTAAAATATTACAAAATCCAGACAATGATATGTCCATTGAATGCTTCCTGTATGGTTGTCGGCGGATGTTGTAAGCGGTAAGTATATATATAATCAAATTTAGAAATGGCAAAAGAAGTAGAAGGCTTAATCAAGTTGCAAATCAGGGGCGGAGCAGCTAATCCATCCCCTCCCGTGGGACCCGCGCTGGGTGCCAAGGGTGTCAACATCATGGAGTTCTGCAAGCAGTTTAATGGCAGAACCCAGGAGCAGGCCGGGAAACTGTTGCCAGTAATCATTACCGTCTATTCCGATAAATCTTTTGATTTTATCGTGAAGACACCCCCTGTGGCAGTTCAACTGCTGGAGGCAGCCAAGATCAAGAAGGGCTCAGCTGAATCAAACAGGTTGAAGGTAGCAAGCGTTTCCTGGGATCAGGTTCGCCAGATTGCTGAAGCAAAGATGCCCGACCTCAACGCGTTTACCGTGGAGTCTGCTATGAAAATGGTTGCCGGTACCGCAAGGAGTATGGGAATTACCGTAAAAGGTGAATTCCCGTCTAACAATTAATTCGTATTGAAAGATGAGTAAACTTACTAAAAACAGGAAGTTAGCTTTTGAGAAGTTAGAAAAGGACAAGCAATATTCCCTTGCTGAGGCTTCTGGACTTGTGAAGGAGATGACTACAACCAAATTCGATGCGTCGGTTGATATCGATGTTCGTTTGGGAGTGGATCCCAGGAAAGCGAACCAGATGGTACGTGGCGTTGTTACCCTTCCGCACGGAACGGGAAAAGATGTCAAAGTACTTGTTCTTTGTACTCCGGAGAAAGAAGATGAGGCAAAAGAGGCCGGGGCTGATTACGTTGGGCTTGACGACTATGTAGAGAAGATCGAAAAAGGTTGGACTGACATGGATGTAATCGTCACCATGCCCCCTGTAATGGCCAAAGTTGGTAAACTCGGCCGTGTGCTGGGTCCCAGGGGCCTGATGCCAAATCCCAAAAGTGGTACTGTGACCATGGAAATCGGTAAAGCTGTGAAAGATGTGAAGATGGGAAAGATCGATTTCAAGGTTGACAAATACGGTATCGTCCATACCTCTATTGGTAAAGTATCTTTTTCTGCAGAGAAGATCGCTGAAAATGCTCGTGAATTTGTAAACACGATCATCAAGCTGAAACCCACTGCAGCAAAGGGAACCTATATCAAAAGTATCTATCTGTCCAGTACCATGAGTCCTGGTGTAAAGATAGATCCAAAGGCTATCGAAGAATAATAATCGCTAAAGAGTCTCAATAAGATGAGAAGAGAAGAAAAGGAAGTAATCATTGAGAACCTGGCGCAAAGGCTGAATGACACCAAGCATTTCTACCTCACAGATATCTCCTCGCTGAATGCCGAGCAGACATCAAACCTGAGAAGAAAATGTTTTGAGAAAGAGATCAGTCTGCTGGTTGTCAAGAATACATTACTCCGCCAAGCAATGGAGAAGTCAGAAGGCGATTTTAATGATCTTTACGATATATTAAAAGATTCCACCTCCATCATGTTCTGTGAGACAGGTAATACACCTGCCAAACTGATCAAGGAGTTCAGAAAAACCATGGAGAAGCCCTTACTAAAGGGTGCCTTTGTGGAGGAATCCATTTATATCGGAGATGATCAGCTAGAAGCGCTCTCTAAGATTAAATCCAAAGACGAGCTGCTGGGCGACCTGCTTATGTTGCTACAGTCACCTGCTACTAGCCTGGTGTCTGCACTTGCATCGAGCGGATCAAAAATGGCCGGCGCTCTGCTTACATTATCAGAAAAAGAAAATTAAACAATTTTAAAATTCAATAAAAATGGCTGACGTTAAAAAAATTGCTGATCAGTTGGTCGAACTGACCGTCAAAGAAGTAAATGAATTACTTGAAGTACTTAAGGAAGAGCATGGTATTGAGCCTGCAGCTGCTGCAGTTGCCGTTGCTGGTCCTGCTGCTGGGGGCGAAGGTGCCGCTGCTGAGGAGAAGAGCGAATTTGATGTGATTCTGAAAGCTCCAGGTGGAGCTAAGCTGCAGATTGTGAAGCTTGTGAAGGAACTTACCGGACTTGGCCTCAAAGAAGCCAAAGCCGTTGTTGATTCTGCACCCGCACCTGTGAAAGAAGGTGTGAGCAAGGATGAGGCAGAGTCTCTTAAAACCCAATTAGAAGAAGCCGGAGCAGAAGTTGAGCTTAAATAATAGGGCAATCGCACTAACCACTTACAGGTTTAGATCCCCATACCAGGGGGTCTAAGCCTTTTTGCAATTTTATATTATCACATTAATCTTCGGATTAAAAAGCGATGTCAATGCCAAGCAAAAATCAAGAACGTATAAGTTTTGCTTCCATTAGGAATCAGTTGGAATACCCTGATTTTCTGGAAGTTCAGCTGAAATCTTTTCAAGATTTCTTTCAGATGGAGACCACCCCTGAGAACAGGAAGAACGAAGGTCTTTACCAGGTTTTCCATGATAATTTTCCCATTACCGACACACGGAACAATTTCGTTCTCGAATTCCTGGATTATAACATTGATCCGCCCAGGTATTCTATCGATGAATGTGTGGAGAGGGGACTCACTTTCAGCGTTCCGTTGAAAGCGAAGCTGAAATTGTACTGTACCGATCCTGAACATGAGGATTTTGATACGGTAATTCAGGATGTATACCTGGGTACTGTTCCATACATGACGGAACGGGGTGTATTCATTATCAACGGAGCCGAAAGGGTAGTGGTTTCCCAGTTGCACCGTTCGCCCGGAGTCTTCTTCGGACAGAGCGTGCATGCCAACGGAACCAAACTCTATTCCGCAAGGATTATTCCATTTAAAGGATCCTGGATCGAGTTTGCGACAGACATCAACAATGTGATGTACGCCTACATCGACCGGAAGAAAAAATTACCTGTAACCACCCTGCTCAGGGCCATTGGATACGAGAGTGACAAGGATGTGCTGGAGATTTTTGGTCTGGCCGATGAGGTGAAGGTTTCAAAAACCGGTTTGAAGAAACTGGTGGGCCGTAAACTGGCCGCCCGGGTTCTGAAGAGCTGGATCGAAGATTTCGTGGATGAAGATACCGGTGAGGTAGTTTCCATCGAACGTAATGAAGTGATCATCGATCGTGAAACAGTCCTGGAGAACGAACACATTGAGGAGATCATCGATTCAGGGGCCAAGACCATCCTGTTGCATAAGGAGATCGCCAACATCAATGATTTTGCGATCATCTACAATACCCTGCAGAAAGACCCATGCAATTCGGAAAAGGAAGCTGTGATGCATATCTACAGGCAGCTCAGGAATGCGGAGCCACCGGATGAGACCACTGCAAGGGATGTGATCGACAAGCTTTTCTTTTCAGACAAGCGGTACGACCTGGGTGAAGTGGGACGTTACAGGCTGAATAAGAAACTGGGCCTGAATACAGATACGGAGCAGAGGGTACTGACCCGTGAAGATATTATACAGATCATCAAGTATCTCATCGAACTGATCAACTCCAAGACCGATGTTGATGACATTGACCACCTGAGCAACAGGAGGGTACGTACAGTAGGTGAGCAGCTGATGAACCAGTTCAGCGTGGGACTGGCCCGTATGGCCCGAACCATTCGTGAACGGATGAACGTGCGTGATAACGAGGTGTTTACACCAACCGACCTGATCAATTCGAAGACCCTTTCTTCGGTGATCAATTCCTTCTTTGGTACCAATCAGCTGTCCCAGTTCATGGACCAGACCAACCCGCTGGCGGAAATGACACACAAACGTCGTATGTCTGCCCTGGGACCAGGTGGTCTCTCCAGGGAGCGTGCCGGATTCGAGGTACGTGACGTACACTATACTCACTATGGAAGACTCTGTCCCATTGAAACCCCCGAAGGTCCCAACATCGGACTGATCTCTTCCCTGTGCGTGTTTGCCAGGATCAGTAATCTTGGTTTCATCGAGACTCCATACAGGAAGACGGAAGCCGGAAAGGTAGAGCTTGCCAACAAGGGCGTTATTTACCTGAGTGCAGAAGAGGAAGAGGACAAGCTTATCGCACAGGCCAATGCACCCCTCAATGAGGATGGAACATTTGTGAACCCCAAGGTAAAGGCCAGGTATGAAGCGGATTATCCGCTGGCAGAGAAGAATGATGTAGTGCTGATGGACGTTGCTCCGAATCAGATTGCCTCTATTGCTGCTTCCCTTATCCCCTTCCTTGAGCACGATGATGCCAACAGGGCACTGATGGGCTCTAACATGATGCGTCAGGCTGTGCCGCTGATTTACCCGGAAGCCCCGGTTGTGGGAACAGGTATTGAAATGAACGTGGTTCGTGATTCCAGGCTGCAGATCAGGGCTGAAGAGGATGGTGTTGGTTGAATTTGTGGATGCCAACGAGATTGTGGTAAGGTATGAGCGCGAAGAGGAAGAACGGTTTGTACGTTTTGACGATGATGTGAAGCGCTACAAACTTCCCAAGTTCAGGAAGACCAACCAGAATACATGCGTCAACCTGACTCCCATGGTGCGGAAGGGGCAGAAACTGAAGAAGGGAGATATACTGACACAGGGATATGCCACACAGCAGGGTGAACTGGCCCTTGGCCGGAACCTGATGGTGGCTTTCATGCCATGGAAAGGATACAACTTCGAGGATGCCATTGTGGTTTCCGAAAGGCTTGTGAGGGAAGATGTGTTTACCTCCATCCACGTGGATGAGTACCTGCTGGAAGTTCGTGATACAAAACGCGGTCTGGAAGAACTTACCTCCGACATTCCCAATGTGAGTGAGGAAGCGACCAAGAACCTGGACGAAAATGGTTTGATCCGGATTGGTGCAGAAGTGGCCCCCGGAGATATCCTCATCGGTAAGATTACTCCAAAAGGTGAATCTGATCCTTCTCCCGAGGAGAAATTGCTCAGGGCTATTTTTGGTGACAAGGCCGGAGATGTGAAAGATGCTTCACTGAAGGCAGGACCATCACTGTATGGTGTTGTGATTGACAAGAAGTTGTTCTCCCGCACTGTGAAAGAGAGGAAATCAAGGCCTGCCACCAAGCAGATTCTTGAGAAGATCGATGATGTCTATCAATCAGACATTACTGAGCTGAGGGCACAACTGATTGAGAAACTGTTTGAACTGGTGAATGGCAAGACTTCCCAGGGTGTGAAGGACTTCCTGAACATCGATATTATTCCCAAGGGAACCAAGTTTACCCAGAAGCAGCTGCAGGAACTGGATTTTGCCAACCTGAATCCGCTGAAATGGACCACGGACAAGCATAAGAACGACCTGATCCGCGACCTGCTTCACAACTATGTGATCAAGTTCAAGGAGATTGACGGATTGTACAAGCGTAAGAAGCACAGCATCACCAGTGGAGATGAGCTTCCCACCGGTATCATTCAGCTTGCCAAGGTATATGTGGCCAAGAAGAGGAAACTGACCGTCGGGGATAAGATGGCCGGACGACATGGGAACAAAGGTATTGTAGCCAAGATCGTCAGATCCGAAGACATGCCTTTCCTGGAAGACGGAACACCGGTAGATATTGTACTGAATCCGCTGGGTGTGCCATCCAGGATGAACCTGGGACAGATTTATGAAACTGTACTGGGATGGGCAGGAATGAAGCTGGATCAGAAGTATGCCACACCTATTTTTGACGGTGCCAAGATCGAACAGATCAATGAACTGACTGATCAGGCAGGAGTCCCAAGGTATGGTAAAACCTTCCTCTTTGATGGTGGAACCGGTGAAAGATTTGACCAGCCGGCTACAGTGGGTGTGATCTACATGCTGAAACTGGGACACATGGTTGAGGACAAGATGCACGCAAGGAGTATCGGACCTTATTCACTGATAACACAGCAACCACTGGGTGGTAAAGCCCAGTTTGGAGGCCAGCGTTTTGGTGAGATGGAGGTCTGGGCACTTGAAGCTTTTGGTGCTGCCAACATTCTTCAGGAGATTCTTACAGTGAAATCCGATGATGTAATCGGAAGGGCCAAGGCCTATGAGGCCATTGTGAAAGGTGAACCCATGCCTAACCCTGGAATCCCTGAGTCACTCAACGTGTTGCTGCATGAATTGCGCGGACTCGGACTGAGTGTGAACCTGGTTTAAAGATCCTGTATTATATGGCTTCGGCCTGTCAGAACAAGTATTAGAAACGATTAATAAATAATTATATGTCATTCAGGAAAGACACCAAAGTAAAGAGCAGTAATTTTACAAAGATTTCCATTGGTCTGGCTTCCCCGGAAGAGATCCTGGAGCGGTCCAGTGGAGAGGTCCTGAAACCTGAAACCATTAATTACCGAACCTATAAACCCGAAAGGGATGGTCTTTTTTGTGAAAGGATCTTTGGCCCGGTAAAGGACTACGAATGTCATTGTGGCAAATATAAAAGAATCCGTTATAAGGGGATTGTGTGTGACCGCTGTGGTGTAGAGGTAACTGAGAAAAAGGTGCGCCGTGAGCGGATGGGTCACATTTCCCTGGTTGTGCCTGTGGCACACATCTGGTATTTCCGCTCATTACCAAACAAGATAGGATACCTGCTGGGATTACCCACCAAGAAGCTGGATTCCATTATCTACTATGAACGTTACGTGGTGATCAACGCCGGTATTAAGCAGGCTGATGGTGTAAACTACCTTGATTTCCTAACCGAGGATGAGTACCTGGATATCCTGGCAAGTCTGCCCAAGGAAAACCAGCTGCTTGAAGATGATCATCCGGATAAGTTTATTGCAGGGATGGGTGCTGAAGGTTTGCACCAGTTGCTCTCAAGGATCAATCTGGACGAGCTCTCTTATTCACTCAGGCACAAAGCCAGTACAGAGACTTCCCAGCAGAGGAAAAATGAGGCATTGAAGCGCCTTCAGGTGGTAGAGGCTTTCCGTGCTTCAAAAGGAATCAACAAGCCCGAATGGATGATTGTGAAGGTTGTACCGGTGATTCCTCCGGAATTGAGGCCTCTGGTACCGCTGGATGGCGGACGTTTTGCCACTTCTGACCTGAATGATCTTTATCGCAGGGTGATTATCCGGAACAACCGTCTGAAAAGACTGATTGAAATCAAAGCTCCTGAAGTGATCCTCCGAAACGAAAAGCGGATGCTGCAGGAAGCTGTGGATTCACTGTTTGATAATTCCAGGAAGGCCAATGCGGTGAAGACTGATGCCAACCGTCCGCTTAAATCTCTCTCAGACAGTCTGAAAGGGAAGCAGGGCCGTTTCCGTCAGAACCTGCTTGGTAAAAGGGTCGACTACTCGGCCCGTTCAGTGATCGTAGTTGGTCCCGAATTGCACCTGCACGAATGCGGACTGCCCAAGGATATGGCAGCAGAGCTGTACAAACCATTTATCATCAGGAAACTGATTGAGCGTGGTATTGTAAAAACAGTGAAGTCAGCCAAGAAAATCGTGGACCGAAAGGACCCGGTCGTTTGGGATATTCTGGAAAATGTATTGAAAGGACACCCTGTATTGCTGAACCGTGCTCCAACGCTGCACAGGCTTGGTATCCAGGCGTTCCAGCCTAAGCTGATTGAAGGAAAAGCCATCCAGCTTCACCCGCTGGTATGTACTGCATTTAATGCTGACTTTGACGGTGACCAGATGGCTGTGCACCTTCCCCTTGGAAATGCAGCTGTTCTGGAGGCACAGATTCTGATGCTGGCTTCCCACAACATTCTGAATCCTGCCAATGGCGCTCCCATCGCGGTACCGTCCCAGGACATGGTTCTTGGCCTCTATTATATTACCAAGGCCAAGCGCAGTGTGAAGGATGCTCCTGTGAAGGGTGAAGGCATGACTTTCTATTCATCCGAAGAGGTGACCATCGCTTATAATGAGAAACGTGCCGACCTCCATGCAGTGATCAAAGTAAGAATCCCCAAGCTTGGTGCTGAGCATGGTGAAACCGAGATCATCGAGACCACAGTAGGCCGGGTTCTGTTCAATGAATTTGTTCCCAAGGAGATCGGATTCATCAATGAACTGCTTACCAAGAAATCACTGCGTGACATCATTGGTCATGTGTTGAAGATCACCGGAACAGCAAAAACAGCTCAGTTTTTGGATGATATCAAAAAAATGGGTTACGGGATGGCTTTCAAAGGAGGTCTTTCCTTCAATCTGGATGATGTAATTATCCCTGCCGAAAAAGAGATCTTTGTAAAAGACGGTTACGCCCAGGTGGATGAGGTGATGGAAAGTTACAACATGGGTGTGATCACCAACAATGAACGCTACAACCAGACCATTGATGTCTGGACTCACACCAATGCCCGCCTGACGCAGATACTGATGAAACAGCTTAGTTCTGACAACCAGGGATTCAACCCTGTGTATATGATGCTGGACTCAGGTGCGAGGGGATCCAAAGAGCAGATCCGCCAGCTGTCAGGGATGAGGGGTCTGATGGCCAAGCCACAGAAATCAGGTTCTTCAGGATCTGAGATTATTGAAAACCCGATCCTTTCCAACTTCAAGGAGGGTCTCTCTGTACTGGAGTACTTTATATCTACCCACGGTGCCCGTAAGGGTCTCGCGGATACAGCGCTGAAAACTGCTGATGCAGGTTACCTGACGCGCCGTCTGGTGGATGTTTCACAGGATGTGATTATCCAGGAACCAGATTGCGGAACCC
Organism: uncultured Bacteroidota bacterium; assembly: GCA_963735755.1. Taxonomy (GTDB): domain Bacteria; phylum Bacteroidota; class Bacteroidia; order Bacteroidales. The sequence continues at coordinate 50,960 of CAVTME010000011.1, read as the reverse complement.
TTCGTGGACTGGTGGCCTCGGCCATTAAGAAGAATGAAGAGATTGTGGAGACCCTGTATGAAAGGGTACTGGGACGGTCTACTGTGCATGATGTGTACCATCCGCTTACCGGAGATTTGATCATTGAATCAGGCGAAGAGATCACCGAGGATATTGCTTCGGTCATCGAAGAATCACCCATCGAACAGGTGGAGATTCGTTCGGTACTTACCTGCGAGTCCAAGAAAGGTGTTTGCGCCAAATGTTACGGACGTAACCTGGCCACTGGAAGAATGGTGCAGATGGGAGAGGCTACCGGTGTGATTGCTGCACAGTCCATTGGTGAACCCGGAACCCAGCTTACGCTGCGTACCTTCCACGTGGGTGGTACCGCATCGAATATTACATCAGAATCCAGCGTGGTCTCCAAGTATGATGGTGTGGCTGAGATTGAGGAATTGCGTACCGTATCATCCACCGATCCTGAAACCGGTAAGAAGGTCGAAATCGTCATCGGACGATTGGCCGAACTGAGGATTGTGGATAAGAATACCAGTATCGCGCTTACCACGCATACCATTCCTTATGGTTCCAAACTTTATATCAAGGATGGAGCCAAGGTGAATAAGAATGATCTGATTTGCGAATGGGATCCATATAACGCGTTGATTATTAGCGAGGTTGCTGGAACGGTAAGCTTTGATAATGTGATAGAGGGTATTACCTTCCGTGAGGAGTCTGATGAACAGACCGGGTTTAAAGAGAAGGTGATTGTGGAGAGCAGGGATCGAACCAAGAATCCGCTGATTACCATCCTTGACACCAAAGGAGAACTGGTGAAAAACTATAACCTTCCTGTTGGAGCACACATTGCTGTGAGCGAAGGCGATAAGGTAAAGGCAGGAGAGATCCTGGTGAAGATTCCAAGAGCCGTTGGTAAATCTGGTGACATCACCGGTGGTCTTCCAAGGGTAACCGAGCTTTTCGAAGCCAGGAATCCATCCAACCCTGCAGTTGTCTCTGAGATTGACGGTGAAGTTGAGTTTGGCAAGATCAAGCGTGGGAACCGTGAAATCATCATTACATCCAAGGCCGGAGAGGTGAAGAAATACCTGGTTCCGCTTTCCAAGCAGATCCTTGTACAGGAGAATGACTACGTAAGGGCTGGTATTCCACTCTCAGACGGAGCCATTACTCCTGCTGATATTCTGGCCATTAAAGGACCCACAAAAGTTCAGGAGTACATTGTGAATGAGGTTCAGGAAGTGTACAGGATGCAGGGTGTGAAGATCAACGATAAGCATTTCGAAATCATTGTGCGTCAAATGATGCGCAAAGTGGAGATTGTGGACCCGGGCGATACCAAATTCCTTGAGAAGCAGGTGGTTGATAAATGGGACTTCATGAACGAAAATGACTGGATTTACGGGAAGAGGGTTGTGGTTGATCCGGGCGATGCCCCGGATTATAAAGCCGGACAGATCCTTACTGCCCGTAAGTTAAGGGATGATAATTCGGTGCTGAAGCGCAAGGACCTGAAGCCTATTGTAGCGAGGGATGCTGTTCCTGCAACCTCTCAACAGGTTCTTCAGGGAATTACAAAGGCTGCATTGCAGACCAACAGTTTCATTTCTGCTGCATCATTCCAGGAAACTACCAAGGTACTCAACGAAGCTGCCATTTTCGGTAAAATCGACCTGTTGGACGGTTTGAAGGAGAATGTGATCGTGGGTCACCAGATTCCTGCAGGTACAGGTTCCAGGATATACAGAAACCTGGTGGTTGGTTCCAAAGAGGAATATGAGAAGCTGACATCCGGACAAACTATTGAGACTGAGAATTCGGAAGAAGCAGAAGTCATCGAACCTGCAAAGGACTAAAGAAGAATCAACATGGACGAGAAAGCCAAGAAGAATCAGATCAATATTGAGTTAAAGGAGGACGTAGCCCAGGGCACCTACTCCAATCTTGCGATCATTACCCATTCTTCGTCAGAATTCATTCTCGATTTTGTGAGGGTGATGCCCGGAATTCCCAAAGCGGAAGTGAAGTCCAGGGTCATCCTTACTCCTGAACATGCCAAGCGTTTGCTGCATGCACTGAAGGATAACGTGGAGAAATATGAGAAGATGCACGGTCCCATCAAAAAGGTTGAAGGTCCGGCAGGTGCAGTGAGTGGAGGTCCGACCAATATACCGATGAATTTTGGTGGTCCGACCGGACAGGCATAAAGAAGATCCTTAGTCAAAAAAGCCACCCATGCACGATGCAGGGTGGCTTTTTTCATTGCCGGTTTTGCAAAGAAAACTTAATGCCTCAGGTATTCTGCAACACTCAGTGAGGCTATGGTTCCGTCGGCCACAGCGGTGGTAACCTGCCGGAATCGTTTCACGATGCAATCACCCGCTGCAAAAACTCCCGGCACGCTGGTTTTCATGGCGTCATCCACAACAATCTCTTTCCGGTCGCTCAACTTCAATAGAGCTTCCAGGTCTTCGGTATTGGGAATATAGCCGGCAAAAATGAAAACTCCGTCAATTTTCATGCTTGTTGTTTCTCCTGTGGGAAGATGCTCCATGGTCACCTCCTCTAGCACTCCATTTCCCATGAATGCCCGAAGTTCAGTTTCCATAACAAATTCAATTTTCGGATTGGCTTTGGCCTGTTCCACTGCGTGTTGAAAGGCCTGGAAGTGGTCAAACTGGTGGACGATGGTTACCTTTTCGGCATACTGGGTCAGGGCAACCGCCTCTTCAAGGGCCGAATTTCCACCTCCCACCACGATCACCTGCTTGCCTGTGAAAAAATCTCCGTCACAGGTGGCGCAGTAGGAGACTCCCGTACCTCTGAAGGTGTCCTCACCTGGAATGCCGAGGGGCCTGGGCCTTCCTCCAGGGGCAAGAATCACTGCCCTGGAGCGGAATTCACGACCGTCTTCCAATACAATGTGCTTTACTTCCCCCTCCAGCCTGTAGGATTTTATCTTCAGGTTTGATTTGATCTTGCATCCAAACTCCTTGGCCTGCATCTTCATGGTGTTGGCCAGCATATAACCCTTGGTGGTCTCAACCCCTGGGTAATTGGCAATCTCTTCGGTCAGCACCATCTGTCCTCCCACAGCCCCCTCATTCAGGATCAGGGTGGAGAGGCGGGCACGGGAACTGTAAATTCCGGCAGATAATCCGGCTGCTCCTGCACCCACGATGATCACATCAAAAATCTCGTCCATCCTTATGCACTAAAATTCTCGTCCAGAATCGAAGTCACCTGTTGCATGTTCTGGATGCTGCTGGTGGCTTGCGCTACCTTTCCGTTTTTATAGTACATGGTAAAAGGCAAACCCATGAAACCGTTGCATTCTGGTGCATTCCTGATCACATGTGCTTCGGGTGAGTCAAAAGCCATGACAGCAAACTTGATGTTGGTGCGCTCCTCTTCAAGCTCCTCCATGATACCGTATACGGGGATACACATGGGACCCATGCGTCCACAGCACACCATGACGTTCTCATTATCAGCTATATACTTCTCCAGCTCGGCGGCGGTTTCAAACTCGTGCAAATTTGTATGTAATCTTTTCATTGTGTTTTGATTTTCGCTTGTTTATTGAATGGTTTTATTGTGGCCGCAAAGATCCTGAATTTTGTTGAGACCGTATCTATTTATGCTCCGGGAGATGATAGCTTTTTTCCTGTCATTTTCCATGTTTTCAATTAAATTTGGGGTATGCAAGCAGAACCGGATTGTTTTCAGCTCATATCAAAGGAGGAGCTGGAATCCCTCAGTGAGAACAGGACACAGATCAACTATCTGAAAGGAGAAACCATTTTCAAGCAGGGCGCATTTGCTCCCCATGTGCTCTTTATCCAGTCTGGTCTGGTGAAGGTTTACCTGCAAACCGGAAAGGGGAAAGTGCAAAATCTGTGGATCGCACGAAGCGGCGATTTCCTGGCATTTTCCAGTCTGTTTGCGGACAAGGTATATCCATATTCAGCAGTAACGCTCAAGGATTCAAATTTACTGATGATAGATAAGAAAAGCCTCACCGACCTGCTGAAGACGAATCCTGAATTTGGGTTCCGGATCACATCCAAAAATTTCAACTCAGAAAGCCACCTCATCGATATTATCTCCAGTTTATCCTATAAACAGATGCGCGGTAAACTGGCTGCTGCTATCATTTATCTGGCTTCCGAATTATTCAACAGCGAACAGGTGTTCAAATACCTCTCACGTCAGGATATTGCTGATTTTGCTTCCATATCGGTGGAAAGCGTAATCAAGTTCCTGAAGGAGTTCGAAAAAGAGGGTATTCTTGATCTCGGCAACAAGAATGTGATCGTGAAGGATCCTTCCAGGTTATCCCTGATCAGTGAAACAGGTTAAGGCCGTCCTTCAACCCTTTTAGAATTTCTTCCCGAATTTAACTGTAAAGCTGACAGTAGGAAACGCAATCAATTGAAAATCAGTCGGTGCATAGGTATCCCAACTTAAATATTTTGCCGGGATATCGCCAGGGAAACTGGCAATGTAAGTCATTCCGATCTGCCAGCTCATGAAATCCCTTCGTTTGGAGATGATCCTGATCCCTGCAATCCCGTACCATATGGTATTTCTCTGGCTGTACTCTTCCGAATAATACCCGCTACCTTCTGAATAATAAGAGGCGTCCCTTTTCAGGTTGACAGTCAGTACATAGTTTTCCATGAGAAAGAATATCTGACGTGACATCCGGGCCATGGTGGAAAAATTAGCTACTATCGAGTGCGTCTCACTGGTGATGTCACTGTCGTTGGTATAGAGGTAGCCACCCCCGATGCTCAGGTTCCCATCAGGTCCTCCGTAGCTGTAGTTCAGATAGGCCAGGTTCCCCAGGGCATTGGTTCCCCAGGTACCCAAAAGGAGCATATCTCCAATGGCCAGGGCAGATTTTTCTCCAAGGGGAAAGGATATTTTTGGTGTCAGGTAAATGGGTAATCCGATCACCGTGGTTCCGATTCCCATGGAAAAGTTGTCACTGATCCCATACTGGACATCATGAATAAGGAAGTAAACAGTATTGTAATAAAGGTCCCCTTTCTTCAGGTTAAATGCCGATGGGGCAAAGAAATAGCGCGTATCGTGTTCATTGCTGACGATGCTGTCCACACCGGGGACCTGTGCCGGGTTTGGCTCCTGGCTGATCGTTGTGGCTTGCGGTATTTTGTATTTACCAGGTTCGGAAAGGATGTCCAGGATCGCATTGGAAAGCAGCACTCCCTTCTCCTGGTTTGTTGATACCAGGATGCGGTGCCCCAGGTTCTTGCTACCCAGTATGGTGTTGTTGCAGTCCTCTACACTGAGCACCAGGTCTGTTCCGGACAGGATCATTTTTGAAAAGTAGTACTGGCAAGGCTCTGAGTAGTCTAGTATGCTGGTGTATGTAATATTTTCTTCAAGCAGTTTTGCAGTCAGTACCTGCTCCAATGCTTCATCCAGGGTACCGCTGCGGTCATCAATCACAATCCGGTTTTGTGAAAATGCTGCCAGGCCAACAAAAGAAATGATAATAAGGGAAGAGATGTATTTACGCATGTGGTTATCTTTATATCTAAATTACTACATTTATGATGAGATGCAAGGAAAGGCCCAAAATATGAAATGTATACTTCAAAGCACTGTATGGGTATTGCTTGTCCTTACTGGAATAATTTCTTGCCACGAGGAGACACTGTGTGACACGGCTGGGTATGACCCGCCTGAAATGAGTTTGACAGAACCAGCAGGGCAGGAAATAGAGGTTGTTATGGATACCGAGCTTGACTTTACCTTCACCATGAGCGCAGAGGCCGGTTTAAATACTTTCTCCATGAAGCAATCAGGTCCAGACAATTACAGTGATTGGGTTGAACCCATCTGGCTGTTTACAAAGGGTGAAACCGAAGCCACCATTGCTTTCAAAAGGTATTTTTGGGAAAGTGGCGAATTGGAATTCGTGCTGCACGACCTGTGCAATCAGTCCACAAGCCTGAGCGTAAAGCTTGTTGTGATTCAGCCTCCAAAGTAGGATGCCTGCAACACCAGAGGATTTAAATCAGGATACTTTCCGGATAAAGCGTTTTGGCTTTTGGGGACCAGACTACCCAGGAATAGAAGAGAAACAGTGCCAGCAACATCAATGTGAATACATCATTGTACCTGATAAACAGGTATATCTTTTCCCCAACCAGGTCACGGCCTTCCATTCCAAGGAATACCAGCAGAAAGCATGAAAAAAAATAGGCAGCCCGGGGAAAAGGACGTAAACGGGAAACCTCTATCAGGAGGAAGGGTAAAAAACAGAAGGTAAGGGTGACCAGGTGAGCCGTCCATGTGATCCCTGAATAGAGGTGAGCGAACAGGATGATTGAGGCCAGGTAGGCCAGGCTGAGTGGTACTTTTCGCCTGAACAGAACTATTCCATTGAAAATCAGAGTGGCGATCAGTGCATACTGGATGATGGAGATTAGCCTGAGGCTTCGGGGATAATCTTCCGGGTAGATGTGTTCGTTACCCCTGCTTTCGGGATGAATGCTTTTGATCAATCCTGCTTTTAAGCTGTGGTTTACACGGTCTGCCACAATCCGGCCTTCCACCACATACTCCTTCAGGAATTCATTATAATAGGACGCATAATCCTGGACGAGCCTTGAAGGGCCCCGCAAGGCGGCCGGCAACAGCAGACAGATCATGGCGGTCAGTATCATGGTTGTGGCCACCTTCCTGGAGAAATGATATAGAAATACATAGGCTGCCAGAAATACTGGGATAATTTTGATACATGTGATCAAGGTAAACAACAGTCCGGCAAGGTGTGGTTTTTTCCTGGTCAGAAGGTAGATCCCTGCTACCATGAAAAAAAACAGAACCTGGTTGACCTGGACCATGATGAGATTGTTCCAGATATATTTCAGGGAGAACAGGAGTGAGATGGCCAGAACCATCCTTGCCCTCTCTGGTGAGACACCCATATTGAAAAGGATCCTGTACAGAAGGATAACTGTTAGAGGCAACAGGATCAGCGCATTCATCAGGTAGAGGACGAGGACAGAAATCCTGAAAGGGATCATGTGCAAGGGTTGAAAAAGGAAGGCAGCAAAAGGGGTATATGTAAAGGGCCTCACAGCGTTGCTGCTGCCATAAAGGTTTTTGTGCTCGTAAAAGTTTTTGCCTGCATTCCAGATTACATAGTGGTCGGACCGCTGACTCATTTTTTGCGCTTTTGGTATGGCCAGGCCGATCATGGTGGCCACATAGATCCCCAGCAACACCCTCACCCAGGGCCTTCTTCCGATGGCTGGCAGATTCGACCACAAATCATCATTAAAGCGTTTCAAACGCTTGGAAACCTTCATGTGGTAAAGGTAATATTCATTAATTGATTTTAGATAACATATTATTGTCAAGCGTTTTTAGAATTCTTTTATATTTGTCAGGTTATTTAAATATCTAGATATGCGAATTCTCGTTTGTATTAGCAACGTCCCGGATACCACGACCAAAGTCAGGTTTTCGAACGACAACACCTCCATAGACGAAAATGGAGTCCAGTGGATCATCAACCCCTGGGATGAACTGGCACTGACAAGGGCCATGGAAATCAAGGAAGATACTACCAATCCCATTGCCAGTGTGACTGTGGTTTCCGTTGGCGGAGCCGGTGTGGAACCAACCCTTAGAAAAGCATTGGCCATTGGTGCAGATGATGCCATCAGGGTAGACTGCGAGGTGGGAGATGCCTTCCAGGTGGCATCCCAACTGGCGGCAGTTGTGAAGGCTGGCGACTATGGAGCGGTCCTTTGTGGAATCGAATCGAGCGATTACAATGGATCTGCTGTAGGTGGCATGCTGGCTGAGATGTTGGAAATCCCTTCTGTTTCGGCGGTTTCATCACTCAGGTTTGAGAACGGGGAAGTGGAGATTACGAGAGATATTGACGGAGGGAAAGAGCTGGTATCTGTTCCTGCTCCATTTGTTGGCATTGTCCAGAAAGGCATTGCCAAGGAGCCGAGGATTGCAGCCATGCGGGGAATCATGATGGCGCGTAAGAAGCCCCTCCAGGTGGTGGCAGCTGTTGATGCTGAATCGCTTACCTCTTACAAGGAGTTTGTTTTGCCCGAGCCCAAGGCTCCATGCAAAATGATTGACGCCGACAATGTGAAGGAGCTGGTGAATCTTCTTCAGAATGAAGCCAAAGTCCTCTAGAAGTGCCCAGTGCGCAGTACTTAGTACTGAGTGCGGAAAAATAGAACGACCATTAACCATTATCCTCTATCTACTATCTACTATCTACTATCTATTATCCAATAACACACTAACCTAATAACCTAATAACATAATAACTTACTTCATATGTCAGTATTAGTGTATACCGAAAACTGGGATGGCCAATTCAAGAAACTTTCTTTTGAACTGGTATCCTATGCAGCAAGTGTAGCGGAAATGACAGGTGGAAGTGTGACCGCACTCTCCATCGGGAATGTGAATCAGGATGAACTGTTAACCCTGGGGGCCTATGGTGCAACCAGTGTCCTGAATGCTGCTGCTGCGTCCGAAGGTCTGGATAACCAGGTCTATACAAATATCATAGCCGCAGCCATGGAGAAGACCGGCGCTACTGTTCTGGTCCTTGCCAACAACAATACAGGTAAAGCCATTGCACCCCGCTTATCGGTGAGACTGAAGGCCGGACTTGTATCGGGTGTAACTGCGCTTCCCGAATCAGTTTCGCCGCTGGTGGTAAGAAAAAAGGTATTCAGCGGAAAGGCATTTGCCAGGGTGGAGATTGCCACCGGTTCAGCCATTCTTACCCTGGCCCAGAATTCCTATGAAATCAAAGAGACCGGCGGAACCGCTTCTATTGAAGCCTTCGATCCCGGTGTGGATGTAGGTGCTGCAAAAACAGCCATTAAGGATGTGCAGAAGCAGGATGGAAAGTTACTGCTTAGCGATGCTGATGTGGTTGTCTCAGGCGGACGTGGAATGAAGTCAGGCGAAAACTGGGCTCCCATTGAGGAATTGGCTGGTGTGCTTGGAGCAGCTACGGCATGTTCCAGACCGGTATCCGACGAAGGATGGCGTCCACATGAGGAGCATACCGGGCAGACGGGTAAAATCATTGCACCCAATCTCTATTTCGCATTCGGAATTTCCGGAGCCATTCAGCACCTGGCTGGTGTGAGTTCTTCCAAGTGCATTGTGGCTGTCAATACTGACAAGGATGCGCCCATCTTTGAGGCAGCTGATTACGGGATCGTCGGCGATGCACTGAAGGTACTCCCTGAATTGATTACAGAGATTAAAGGCCGCAAAGGCTCAATAGGGTCATCAATCCTGAATTTATGGCGAAACAAATTATTTTCCTGGCTGCTCTGCTGGTCACGCTGCTTGCATTTGCTTATACCACGCGAAGGTTTATTGGTTTTTTTAAACTTACCCGGATGGATTTTCCCATCAAACAGATGGGTCGCCGGTTCGGGGTAATGATGGAGGTGGCCATCGGGCAGACCAAGATTTTCAGGAGGCCCGTGATGGGACTGCTGCATGCCCTGGTTTTTTGGGGATTCCTGGTGATACTGATTGGAAGCATTGAGATGGTGATCGATGGCCTTGTTCGGAACCGAGAGAGTACTCTCTTTCCTGGGAGGTTTGTATCGTTTTATTATAGCCTCTGGGGATATTTTTGCCCTCATCATTGCCCTTGCGATAATCATCTTCCTGTTCAGGAGGATTTTCCTGAATGTGAAGCGATTTTCCGGGATTGAGATGAAACACATCTCCCACCTGGATGCCAACATTGCTCTGACCATCATCTTCCTGCTGATGGTTTCCCTGCTGGGAATGAATACTTTCTACATCCATGCGGTGGGCCAGTCGGGTCATGAACTCGTGGGCTTCTACCCGGTGAGTTCCCTTCTGGCGGGATGGATCGATGCAGGTGATCATGGTAACGAGCTCCTGTACCAGGTAAACTGGTGGGTCCACATACTGTTGATTTTTATATTTGCCAACTACCTGCCTTATTCCAAGCACTTCCATGTATTTATGTCGGTTCCCAACGTTTTCCTGAGCCGGCTGGATCCACTGGGTAAACTGGACACCATGGAAAGCATCACCAAAGAGGTGAAGATCATGATGGATCCTGACCAGGCTTTTGCACCGCCTGCAGAAGGTAACGACGCCGAAGAAGAGGCTCCCGAGCGTTTTGGCGTGCTGGATGTGGAAGATATTTCATGGAAGAGTTATATGGATTCCCTGGCCTGTACCGAATGCGGACGCTGCACCTCAGTTTGTCCGGCCAATATTACGGGGAAGAAACTCTCTCCCAGGAAGATCGTGATGGATGTGAGGGCCCGGATGAAGGAAAAGGGACCCGCCCTGCTGAAGAAGGGGCCTGACTATTCGGACAATAAATCCCTGCTCAGGGATTATGTTTCAGAAGAGGAGTTATGGGCATGCACCTTATGTAATGCATGTGCACAGGAGTGCCCCATCAATATCAACCAGCCGGCCATGATCGTTGGAATGCGCAGGTACCTGGTGATGGAGGAGTCGGCTGCTCCCGGTGAACTGAATTCCATCTTCTCCAACATTGAAAACAACGGAGCGCCATGGCAGTTCTCACAGGAGGACCGGATGTTGTGGGCTGAAGATATCATGATCAACGAAAAGAGTCAGTAGGTATGGAAACGAAGCAGAGAAAAGTTGAAGTGCCCCTGATGGCAGACCTGTTTGCAAAGGGTGAAAAACCCGAATATCTGGTCTGGATAGGAAGTGCCGGCGCATTTGACGACCGCTACAAGCATGTTTCCCGGGCCTTTGTAAAAATACTGGATCACCTGGGTATCTCTTATGCAGTGCTTGGCACCGAAGAGTCGTCCAGCGGGGATGTGGCCCGAAGGGCCGGGAATGAGATGCTTTTCCAGATGCAGGCTCTGATGAACATTGAGATTTTTGAAGGCTACGAAGTAAAAAGGATACTCACCTGCGATCCCCATGCATACAATACTTTTAAAAATGAGTACCCCGACCTGGGCGGGAATTATGTAGTGGTGCATCATACCCAGTTTCTGCGGGACAGAATCACGGATGGTTCGTTGCATATACCTACGGATGCATGGAGCGGAAAGACCATTACCTTCCATGATCCCTGCTACCTGGGAAGGGCCAACAAGGAGTACAGGGCACCCCGCCAGGTACTGGAGGCATTCTCTGCCAGGAAGAAAGAGATGAAGCGAAACATGAGTTTTGCTCTTTGCTGTGGTGCCGGAGGCGGCCAGATGTTTAAGGAAGCCGAGAAGGGTGATAAAGAGGTATTTATTGAACGCACCGAAGATGCCCTGGAAACGGGTGCTGATATTATTGCCACCGCATGTCCCTATTGCATGGTGATGATGACTGACGGCATCAAATATAAAAACAAAGAGGAGCAGGTGAAGGCTTACGATATTGCCGAACTTGTGGCACAAGCCCTTGGACTTTATGAAAGGCAATGCACTGTAGTGATCTGAAGCGAAGCTGAAGAACGAACTGAGGCGATAGCCGAAGAAAAGGGAAAAGGAAAAAATTTAACTGATGCATAACTAAACAGAGTGTAATGGAAGAAAAGAGAATCATAACCGGGGGTGAATTCCTGGTAAAGGAAACAGATACAGCCGATGTGTTTATCCCGGAAGAACTGGATGAGGAACAACGGATGATCGGGGATACCTGCAAGGATTTCCTGGAGACTGAAGTATTCCCGGTAGCTGACCGCATTGATGCACAGGAAGAGGGACTCATGAGGGAATTGCTTGAAAAATCGGGTGAGCTTGGACTTTTGGGAATTGCTATTCCCGAGGAGTACGAAGGATTCGGACAGAACTTTATCACCACCATGTATGCCAGTGAAGTACTGGGATCAGGTTATTCTTATGCAGTTGCATACTCATGCCACACCGGGATCGGATCACTGCCGATTCTCTATTACGGAAACGAAGAGCAAAGGGCGAAAGTATATCCCCAAACTGGCCACAGGTGAAATGGTCGGAGCTTACTGTCTCACCGAGCCGGGAGCCGGATCGGATGCCAATTCAGGTACCACCAAGGCGGTTCTTTCTGAAGATGGGAAGCACTACATTCTGAATGGTGCCAAGATGTGGATCACCAATGGGGGATTTGCTGATGTGATGACTGTCTTTGCGAAGATCGATAACGACCGTGTGCTGAGTGCCTTTATCGTGGAGCGCGGTCTATGAAGGAATTACCTTCAATCCGGAAGAGAAAAAGATGGGTATCAAGGGTTCATCCACCCGTCAGATCTTTTTCAATGATGTGAAAGTTCCGGTGGAAAACCAGCTTGGAAAGCGGGGAGAAGGATTCAGGATCGCACTGAATATCCTTCATATGGGAAGGATCAAGCTGGGAGCCAATGTGATTGGATCAGCAAAAACGGCGATCACCCAGTCCGTGGTCTATGCCAACGAAAGAAAGCAGTTCAACTACCTGATCTCCCAGTTTGGAGCCATCAAGCATAAGCTGGCCGAGCAGGTGATCCGGACCTTTGCAACCGAGTGTTCAGTATACAGGGCAAGCAAGGCACTGGATGATACCATCAATTACAATGTGGCCAATGGAGATGACAAGGGAAGGAATACCATGGAAGCATTCAATCACTTTGCAGTTGAAGCAGCAGCCATGAAAGTATTTGGCTCAGAATCCCTGGATTATGTTGTTGATGAAGGTGTACAGATCCATGGTGGCATGGGTTTCTCTGCTGAAATGATGATCGACAACGGTTACCGTGATTCAAGGATCAACCGGATCTTTGAAGGTACCAACGAAATCAACCGGCTGTTGTTGGTGGACAACATCCTGAAGAAGGCAGCCAAAAGGGACCCTTCCCATTATGGAGGAAGCTGAAAAGGCTTTTGACGAGGTAAAAGGAATGAATGGGGCACCAGCCATCGCAGAAGGATATTTTGAGGAGAAAGACCAGTATGTCGCCAATTTCAAGAAGGTTGTGCTGATGCTGCTGAAAGCTGCTTCAGAGAAATTCAACCGTACACTTGTAACAGAGCAGGAAATACTGAGCAATATTTCTGACTGCATCATCCAGGTATATGTGGCCGAATCTGTAGTGCTGCGGCTGAAGAAGATGGAGGCCATGAAAGGGGAGGAGTACGCGAAATTGTATCGTGATATGGCCGATGTATTTGTCTATGATGCTGCAGCACGCATAGCAAAATTTGCACGGGATACTACCTATTCCTTTGCCTATGGTGAGGCCCGCGAGGGACTTGAAAAAGGAATAAACTACTTTACCCAGGTGGCAGGAGTAAATGTGAAAGAGGCCAGAAGGAGAATTGCCAACCGTTTGATCGAAGAGAATAAATACTGCTTCTAACCAGAAGGTTATTATTTCGCAAACAACTTATACCATTGCGGTACTCGGTGCCGGGAATGTGGCCACTCACATTTCCCGGCATCTGTATGCCAGGGGTCATCGTATCTCCTGTATATGGTCCAGAACCCGTGAGCGTGCTGAGCTGCTTGCAGACCAGGTGAATGCAGCGGGGCTAACCGATCTTGGGAAAGTTCCTGTGGGAGCCGATTTTTACCTTCTCGCAATTCCTGACAGGGCCATACCGCAGGTGGCCTCCGTTTTCGAAGGAAAAGAGGGAATCTGGATGCATACTGCCGGGGCTGTCCCCATGGAAGTCCTTGGACAGTTTTTTAAGGATTACGGGGTATTCTACCCACTTCAGACCCTTTCATCTGAACGGGAGCTGTCACTTGTGGAAACACCCATGCTGTTGGAGGGATCAGGCAGTGAGGTTTTGCACATGATCCGATCTCTGGCCTTATCGGTTTCCGGAACGGTCGTTGAACTGGACTCTTCCCACAGGCTTGTGCTTCACATGGCAGCCGTTTTTGCCAATAATTTTTCCAACCATATGGTTACCATAGCCGGGCAGATCCTGGAGGAGCATGATGCTGATCTTTCTTTACTGGAACCCATTCTTCGGGAGACATTTGCAAAGATTGAGTCCATGGGGCCTGTCCGGGCTCAGACCGGACCTGCATGGAGAGAGGACCATGTAACCATGCAGAAGCACCTCGAATTGCTCAAGGGGCATCCCGAATGGAAGAAATTGTATACTTTTGTGAGCCGGGATATCGGTAGATCCCGCCTAAATGCTGCACATGATCCCAAAACAGGAGATGACCAACTTTAAGGAAGGCTTGCAGGCCATAAAGGCATTTGCATTTGATGTGGACGGCGTACTGAGCAGTCCCCTTGTTTACCTGCATCCCAGCGGGGAGCTGATGCGCTCCATGAATACCAAGGATGGTTATGCCCTTCAGTATGCTGTGAAAAGGGGATATCCCATTGCCATTATTACGGGGGGAACAACCGAATCGGTAGGTCTTCGGTTCCGGGGACTTGGGATAACTGATATTTATCTTGGCTCAGCCTTCAAACCGGATGATTTCAATGATTTTATCTTCAAGTATGACCTGAAACCCGAAGAAGTACTCTACATGGGTGACGACCTTCCCGACTACGAGGTAATGAAAAAGTCAGGAGTTCCCTGCTGCCCTGCCGATGCGGTGGAGGAGATCAAATCAGTGGCCCACTATATTTCTCCCTTTTCAGGAGGGAATGGATGTGCAAGGGATGTGATTGAACAGGTGCTCCGCCTGCACGGCCGGTGGATGGACGGGGAATCCTTTATCTGGTAAATGTGTAATAATGATCAGGCAGATTCGCTCCATATTATTATTGATCAGGTTCCCGAATCTGGTCATTGTTGCTGCCACTCAATATGCCATGCGGTACCTGATCATGGAACCGCTGCTGCCTTCCAGTGAATTTGAACTCCAGTTTGGAGATCTCCAGTTCTTTCTCCTTGTGCTCTCCACGGTTTTCATTGCTGCTGCAGGATATATCATCAATGATTATTTTGATACCCAGGCTGATATGATCAATAAGCCAACCCGAGTGGTAGTGGGGGTGGAGGTGGGTAGGCGCGTGGCCATGATCCTTCATGCCATGCTCAATATCATCGGCATCGGTATCGGTATCTACCTTGGATTTTATATACACTTGCCCATACTTTCCATCGTATTCCTTTTGGCTACAGGACTTTTATGGTTTTACTCAACTTCTTACAAAAGGCAGTTCCTTGTGGGTAATCTATCGGTAGCTTTTCTAACCGGACTGGTTCCCCTCATGGTGGTTCTGTTCGAAATTCCATTGCTGAACAGGACATACGGTCAGGAGATGCTGCTTCATAATGCAAGTTTCAACTATATGTTTGCCTGGGTGGGCGGCTTCAGCTTCTTTGCCTTCCTTACCACCATGATCCGCGAATTGGTCAAAGATACAGAGGACTTTGAAGGTGATGCTGCCTATGGTATGCGCACAGTTCCCATCGTTCTTGGAGCGAAGTGGACGAAAATTATTGTGTTGGCCCTTATATTTACAAACCTGGTCATGCTTGTCTTCCTGCTCCTGAAGTACATTTTGTTTTCAGTGGAACCTGCTGACTACTTCTCCCTTGTTTATTTCATTTTGTTGCTTCTGATCCCGCTTGTGATCCTGGCCTTTCTTGTTTTGACGGCCAGAACTAAAAAGGATTATCACCGGGCAAGTTCCCTGATCAAGCTGATCATGCTCACCGGGATCCTTTACTCGGTGATGGTATTTTACCTGGTTAATTTCAAGTATTAGTCAGTGCTCAGGGAGATCATGTCATATGAGATTTTGCTGGCATCCTCTTCTCCAAGGAGGAAAGCCCTGCTTGAAGCGTTGGGAATCCCATTCCGGCTGGTTGATACGGGCCATACCGATGAGCTTTATCCCCAGGGACTGAAGGGTGGAGACATAGCCCTCTACCTGGCCAATCACAAATCGGATGTTTATCCCCATGCCCTTTCCGCAAAGCAGCTTCTGCTTACGGCAGATACCATTGTATGGCAGGGTGATAAAGAGCTTGGAAAACCCGTTAGCAGAGATGAGGCCATTGCCATGATCAAGGCTTTGTCAGGTATCACACACCAGGTATATACAGGAGTCTGTATAAGATCTGAGCGGAAGCGAACAGGCTTTTTCTCGCTTACAGACGTTACCTTCTCTCGTTTTGATGCCGACGAGGTGATCCATTATGTGGATACATTCAAGCCCTATGACAAAGCGGGCGCCTACGGGATTCAGGAGTGGATCGGGCACATTGGCGTGGAGCGGATCAATGGTAGTTATTTCAATGTGATGGGTTTACCGGTTCAGAAGGTTTACAGTGAGATCAAGGTTTTTGTTAAGTCGGATCAAGCATAATCAAAAGGAATGAATAGAATTGGATGGCTGGTCATCCTGGTGTTCTTTTCTGGTTCACAGCTTCTGAGAGCAGAGGAGGGGATGTGGATCCCCATGCTCGTGGAGAAATATCAGATTGAGGATATGAAGGAGGCCGGACTGAGGATTGAGGCGGAAGATATCTATAGCATCAACAGGGAGAGTCTGAAGGATGCCATCGTGATTTTTGGCGGAGGGTGTACCGGAGAGATTGTTTCAGAGGAGGGTCTTTTGCTCACAAACCACCATTGCGGAGAATCTGAGATTCAGTCCCACAGCTCGGTTGAACAGGACTACCTGACCCAGGGCTTCTGGGCCAAAAACCGGGCAGAAGAGTTGCCCAATCCAGGTCTGTCAGTGACTTTTCTTCGATATATGAAGGATGTAACAGACCAGGTCCGGGAGGGATCGGTACAGGGTATGGATATCCGCGAGCAGCAACACCAGATGGAAATAAACAAGGGGAAGCTCATCAGAGAGGCTACTACCGGGACAAATTATGAGGCTGAAATTGTTCCATTTTACTACGGGAATGAATTTTATCTTTTTGTCTATGAGCGATTCCGGGATGTGAGATTGGTGGGAGCCCCGCCACTGTCCATTGGTGATTTTGGAAGGGATGAGGACAACTGGGTGTGGCCACGTCATACGGGCGATTTCAGTCTGTTCAGGGTATATGCCGATTCGGAGAATAAACCGGCAGATTATAGTCCCTCCAACAAACCATACAAAGCCCGCAAACATCTTGAAATACAGACAGGCGGTATTGACGAAGGAGATTTCACCATGATTCTTGGATACCCGGGTAGAACTACTCAGTACCTTCATTCAGCTGCTGTCCGTTCACTCATGGAAACAAGATTGCCGCTGAAGATCAGCCTCAGGTCAACCAGGATGGAGATCATGGAACGGTATATGAAAGAGTCAGATGAGGTGAGAATCCAGTATGCGCACAAATACCGGAACGTCAGCAACTCATGGAAAAAATGGCAGGGAGAGATCCTCGGCCTTGAGCGTAATAAGGCCATTCAGAAAAAGAGGGATGTTGAGCTTGAATTCATGACGTGGGTTGATGAGGATGGGGAAAGGCAGATGAAATATGACCAGGTTATGGCGGGATTTAAATCACTATATAGGGAGATGGAATCCTATGCTGTGGCTGTGGACCTGATGAACGAAGCCATCTTCGCTGTGGAAGTTTTCAGGCAGATGAATCTCTTCACGAGCATGATGAGGATGGGCCTTCCTGTTGCGCATTTGGAGATTCGAAGTGAGAAGTATTTCAAGGATTTCCATCTTCCCCTGGACCGTGCCATCTTTGCTGCCATGATGGAAGCCTTTGATTCCCGGTTTCCCGATGCCTTTCACCACGAATTATTCAGCAAAGTATGGGGCAGATACAAAGGGGATTTCAACCGTTTTGCAGATGAGGTTTATAACAAAACCATTTTCAGTGACAGCGCGCGTTTGGGCGAATTGCTGGAGACCTATAAAAAGGATAGTGAAAAGGCAATCCGAACATTACAGGACGATCCCATGGTCCAATTGCTGACCCAGATCCGGGATCTGTACCGGCTGGAGGTGAATCCCGCATTTCACAGGTTGGAGCGGGAAGCTGAGAAGCTGTATAAAAGATACATGGCTGGTCTCATGGAGATGTCGGGCGACCATTCTCTCTATCCCGATGCCAACGGGACCATGAGGGTGACCTATGGAGAGGTGAAGGGCTACGCACCAAGGGACGGTATTGAATATCATTATGCAAGCACCTTATCCGGTGTGATTGAGAAAGGTGCCTCGGGGCAGGGCGATTACCAGGTTCCGGAGAAACTGCTTGACCTATATGACCAAAAGGACTATGGACGATACGGTGAAAATGGATGCATGCCCATCTGTTTTATCGCCACCAACCATACCACAGGGGGGAACTCAGGGAGCCCTGTGCTGGACGGGGAGGGTCGCCTGATCGGACTGAATTTCGACAGGCAATGGGAAGGGACCATGAGTGATGTGCTTTATGATCCAGGTCTCTGTCGCAATATTGCTGTGGACATCCGGTATGTGCTTTTTATTATTGATAAATTTGCCGGGGCAGGTTACCTGCTGGAAGAAATGGACATCATCTGGTAGATGGGAAATTTAATGAAAATCCAAGTACATGGCAGGGGCAATGCATGGCCTGTGCCCCTGGGACAAGATCACCCTTTTTATGACCGTACCGACTATCGGGATCTGTCCAATGCCTCCTTTTCTCTGGAAGTTTATGAAGGAAGTCTTCTGATCGCCGACATATTGGTGGATGCGGGTCATGGAACCATCCAGAGCCTGGTCTCAGGCAAAAACAAAATCCCCGATTGCCTCTGCCTCACGCATGGACACATGGATCATACCCTTTCGGTGGACTGGGTGGTACAAAGTTTCTGGCGACAGCACCAGGGAGAGAGGAAATACCCCATATATGCGTCGAAGCCCGTGTATCATTTTCTGATCCAGTCCTACCCTCACCTGGAGGAGGAGGTTGACTTCATGGAGCTTCATCCTGGGGTATCCACAAAACCAGAGGTTCCGGGAGAACTTTCGATCACCAGTTTTCCTGTCTATCATGGCCCTGCAGCGCTTGGTGCATCCATGCTGTTGTTTGAACACAGTGGAAACCGGGTATTGTTTACAGGGGACCTGTTCTGCCCGCTGTTGAGAAATGAAGACTACGAAAAACTGAAAGGTATCGATGTTTTGGTGGTGGATTGCAACAATCGTTTTCCATGGCCACGCACAAACCATTGGAGTTTTGCTGGGCATCCACAACATCCGCTACATCGGAGCGAAGGATTACAAACCTTTATCAATGATGCCAGACCCGGCCACTTCATACATCCGCACCTGATGGAGGATGCCGCTCTGCCAACAGAACTATTCCTTGACCAGGTTTTGCAGGAGTGGGATTTTGGGGAGCAACCCTTTACCATTCTTGAGTTTGCACAGAGACTGAATGCAGCAAAGGTCTTGCTGGTTCATTACAGTGGTGCGGAGGACCAGAAGTATTACGGGGAGCCGCAACTTTCAGAGGAGCAATTGATCCGTTGGGTAAAGGATACAGCCAGGGAGGCGGGTGTAAGATCTGAGTTTATCATACCCCGTGTTGGGGAGGAGATGATCCTGTGATCAAATAATTACCTAGATTTGCATTTTTCCTGATCATGGGTACCGACAATCGAAAAGGCGTAATCTATGCCATCTTTACCGCTTCATTATGGGGCTTCATGGCCATTGTCCTGAAGATCATCACCAATGAATTGCCTCCGGTCACCGTGGTGTGGTTCCGTTTCCTTTTTGCTTTCCTGGTGCTTGGTTTTTGGACACTGATCTTCAAAAGGTCCGATTTTGCCATTTTCCGCCGGCCGCCGCTCCTTCTGTTTCTTGCTGCGCTCTTCCTGGGTCTGAACTACCTGGGTTTTATTGCAGGAATAAAATATGTATCACCATCCAGTTCCCAGGTCTTTATCCAGATCGCACCGGTTAGTTTTGCCCTGTCGGGGATCATCATCTTTCGTGAACACGTGAACTGGAAACACATCGTTGGTTTCATTCTTGTTCTCTCGGGCATTGCACTGTTTTACTCGGAACAACTCCGTGACCTGGCAGGATCAGGGGAGCATTTCACCAGGGGCATGCTTCTGGTCCTGGGGGGTGGATTGTCATGGGCGGTTTTTGCCACCCTGCAAAAATCGCTGGTACAAAAACTCAGGCCCAATCAGCTCAACCTGTTCATTTATGGAGTCTGTGCTTTGGCACTGCTTCCCCTGGTCAGTTTCTCAAAGCTTCAGAATCTGCCTGCCACCAGCTGGTACCTGTTGATCTACCTGGGACTGAATACAGTGCTGGCTTACGGATCACTTGCACTGGCCATCAAACTGACCGAAGCCACCAGGGTAAGTGTGATCATCACCCTCAATCCCATCATTACCTTTGTTACCATGGCCATCCTGACCCGGATGAAGGTTTCCTGGATGGAACCTGAAACTTTCTCTTTGCTGAGTTTTATCGGTGCATTGATTGTGCTGGGAGGTGCCATCACGGTCATCTCAGCGGGATGGAATAAAAAAGGGGGCCATGGCAAAAGCGCTGACCCCCTGGATGAATAGTTCATTCTGCTTCACTCCTCCTTTTTCTTCTTCTTTATCAGCGTGGAGGTTAGCAGCATAAAGGCGCCGAAGACCATCATCAGGATGCCAGACAAAAGGTTAATGTTGAATCCCAGCGACTTCTCATACATCACTGCATCGCCGTTTGTGACAAGTCCGAGGATGGTCAGAATGATGCCCAGTATACTGAACATCAGTCCGATTGGTATTTTTATATCTAATCCCATTGTATTTTGTTTTGGTTTACCAGAAAATTAAACTTAAGGCAAGGGCGATGACTCCTACAATGATGGCCATGAAACCCGGTTTCTGATACCAGCGCATGGCATCGTCAGAGATTCTTGGGGTCAATGAGTATACCAATCCTTTGAGATCCTCATCGGTCTTGGTCCGCTTGGTTGCCACTGTAATCAGCAAGGTGATCAGAAGTGCCGCTGAAAATGCAAAAATAGCAGTCCAGAAGTTCTGAGCCATCTCACTGGGGTAGGTAGTCAGGGTCCCGAAGTAACCTCCCTTGATCCCGGCAGTGCCACCTGCCGGCAGGGTCAGCCCGTGATGGAAAGCAGCAGCAATGGTTCCGCCAATCAGCCCCCAGAAGGCTGCATGGCCTGTGGTACGCTTCCAGAACATCCCGAGCAGGAATGCAGCAAACAGCGGTGCATTCACAAAGGCAAAGATCAGTTGCAGGAAATCCATTACATTATTGAATGACCTGGCCACATAGGCAGTCAGAATGCTTACCAGCACGCCCACAACGGTGGTCCACCGTCCCACTTTCAGGTAGTGTTCATCTGATTTGTCAGGCTTGATGTAGCTCTGGTAAATATCGTAGGTAAATACGGTGTTGAAGGCAGATACATTCCCGGCCATGCCTGACATAAAGGAGGCCATCAGGGCGGTCAGTCCCAATCCCAGGACGCCCACCGGCATGTACTTCATAAGCAATATGGGGATCACCTTGTCGAAGTCCTGCACACCGGTTCCTGCTTTTAAGGGAATCTCAAGTTCACCGATATTGGTGAGGGCCAGGGCTATCATCCCCGGGATGATCACCAGGGCTGGCAGGAACATTTTGGGGATGGCACCGATCAGCGGAGTTTTCCGTGCGGCAGTCATGGAACCGGCTGCCATGGCACGCTGCACCACCAGGAAGTTGGTACACCAGTATCCAAAGGAGAGCACAAAGCCGAGTCCCATCAGTATGCCGAACCACTCCACTCCCATGGGATTGGCATCGGGACTGCCTGCTACTTTCCAGGTATGCATCATGTTTTCCGGGAGGTTGGCTTTCAAACCTTCCCATCCGCCAATGTCCTTTAGTCCGATAAATACAAGCGGGGCAAACCCGATGACAATCAAAAAGAATTGCAGTACCTCGTTATAGATGGCTGAGGTGAGACCTCCAAGAACCATGTAAACCAGAACGATGACGGCTGAAACAAAGAGGTAGAAGTCAAACTCCCCGATGTGCATGCCAAGGACATTCCAGTCAATGTTCAGGGGAAGGATCACCTCTGCCAGCAGCGCCAGTGCATACATGGATATCCCGGATGCAAAAACTGTCATGATCGCGAAAGCGAATGCATTGAAGCCCCGGGTTTTTTCGTCAAACCTGAGTTTCAGGTACTCGGGAACGGAACGTGCTTTTGATCCATAGTAAAAGGGCATCATGAAAATGGCCAGGAAGATCATGGCCGGTATGGCCCCAATCCAGTAAAAGTGGACGGTCATCATTCCGTATTTGGCTCCGGAGGCAGCCATTCCAATCACCTCCAGGGCACCCAGGTTGGCTGATATGAATGCCAGTCCGGTTATCCATGCGGGCAGTGACCTTCCTGCTTCAAGGAAGGCTGAGGCGTCTTTCATGTATTTCTTAAGAGCCCAGCCGATTCCGAGTACAAAGACGAAGTAGATCACGATAATGATCCAGTCAATGGTACCCAGTGAAAATGTGGTTTGCATGTGCTTAGGTTTTAAGTAATGTTGTTGCTAAGAGGGATTAAAAATAGGAACTAAATCTGTTGCTACAAATTCGTAAGAAAATATATTGAAGGACCGTTTGTTTGAATTCTTTCTAAATATATGAGGCACTATTGAGTTGCATTTAAATAAGTGTTAAGTTTACACTTAATTAAATAACCCACTAACCCACTAACCACTAACATTCCTTTTATGGCAACTCTCGACTGGATCGTACTTGGACTCTTCTGTCTGGCCCTCATAGGCGTTATCTTTTATGTTTTAAGGAAAAAGGACAAGGATACGTCCGACTATTTCCTGGCTGGACAGGGACGCCACCTGGATCGCCATCGGGGCATCCATCTTTGCCTCCAACATTGGGTCGGAACACCTGGTGGGACTGGCCGGGGCCGGGGCCGAAAGCGGAATGGCCATGGCCCACTGGGAGATGCAGGGTTGGATGATTCTCATGCTCGGATGGCTCTTCGTTCCCTTTTATGCAAGGAGCGGTGTCTTTACCATGCCAGAGTTTCTTGAGAAACGCTACAACGCCCGATCCAGATCCTTTCTCTCGATCATCTCATTGGTCAGCTACATTCTCACCAAGGTGGCTGTCACAGTGTATGCGGGTGGTGTGGTATTCAAGGATGTATTTAACATAGACTATGTGGTACTCTTCAACCACCAGATAGATTTCTTCTGGATCAGCGCCATCGGACTGGTGGTAATCACTGGGATATATACGGTATTCGGTGGGATGAAGGCTGTATTATATACCTCGGTCCTTCAAACCCCCATCCTGCTGGCAGGATCCATTGCCATCCTTGTCCTCGGGCTCACCCAACTGGGAGGGTGGGCCAATATGATGGAGATCGTCAGGGCCACTGATATCACCTACCTGAATGATGCCGGTGAAGTGATCTACCAATCAGGTTCAGGGAGTATGGCCAACCTGATGCGTTCCCCCAATGATCCCAATTTCCCATGGACCGGGGTGATCCTCGGTTCGGCCATCATCGGTTTCTGGTACTGGTGTACCGACCAGTTCATTGTACAACGTGTCCTGTCGGGCCGTGACCAGACCCAGGCCCGAAGGGGTACCATCTTCGGTGCCTACCTGAAGATTACACCTGTCTTCCTCTTCCTCATTCCTGGAATGATCGCTTTTGCATTAAAGCAGCAGGGACTGATGGATTTTTCTTCCAACGATGCTGCATTTTCCACCCTGGTAAAAGAGCTTCTGCCCAAGGGCTTTACAGGAATTGTGGTGGGTGGGATCCTGGCGGCCTTGATGAGTTCGCTGGCCTCCCTGTTCAATTCCTCTTCCATGCTCTTTACTGTTGATTTTTATAAAAAGATCAAACCGGAAGCCAGCGAAAAACACCTGGTGATGGTTGGAAGGCTTGCCACTGTGGTGATTGTGATTCTGGGGATCCTCTGGATTCCGGTAATGAAAGGCATTGGGAAGGTCCTGTATGAATACCTGCAGGATGTGCAGTCTTTGTTGGCTCCTGGTATTGCCGCAGTATTCCTTCTTGGTATCATCTCGAAGAGGACCACTCCAGCCGCTGGTTTTATTGGCCTGGTGGTGGGTTTTACCCTGGGCATGCTGAGGCTTGGTCTGAATATCTACTATGGCGATGTGGTTTCGGATGGATTTATCTATCAGCTTATTGTTGAACCCAACTGGCTGCATTACGAGATTTTCCTTTTCTTCCTGGTGATTGCTGTCATGATCCTTGTGAGTTTCTTTACCGAAGCCGCAGATCCTGCAAAGATTCAGGGGCTCTATTATGGTTCAGCCACTGCCGAGCAACGGGCTATTACAAGGGCAAGCTGGAGCAAATGGGATGTTATTAACTCTGCTATTATTATCGTTTTCATCATTGCTTTCTATATCTATTTCTGGTAAATCATGAATCATTACGCAGAACACCCCAGGTTCCATGTGGCAGTGGACTGTATTATCTTCGGATTTGATGAGGGGGAGCTAAAACTCCTGATCCATAAAAGAAGGTTTGAACCTTTTCAGGGGGACTGGTCACTTTTCGGCGGATTTCTAAAGGAGGGAGAGGGCGTGGATGAAGCTGCCACCCGAATTCTGTATGAGTTGACCGGACTGGAGAAAATATACCTTGAAGAACTGCAAACCCACGGAAAGGTAGATCGTGATCCGGCAGGAAGGGTCATTTCGGTAACGTATGTTGCCCTGATCCCGGCGCACAGGTATTCCGAAGATTTCTCGGGCCGGTATGGAGCCACATGGGTCAATCTGAAGGAACTTCCCGCATTGATCATGGACCACAACACCATGGTGGAAAAGGGGCTCAGAAGACTCAGGAGGAAGGCCGCCTCACAGCCCATTGGATTCGAACTGCTCCCGGCCGAATTTACCATTCCCCAGCTTCAGAGTTTGTATGAAGCCATTTACCAGTCGGAGTTGGATAAACGGAATTTCAGAAAGAAGATACTTTCCATGGGCGTGCTCATTAAGCTCGAAGAGAAGGACAAAAGCTCATCCAGGAAAGGGGCCTTCCTCTACAGGTTTGATAAAAGGAAGTATAAGAAGTTTGTTGAAGGCGGCTATAACTTTACAATATAATCAGTGCATGGTGCACTGTACTCAGTACTTAGTGCAAAAAAAAAGAACAAAACACTTAGGAGATATGATAAAGAAATTGAGTGAATTGGAAGTCTGGTTTGTAACCGGCAGTCAGCATTTATATGGAGCGGAGACGCTGAAACAGGTGGACAGGGATTCCAGGGAGATTGCCTCAGCGCTGGACAAAAGTAAAGCCATACCGGTAAAAGTAGTATTCAAGCCGGTGCTGACCACCCCGGATGCCATCCATACCCTTTGCAGTGAGGCCAGCCATGCCGCGAATTGTATCGGACTGGTTACCTGGATGCACACCTTCTCCCCGGCAAAAATGTGGATTGCTGGACTGAAAGCCCTGACCAAACCTTTTGTCCACCTTCATACCCAGTTCAACAGGGATATTCCCTGGGATAGCATTGATATGGATTTTATGAACCTGAACCAATCCGCACATGGTGGCAGGGAGTTCGGCTTCATCGGCTCCAGGCTGAGGATTGAACGCAAGGTGGTAGTTGGTCACTGGGCCAATCCTGAGATCCAGCAGAAACTGGGCGTTTGGGTCAGGGCTGCCGCTGCATGGTTCGACTGGCAGGGAGCCAGGGTGGCTCGTTTCGGTGATAACATGAGGGAGGTGGCAGTTACCGAAGGCAACAAGGTATCAGCCCAGATCCAGTTGGGATATTCAGTGTCGGGGTATGGGATCGGGGACCTGGTGGAACGGATCGCTGCGGTCAGTGAAGCTGAGGTGAACCGTCTTCTGAATGTATATGAAGAGCTTTATAAATTTCCGGCTGAGGTCCAGGACGGTGGAGAACTCTGGGACTCACTTGCATCGGCAGCCCGCATTGAAGCAGGGATGCGAGATTTTCTGGAGGAGGGCGGTTTTTCAGCGTTTACCACCACTTTTGAAGATCTGCATGGATTGACACAGCTGCCCGGACTGGCAGTCCAGCGCTTGATGGCAGAGGGTTATGGATTTGGGGCTGAAGGCGATTGGAAAACAGCTGCGCTGGTTCGTGCCATGAAGGTCATGTCCCTGGGCATGGAAGGAGGGACCTCTTTTATGGAGGATTACACCTATCACCTGCACCCGGATGGGATGAAGGTTCTGGGAGCCCACATGCTGGAGGTATGTCCTTCTATTGCAGAGGGGAAATCCAGGCTGGAGGTACACCCACTGGGAATCGGGGGGAAATCCGATCCGGCAAGGCTGGTTTTCTCTGTGGCCTCGGGTCCGGGAGTGAATGCATCGATTATGGACATGGGCAATCGGTTCAGACTTCTGGTCAATCCATGTGAAGTGGTTCCACCCGATGCACCGCTTCCCAACCTGCCGGTAGCCAGGGTAGTATGGGAACCGGAACCCAATCTGGAAGTGGCAGCAGGAGCGTGGATCCTTTCGGGAGGCGCACACCATACAGGTTTCAGCATGGCGGTAAGCAAAGATCACCTGGAAGATTTTGCAGAGATGGCAGGAATTGAATACCTTCTCATTGATAAAGATACCACCATCTCCTCCATAAAGAAGGAGCTGAGGTGGAACGACCTCTATTACCATTTATCCAAAGGATTGTAATTCTTCTCAAAACGGAAACATTCAAGTCATGCACAAGCAGCTAAAGGAGAAAGTACTGGAAGCCAACCTGGCCCTGGTGAAACACAACCTGGTTCTGTTTACCTGGGGAAACGCCAGTGCCCGTGACCCGGAAACAGGTCACATCATTATCAAACCATCGGGTGTTCCCTATGACTGGATGACTGCCAGTCAGATGGTGGTTCTGGACAAAGAAGGCAAGCAGGTTGAGGGTACCTTGCGCCCTTCATCCGATTCGGCCACCCATGTATTCCTTTATAAGCATTTCAGCCAGATTGGCGGGGTGGTTCATACCCATTCCGAGTGGGCCACCTCATGGGCCCAGGCCGGGGAGGAGTTGCCTGCCTTCGGCACCACGCATGCTGACTATTTCTACGGAACCATTCCCTGTACCAGGCAACTGACCCGGGAAGAGACCGAAGGGCATTATGAAGAGGCCACGGGAGCAGTAATTATAGAGGCTTTTGACCATAAGGACTACATGAGTATGCCGGGTGCACTGGTTCACGGACATGGTCCCTTTACCTGGGGCTTGCATGTGGATGATGCTGTTTTTAATGCAGTCGTGCTGGAAGAGGTGGCCAAGATGGCATTCCGGACCCGCTTACTCGGGAATAACAAGCCCATAGCGCAGTTCCTTCTGGACAAACATTACCTGCGGAAACACGGGAAAGATGCCTATTACGGCCAGCAGGAATAACATTTACCATTTACCATTTACTATTTACCATTTACTATTTACCATTTACTATTTACCATTTACTATTTACCATTTACTATTTACCATTTACCATTTACCATTTACCATTTACCATTTACCATTTACCATTTACCATTTACCAATATGCAATATACAATAGGAGTTGATTACGGTACAGACTCGGTACGGGCCCTGGTTGTGGATACACACACGGGCGAAGAGATGGGTACCCATGTTTTTAACTATCCCCGCTGGAAAAAGGGATTGTATTGTGATCCCGGGGCAAACCGGTTCAGGCAGCATCCCCTGGATTACCTGGAAGGGCTGGAAGTATCAGTCCGGGAAGCCCTGAGCAAATGTCCTGAGGGAGTGGCCCGGAATGTTGTGGGTATCTCGGTTGATACCACCGGTTCAACGCCGGTTGCTGTGAATCAACAGGGAGTACCCCTTGCTTTAACTGCCGGTTTTGAGGAAAATCCCAATGCCATGTTTGTGCTCTGGAAAGATCATACTGCAGTGGGGGAGGCAGATGAGATCAACCAACTGGCACGCAGCTGGGGGGGTGAGGATTTCACAAAGTTCGAGGGTGGGATCTACAGCTCTGAATGGTTCTGGGCAAAGATCCTGCATGTGCTTCGTGAAGATGAAAGGGTCAGGGAGCATGCTTTTTCCTGGGTTGAACATTGTGACTGGATCCCGGCGATCCTGGTAGGAGATACCGATCCATTAAAACTAAAAAGGAGCCGCTGCGCGGCGGGACATAAAGCCATGTGGCATGAACAATTTGATGGATTGCCGGACGAGGAGTTTCTGTCGACACTGGACCCCTTGCTGAGCGGACTCAAAGAGCGCTTATTCAGTGAAACTTATACCTGCGATATCAAGGTGGGGGAGCTCACCCCCGAATGGGCAGAAAAACTTGGATTACCAGTTTCTGTGAGTGTGGGGGCCGGGGCTTTTGATGCGCACCTGGGAGCCCTGGGAGCGGAGATCCAGCCCTACTACCTGAGTAAGGTAATGGGTACCTCCACATGCGATATGATCATTGCACCTCCCAACGAAATGGGGGATAAGCTTGTGGGGGGCATATGCGGGCAGGTGGATGGCTCCATTGTGCCGGGAATGCTGGGACTGGAGGCGGGCCAATCAGCCTTTGGGGACATTTATGCATGGTTCAGTAAAGTGCTGATGTGGCCCCTGGAGCATGTGGTATCCGGTCTGGAGGGTGTGGACAACCTTGTGAAGGAGCAGATCAAAACAGAGACTGCCGACCGGATGATCGGTGCGTTGAGCAAATCGGCCGAACACCTTGACCCGGATGAATCATCGCTCCTGGCCCTGGACTGGATGAATGGGCGGCGGACACCCGATGCCAATCAGAATCTGAAAGGGGCCATCATGGGTCTTACCCTTGGTTCGGATGCACCGCGGATTTTCAGGGCCCTGGTTGAATCCACTGCTTTTGGGGCCAAAATGATTGTGGACCGCTTCGTGAACGAAGGTGTACGCATTGACGGAGTGATCGCACTGGGTGGCGTAGCCAAGAAATCTCCGCTTGTGATGCAGATTGTCGCAGACGTATTGAATAAACCGATCAAGGTAGCCAGGTCGGAGCAGGCCGTTGCCCTGGGGACGGCCATGGCAGCATCTGTTGTGGCTGGTGTACATTCTACCATTGCCGAAGCGCAGGCTGCCATGGGAGGCGGATTTGAAACCGAATATTTTCCCGATCCGGCCATGGTACAGAAATATGAGCCGCTGTATGCAAGATATAAACGTTTCGGCACGTTTATTGAAGAAGAGACCACGGGGTAGAGAAGGAGGAAGAACAAATTCTTTTTTATCTTTGTTTATTGATAGTGCATCCATATATGAAGAAGTTATTTTTACTCATACTGTTGCTTTTGTCGGGATACCTGGTATTGACCGGGCAGACTGCCGAGGATGAAACCATTCGTCTGAAGCAGACCATGGGAGCAGTAGAGAGTGGTCCGGACGCAGAGCTACAATTGAAACAGGTGGATGAGAAAACCCTGAAGGGTTCTTGGGATGTTTCTGTTGGAACCGGCTTTACCTATATGAAAGGATATGGGTCCGGGATGCAGGTTTACGCAGCACCAGTTTACACGCTCCCCCTTACTGACCGATGGTCCTTGCATGGAGGACTTCTGGCATTGCACTATACCGGGCTGAATACACCAGGGCTTTTAGAAAGCGCTTATCCCACTTCGGGGGCGAGTCTGGCCGTTTTCGGGGCTGCCTCATATCGCATGAGCGAAAGGCTGGTTTTGCATGGTGCAGGAGTGAAGCATCTTGTGTCCGGCCCAACTTCACCCTTATCGCACTATACAATGGATCACCTTACGGTGGGAGCCACATACAAACTTGGGGATAACATCAGCATCGGGGCATCAGTCCGCATGATTCAGGGTCATGGTTACTACCAGGGCTCACCCTTTCAATCTCCTTTTGGCTGGTAAGCATGGGAATCTTACTGGCCTCGCTGGCACCCATATTCATCATTGCTTTCTATATCTATTTCAGAGATAAGTATGAGAAAGAACCCCTTGGATTGCTGATTAAAGCAGTGGTGTTGGGTATGCTCACGGTTATTCCCATTATCGGGGTGGAAAGGCTTCTTGTCTTTATCATGCCGGAGCTTGGCAGGGTAGGAGAAGCTGCCTACCATGCATTCCTGGTGGCTGGTACCACCGAGGAGGCGTTTAAATTCCTGGCCCTCTACCTGCTGATCTGGAAAAGCCCAAGTTTTAATGAGCAGTTTGACGGGATAGTTTATGCTGTATTTGTCTCCCTGGGTTTTGCAGCTGTGGAGAATGTGATGTATGTGATGGACGCGGGATATCAGACGGCTGCCATCAGGGCCATTACCGCTGTGCCTGCCCATGCTATTTTTGGAGTAAGCATGGGCTATTATTTCGGTATTGCGCACAGGTACAGTGAATTGCGAAAGAGTTATCTTCTCAGAGCCCTTGGAATCCCCATCCTCCTGCACGGGATATATGATTTTATCCTGATGGTCGAGGTGGACTGGCTGCTTTTCATTTTTGTCCCCTATGTAGTATACCTGTATCTGGCTGGCGCAAAAAAACTGAAGCAGCTTTCTGATGTTTCTGTATTCAGGCCTGCTGATCCGGAATAGTTTTTTTTATGCCCAGTTTTATCTTCTGACCGGATTTGATTTAGGGCCTTTTTTATTATATTGTGGTAAACCCAACACTCACAATATGTACGAATCCATCATTCCCTCGGTCGATGCCATACCGGTACACTGGCTATGGTTTGAACTGCTCCTGATCCTTACATTCTTCATTCACATGGTACTGATGAATTTCCTGCTTGGCGGAACACTTCTATCGGTGTGGGACCTGCTTTTGGGAAAGCCGGTGAAGAAAGCTTCAGGGGCACTGCCCACCCTGGTTGCCCTGACCGTTAACTTTGGGGTGCCTCCGCTGCTTTTTGTGCAGGTTCTTTATGGGCACCTTTTTTACTCAAGTTCGGTGATGGTGGCGGTTCCATGGATCCTGGTCATCCCGATACTGATCCTGGCCTATTATGCAGCCTATATTTTTGTAAGAAAGGCTGAATCCGCTCCCGGGTGGTCAAAAGGGGCCCTGGTGATCACTTCGCTCTTCCTGCTCTATATTGCATTTATATTTGTAAACAACAACACCCTGGCCATCCGCGCCCGAACGCTGGGGAATCTACTTCGATAATCCCGGAGGATGGAACCTGAATCTCGGGGAGCCCACCCTGTGGCCCCGTTACCTTCATTTTGTACTGGGAGCCCTGGCCATAGGAGGACTGGGGAGGGCCATCTTCTATCACTTCTCTAAGATGGATGAAAAGGAGAAGCTTACCGAGATCAAAGCAAACCTGAAGATATTTGGTTGGATTACCCTGATCCAGTTGGGGGTGGGGACCTGGTTCTGGCTCTCCATGCCTGAAAATGTATGGAAGACTTTTATGGGTGGATCCATGTTTGCGACTATTGTGATGGCCATTAGCTGGATCGGAGCCCTTCTGATCCTTCACTCCTCCTTTACAGGCCGGTTGAAGCTTTCCATGGTCCTGGGAGGGATCCAGATTCTTTTGATGGTCATTGTGCGCGATCTGGCCAGGGCTGCTTACCTGGATCAGGTATTCAGTCCATCACAACTGGAAAATGTGAAAGAGTTCTCACCCCTGGTCGTTTTCCTGCTTGTTTTTGTCATCGGTCTTGTGGCGCTTTACTATATGATCACCCTGATTTTCAAACCTAAAACCCAGCAATCATGAATTATCCTGTCTGGTTCCTCCCCAATACAGGAGGGGGATTACTGATCGCCATCATCGCCATTCTTCATGTGGTTATTTCACACCTGGCAGTGGGTGGCGGTTTGTTCCTGGTGCTGACCGAACGGAAAGCTGTGCTGACGAAAGACTCGGCACTGCTTGAATATGTAAGAAAGCATACCTGGTTCTTTCTTCTGCTGACCATGGTTTTTGGCGGTATGAGCGGAGTGGGTATCTGGTTTATCATTGCCCTGGTCAATCCGGCTGCCACCTCCATCACTGATCCACACTTTTGTTTTTGGATGGGCCATCGAATGGGTCTTTTTTATCGGGGAGATCGTGGCACTGCTGATCTACCACTATCGCTTTGGCAAGATGGACCATAAACCGCACATGATCCTGGGCTGGCTCTATTTTATTTTTGCCTGGCTGAGCCTCTTTATTATTAACGGAATCCTTGGTTTTATGCTCACTCCCGGGAAATGGATTGAGACAGGGAACTTCTGGCACGGATTCTTCAATCCCAGTTATCTTCCTTCGCTGATTTTCAGGACCTGCATTTCACTGATCTTTGCCGGGGTATTTGGATTGGTCACCGGCTCCTGGCTGAAAGACGCGGAAACCAGACGTAAGATCTTCAGGCTCTGTGCAAAGTGGATGTATATTCCCCTGGTGGTGCTGGTGCTGACCGGGATCTACTATACCAGGGTAATCAGTGAAGAGGCTTTTGAAAATCTGTTTCATTTTAACCGGGAAAGCTCACCCTTTATCACCCTGCTGATGGTCAGTTCCATCCTGCTGTTCGGACTGGGCCTTTTCACACTTGTCAGGACCCCCCAAAGGGTTCAGAAGGTGGGCGCCCTTTTGCTGGTGGTGATCAGTTTTGCCTGGATGGCCGGGCTTTGAATACATGAGGGAGATTGCCAGGAAGCCCTATGTGTTATACGGACATATGTATTCCACAGGAATCGCCCCGTCGGATATGGATACTGATCAAGCAAGGAGGGTTCCTGACCCATGCAAAATGGACAAAAGTGAAGGAGGTGACCGAAGAGAACATGATGGAGGCCGGAGCTGAAATTTTCAGGCTGCAGTGTATGGCATGCCATACCATTGACGGATATAACGGAGTGATGAATAAATCGGATAAACTTACCGAAAGGGGCTTGGAGGCCTTGACTCACGGGGATGGGAAAGGTGAATTCATACATGCCGCCCTTTGCCGGCACGGAAGAGGAGAAAAAGGCGGTGGCTGCCTACCTGTACCAGGAAATCCTGGGGAAAACCGATCTGCCGTGGAATCTCACAGTCCGGAAGAGCTGGAACTGGATATTCCCGGCATTTGATCCCGGGAAGGATGAATATGTGCTGCTGGTATGGAACGACCTGGGGATGCATTGTATATCGGATAATGAGAAGTATTTCTCCTTTTTGCCTCCGGCCAATACCTTGAATGCCCAGCTGTTTAAACGGGGAGAAAAACCCGAACGTGGTATCAGTACGGGAGTCACCATGGAGTATGAGGTGGAGGATGGATTCCGCAATCCACAGGATCACTCCATGTTCTGGGATTATGATGTCCAGATCTTCGGGGTGGACCTGCCCGAGGGAACTGGCCTGATGGGGAAGGGAGTCATCGGGACCATGGAGCCTGAGGGTGCGGTATGGGCCGCACACCTGATTCCGGTAGTGCCTTATATGGATGACGGCACATTTAATCCCTACCCCCTGTTTACCATCACTGCCAAAGATGAATCCACAGGTGAAGTGCTGGCAGTGACAAAAGCAGTGGCTCCCACCTCAACGGAAATGGGTTGCCGCAATTGTCATGAAGGGGGATGGGCCTGGAACGATGTGTCCGGAATGGCAGATCTCACGGCCGCTAATATTCTTAAGGCCCATGACCGATATAACGGGACCACCCTGCTGGAGGATGCACTGGCAGGAAATCCCGCACTTTGCCAGTCCTGTCATGCCGATCCGGCTGTGATGGCACCAGGCAAACCGGGAGTCCTGAATTTTTCAACTGCCATTCACGGATTTCATGCAAACCTGCTTTCAGGGATGGATCATGAAGCCTGCAACATGTGCCATCCCAGCAGGCCCGAAGGCAATACCAATTGTTTCAGGGGCAGGCACAGCCAGGTGGGAGTCAATTGTACGGAATGTCATGGCACCCTTGAAGATCATGCACTGGGGCTGCTGGCCAACCAGGGAAGTATTGAGGCGGCGGGTAAACTGTCCAGGGGACTGGAGCCTGTATATGCGTATACCAAGGAGGAGATCAAGCCCAGGATGCCCTGGCTGATGGAGCCCGATTGCAAATCGTGTCATACCAATTTTCATATTTTTGAGGATGGGTTTGCCGGTACTGCCTTCAACATGTGGGTTCCCGGTTTTGAAGCACTGTATCGCAACCGGACCGATAACCATGGTGTTATGTGCTCGGCCTGTCATGGTTCAACCCATGCGGTGTATGGTGCCTACAATAAATATGGCTTGCACCGGGACAACCAGCAACCACTTCAATATCAGGGATTGGCCGGGACCATCGGTACCCATGAGATGTGTATGGTCTGTCATAAAAAACCCATGTCAAGCAACGGTCACCACAGGAATATGGTCCATAGAGATCCGGTGCCGGCACTTGTTGAATAATTATGAATATGCGAACTGCACAGATTCTTATCGTCGCCATCCTGCTTTGTCCGGGATGTAAACCAAAGCCGGTCTCACCAGATCGGAACCTTTCAGCCTGTGACGGAAAGCTTCTGGGATGTGGTCTCCAGAGAAGCGGTTGCTGAAAGAATTGGAGTGGATTTCCAGTTTACAGAGGGGCCGGCATGGCAATCCGACGGAACCCTCCTGTTCAGTGATATCCCGGCCAATACCATCTACAGGTGGGACGGCAAGAACCTACAAGGAATTCCGGAAACCCAGCTACGGCTCCAACGGCTTGCTTGTGGAGCATGATGGGTCCGTCCTGGCCTGTGAGCATGAATCCAGGAGCATCACCAGGTATTCTGCCGGGGGAGTGCTTGACACAATTGCAGACAGCTACCAGGGGAAAAGATTCAACAGTCCCAACGATCTCTGCAAAGATTCCAAAGGGGCCATCTATTTCACAGATCCCCCCTGGGGTTTGGCGGAAAGGAATGCTGATCCGGCCAAGGAAATTCCCTTCAGTGGGGTATTCAGGTATTCAAAGGTCAGGTGACCCTGATCGACAGTACACTCTCCTGGCCCAACGGGATTGCATTGTCTCCCGATGAGAAATATCTTTATGTGGCCAATTTTGAGCAGGAAGCAAATCCGGGGAAGAAGGTATTCTGGATGCGATATACCCTGGATGATTCAGGAAGTGTTGTAGATCGGGAAGTCTTTTTTAAGGCCGAGGATCTTTCACAACCTGGAGGGCCCGACGGGATGAAAGTGGATCAGCAGGGGCAACCTGTTTGCCACAGGTCCGGGCGGGATTCTTGTTATTGATCCCGAAGGGGTCCATCTGGGAACCATAGGATTACCGGTTCCGCCCTCAAACCTGGCCTTCGGACCCAGGGAGAATACCTTGTATGTGACGGCCCGTGATATCCTGGTAAGGATCAGACTTCGGGAGCGACAAAAATGAATAGCATGTATAAACCATCCAACCATATACTGGTCATCTTTGGCGCTTCAGGAGATCTGACGCGCCGTAAGCTGATCCCCGCACTGGCCGAACTGAAAAAACTCGACCTGATTCCTGAGAAATTTGCAGTTCTGGGAATCGGGAGGACTACATATGATGATCAATCATTCCGGGAGATGATTTCCGGCCACCTGGAAGGTGAATCTGATATGCTGGAGATGCTGCATTATCATGCCATGGATCCTGAGCTGAAAGAGGGATACCCTTTACTGGCAGAGAGACTGGAGAAGCTGACAAGGGAGACCGGGATTGATTCCAATTATATCTTTTATCTGGCCACACCTCCGTCTCTGTATGGAATTATCCCGGCCAACCTGGACGGGGTGGGGCTTGTCTCCGAGACAGATGGAACCTGGAAACGCGTCATTGTTGAGAAACCTTTTGGAACCGATTATCAATCGGCGCTGGATCTGAATACCATCCTGCTCAGGCATCTGGAGGAGCATCAGATATACAGGATCGATCACTACCTGGGAAAGGAGACCGTTCAGAATGTCCTGGTGACCAGGTTTTCAAACGGAATCTTTGAACCCCTGTGGAACAGGAATTTTATCCATCATGTGGAGATCACCTCATCGGAAAGTCTGGGAGTGGGAACAAGGGGTGGGTATTATGACCATTCGGGTGCTCTGAGGGACATGCTTCAGAATCACCTTTTACAACTGGTTGGTCTTGTGGCCATGGAACCTCCCACCGTGATCAGTTCCGATGCCATTCGCAACGAGGTACTGAAAGTATTCCAGTCTTTCAGACCCATCGCTGGAAGGACATCAGGGAGCAGGTGATCCGGGGTCAGTATAGCGCTTCCCATGTGAGAGGTGAGGCCATGTCGGGTTACCGGGAAGAAGAGGGAGTCCCCGGCGAAAGCAGAACGGAAACCTTTGTGGCCATGAAGTTGTATATCGATAACTGGAGATGGGGCGGGGTGCCCTTTTATATCCGCACGGGAAAAAGACTTCCCACCAGGGTTACCGAGATCGTAGTCCATTTCAATCCCTCCCCACATCATTGTTCTGTGAGGGGGAGCCGGGCAAGGGAAACCAGCTGGTGATCCGCATTCAACCCGATGAAGGGATTCTTCTGAAATTTGGAATGAAGGTACAGGGAGCTGGTTTTAAAGTACAGGAAGTGAACATGGATTTTCATTATAAGGATTTGACTGACAGTTATATTCCTGAAGCATACCAGCGGCTGTTGCTGGATTGCATGCAGGGAGACAGTACCCTCTATGCCCGGGGGGATGCCGTTGAGGCCGCCTGGCGGTTTGTGGATCCCATTCTGGCGGCCTGGGAGAAAGATAGTCAGATTCCCCTGCACGGTTATCCATGTGGTACCTGGGGACCTGAAGTAGCAGACAAGATGATTGAGGGTGAGGATTATACCTGGCGCTATCCCTGTAAAAACCTGGCTGATGACGGCCTCTATTGTGAATTATAATGCACAGACGAAGACACTATATTTATCCGGATCTGGATACACTTGCAGCTGCTTTTGTATGTGATCTGAATCGTTTCCTGAAGGAGACCGGGGATGCAGGGAAAACAGTCCATATCGCATTGTCGGGTGGATCCACACCCCTGGCTGTATTCAGGCAGCTTGTACATGCTACCCAACCCGAAGAATGGATGCACGTACATCTTTACTGGGGCGATGAAAGGTGTGTTCCGGCGGAAGATCCGGAGAGTAATTATGGAAATGCCCGAAGGTTGTTTATTGATTCTCTGGGCATTCCACAGGAGAGGATCCATTTCATTCGGGGTGGGGAAGACCCTGAAAAGGAGGCTGACAGGTACAGTCAACTGCTGATGGACCAACTTCCTGTGGAGAATGGATTTCCTGTGTTTGACTGGATCTGGCTGGGCATGGGACCGGATGGTCATACGGCCTCTATTTTTCCTGACCAGCTCCAACTGTGGAAATCCGAAAAGCCCTGTGTGGCCACAACCCATCCCGAATCCGGGCAGCGGAGGATCAGTATCACGGGGGGGGTAATCAACGGAGCCCGGCAGGTAGCTTTCCTGGTATCCGGAAAGAATAAATCAAGTGTGGTGAATGAAATTGTGATGAAGGAGGGGTGCTACCTGGATTATCCAGCCTTCTATGTTGCTCCGGCATCGGGAAACCTCGAGTGGTACCTGGATATGGAGGCCACCAGCTGGATGTAGGAACCTAATCCCCTGCACCTTCATTCCCTGTATCCAGTACCCACTTCCATTCACCCTCTTCCTGTATCCAGATGGATACATAGGTACCACTGAGGGTGGTGTCGGCCGATTTCGCCTGCATCTTATAAACGCCATAGGTATATCCCAGGTCTCCTGATGCAGCCACACGGGCATATAAGGGTTCCCAGGTCAGGTGGAAGCTTGTATCATCCACTTTCAGCAGCAGCTCTTCAATGCTTGTTTTTCCTGTAATGGGCATGGACCCGGGCCTGAGAAGCACTCCATCTTCGGCAACAAAGGCTGCAAAAGCACTGTTCATTCCCTGTTTTAGAGACATCTCGGAGAAGTCAAGGTCAGTTTGAATGAGCTCCTCTTTCAATTGTTCCTGTCTTTGAACAGAAGAGCAGGCCAACATACTGATCGTAAGAATAACCAGGAAAATTGCTTTCATATCTTTCATTTTTTCAATTTCCTCACTTTATCTTACCTTGCAAGGTAGGGTATATTTCCCTCAAAAGCCATCAACATCGACTCATGAGTAAACAGCATTCTCTTTCCAACGCCCGGGATCTTGATCAGAAAGATCCCCTGAAAGGATTTCGTGAACGTTTTGTAATCAGTGATCCGTCAGTGATCTATCTGGATGGAAATTCATTGGGGCGGTTACCCCTGGAGACCATCGACTATCTCGACGCTGCCATCAGGGAGCAGTGGGGGGACCGCCTGATACGAAGCTGGAATGAAGGGTGGTATCAAAAGTCCATGCGCCTGGGAAAGAAAATCGCGCAGATCATCGGGGCCCATCCCGAAGAGGTGATTGTTTCTGATTCCACTTCGGTCAATCTGTATAAACTGGGCTATGGGGCCCTGAAGTTGATGGAAGGAAGGCGGGAGATCCTTTCCGATGACATGAATTTTCCTTCCGATCTGTATGTGTTGCAGGGATTGGTCAAACAATTTGGGGACCGGCATACCCTCAGGCTGTTGAAGTCGACAGACGGGGTATCGTCAGATTTGACGGAGCTGCTCAGGATGATAAGCAGGCAAACAGCCCTGGTGACGCTTTCACATGTAACTTTTAAAAGTTCCTACCTCTACGACATGGAGAAGGTAACTGAGCTGGCACATATGCACGGGGCCCTGGTGTTGTGGGACCTGAGCCATTCGGTCGGGGCTGTACCTGTGAGCCTGAAAAAGGCGAACGCGGATCTGGCCATCGGCTGTACCTATAAATATCTGAACGGCGGACCGGGATCACCGGCTTTTCTCTATGTGAGGAAAGACCTGCAGGAGAAGTTGGAGAATCCCATCCAGGGATGGTTTGGAGAGAAAAATCCATTTGAGTTCAAACTGAACTACAGGACACCCGACGGGATCAGAAAATACCTCACCGGCACACCTCCCGTCTTATCAGTTTCCGGACTGGAACCAGCCCTGGATATGGTGCTTGAAGCAGGGATTGAGACCATCCGCCGGAAAAGTATGGCACAGTCGGAATACCTGATTGAACTTGCATCAGCATGGCTGTTCAAGTATGGTTTCAGGCTGGGTTCTCCCGAATTCAATGAAAAACGGGGATCGCATGTATCCCTCAAGCATGCTGAAGCTTTCCGGATTTGCAAAGCGCTTCTCGATCCAAAGGTGGGAGAGCATGTGGTGATTCCCGATTTCAGGGAACCCAATAACATCCGACTGGGAATTACTCCATTGTATACCTCCTACGAGGAGATTTTCAGCGCCCTTGAGCAAGTAAGATTAATCATAGATCAAAAGTTATATGAACGGTATCCGCAAACCAGGGATGCTGTCACTTAAAACCTTGCTGGAATGAAGAAGAAAATCGTGGTTCTTGGTGTGGGACTTGTGGGTAAAGCCATCGCCATTGACATGAAACAAAATGGTCACCAGGTTACCGCTGTGGACCTGAACCGGCCTGTTCTTGATGACTTGGAGGCAGCTTTTGGAATTCAGGGAGTCTGTGCTGATTTCACTGGTGATCAGCTTTCGGGTTTGCTAAAGGATGCTGACCTTGTTATGGGAGCCACACCGGGACAATTCGGTTACAGGGTGATGGAGACAGTAATCAGGGCCGGAAAGAATATGGTGGATATTTCTTTCTGTCCGGAAGATTTCATGGAGTTAGACGGCCTTGCGCGCAAACAGGGAGTAAGGGTAGTGGCTGATATGGGCGTGGCTCCTGGAATGTGCAACGCCATCCTTGGCTATCATCAGCAGCGTATGGAGGTAAGCTCCTACCGCTGCCTTGTGGGTGGTCTTCCCATGGAAAGAGAGTGGCCCCTGCAGTATAAAAGCTCGTGGTCGCCCATGGACTGCATCGAGGAGTATGTGAGGCCGGCCCGCCTTAGAGAACAGGGAGAGAATGTTGTAAAACCGGCACTTTCGGATCTTGAAACAGTGGAATTCCCTGGCATCGGTCCGCTGGAAGCATGGAATTCGGATGGCTTACGTTCCCTGCTGGATTCCTTCCCGGAAATCCCTGATATGGTAGAGAAGACATTGCGTTACCCGGGAACTGTTGAGTACCTGCGGGTCTTGAGGGAACTGGGCTATTTTAGCCAGGAGGAGGTTGATGTGAAGGGGACAAAAATCAGGCCGGTGGACCTGACTGCCTCTCTTCTTTTCCCGATTTTCACTCTGAACAAAGGAGAGAGAGAATTCACAGTAATGCAGGTTGTTATCGAAGGCAGGGAAGAGGGCCGTTTTCTGGTGTACACCTATGACCTCTATGATGAATACCACAAGGAGAGTGATACCCTCTCCATGTCCCGCACCACGGGATACACAGCCACCGGTGTGGCAGAGTTGATTCTGAACGGGATGTTGAAAGAGACCGGTGTGATACCACCGGAAAAAGCTACAGTTGACGAAAGCAATTTCAGGTATCTTCTTAAACACCTTGAAGAACGAGGCGTACTGTATGCTGTCTCTACATCAGCGGTAAGGTAAAGAAGAAAGCAGAGCCCTCTCCGGGAACAGATTCTACCCAAATCTCTCCTCCCAGGTGTGAAATCAGTGTTTTCGAAATATAAAGGCCCAGTCCTGTTCCACCCTGGCTCCTGCTCATCTTTTCATCCACCTGTCTGAAGCGATCGAAAATAATAGGCTGTTTCTCTTCACTGATCCCAATCCCGGTATCTTTTACATAAACCACTGCCCGGGAATCCTCAAGGAAAAACCCGAACTCAATTTTACCCTCCCTGGTAAATTTGATGGCGTTCACCAGGAGGTTGTTCAAAATCTGTCTCACCTTGTTTTCGTCGGATTCAATGATCAACGATTTGTCGGGAATGGACTGTATGATCTCCACGGTATGGATGTTCTGCAGAACCAGTTCCTGCTTTGCCACTTTGGTAAATTCCTCCAGCAATTTATTCAGGTTGAAGCTTTCCCTGGTC
This sequence comes from uncultured Bacteroidota bacterium, assembly GCA_963735755.1. GTDB lineage: Bacteria > Bacteroidota > Bacteroidia > Bacteroidales. Next base: position 10,071 of record CAVTME010000011.1, on the reverse strand, counting down.
ATGGTGATGATCCCGGCCTCAATTTTGGATATATCGATGAGATCATTCAACATTTGCATAAGCTCATTGCCCTTGGAATGGACAATCTCTGCATAGGTGGTCTTGTCATTGGGAGATAGGTTATCCTGGGCCAGCAAAGAGGTAAAGCCGAGAATGGCATTCATGGGGGTTCGAATTTCGTGGGACATGTTGGCGAGGAAGGCGGTTTTCAGGTGATCCGATTCTTCCGCTTTTTTCCGGGCCAGCTCAAGCTCCTCCTCTTTTTTTACCCGCTCGGTGATATCAACAGATAAACCGATCACACCCATGCATTTTCCCTCCGGACAGGTGTATGGAGAGTAGAAAGTATCATAATGCTGCTCGCCAACCTGTGTGATCAGTTTGCTGGATTCTCCATCAAGTGCCAGCGCCACAGCTTCCAGAATTTCGGGATTATCCTGGTATATATCGAATACCGACGCGCCTACCACTTCTCCCGGCTTTAATCCCAATGCTTCCAGTCCTTTCCCTTCAGACAGGGTGAAAACCCCTTCGTTATCCAGGATAAAGATGATGGCTTCCGAGTTGGTCACCACGGTCCTGAATTTCTGTTCGCTGTTGATCAGCTCCCGCTCAATCTTCTTCCTGTCCGTAACATCCCTGATGATATCCCTTGAACCGATGATCTTCCCGTGCTCGTCGTAAAATGCTTTGGAGCTGATCTCAATATATTTGATTTTGTTATGCCTGTCAATGAACTTTCCTGAATAGCCCGAATAAGAACCTACAGTCTTCAGCATATCAAAGAACGCCTTTGATTGCTCTACATCATCGGGATGCACAAAATCCCTCACATTCATTTGCAGCATCTCATCCCGGCTGCAAGCAGCTAATTCTGTCATCGCTGCATTGATATCCAGGAAGTTCCCTTCTATATCAATGATGCAAACCGCATCAATGATGTTGTCAAAAAGATCCCTGTAGTCGTCTATATTGTTGGGCCTGGTTAAATCGGGTTCCATCTCTGTTTTCAAAACCTTGTTACATTCATCAGAATATTATTGGAATAGTAATACAAATAGGAGTGCAAATTGTTCCGAATGGATCAATAAAAGAGAGGTTTACATGATGTTGTTTATTAAGAATAATTCTAAATAAGCCTCCGGTCTTAGTGCTACTGCAACCAAACAGGGGTGGATTGGTTTCTGTAATAAACCTAAGAGCCATGGCTTCACTAAAAGAGTTTGAAGGTATCCTGGGTAAGTCCAATGCGGCCCATCTGTTGAGAAGGGCCACGTTCGGACCTACCATTGCACAGATCAACCAGTTCAGTGAGTTGACTGTGGAGACAGCAATGACGAAGCTGCTGGATGATACAACATCCAATCCTGCGCCCCCCATTGATCCCGCTACGGACGCTACATGGGTGGACCCTTCCACCCAGTCTCACGCTGGAGAATCCAACAGCGAACAGGACGAGCTGTTCAGTTATTTCCAGTCCTGGCACATGGATGTCATGAGGCAGTCCCCCCCGACTCTGAAGGAGCGGATCACCTGGTTTTTCCATACCCATCTCCCTGCCCGGTGGACAGAAATCCGGTCCAGTGAGGCCATCTACTATCAGAATTGTCTTTTTCGGTTTTACGCCTATGGCAGTTTCAAGGAGTTGTTTAAGAAGATCTGTGTGGATAATGCCATGCTCAGGTATCTGGATGGATATTCCAACCGCTTCCGTTCTCCCAATGAGAATTTTGCCAGGGAGATGTTTGAACTCTACAGCATAGGGAAGGGACCCCAGGTGGCGGAGGGAGATTATACCAACTATACAGAGGAGGATATTAGGGAGGCCACCAAGGTACTCACCGGCTGGATGATGGATGAAACATACAGCACCATTGATCCCGACACCGGATGGCCTACCGGTACGATGAGAAGTGAAACTGTCGCGGAGGGGGCCGGTTTTGTTGCGGTGGCCATTGAACACAATCCGGACACAAAGACTTTCACTTCGAAATTCGGAGGACAAAGCATTCAGCCTGCTGCTTCAGCTGGCGGATATCCGACGGTGGAAGCTGCCGAGGGGGAGTTGGATGCAATGATCGAGATGATATTTGCCCAGCAGGAAACCGGACGGTTCATCGCAAGGAAGCTCTACCGCTTTTTTGTATACCATTTCATTTCAGAGGAAGTGGAGGCAGATATCATTGGTCCCATTGCCCAGGTGCTTATGGACAACGAATACAGCATTGTAGAGGCCTTGAAGGTATTATTGAAAAGCGATCATTTCTATGACAATGATGATGCGATCAAGGAGAATGACAACATGGGAGCCCTGATCAAGTCTCCCGTAGACCTTTTTACCGGTCTGTTCAGGGCCTTCAATATTCAGTTCCCAAACCGGGAAGTCGCACCTGCTGCATTCTATGCAGATATGGGATTTGTTGTTAACGCTCTGGTGGACCAGGGGCTCAATTTTTATGAACCCTTCGAAGTGGCGGGTTACCCGGCTTACCACCAGATTCCGGGATACAACCGAAACTGGATCACCACCTATGCACTGGCATACAGGTACCAGGCGGGTGATCTCCTGATGGAGGCGCCTGGAGGGGAAAACGAGCGGACCATCTACCTGGATGTGCTGGGTTGGGTGGAGAATCCAGATCATGTTTCGGATCCTTCAGATTCAATGGAGATCATGGATGTGCTCACCGGACTTCTATTCGCTGTGGAGCTGTCCCAGGAGCGCTATGACTACTTTCTCTATACGATCTTCCTGGATGCCCTGGATGAAGATCCCACCTATGCCCGGGGCAAATGGAAAACGGAGTGGGAAGAATACCAGGACTCAGGCACAGCTGATACAGTCCGGGGCCAGCTCGAACTGCTGCTTACATCATTGATTCAAACACCAGAATTCCAAATTATTTAAGCGCCATGAAGAGAAGACAATTCATCAGGAATACAGCAGGAGGGGCAGCGGGACTAACCCTGGGTGGAATTCCCATAAACCTTCTGGCGGGTCAGGGTGGTCTGAAGCAGATGGCTGCAGCCAGCACCAACGACAAGGTATTGATATTTATTCAACTCCACGGAGGGAATGATGGCCTGAATACCTTGATCCCCATCTCACAATATACCAACTACTATAACCTGAGACCCAACATTGCTATCAAAGAGGATGGAACCAGGAGCTACATCGAGGTGGATCCCACTGTTGACGAGAATGTAAGGGTAGGACTGCATCCCGACATGGGTGCTTTCAAAGAGATGTATGACCAGGGCAAGGTGGCCATCATGCAGAATGTGGGCTATCCGGACATGAACCTGTCCCACTTCCGGGGAAGGGATGTGGTCTTTATGGGTGGTGACGAATCGGTTCATAACGATTACAATTCGGGCTGGATGGGACGCTACCTGAACAACATCTATCCCGGTTATCCGGACGAATTTCCCAACCCATCCATGGACGATCCGCTTGGGATTGAGCTGAGCGGCACGCTCTCACTGGCTTTCCACCGGGAAAACGGAATCCCCATCGGGCTCAATATCGGGAATCCCGACCAGTTTTATAACCTGATCAACAGTGTTGGGGTTGAACCTCCCATCACTTCTCCTGACAGTCATGCCGGCGATGAGATCAAATACATCATGGATTTCGAACAGAAGTCCAACCAGTATGCAGGCAGGTTGAAGGATGTATATGATCAGGGAAACAATACAGTGGAGTATCGAGAGAACTATCCCTATTCTTCACCGGCCCGGGCCAATAATCTGGCCAGCCAGTTGAAGCTCATTGCCAGGCTACTCAGCGGGGGCATCAAGACAAAGATCTTTCTCTGCCGGATCGGCGGATTTGACACCCACGGTGAACAGGTGCTGGAAGGTGAATCCAGCGAGGGATTGCACGCTTCCCTTCTCTATAACATGTCCACAGCGGTTCAGGATTTCTATTCAGATCTGAATAACCTGGGAATCGACCAGCGGGTACTCTCCGTCACTTTTACAGAATTTGGACGCAGGGCTTATTCCAATGAGAGTTACGGGACAGATCACGGAACGGCCACCCCTGTATTTGTATTCGGAACAAAATTGAACAATGGGATCTATGGGGAGAACCCCGGGCTCGGGGAAGGGGACCTTCACAATGGGAACCTGGTCTACAATATTGATTACAGGCAGATCTATACTTCCATCATCCAGGACTGGTTTGAGGGGGATGATCAAGCCCTGATCGATACGGGCTTTGCCGATTGGGTGGATGACAAGATCCCCCTAATTTCCACAAGCGGAATATCTTCAGAGCTTGCCGGGAGGAGCAGCGATTCCGTGCTTATTTACCCCAATCCGGTTGCAGAGATGGCCCATGTGCAGTTCAATCTCTCGCGAAGAGGTGATGTGATCATTCATGTGATCGATGGATCTGGACGAAAAGTAAAGACCATTTCCAGGGAGGGCAGATTCGGCCCCAATTCACTTTCACTGGATGTCTCAGATTTAAATGCTGGAATCTACCAGCTACTGATGCTTCAGAAGGAGAAACGCATCATTTCGAAGTTCTTGAAACTATAAACAGTCACAATCCTCCGGGATCAGCAGCTCTTTTGGTTCTTTGATCAGAAAGGATCGCTGGTATTTACCCAATACATAAATCTGCCCCAGGATGGCAATTCCTCCATCTTCTGTCTGGATGATATCAGAGACCTCCACCCGCTCATCAAAGTAGCGATGGTGTGTCATGATCAGGCTGTCTGCATCTATGGCATGCTGGTAAACAACAACAGAATTGGCATTGGTCTGGGAAGCAAAAAGGGCATAGGTGCCTTGCTCAGTTTCCGCTACTACCGAAACAGCTTTTGCTTTATCGGTCAGCTCATATAGCTGCTGACCCTGGAAATCTTTAATGCTCTGGCTGATTCCCACATCAATATCAGCTTCAGAAACAATGTAGTTGTTGCCCTCATAGTATCCTGTCAGCCCGAACAGAGACCCGCTTTTATGAACCACAGCGCTTATGGCTTCATCTGTCTGGAACGAAAACAGATCCCCTGTGGCGTTCAAAGATGAAATATCCAGGAACATGGTGCGCAGGGTATAATTGCTGAAGCAGGACACAAAATATCCTGTTCCTGCATCGTTGGAATATTCGCCAATAAAAAAGGGGAACTCCTGTCCGGTCTTGTTCAGGTGTCGCTGAATCAGCAGGTCCATGTCGGCATTAACTGCAAGTTTGTTGCTTCGCTCCAGCCCCAGGTTGTTATTGAATTTGGAGATCCACGAAGAGCGTGAAACAAAATCATAGCCCAGGACCACCAGGTTGCCCTGCTCATCACCATAGGCATAGAGGGGCATGGTCATTCCCAGGTCTTCCTGTTCCCGAATCTCTCCCGTTGCAGGGTCCACCAATACTGCAAAGGCATTCAGCTGCCTGTCCATGGCCACAAAGCCAATGGAACTTCCGAACCTGACCAGGTTTGAAGCAGGGGCAAGCCAATCATAGCTTTCGGTCCATATCAATACCCCTTTGTTATCTGTCCGGATCAGTTGTGCAGATGGATACTCAATCTCTGATTCTTCATCTTTCACTGCCGCAATGAACATGTATCCTCCTCCGTCAAGTTCTATTACACTTTCCGGGTAGTAGGAGAGAAGTTCACTGGGGTCATTGTATATTTTCAGGAAGCCGTCTTCAGGCAGCACCTCCTTCTGGTTGATCTCACATCCGGAGACGACCAGCAGCATCAGTACCAAAAGTTCTATTCTATTTCTCATGGGATCAGTAGTAGCATTCAACTGCGCCAGTTCTTTTCTGTTTCTGTAGCGAAAAGAGGATGGAGAGGCTCACCTGAAGATTGTTTAACAGTATGTCATCCTGGGCGAAAGTCTCCCCGCTTCCGGCCCCGAACCTTTCTGTTTTACTGGCAATGTTATGCAAACCGGCAAGGTAACCCACATTCAGGTCCAGGATAATGTAATTAAGATCAATGTACGTCCCCGCCACGGCTCCCGCAGTAAATTTTGGCCGGATGAAGGACTGGTTTGATGCATCGTTGGAACCGAGCAGATGACTGTATGCTGCTGTGATTCCGGCATAGGGTCTGAAGCGCTGCAGATCCAGGTTATACCTGGCCTCCAGTGGAACCGAAATATACCTGAGCAGGTAGGGTGTTTCCTGTTCGATGGTCTCATTGGTGAACTCCAGTTCATTGTGTGAGCTGAACCGAAAGGTGTATGTGCCGGGTTTCAGCGCTACCACCAGAAATTTATTGTACCACTCCACCTGTACAAAATACTGGTTGCCGATATTCTGGAGCATTCCTGAATAGCTGTTCTCATAGCTTCCTCCGGAGAGGTCCTCATATACGTTGTAGGGTTCCAGGGCAATGATGTGCGCACTGTTGGCCCCACCCCCAAAACCGATCCTCAGGTGGTCCAGGAATCCCGTCTGTTGTCCGTTCACAATGGATGAGAGCATCCACAGGCCAATGATGATCCCCAGGGTTCTTTGCATGGTCATAATATGCTAAACAGTTTCTATGTAAAAAGGTTGCACCTTTTACTCCGGATTCACTAGTTTTATAGAAATAAGGGCATAAAAGGAATCTTTCAACAAAATAAGGCCTGACACAGATCAATTTCACAGCCATGGTTGATTAAATGTCATTGTGATAAACAGTTGGAATATCTATCTTCAAACTGAATTATTTACCCGCACCAATGAAGTTTGCCCGTTTGGTCATGTATCTGCTTATTCCCCTCCTCTGTATCGGATGCGGGCAGGAGGAGTCCTCTCATCCCACCCATGGGCTGGCCATCCGGGTCAGGCACGATACCAAGCGATCATGGGATGCCTACAGGAACTATGCCTGGCCCCTGGATGTGTTGCTGCCCATGAGCAAAACTGGCCGGAACTGGTACGAAAAATCCCTTCATATTTCTCCCATTGATGCTTTCAGTACCCTGGTGGTTACAGGGCTCACCGCAGATGCAGATGAAGTGCTGGCCTATGTGGCCGATTCCATCAGTTTCGATAAGGATTTTGAAGCCAAAGTATTTGAAGTGAACATCCGGATCCTGGGCGGACTGGTTTCCATGTACCAGTTGTCAGGAGATGAAAGAATCCTTGAGAAGGCCATAGATTTTGGGGACCGGCTTTTGCCGGCATTCCAGTCAGAAACCGGGATCCCATACTACTGGGTGAACCTGCAGTCAGGGGCGGTCAGGGGCAGTCGGGTGAATGTGGCAGAGGCGGGTACTTACCTGCTTGAGATGGGGATGCTCAGCTATTTTTCCGGGGATCCGGTTTATTACCAGGCAGCCAAACGCGCTACAATGGCCATCTTCGATCGCAGGTCAGACATCGGACTGGTTGGGGAGGTGATTGATGTGGAGACGGGGGTTTGGATCAATACAACAAGCCATATCTGTGCGGGTATCGATTCCTATTTTGAATACCTCTATAAAGGCTGGCTGCTTTTTGGTGATCCTGAACTGAAATCCATGTGGGAAAAAAGCATCGGGGCGGTTCTGAATTATATACCTGAAGAGAAGGAGGGCCGGACCTGGTATGGACGGGTGGACATGCATACCGGTGAGCGAAGTAGTTCGGTGATCACCCTGTGGGATGCTTTTATGCCAGCCCTGCTGGCTGTTTCAGGACATATGGAAGAGGCTGCAGCCTTGCAGGAAACCTGGGACTGGCTTTGGAATAAACACGGTCTGGAGCCCATGATCTATGATTATGCGGCCGATTCGATCATCAATCCACAGTACGATCTGAATCCTGAAATCATCGAATCAGCCTGGTACCTTTGGGAGCTTACAGAAGATCCAAAATACATGAAGATGCTCAAGGGCTATTACGCGGATCTGTTGGAATTCTGCGCAACAGATGAAGCATTTACAGCTTCTGCCAATGTAATTACCAAGGAGAAACGCGATTACATGGCTACCTATTTCCTGGCCGAAACACTGAAATATTTTTACCTGGCATTTGCCGACCAGGATATGTACAACCTGGAAACGGTGGTGTTCAGTACCGAGGCCCACCCTTATTTGAAAGCTGCCATGGATCCGGAAAAGGTCAGGAGAAACCTGGATATCAGATGAAGCAGGTCAGAATCGAAATATCAGAAGAGTTAAGAAGGGGCCGGTGCCAGGAGAAGGCAGCATGGTGGAACAACTATATGAAAGGAGAGATTCCCTTTTTGGGAGTTGGGACGCCGGAGATCAGGAAGCTTTTCCTGGACAGGGACAGGGAATCGGCCTTTGAAAACCTGTCCATGAATAAGCAGGTAGCCCTTGTCAATGGTTTGATGCGAGGGGATTATGCGGAAGAAAAGCTTGCGGCCATTCTCTATGTACAGCTGTTCTGGATGGATAAAATGACAAGCAGTTTCCTCATGAACCTGGTGTCAGACTGGTTTGACGACCGCTATATACATGACTGGAACACCACCGACTGGCTTTGTGTCAGGATACTCACACCCCTTGTTGATTCAGGGGAGGAAGAAGTGATATGGAGGCTGAAACGGTGGAACCGTGATCCCTATATCTGGAAGGCACGGGCATCGCTGGTCCCCTTCGCCAGGGCATCAACCATTACCGAACATTCAAAAGAAATAGAACGCTTTGCCGATACCCTGATCAGGCGCGATGAACGATTTGCCAAAACGGCTGTGGGGTGGGTGATGCGGGAATACTCCAAACATGATCATGAATATGTGCTCGATTTCCTGAGTAAACATGTGAAGTATACAAGCTCTGAAGTGAAACGAAATGCGCTCAAATACTACCGGCAGTACCTCAGGTCGGTCTGAAAGGCTAAAAAAAATTAATCTACTATTATCTATGAAAACCATTTATACACTCATTGGTACGGGATTATTTGTCCTGCTTTTTTCATGCCAGCAGGGAGAAAAGAAAACGGGGGACTTTCAACTTCTTCCGCCGCCTCAGAAGCTTGAGTTTTCCGGCAATAGTGTATTGACTCCAGAATCGGTCCGATTTTATCATGGAGTGGGTGGATGCACCTTGCCTGTAACAGGTGAGGCGCTTCCTGGACTAGAATCTGTTGAAGAACCATCTGAAGCCCAGATTCTCTTTGAGATTGGCGAATTGCCGGAAATGAAACCTGAGGGATACACACTTTCCATTCACTCGGATCAGGTCTCAATTATCGCGAAAGACCGGGCTGGACTTCTGTATGCTTTCATGACCCTGGAGCAGCTTGTTCTGGATGCAAAGGAGCAGGGCGTTCCACTGCCGCTTTGCAGCATTGAAGATTATCCTTTGCTTTCATACCGGGCCATCCAGCTGGATATGAAACATCACCGGGAGAAGACCGAATATTACTACCGCTTGATGGATCAACTGGCGCATTACAAGATCAATGCCGTTATCGCCGAGGTAGAGGACAAACTGGGGTATGAGCGCCAGCCACTGGTGGCATCGGAAGATGCGCTGAGCATGGAAGAGTGGAAAAAGCTGAGCGACTATGCACTGGAAAGAAATATCGAGATCAGTCCCCTGGTCCAGGGCCTGGGACATGCTTCCTTTATTCTGAAACATGAGGAATATGAAGAATTACGGGATGATCCCGGGAGTGATTGGGCTTTCAATCCCCTGGATCCGGGAACCTATAAGGTGCAGTTTGACCTCTACCTGGATGCCATGGAAGCGATGCCCCATGGAAGGTACCTGCATGTGGGAGGAGACGAAGTAAATACCACGGGCAGGGGCAGTGGAAAAACGGAGCTGGAGTTGCAGTTATACTGGCTGAATAAGGTGTGTGACTTTGCAGAAGCGAACAACAGAATACCGGTGTTCTGGGATGATATGCCCATTAAGTATGCCGGATTGTACAGTCCCATGTTCAACACCCGTTATACCCGTGAAGAGATTGACAGCATGTGGGCTGAGAATGAACACAAGCTGCTGGAATCCCTTGACCTGTTCCCCAAAAACTGCATCTATATGCGCTGGAATTACAGTTCCCCCCAGGCCGAGGGAAATATCAAAGCCATGGAGTGGTTTTCGGAGAATGGACTGCAGGTGATGGGAGCGACAGCCGGACAGACCCGCTGGGTGTTGATG